>NZ_BONC01000009.1 GCF_016862515.1 Asanoa iriomotensis
TCGGGGCCCGCCGCCGCTGCGCGGCGGCGGGTGTACTCCGCACCTGGTAGTCCAGCGACGTCGGATCCGTGGCATGCGGCGGCAGGGTGCAGGATGAGGTCGTGGCTGTCGACGTGGTGACCGAGATCGTGATTGACCGTCCCTGTGCGGACGTCGCGGCGTACGCGGGCGATCCGTCGCACGCGCCGCAGTGGTACGTGAACATCGAGTCGGTGCGGTGGCGCACACCCGAGCCGGTGGTGGTGGGATCGCGACTGGATTTCGTGGCACGGTTTCTCGGTCGGCGGCTGGCCTACACGTACGAAGTGGTCGAGTTCGTCCCCGGCGACCGCCTGGTGATGCGGACGGCGCAGGGGCCGTTTCCGATGGAGACGACCTACACCTGGACACCGGTGGGCGCGGACCGGACGCGGATGACGTTGCGGAACCGGGGTGAGCCGGCCGGGTTCACCAAGGTGACCGGGCCGGTGATGGCGGCGGCGATGCGCCGGGCCAACCAGAAGGATCTGGCCAACCTCAAGCGGATCCTGGAGGAGCCACGCTGAGCATGGTCCGCGTCCGGGAATGACGCGGTCGCTTCGCTAGCGATGGAGCTCCGCGCCGCTATTAGTAAAGTTTGTGAACAGAAGGTGCTACAGTCACGGACATCGATCCCTAACTCCCTCCGGAAAGGAGTGATCGCATGTCGAGACTGCGTGCCCTGCTCGTGGCGCTGGCCGTGGCCGTCGGCGGCGGACTGGTCGCGGTCATCCCGGCGACCGCGGCGTCGGCCGCCGCGTGCACGGCGGCGTGGCAGGCGTCGACCGTCTACTGGGGCGGCGACCAGGCCTCCCGCAACGGTCGCAACTACCAGGCGAAGCGGTGGACGCAGGGCGAGGCCCCGCCCGGCACCACCGGCGTGTGGCAGGACCTCGGCGCATGCGACGGCGGCGGTGGCGGTGGCGGTGGCGGTGGGACCACCTGCAACTACCCGAACTGGGCCGCCGGCACCTGGTACGCGGCGGGCGCGATCGTCCGCTACACCAACGGTCTGTACTACATCGCCGAGCACGACAACCCGGGCTACGACCCGATCATCAGCACCTGGTACTGGGACCCCTACACCTGCGGCGGTGGCGGCAACCCGACCGACCCGCCACCGGGCACGGGCGGCTTCGTCGTCAGCGAGGCGCAGTTCAACCAGATGTTCCCGGGCCGCAACTCGTTCTACACGTACTCCGGCCTGGTGGCCGCGCTCGGCGCCTACCCGGCGTTCGCCAAGACCGGCAGCACCACCGTCCAGCGCCAGGAGGCCGCGGCCTTCCTCGCCAACGCGCACCACGAGACCGGCGGGCTCGTGCACATCGTCGAGCAGAACACCGCGAACTACCCCCACTACTGCGACTGGAGCCAGTCGTATGGCTGCCCGGCCGGCCAGGCCGCCTACTACGGCCGCGGGCCGATCCAGCTCAGCTGGAACTTCAACTACAACGCCGCCGGCAACGCGCTCGGCCTGCCCCTGCTGACCAACCCCTGGCTGGTGCAGAACGACGCCGCGGTCGCCTGGAAGACCGCCCTCTGGTACTGGATGACCCAGAGCGGGCCCGGCACGATGACCCCGCACAACGCGATGGTCAACGGCGCCGGCTTCGGCGAGACCATCCGCAGCATCAACGGGTCGATCGAGTGCAACGGCGGCAACCCCGCCCAGGTGCAGAGCCGCGTCACCCGCTACCAGCAGTTCGTCGGCATCCTCGGCGTCGGCGCCGGAAACAACCTCTACTGCTGACCATTAGGCCCGGGAGCGACGCGCGTACGCGGTCGCTCCCGGGCCCTTTCACTGCGCCGTGCGGACCCATACCGCGTTGATGACCCACCTGAAGTTCGACTTGCTGTTGATTTCCATGTCGTTCGTGACCGAGCCGTCGCTGCTGCGGGTGCCGGCCCGGATGTGCACGGTCTGGCCGAGTTGGACCGGGCCGTTGCTGAACAGCCGCGCCGTGAAGGCGCCGCCCTGGGTGAGGAACTCGCGGGCGACGACCGCGGTCGAGTCGGTGACCCAGTTGAAGCGCGACATCAGCGCGAACGACGGCGCGGTGACGTTGGGGTGCAGGACGTGGGCCATCAGGAAGTTCTCCTGCGTCGTGGACGAGTCCGACGTGCCGAACTCGTCCTCCACGCGCAGCTCGTGCCGGCCGAGGCCGCACCGGGCCTCGATGAAGATCTCCAGCACGCCGGTCGCCGCGGCGCGGAAGTTGAAGCCGATCTGGGCGTCGGCGACGGCCCAGCCGTTGTCGAAGTCGTCCGCGTCGTTGTTGTCGAGCATGATCTGGTGACTGACCAGGCCGGCGAACCGGTCGATGTCGACGGTCCGGGAGACGCGGAACCCACCGAGGTTGTGTGGATCGAAGCCGTGCTGGAAGGCCGGGAACGGCGGACGGAACGCGGTCCAGGCCAACGGCGCGTTGGCCGCGTCCTGCTGTGCGGTCGTCGGTCCCTGCGCGTCGTGCAGCCACGCGGCGTGCCCGCCTTCGGCCTGCGTGGTCGGCGTCGCTTCCAGCACCGCGGCCTTGGTCTCCGCGACGATCCGCCGCAACTGCCCTTCGTCGACGTTCAGGCTGTCGAAGTAGGCCTGCACGTTCTTGCGGCGCTGCTGATTGAGCGCCTCGTAGTCGGCGTTGAGGCCGTTGGGCGGCTGGAGCAGGTCGCGGAACCGGGTGCGCTCGCCGCGCATCCGCCGCCGCAGCGACAGCCAGTTCTCCTCGCCCAGCAGCTCGGCGATGCGCCGGTTGCCACGCTCGACGATCTCGGCCACCTTGTCGCCACGCGCTTCGGCGGTGTTGCGCTGACGACGGTCGTAGTCCTCGGCGACCTCGGCCGCCATGCGGCGATC
Organism: Asanoa iriomotensis; assembly: GCF_016862515.1. Lineage (GTDB taxonomy): Bacteria > Actinomycetota > Actinomycetes > Mycobacteriales > Micromonosporaceae > Asanoa > Asanoa iriomotensis. Next base: position 2,873 of record NZ_BONC01000009.1, read on the forward strand.
CGCTTCCGGAATGTCAGGATCGAACGGCATGTGATACTGACTGAAATATTGCCCCGTCGACATGAGTCCCCCCGCTGGCCCCATGGGTCGTCCGGCGCGACTCCGCGCCCAGGCTGAACGTAGCAAGCCCTGATCCACTGCGGGCCGGATCGGAACGACCCACCGGGCAAGGGTGATGGACACCGTCTGTCAACCGGCACCGCCGGCGTTCGACAGCCGCCCGATCGATGGCCTCGCCCGAAGGCCAGCTCAGCATGGTCACCTCGATGAGCAGCGCGGGGATCCGTTGGCTCGCCGAACGCTGAGCTCGACCTCGTTGACCCGCAGCACAGATCGCACGCCCCATCGAACGCGGGTTGACGCAACCGTCCGGTTGCCATACGGTTATAGCAACCGGATGGTTGCATCAACGATCGAAGGAGCGTCCGATGCTCGTACCAACCGCCATGGTCATGGCCGACAATGCGACCAAGCAGCACGTGCTGTCGGCGCGCCCCACGGCGCCCACGACCCACGCGCCCGCGGCGCGCCGGAGGCAAGCGGGTGCCGCACGCCGCTTCACCGTCGCGACCCTGCGCCGGCTCGCCGACAACGTCGAAAATCGCGGCATTCCCGCGCCGACGCACTGACACTGCAACTGGAGGCGAAATCATGAGCCACCACACACCGAACCCGGCCCTGCCGCCCGTCGTGGACAGGAAGACCTGGCAGGAGGCGCGGGAAGCACTGTTCACACGGGAGAAGGCGCACACCCGCGAGGGCGACGCGATCGCAGCGGCCCGGCGACGGCTGCCGATGGTGGAGGTCGACGCCAGCATCGAGGTCATCGGTCCCGACGGGCCGGTCACGATCCTCGACGTCTTCGAGGGCCGCAAGCAGCTCATCGCCTACTACCACGCCTGGTGGCCGGGCCGTCCCGCCGCGGAACAATGCGAGGGCTGCACGTTCTTCAACAGCCAGGTCCGCGAACTCGCCTACGTCCATTCGCGCGACGCCACGTACGCCGTCCTCTGCAAGGGCCCCTTCGAGGAGAGCATTCGCTACCGGGACTTCCTGGGCCTGGACATGCCGTGGTACTCGGCCGCGGAAACGGCACCGCGACTCCTGGAGGGTCGCGACTGGCAGCGTCACCACCTGGTCTGCTACCTCCGCGACGGTGAGCGGGTCTACGAGACCTACTACACCGGCGGCCGCGGCGTCGAGATCATGGCACCCACGCACGGGCTGCTGGACATGACCGTCTACGGCCGCCAGGAGGCGTGGGAGGACTCCCCGGACGGATGGCCGCAGGGCTGGGGGGACGCGAAGAACCCCGAAGTCTGGCGTACGAACGGACGCCCGATCGTCCAGTGGTCCCGCATCGAAGCCGGCCGCTCCGACGACCTGACCTGAAGGACGACGAGCCCGCGGATCGTCAGTTCGTGACCGCGGGCTCGTCGTCGCAGGCCCTGTGCACCGGGCTCCCGCAAGCCGCCCGCTTCGTAGACGCCGAGCGCGGCGTCGAAGGAGACGAACTTGACGCCGCCGACCAGGGCGCCGTCCAGTCAGCGTCGGACGACGGCGTCCGTCCGCTCCGCCGCTTTGGTCGCCGGTCGGCGCCGCCGCCGGCTTCGGACGAACTCGACGACCACCGGGACGAACGACACCGCGACGATGGCGACCAGGATGAGCTCGACGTTTGACCGCACGAACCCGATCTGTCCCAGGAAGTAGCCGGCGACGGTGACTCCGGTGCCCCAGGCGATGCCGCCGACGACGTTGTAGGTCACGAACGTGCGGTAATGCATCCGCCCGGCTCCGGCGACGACCGGTGTGAACGTGCGCACGATCGGCACGAACCGCGCCAGCACGACCGAGCGGGCGCCGTGGTTGGCGAAGAACGTCTCCGCGCGGCGCAGGTTCTGCTGTTTGAACAGCCGGGAGTCCGGCCGGCGGAACAACGCCGGGCCGACCTTGCGGCCGAACAGGTAGCCCACCTGGTCGCCGGCGACCGCCGCGACGCTGATCAGCAGGCACACCAACCACAGTGGAGCGTGGAGCACCCCGCTCGCGACCAGCAGGCCGGTGGTGAACAGCAACGAGTCGCCGGGCAGGAAGAAGCCCGCGAGGATGCCCGACTCCGCGAAGACCACGGCCAGGATCCCGAGCAGGCCGAACGTGGAGATCAAGTGCGTGGGGTTGAGGATCACGTTCCCCACAGTGCGCCGGCGAGCCTGAAACTGACCTGAAAGCGCTCGTGTTCAGCCGCCGTCGGCGGCGAGCCGGTAGCCGCTGCCGCGCACGGTCTCGATCGCCGCCCGGCCGTAGGGCAGATCGATCTTGCGGCGCAGGTAGCGGACGTACACCTCGACGATGTTGTGGTCGCCGTCGAAGTTCATGTCCCAGACGTTCTCGATGATGGCGGTCTTGCTCACCACGTCGCCGCGATGGCGCATCAGGAACTCCAGCAACGCGAACTCGCGGCTCGTCACGCTGATCTCGTCGTCACCACGGGTCACCCGCCGCCGCGCCGGATCCACCGACAGGTCACCGGCGGAGAGCACGGTCGGCCGTGCGGGCGCGCCGCGGCGGGCCAGCGCGCGCAGGCGTGCGACAAGGACGACGAACGAGAACGGCTTGGTGAGGTAGTCGTCGGCGCCGAGATCCAACGCGTCGGCCTGGTCGTAGTCGCCGTCCTTGGCGGTCAGCATCAAGATCGGCGTCCAGACCTCGCGGGCCCGCAGCTGCCGCGAAACCTCGTACCCGCTCATGCCCGGCAGCATGATGTCGAGCACGACGACGTCGTAGGGGTGCTCGGTCGCCGCCCACAGCCCGTCGGGGCCGTTGTGCATGACGTCGACGGCGAAGCCCTCCCCGGTCAGGCCCTCACGGACCATTTCCGCCAGCGCGACCTCGTCCTCGACGAGCAGGATTCGCATCGTCCCCCCTCACAGATCGGCCGGCGGCAGCCAGACGTGCAGCGACGCGCCGCCGCTGGACGAGGTCTCGGCAGTGATCCGCCCGCCGTGGCTCGCCACGATCTCGTGTGCGATGGCCAGTCCGAGGCCGGAGCCGCCGTCCGACCGGGTCCGGCTGTCGTCGAGCCGCACGAACCGGTCGAAGACCCGCTCGCGCTCGGCCTCGTCGATGCCCGGGCCGTCGTCGTCGACGCGCAGGTCGGTGCCGTCGGGACCGACGGTGACCGTGAGCGTCACGACCTGTCGCGCGTAGCGGGCGGCGTTGTCGCACAGGTTGCGGATCACCCGGTCGAGCTGGTGTGCGTCGCCGCGCACCCGGGCCGGTCGGATGCGCGACTCGATGCGCAGCTCGGGATGTTCGGCGTGGAGCCGGTCACGCTCGACGTAGGCGAGGTCGTCGAGGTCGACGTCGTCGTGCCGCACGGTCAACCCGTGCTCGTCGGCCCGCGCCAGCAGGAGCAGGTCGGAGATGATCCGGCTCAGCCTGGCGGTTTCGCCCCGCATCCGCCGCAACTGCCGCCCGTGACCGGAGTCCGTCGCCTCGAGGAGCTCGAGCCCGACCTGCAGCGTGGCCAGCGGGCTGCGCAGCTCGTGGCTCGCGTCCGCGACGAACCGGCGCTGGGTCCGCGCGGCGCCGTCGAGTCGATCGAGCATCGCGTTCATCGTCTCCGCCAGGGCGGCGACCTCGTCGCGCGCTGCCGGGACAGGCACACGGGTACGCAGATCGCTGGCGGTGATCGTCGACACGCGGCGGCGGATCGCCTCGACCGGGCGCAGCGACTTGCCGACGAAGAAGTAGGTCGCCAGGCCCACGACGAGCGCCAGCGCCGGCACACCGACGAGCGCCGCCCGCACGATCACCTCGAGGCTTTCGTTGACGGGCCGCAACGACTGACCGACGACGACCACCCGCGCACCGTCGGCGGTCTGTGCTCCGGTGGCCAGGATCCGGAACTCGTCCTCGTCGTCGGGCGACAGCAGCCGCTGCTGCGTCACCGTCTGTCCCGGAGCCGGGCGGGCGGCGGTCAGCGCGGGCCGCGTGCCGAGGTCGGGCGACGCGTCCAGCACCCGACCGGAGCTGTCGAGCACCTGCACGGCGGTGCGATCGCCGGCGGCGGGTTGCAGGGTCTGCGCGAGCCGGGTCGGATCGTCGGCCTGGAGGGCGGCGACGACCTGACCGGCCCGCTGGGTCGCGGCGGCGTCGAGGTTGCCGGTCAGCGTGGCCCGCGTCGCCAGCAGCAGGCCGACTCCAGCCACCAGGACGGCGCAGGCGACGACGGCCGCGGCCGCCAGCGCGGAACGCACGCGGACACCGCCCAGACGCGCAGTCCAGGGCTGCGTGATGCGTCGTACGGCGGCCGTCACCTGGGAAGCGTATGACTCCCCTACCTGAGAACCCGCTGAACCGGACGCTTCAGCCGGTTCTCAGCACGGCCTTCCTAGCGTCCCGCAGGCACGGGCGGCGACCGCCGACAGCAGGAAGGCACCGGAATGCGACCAACCCCGCGGATAGCGATGATCTCGGCCAGCATCGGCGCCGGGCACGACCAGGCCGCCGACCAGCTGACGACCGCCCTGGTCGCCCGCGGCTGCGCCGTGACCCGGCACGACTTCCTCGATCTGCTGCCGGCCCGGGCCGGCCACGGGCTCGCCCAGCTCTACGCGGCCCAGCTGCGCACGGCACCGGGCAGCTGGGGCGCCCTCGTCGGGACCCTGCGCCGGCCGTCGCTGGCCCGGGTGACCGGCAACGCCGTCGCCCGGGCGGCGGCCCCGGGACTCCTGCGGGCCCTGACCGGAGACGAGGACCTGGTCGTGTCCACGTTCCCGTTCGCCAGCCAGGCGCTCGGGCAGCTCCGGGCGGCCGGCCGGTTGGCGTCGCCCGTGGTCACGTTTCTCTGTGACCCGTCGGTGCATCCGCTCTGGGTGTCCGCCGGCGTCGAGACGCATATGGCGGTGGACACCGTCGCCGCGGCGCAGGCCCATCGCCTGGGCGCGCGCGGGATCGTGGTCTGCGCACCCGCCGTCGGAGCCGGCTTCCGTCCGGGGACCGAGGCCGAGAAGCGCGCGGCCCGCGCGCGCTGGGGTCTGCCGGACGGGCCGATCGCGTTGGTCGTAGGCGGATCCTGGGGCGCCGGAGCGCTGGCACAGACCGCGCGGGACATCGCCGCGACCGGTCTGGCCACACCGGTGACCGTCTGCGGCCGCAACACGCGGTTGCACCGGAGGCTCGTCGCCGACGGGCCGGGCATCACCCTCGGCTGGGTCGGGGACATGGCCGAGCTGCTGCGGGCCGCGGACGTGGTGGTGCACAACGCCGGCGGGATGACCTGCTGGGAGGCGATCGCCGCGGGTGTGCCCCTGCTCGCCTACCGGGCTCTGCCGGGCCACGGCACCGCCAACGCCGCCGCGCTCGAACAAGCCGGCCTGTCCGCCTGGTGCCGCGACCGCGCCGACCTGCGCGCGGCCCTGCGCGACCCGCGACCGTTTCCGCCGCAGCCGGTGACGGCTCCCCGCCCGGCCGACGCGCTCACCCGGTTGCTGGGCGCGCCCGCCGCCGACCTGGCTCCCGCGGCGTGAACAGGTCCTGGCGGGCGGCGCTCGCCATCGGCGCGGCCGCCGTCACACCGGCGCTCGCGCCCTCGTTGCGGGTGGTCGCCCCGGCGCTGGCCGGAGTCGGAGACCCGCGACACGTCGCCCTCACCTTCGACGACGGGCCCCATCCGGCGTCGACACCGGCATTCCTCGACGCTCTCGGCCGGCTTCGCGTACGCGCGACGTTCTTCCTCCTCGGCGAACAGGCCGCCGCCTACCCGGAGCTGGCCCGCCGGATCGTCGACGACGGCCACGAGGTCGCGCTGCACGGGCACAGCCACCGCCTGCTGCCCACGCGGAGCCCGTCGGCCACGCGGGACGACCTGCGCCGCGGCTTCGTCAGCGTCGGCGACGCGACCGGGATCGCGGCGCGGTGGTACCGGCCGCCCTACGGAGTGCTGACCGCGGCCGCCCGAACGGCGGCGACCCGACTCGGGATGCGGTGCGTCCTCTGGACGGACTGGGGTCGCGACTGGACCACCCGCGCCACACCGCGGACCGTCTGCGACACCGTCACCCGGCGGCTTTCCGGCGGCGCCACGATCCTGCTGCACGACAGCGACACCCAGTCGGCACCCGGCTCCTGGCGCGCCACCCTCGACGCGCTGGTCCCGCTGGTGACGACCTGCCACCAGCGCGGCTGGACGGTCGGCCCGTTGGCCGAGCACCAGATGCGGTGACCGCTATCGCCGGCGGACGTCGACGACAAGTGCGACGGCGAACGACACCGCGATCAAGGCGCCGGTCAGCGCGACGGCGTAGCCGGGCAACACGTCGGTCCCGATCAGCGTGAGGCCGATCGCCAGGGAGAGCAGCGCGGCGACTGCGATCTTCCAGTCGTCGCCGACGATGAAGTCGTAGCCGAAGCGGTAGACACCGCGCACCAGGTTCATGCCGGACTCCCCAAGCGGTCGAGGTTGGCGGCGACCGATTTGCGCCGCACGTGAGGCAGGAGGGCGACCAGCACCCGGGACCAGATCAGCCAGCCGGCCAGGATCACCACGAGTGCCCAGTCGCCGCCGGGCCAGTGCAGGCTTGACCCGCCGTGGAACACGCCGAGCCCTTCGACGGCCCAGAAGGTGCCGTAGGTGGTGAGCAGCAGCCCGACGGCGTACTTGAGCGCGTTCTCGGGCACGGCCGACAGCGGGCGGGCCACGACCGCGCCGATCCCGGCGACGATCAGGCCGGCGCAGACCGCGGCGGCCACGGCAACCGGCACGTCGCCGGCGTTGAGGCCGAAGGTGATCACGATGAACACCACCTCGACGCCTTCGAGGAACATGCCCTTGAACGAGACGACGAAGCCGAACCAGTCGAGCCCGAAACGATTGCGATGGCCGGCGGCCTCGGCCGCGGCGGTCTGCGCGGCGAACGCGGAGTCCTCGTCGTGGCGTGCCATGAGGCCCGCGCTGCGCAGGATCGCCTTGCGCAACCACTGCAACCCGAAGATCAGCAGCAACGTGCCCACCACCAGTTGCAGAACCGTCCGCGGCAGCCACGTCGCCAGCGAATAGCCGACCACGGCGCTGAAGAGGACCAACGCGACGAGGGCCGCGCCGGCACCGGCCAGGGCCGAGCGCCGGCCACGCGTCAACGCCATCGCCAGCACGATGGTGGCCGCCTCGACGAACTCGACGAACGCCGCGGCGAAGGTGGCCGAGGCCAGACCCCAGACCGCGTGGTTGCCCACTGTTCACCTCCCGGCTTACACCTACAAGTTATAGGAGGTCGCCTCGAAACGGTCAGCTGTGATTGCCCGGGAGCACGATCGGGTAACGCGGTGCGATGTCCTTGAATCCGAGCGACGGGCCTGTGGCGGACCCCCAGAGCCGAGTCGCACCGGCCGAACCCTCCGCCGGGCGACCCGCCAAGGCACCGGGCAAGCGCTCGCGCCGCAAGACGTGGCTGCTCGGCGGCCTGGCGCTGCTGCTGGTCATGTGCGGCGCCGGCACCGCGATCGGCACCTACTACGTGGACAGCGTGCCCCCGCCCGACGAACTGGTGCTGCCCGAGTCGACGACGCTCTACTACGCCGACGGGAAGACGCCGATGGCGAAGCTGGGCACGGAGAACCGCACGATCGTGCCGTACGACCAGATGAACGACGCCGTCAAGCAGGCCATCGTGGCGGCCGAGGACCGGACGTTCTGGACCAACGAGGGCATCGACTTCAAGGGTGTGCTGCGGGCCGCGTGGAACAACGTCACGGGCGGTGACCGGCAGGGCGCCTCGACGATCACCCAGCAGTACGCCCGGATCGCCGCCGATCTGCAAGGGGTCACCTACTCCCGCAAGCTGCGCGAAGCCGTCATGGCCTGGAAGCTGGCCGACAAGCACAGCAAGGAGGAGATCCTCGGCTTCTATCTCAACACCGTGCCGTTCGGTCGGGGCGCGTACGGCATCGAGGCGGCAGCACAGGCGTTCTTCGGCAAGACGGCCCGCAAGGACGCCTCCCGCGCGAACCAACTGACGCTCGCGGAGGCCGCGGTGCTGGCCGCGATGGTCAAGCAGCCGGAGGCGAACCCGGACGACCCCGAGGGGCAACCCGGCTACGACCCGACCCGCAACGACAAGGCTCGCCAGAACTCGATCGAGCGGTGGCGCTACATCCGCGACGGGATGGTCGCCCTGGGCTATCTCACCGCGGCCGAAGCCTCGAACCTCGCCTACCCCGACACGGTCCGTGACTACGACCCGCGGGCCGGTCAGTCCGGCCTCGGCGGGCCCACCGGGCTGGTCGTCAACCATGTGCTGAGCGAGTTGCGGGGCACCGAACCGTTCAAGGACAGACCATTCGACTATGTCCGCAACGGCGGCTTCCGGATCGTGACGACGGTCGACAAGCGGGCGCAGGACGCGGCCGAGGCGGCCGCGAACATCCACGGCGAGAAGGCACCCGACGCGGTGCGGGGACAGCCCAAGAACTGGCAGTCGGCGCTGGTGGCCGTCGAACCGGGCAGCGGCCGGGTCCTCGCGTACTACGGCGGCAACGACGGCTCCGGCGCCGACTACGCGGGGTGGTACATCGACGACGAGGGCAACGCGGCCGGTTTCGGTCAGCACCCGCCGGGCTCCTCCTTCAAGGTGTACGACCTGGCGGAGGCGCTGCGGCAGGACATCTCGCCGAAGCAGACGTTCGACTCCCCCGCGACCAAGGAGTTCCCGGCCAGCGGCCGCACCCGCGACAGCGCGGCCGGGCCGATCCGCAACTCCGGCAGCGCGGACTGCCAGCCGGACTGCGCGCTCTGGGAGGCGACCGTCGCGTCGCTGAACACCACCTACTTCGCGCTCACCGAGCAGCTCGGGGTCGCGGCGGTCATCGACATGGCCCGCAAGGCCGGCGTCGAGTCGATGTGGGCCAACGAGAAGGACAAGCCCGAACCCGTCCGGGTCGACCTGCGCGAGACGTCGGGCAAGGACGCCGCACCCCGATTCTCCACCGAGGTCGGCATCGGCCAGTACGGCATCACGGTGCAGGACCACGCCAACGGCATGGCCACGTTCGCGGCCGGCGGCAAGCGCGCGGAGGCGCACTTCGTCCGCTCGGTGTCCAAGGGGGACGAGGAGCTCTACAAGGAGCAGTTGAAGCAGACGGACGTGGGGCTCGACGAGGAGCAGTCCAAGCAGCTCAACTGGACGCTGCGCCGGGTCGCCGCGGCGAAGGTGCCGGACTGGGACGCGGCGGGCAAGACCGGCACCTGGCAGGCCGGCAAGAGCACCACGCAGAACCTGCACGCGTGGATGGTCGGCTACACCGGTGCGATGTCCGCGGCGGTGTGGCTGGGCACCACGGACGGCAAGCCGTTGCGCACCAAGGACGGCAGCTACGACGTGTTCGGCGCGAGCCATCCGGGAAAGATCTGGCAGCAGTTCATGACCGAGGCGGCCAAGGCGATGAAGCTCAACCCGGACGACTACCGGTTCGCGGAGCCCAAGTTCCCGCAGGAGACCCCGTCCGCCCCGCCCAGCGCGGCGACGACAGCCCCGTCGCCGACCCGCACGCCCGAGCCGACGGACGCGCCGGAGCCGACCCCGTCGGTGGAGCCCACCCGCGAGCCGGAACCGACCAGGACGCCGCGGCCGACCGGGTCGCCGCGCCCGACCGCGCCGGTCACGCCGCCACCTAACTAGCGGTTCCGCCCGGACGGAGCAGCACCACGCCGTCGACGACGATACGCGCCTGGGCGGCCGATGCCGCGCAGTCGGTCAGGACCTCGCGCTGCGGTGCCTCGCAACCGGTCGGGTACGGCGTGACGAGCCGGCCGAGCAGCGCCGCGGTGACGGCGTCCTGCAAGGCGCCGCCGCCCTCGTCGACCACCATGCCGGCCTGTGCGAGGTCGGCGAAGAGGCGCTCGATGTTGGCACTCTCGATCGGCAGCAGCCCGGGGTCGAGATGGTCGGCGACCGTGACGGATCCGGATCGCAACGCCCCCAACGCCGCGCGGACCGACCGGGCGACCGCCGGCGACTCGGCACTGACGTCGATGACCGCCGGGTGCGTCGCCACCGATGTGCGTACGACGAACTACCAGGAGCCGCAGGTGGTGGAGGCGCCGGGGGCGACGGTGACGGTCAGCCCACCGGATGCCGTCGTGGCAACCTGGCTGGTGAAGCTCAGCATGGGGGTCTCCCTTCTGGACGGTGGTGAGACGGCACTGACGTGCGTCGATGGTGAGCGCGAGATCAGCAGGGCCCGTGCGCCGAATAAAGATCGAGCGGCGTCATCTTCCGCAACGTGCACCGCGTGGCCGTCGGGCGTTCACCGTCCGGTATGGATCACCGGTCAAACCTGATCGCGCTCTCTCACAAAGGTCGACGGACCCGTACCGGGGCAATCCCGTTCACGGCAGGCACCGCCTCCGACCTGGTCATTGACAGCACCGAGCACCCCCGTTCAGGATGGGCGCACTGGCAGCCGGGTCTCTACCAACGAATCGGCGTCGTTGGTCGGGAAGCGCCTTCTGTGTGCCCTCCAACCCGAGAGCGATCACCGGCCGGCCGAACAAGGACGGGGAGCCCCAACGCGTGAACCGCGTCCCCGGACTCAGGCCCTAACGGATCGCACAGAAAGGGCACACCCAGATGCCCCACACCCCCAGTGGGCGGTGGCTGAGGCGGCTACCAGTCGTCACCCTCGCCGCCGTCACCGCCGTGCTCCTCGTCAGCCCGGCGGCCGCCGCACCGGACGGAGCTTCGCCCGCCGAGACACCCGCCGCGCCGGTCGAGCTCGAGCGTCTCCCCGGCGAGGAGGCGAGCGTCGTCGAGGTGAAGGTCTCCGGCACCGCGGAGATGGACCGCCTCGTCGCCACCGGCGTCGACCTCGACCACCACGTCTCGCAGGTCCCGGACGGCATCGTGCTGCACGCCGTCGTCACCCCCAACGAGGTCGCCGGGCTCCAGGCCAACGGCTACCAGGTCGGCAACGTCCTGTTCGCCCCCGAGGACTCCGCGGAGCGGGTGGGCGAGCGCGAGGCGACGATCGCCGCGCACATCGCCGAGAACCAGGCGTTCACGGCGGAACTGGTGGACGACCCCACCACCAAGGACATCAAAATCATCCGGGCCGACTACTACACCTCGGGGACCAACCAGGTCCTGTCGGTCGAGGCGAAGTGGGCACAGGGCCAGACCTCGACCAGCGCCCTGACCGTGCAGCGGGACAGCGGACCCGGCACGGCGATGGGCTCGGGCGGCTCGCAGAACATCTCGCGGTTCGTGGACGCCGGGGTCTACCTGTACCACCGCGGTGCCTCCACGATCACCAGCCGGCCGGACCGGATCCAGATCACCAGCCCGACCGGGGATGTGGCCAACGTCCAGGTGAAGGAGTGGCTGCCGATTTCGGAGGAGTCGCCCGAGGGTCCGGGTTACCAGAAGGACTTCGTCAGCAGCTACCTGACCCCGACCGAGCTGTACGACCGGATCAAGGCGCTGGCGGCCGAGTTCCCGCAGCTTGCCGAGATCGTCGAGCTGCCGTACAAGACGAACGGCTACCGCCGCAAGGCGCAGGTGGTGCTCGGCACCGCGAACGCCAGCCGGGTGGCGGTCGACTCGCGGGCCTGGGGCCACGAGGGCGGCAACGACATCTCCGTCGAGCTCGCCAACCCGGGTGCCGCCGACCAGCCGCTGTCGGTGAGCCTGACCGGCAACGACATCAAGGTCAGCCTGGCGACCAACGCCAGCGGCGCGGTGACCAGCACCGCGGCCGAGGTCGTCGCGGCGCTCAACGCCAGCGCCGGCTCGCTGATCCAGGCGTACACCTACCGGGGCAACACCGGTGCGGGTGTGGTGGCCACCGCCGCCCGCACGGCGCTGACCGACGGACTGCGGGCGCCGGCCAGCGTTTCCCGCGATCCCCAGCCGGTGTACGCGATCCGGATCGGTAAGACCCGGGACGGATCGAAGACCGGTGTCCTGGCGTACGCCCAGGAGCACGCACGTGAGTGGGTGCCGCCGCTGGTCACCATCGAGACCGCGGAGCGGCTGCTGCGCAACTACGCACATGACGGCAAGACCAAGCAGCTGCTGAACAACCTGGACATCTGGATCGCCCCGTCGATCAACCCGGACGGCGGCCACTACTCGTTCTACGACTTCAACTCGCAGCGGAAGAACATGACCAACCACTGCCCGCTGACCGGGTCGGCGGACGCCCTCGGCCGCAACTCGTGGGGCGTGGACAACAACCGCAACTACACCGAGTACAGCCTCTTCGACGGCTACTCCGGTGCTTCCGCGAGCTGCACAGGCGAGACGTACGCCGGGCCCAGCGAGCTGTCCGAGCCGGAGAGCAGGAACGTGGACTGGCTGGCGGCTCGGCCGAACATCAAGTTCTCGATGAACCTGCACTCGTCCGGCAACTACTTCATGTGGTCGCCGGGCGCGTACGCCACCCCGGGCCGGATCTCGGCACCGCGGCCGACCCTGGCCCAGGAGTCGTTCTTCTGGGGTGCCTCGTCCCGGATCCTGACCGCGATCAAGCGCCACCGCAACATGGCGGTGACGCCGGCCCGGACCGGCCCGATCTCCGACGTGCTCTACTCGGCGGCGGGGAACTCCGGCGACATGCTGTGGTACAAGTACGGCATCTACGCCTGGAACTTCGAGGTCGGCACCTCGTTCCAGCCCTCGTGGGACTCGGCGCACAACGAGACGATGGAGTTCTCCAACGGCCTCGTCGAGCTGCTGCGGGTGGCGCGTGACTACTCCACCGACTACCAGCGCCCGGAAAGCACCCTGGCGGTGACCCCGAGCGCGACGGAGGGCATGGTCAACGTCCAGTTCAACGTGACCGAGGCGGCCGCCGTCTTCTACACCATCGACGGCGGCACGCCCACCTACGCGTCCACGCTGTACGCCTCCGCGGGCATCCGCGAGGCCGGGGAGATCCTGACCCTGCCCGTCGGGACCAGGATCAACTGGTTCTCGGTGGACGCGGCCGGCAACGTGGAGAAGAACTACGTTCCGAACGGCACAGCGAAGAACTTCAACAAGGGCCAGGCGGTTCTGGCCACCGGATAGTCACATCGCGGCCGCGGCACCTCGTCGGTGCCGCGGCCGCGCCTTCCGTTGTGCGGCCCCGGATGCGCCAAAGGCTGACGCGGGAAGCCCGTACCCCAACGCCCAGTTCACCGAGAAGCTGCTCGGCAACGCGGTGCTGCTCACCCTCGACGGCTACGGGCACCCGAGCTACCAGGTGCCGAGCGCGTGCATGGACGCGGCCCGGGTGACCTTCCTGGTCGACCTGGTCACTCCCCCGCCCGGGACGGTCTGCCAGCCGGACGAGACCCCGTTCCCGCAGTAGGCGGTCGCGACCACGGGGAGAGATTGGCGGCGGTGACCCAGGCGACGACGACCGCGACGATCACCACCGAGATGAGGTTGAGGGCCTCGGACTGCAGGAAGAGCAGCGTGAACAGGACGGCGGTGAGCGGCAGGCCACCGAGCATGACCACGGTCATCGCGCCGATGCCCATGCCGACGCCGGCGGTCAGCGGCAGGCCGGCCGCATGCGACAGGGCGAGACCACCGGCCGCTCCGATGAACATGCCGGGAAACGTCGGGCCGCCGCGGAAGCTGCTCAGCGACACGCTGTAGGCCAGGCTCTTGAACAGGACCAGCAGCACCAACTCGCCGACCGACCAGGCGCCGGCCAGTTGGATCAGGGTAGGCAGCGCATTCTGGCCCGAGAACAGCACCTCTTCCGGGCCCTTGTCGGTGACCGCGGCGAAGAGGGCCGCGAATCCCCCGACGACCACGCCCGCGAGGGGGGTGGCCAGCAGCACGCGCCGCGTCACGTACGGCTGGATCTGGAAGGCGAGGCGGCGGATCGCGGTGCCGAGCACGCCGGCGGCCAGGCCGATGACGATGGCCCAGCCGAACTCGCCGACGGTCGGCGGTCCGAGTGCGGGGATGTTCGGCACCGCGAGCGAGAACGTGCCGAACCCGGTGACGTGATTGAGGCCCACGAAGATGAGCGCGCCGATGCCCGCGGCCAGCAGCCCGGGCGCCATCACCACGCTGACCATGCTCCCGCCGACGCCGGCCGCCTCCAGCAGCAGGAACGCGCCCGCGAGCGGGGAGATCAGCAGGGTCGAGATGGCGGCGAAGCTGCCGGCCGCGCCGATCAGCACCACTGCCTGGTGTGGCGTGTCGCGCTTGAGCAGCCGCACGATCAGCACTGCCAGCCCCGAGCCGATGAGCACCAGCGGGCCCTCCGGGCCGAGGACCGCGCCGAAGGCCAGCGTGGCCAGCGACGCGCAGGCGACACTGGGCAGGTCGCGTGTGCTCAGCGGCGAGCCCGCCACGAAGCCCTCCGCCGGGTTGTGCCCTCCCGGTCCTGGCAGGTACCGCAGGCTGAGGCCGACCAGCAGGCCGCCTACCGCGACCATCGGGATCGGCCACCACACCGGGGTGCCGCTGAAACCCAGGTCGCGCGGCAGGTCGGTGAGGAAGAAGGTCTGTGCGTTGTTGACTGCCTTGAGGTAGAAGTACGCGACGATCGACACCGGGACGCCGATCGCCGCGCCCACAACCAACAGGGCCAGGTAGCCGCGGCTCCTGAGCATCTCCGTCGGGCTGGGCGAGGTCGACGATGGGCTACCCACGACGATCTTGTGCGTCGGCGTGCACACCCATCCGCGACTCCCTCCGGTTTCGTAAGCTGATCTTCCGTAGGTTCCGGCGCCCGCGGGCCGACATCGCGAAATTCGCCTGGCCCCGGCCACGAAAGGCTGAACCTCCGAGCGGTGCCCGGGCCGCAGCGGCCCGGGCACTCGCGTCAGCTCACGGCGCAGCGTCTGCCGTTGAGGGTGATGTTGGGTGGGATCGGGTTGGTCACGTTGTCGAAGCTGGCGTTGAAGCCCACCCCCGACAGCGTCGCTCCCGGCGCCAGGGTCGCGTTCCAGCTCGCGTTGCGGACCGTCGTGGTCGGGCCGCTCTGGCTGAACGTGCCGTTCCAACCCAGGGTCACGGCCTGTCCGTTGGCGAACTGCCACTGGACCGTCCAGCCGTTGACCGGCGCCCCGGTCAGGTTGGTGATGCCGAGCTCGACCTGGAAGTTGCCGGTCCACGACGTCGTGACGGCGTACGTGACGCGGCAGGTCGCCGCGGGCAGGTCGTCGTCGGGCACCAGGAAGACGTTCGGGTTGATGTCGGCGGCCGGCGTGTCGGTGTTGCGGGCGATCACCTGTGCGAGGGTGGTGTGGAAGTCGACGCCGAACTGGTCGCGGATCCAGGACAGGCCCAGGTCGTTGCCGTAGAAGAAGCGGTCGCCGTCGCGGAGGGCCTGGAACTGCCGGGTCCAGATGGCGCGTTGCAGCTCGCCGAACTCGCTGCCGGTCACGTGCGGCTCGGCGATCATGCCGACGAACGCGTCGACGTTGTCCACGCTGCCGTAGACGGCCCGCAACCGGGCCGCGACCGTCGACCGGCGGACGCCGGAGGTCGAGCCGTCGGCCTCGCCGACCACGGTCGGGCTGCCGTTGATGTCGGCCGTACTCAGGAAGTCGAGGCTGTTGGGGTTGTCCACGCCCGTGCCGGACGGGAACGTGTCCGTGGACTCGCCGGTGATGGCCCGGAACGAGGTCTTGGGCGGCAACCCGTACGCCTGCCGCATCTGGTTGTAGCTCGGCATCCCGTGGTCGCGTGACCGTTCGATGTCGATCGCGCCGAGGTCGACCACGCCGCGGAAGCAGGCCGGCAGCGTCGGACCGTCCAAACAGGTCGGATTGCCCGGCACCGGCACCTGGAAGAGCACGCTGCGGAGCTGGTTGTCGATCATTTCGTCGTTGCGGTACTGCGACTCCGACAGGCTGGTCATCAGCGGACCGAGGCCGAGCGCGGGAAGCAGGCCCGGGTTGAAGAACCCGACGTTGAGCGGCACGGTGATGGCCACGTCGGCGCCGTCGACCTCGACCTCGAGCCCCTGCGCGCGGAACGCGTCGAGCTGTGCCGAGGTGTAGCGGGATGCCTGCGTCTCGGCGGTGAACTCGCCGTGGATCTGGCTGTGGGCGCGGTAGCCGACGGTCGCGAACTCGTTGGACAGCGTCGTGTCGGTCGACGGCTTGTATCCGGTGTACGCGGGCAGGTTGACGCCCATCACCGGGAGGAACTCGTTGTAGGTGATGTACTGCTGCTCGGCGACGACGATCCGGCGGGCGATCTGGAACCGGTCCTCGGCGCTCAGCGACGCCGGCAGCGACCGCGCGATCCGGTTGTGCTCGCGGGCGAAGAGGGTGTGGGTGGCGGTCAATGCGACGTTCTCGTTGGCCCGCACGTCGCCGGCGGTGACGGCGGCGCCGGAGTTGCCGATCAGCCGGCCGTCGACGTCCATGGCCGGCGCGGCGGCCGCGTTGCCACGTGCGTCACGGCGCGGCAGGTAGTTGCCCGGCATCATCAGCGTCGCCGCGTTGTTGGCCATGTTGTTGTCGACCGGCCCGTCACGCAACCATTCGAGCCGTTGCGGTGTGCCGCCGTAGACGGCCCAGGCGTCGATGTAGGAGCTGACCGTGTTGACCGCCTGGCGCGGGTTGGTGACCCCGGTGCCGGTGGCCGCCCGGTCGCGGGTGAACGGGATCCCGCCGGCCGTGTCGACGAACTGCTCCAGCGGATCGGCGGCGTTGAACGGGATCGGCGCCGACTCGGTGCCGCCGGCGGCGAGGCCGAAGGTGTGGTCGAGGAACTGGCCCCAGGTCCAGCCCCATTGGGTCACCCGGTGCTCGGAGAAGATGTTCTGGTGCGCGTCGTTGAAGACGCGGTTGCTCACGTACCGGCTGTTCGGCCCTGTCACCGGCTGCCCGCGCCCGTCGGCGTAGCGGGCCGCGGCCACCCGGGAGTAGCTGGTGCCCACCTGCCCCTGCGCCGGCCGGAACAGGTTGTTGCCGCTCCCGTCGAGGCTCTGCACCTCGAAACCCACCGCGGCGCGGGCGTCAGGCATCACCACCAACACCGCCGCGGTCGCGACAACAAGGGCGAGGATCGACTGTGGTACGCGGGCTGTGGGCATGGCTCCTCCATGCACTGGGTCATCAGAGATCCGATCATTGACCCGCTTCACTGCGAGTCAAGGCAGCATTTGGGCGCCAGTGTGCGCTGCGCAACGATGCACGTCAATAGGTAAGATGGGATGTTTGAAGGCGCAACTGTTGAACGTGCGCGCAACGGCGAATACCGCACGGATACCGGTGAAGAGCGGCGAGTGCCGGATGGAGACCCGGTGAGGGTCCGTCCCCCGGAGAGTACGGAGAGACGACGCGGCCCCGCGTCTCTGGCTCAGGGGAGGTTTCGTAATGGCAGACAAGGCCCGCGGCTGGGACTGGTCCAAGTGAAGGTCATGAACGGTCCGCCGACGTCAGCACGAGGCGTCCGCGAAGGGTGCGGTCCTCCATACGCTGGTGGGCGATGGCCGCCTCGCGGAACGGGAGGACGTCGACGACGGTCTCCCCCAGACCCGCGGCGACCGCCGTCAACGCGGCGCGGAGGGCGGGTCGGATGTGCTGCGGATGGGTCGGCAGGAACGCGCCGGCGTTGAAGCCGGAGATGGTGACGCTGCCGAGCCAGAGCTGGTTGCTGTCGATCTGGTGGGTCCAGTCGTCGCTGGCGTTTCCGGCAGCGATCAGGCGACCACCCGGCCTCAGGAGAGACAGGCTCCGCGTGCGGAGCTGACCGCCGACCGGGTCGATCACGACGTCGAACTTCTCGTCCGCCAGCGCCGTGGACAGGTCGGCCGAGTCCACGATCTTGTCGTAGGGCAGCCGGGTGTCGGCGGCCGCCGCCAGCTTGCCCGTCCGCACCGTGCCCACCACGCGGGAGGCGCCGAGCTGCCTGGCGATGCCGGGAAAGGCGGCCGAGAAACCGCCGAGCGCGCCGTGCACGAGCACGGATTCGCCCTCGGCGAGGTGCGCGACCTGGGTGAGCGCGACGTGCGCCATCGCCGCGTTCGGCACGACGGAGACCGCCAGGCCCGGCTCGATGCCGTAGCCCGCGGTCGAGACGACGAGAGCCGCAGGGGCGACGTAGACGGAGGCATAGCCGCCGGTGCCGGCCGCGGACATGGAGACCACGGGCTCGCCCGGCGTGAATCCGGTGACGCCCGCGCCGATCGCGCGCACCGTTCCGGCGACCTCGAGGCCCGGCACGTACGGCGGTTGCGGCATCCCGGGCTGGTCCTTGAACACGCCACGCCGCATCAGCACGTCGACCAGCCCGACAGCGGAATGAGTGACATCGATGGCGATCTCGCCCGGCCCGGGAACGGGGTCCGGGAGCTCGGTGACGGTCAGCACCGACGGGGCGCCGAAGGAGGTGGCTTGCACTGCCCGCATCAGAATCATCTCCTCATAACGCATCACATGATGCGCTAACTCGACCGTAGCACGGCCGAGCCCGATAGCGCATCGCGCGATGCACTAAACTGGGAGCATGCGTGAGCGAGCGCGATCGCCCGAAGACAAGGCACAACGTGCCGAGGACCTGCTGGCCGCGGCCGAGGCCCTCGCCCTCGACCTTGGTGGTGTTCGGTTCGTCACGGTCGCGGCTGTCACCGACCGCGCGGGGCTGCACCGGACAGGTGCGCGGCGGTACTACGCGAACCGCGAGGAACTGCTGCTCGAACTGGCCGAGCGCGGGTGGGGGCAGTGGCGCGACGCCGTCAAGGCCGCCGTCGGCGATCGAGCCGGGCTCGGCCCCGAGCAGGTCGCGGTGGCGGTCGCCTCGACGCTCGCGTCGCTGTCGGTGTTCTGTGACCTGCTCTCCCACGCGGCGATGAGCCTCGAAGGCGATGTCGACATCGAACGCGCCCGCAGGTACAAGACGAACGCCACCGCCGCCGCGACAGAGATCACGAACGTCCTGGCAGAGGCCAGTAGCATGACCGTCGAGCAGATCGAGGGTCTCATCGCGGTCGCGGTCACGCTCGCGGCCGGCCTCTGGCAGGTCTCCCACCCCACTCCCACCCTGGCGGCGCTCTACGAACAGATGCCGGCCTGGGGACATGCCGCGCTCGACTTCGAGCCGAGGCTCACGCTCCTGCTCCGCGCGACAGCCGTGGGACTCGTCGACATCACGGCTTGACGTACGTCATGTTATCGCTCACAGTCGATGTCAACGCCGACGACAGGCTCACCGGGCAAGCCCGTTCGTCTGGCCTTCGTGCAGTCGCCTGAGGCGGCGTGCCTCCGTTGTGAACGATCACATCTCTGACCTGGCATGCCCCTCTTTCCCATGTGGAGGAAGATCATGTCCGGGCTTCAACTGGCTCCGTCAACTCCGCGTCGCTGGTTGCGGCGCTTCATCGCTGGTGGCGTCGCCGCGGCGGTGATCGCGAGTGTTGCGGCGACCGTCCTGGCGACGCCCGCCGCGGCCGCGACCGTCGACACGAGCGCGTGGTACGTGCTGGTCAACCGTAACAGTGGCAAGGCGTTGGACGTCTACAACCTGGCCACGAACGACGGCGCGCGGATCGTGCAGTGGGCGCGGAACAACGGCAACCAGCAGCAGTGGCAGTTCGTGGACTCGGGCGGTGGCTACTACCGGCTGCGGTCGCGGTTGTCGGGCAAGGTGCTCGACGTCTACAACTGGTCGACCGCCAACGGCGCCAACATCGTGCAGTGGACCGACAACAACGCGGCCAACCAGCAGTTCCGGCTGGCGGACTCCAGCGACGGCTACGTCCGGTTGGTCAACCGCAACAGCAACAGGGTCGTCGAGGTCCAGGGCGCCTCGACCGCCGACGGCGGAAGCATCGTCCAGTACGACGACTGGAACGGTGCCAACCAGCAGTGGCAACTCGCCCGCGTCGACAGCGGAAACCCGGGTGGCGGGTGCGCGCTGCCGTCCACGTACCGCTGGACGTCGACCGGCCCGCTGGCCACCCCGAAGTCCGGGTGGGTGTCGCTCAAGGACTTCACCTACGCCCCGTACAACGGCCGGCATCTGGTCTACGCGACCACGCACGACACCGGGACCAGGTGGGGCTCGATGAACTTCGGCCTCTTCACGAACTGGTCCGACATGGCCTCGGCCAGCCAGAACACGATGTCATCGAGCACCGTCGCGCCCACCCTGTTCTACTTCGCGCCGCGCAACATCTGGGTCCTCGCCTACCAGTGGGGCGGCACCGCGTTCTCCTACCGCACGTCCAGCGACCCCACCAACGCCAACGGCTGGTCGGCGCAACAGACCCTGTTCACCGGCAGCATCTCCAACTCCGGCACCGGACCCATCGACCAGACCCTCATCGGCGACAGCACCAACATGTACCTGTTCTTCGCCGGAGACAACGGCAGGATCTACCGCGCCAGCATGCCCATCGGAAACTTCCCCGGCAACTTCGGCTCGACGTACACGACCATCATGACCGACACGACGAACAACCTCTTCGAAGCTGTTCAGGTCTACAAGCTTCAGAACGAGAACCGGTACCTCATGCTCGTGGAGGCCATCGGCGCGCAAGGCCGCTACTTCCGCTCGTTCACGGCCACCAGCCTCAACGGCTCGTGGACACCGCAGGCCGCGACCGAGGGCAACCCGTTCGCGGGCAAGGCCAATAGCGGCGCCACCTGGACCAACGACATCAGCCACGGGGAGCTGATCCGCGCCAACGCCGACCAGACCATGACCGTCGACCCCTGCAACCTGCAGCTGCTCTACCAGGGGCGCTCCCCCAACTCCGGCGGCGACTACGGGCTCCTGCCCTACCGGCCGGGGCTGCTGACTCTCCAACGCTGATCGCGTCGCGGGAGTCGTTCGCCAAAGACGTCTCGCACCGGTCACGGGATCGATAGCCTAGGTGCGGCATGGCACGAACGGTGGCGCAGGCGATGGTGGCGACGCTCAAGGCGTCGGGGGTCAAGCGGGTCTGGGGCATTCCCGGTGACTCGCTGAACGGTTTCACCGATGCGCTGCGGCGCGACGGCGGGCTGTCGTGGGAGCACGTGCGCCACGAGGAGGCGGCGGCCTTCGCCGCGGCCGGCGAGGCCGCGCTGACCGGTCAGCTCTCGGTGTGCGCCGGCAGTTGCGGCCCCGGCAACCTGCATCTGGTCAACGGGCTGTACGACGCCAACCGCAGCGGCGTGCCCGTGCTGGCGATCGCGGCACACATCCCGGCCGACGAGATCGGCAGCGGCTACTTCCAGGAGACCCACCCGCAGCAGTTGTTCGCCGAGTGCAGCGTCTACTGCGAGCTGGCCAGCATTCCGGAGCAGGTGCCGCGGCTGCTGGAGGCGGCCATGCGGGCGGCGTTGCAGCGCGGTGGTGTCGGCGTCGTGATCATCCCCGGCGAAATCTTCCTCACCGAAGCCACAGCCGGCGCCTGGCCCGGCGCGGTTCGGCGAGCCGACTCGGTCATCCGGCCCGACGACGCCTCGCTCGCGGCCGCCGCGGACATCCTCAACCGGGCCGAGCGGGTCACCATCCTGGCCGGTGCGGGCTGCGCCGGCGCGCACGAGCAGGTGGTCGCCATCGCCGGAGCTCTGCGGGCGCCGGTCGTGCACGCGTTGCGGGGCATGGAGCACCTCGCCTACGACAACCCGTACGACGTGGGCATGACCGGGCTCATCGGATACAGCTCCGGCTACCGGGCGATGGAGCACTGCGACGCCCTGCTCATGCTCGGCACCGACTTCCCTTACCGCCTGTTCTATCCGGACGACGTGCCCGTCATCCAGGTCGACGTGCGCGGCGAGCGCATCGGCCGCCGCGTTCCGGTCCGCGTCCCGCTGGTCGGTGCCGTCAAGGACACCGTCGACGCGCTCCTGCCCATGGTCGACGCGAAGGCGGACACCGCCCACCTGGACCGGATGACCGCACACTACCGCCGCGCCCGGGCCCGGCTGGACCGCCTGGCCGAGCCGGGACGCGGCGCCGGGCCGCTGCACCCGCAGCACGTCGCGGCCGCGATCGACCGGCTCGCCGCCGACGATGCCGTGTTCACCGCCGACGTCGGCACCCCGAGCATCTGGGCCGCCCGCTACCTCCACATGAACGGTCGCCGGCGGTTGATCGGCTCGTTCACACACGGCAGCATGGCCAACGCCCTGCCCCACGCGATCGGTGCCCAGGCCGCCGACCGCGACCGCCAGGTCATCGCCCTGTCCGGCGACGGCGGGCTGGCCATGCTGCTCGGCGAGCTGCTCACTCTGCGCCAGCAGCGCCTGCCGGTCAAGGTCGTGGTGTTCGACAACAACGCGCTGTCGTTCGTCGAGCTGGAGATGAAGGCGGCCGGCATCGTCACCTACGCCACCGAGCTGGTCAACCCGGACTTCGCAGCCATCGCGACGGCGGCCGGGCTGTTCGGCCGGCGCGTCGAAAGAGCCGAGCAGCTCGAGGGCGCGCTGCGCGAGGCGCTCGCCCACGACGGGCCGGCCGTGGTCGACGCCCGCACCGCCCGCCACGAGCTCTCGCTGCCACCCAAGATCACCCGCGAGCAGATCAAAGGCTTCACGTTGTACGCGACCCGCACCATCCTGTCCGGCAACGCCGACGAGATCGTGGAGCTCGCACACACCAACCTGCGCCAACTCGATCGCGAATAATACGGTTCTTCAAACATATGGGCGTTTTGTCCGGCATACTGATCTGGAAGGTCGATTTCGACACCGGAAGGTTGGCTCGGGATGCATCCCATCGTTCCGCCGCCGCCGAACAGCCGGCTCGCCCAGACGCTGGGCCAACTCGACGAGGCCGTGCGCCAACTGCCTGCCGGTGCCGAGCATTCGGCGCCGGCATCGTTGCGACGGGAGGCGATCGCGCTGGCGGAAGTCATCCATCGCAACGGCGATCGGTCCGGCGTCGCGCACACGGCCGAAGCGAACCGCTTGCTGCACCGGATCCGCGGCTATCTCGCGGCCACCGCCAAGACACGCTGACGAATCAGAGAGGACTCTCCGTGGGACTCGACGACAAGATCAACAACAAGGCGGAAGAAGTAAAGGGCAAGGTCAAGAAAGGTGTCGGCAAGGCCACCGGCGACGAGGAGCTCGAGGCCGAGGGTCGCGTCGACCAGGCAAAGTCCAACGTGAAGCAGGCCGGCGAGAAAATCAAGGACGCGTTCAAGAGCTGACCACGTGGCGGGGGCACTGATCCAGTGCCCCCGCCCTGGTCGCTACCCGCAGGTGAAGCGGGGCTCGGCGGAGTAGGTCCAGGTGAACTTCTCCCGCTCGACGACCTTGCCGTCCTTCTTGAAGACGCGGAACGCGTCCTGGGTGAACCCGGGGATGCCGTTGGTCGCGATGCACGTCGGACCCTTCGGCAGTTTGATCACCTTCGGGCTGGTGATGTTCCGCCGCGGGCTGTACTCGGTGCTCACGCTGTCCCAGACCTTCGTGCTGTACATCGACACCGTGATCGAGTTGTCGGTCCACGAGGTGTCGATGACGACGCCGTACTCGGTGTTGTTCCGGAACTTCATGTCGAGGTCCGGCCAGAAGATCGTCGACTCGATGACCGCGGGATAGCGATCGAAATAGTACGAGTGCGGCTTGTGATGGACGTCCTCGAGCCCCGCGTAGTAGGCCGCGTTGAACAGGGTGGTCGTGAACTGCGACGTGCCGCCGCCGACGCCCGGCACGAGCTTGCCGTCGAGGATGACCGGAGCGTCCCGGTAGCCCTGCCGGTAGCCGCGCTCGCCGGTGTGCCCGTTGAGTGAGAACACCGCGCCGGGCTTGACCAACGTGCCGTCGACGTCCTTCGCGATCTGGACGATGTTCTGGCTGCGCGGCGCGCCGAGGCCGCCGGTGAACTTGGTGGTGAACGTCGAGACGCGTTCCTTGATGCCGAGCTTGGCGACGTCGGCCGCGGTCGTCGCCGGTTTCGCCGCCACGAGCTTGCCGGTGACGGTGCGCTCGTCGGACTTCGGCAGCACGGCCAGCAGGTCGGTGGCGAGCGCGGTCACGTCGACCTGCCGGCCCTCCGTACCCTCGGTGACTCTCGGTTTGCCACTGACGATCGCGACCCGCGCGTCCTTGGGCTGCACCTCGACCGCACCCAGCGGGGTGGACAGCGCGGCGCGCAACTTCTTCGCGTCCAGCGCGGGCTCGATCCGGCCGGCCTTGTCGGCGACCAGCCGCAGGCTCTTGGCGATCGCGGCCGGGGCCACCGTGACGTCGCCTCGCTCGGTCGTGACCGTGACCGGTGCCGAGACGGCCGGGCGGGCGAACTCGGCGACGAGCTTGTCGACGTCCTCCTTGGTCGTGGCGGGATGGATCTCGACGATCGGCACGTCCACCGGCCCGCCGCCGAGCCAGCCGGACCGGACCGCGTCCGCCGACCGCGCCGCGTCGAGACCGCGGCCGGGCTGCGGGTAGTTCGGCTTGGGCGTCGTGCCCGAGAACGTGATCGACGGTTGCTTCATCGCCCGCGCGTCCTTGCCGAGGGCGGTGCCCAGCAGGTCGTGCAGCTTGCCTTCGTCGAGGGTGACGACCGGTTCGACGGTACGCGAGCCGAGCAGCCGGCCGATCGGGTTGGGGCTCGCCTCGATCGCGACCGTGACCGTCGCCTCGACGTCGACCCCGAGGTCGATGTCGGCCGGCGTCACCTCGGCCGCCCGGTCGCCCAGCCGCACCGCGACCGGGTTGCCGAGCTTGCCGGCCTGCTTCGCCAGACCGGCGTGCAGCGCGGCGATCGCGTCGGACCGGTTCTTGCCGCCGATGTCGACACCGAGCACCGAGGTGCCCCGCGGAACTTCGCCGGCGTACGCGTAGGCGCCGGCACCGCCGATCGCACCCAACACGGCCGCGGCGACACCGCCGGCCATGAAGAAGCGGCGCCGTGACGAGCGCTGGCGGCCGGGTGCCGGTGTGTGGCCGGATTGGACCGGGATGAAACCTGCCGAGGAGGGCTGCTGGTCGACCGGTAGGCGCGGTGCCGGGAACTGCACGGTCGGTGCGTCGGCGTCCGGCTGCTGGTTCACGCGTCACCTCGGAGCTTCGACGGAATCGACCCGCGGGCCGACGGGCGCCCGGAGGACGCCGGCACGATGCTACTGCCAGCGGCGGTTTCGGATCGACGATCTCGTGGGTAGCAGGTGGCATGAACCGCAACCTGGTCCGGGCGTTGCTCTCCGTATGGGATCGACCGGCGTTCCGGGACGGTGTGCGGCACCTCGTCGACCTCGACGAGGTGACGGCGCTGCTGGCGGCACTCGCTGCCGAGGACGGTGGCGACGAGGTCGACCTGCGGGTGATGGGCCTGCTGCGGTCGGCGCTGGAGACCACCGAGATCCGGCGCGCCGTCCTGCTGCTGGTCGACACCGATGACGTACGCCAGGAAGTGTCTTCGAGCATCGCGGAAGGTCTCGCCGACCGCCCGGACCTCGCGCGGTCGATCGTGTCGGCGTTGGGCGATCCCGCCGTGCGTGCCGAGCTGACTGCGGCGCTCGAGTCCGCGCGCCTGCGGGAGGCGATCTGGCGGGCGGCGGACAACCAGCTCCGCGGCCGGCGTTGGAAGACGATCGGGGAGCTGGCCGTGGTGCTGGCGCGGCACCGTCACGCGCGCCGCCTGGTGTGGCTGCTCAAGCGACACGGTGTGCTGCGGGCGCTTCGCCGCTGACGCCTCCGTAGACGCGTAACCGATGTGTTACGCTTTTCCGCGTGGACGAGGTGGCGGGAGCGATCGCCGACGGCGTGCGGCGGGAGATCCTGCTGATGCTGCGCGACGGTCCGCTCACCGCCGGGCAGATCGCCGACCGCTTCGCGATCAGCCGGCCCGCCGTCAGCCGGCACCTGCGGGTGCTGCGTGAGGCCGGGCTGGTGCGCGACACGGCCGACGGGCGCCGTCGGGTCTACGCGTTGGTCACGGCACCGCTCGACGAGCTGACGGGATGGCTGGTCAGACTGACGCGGCCGTCCGGCTGGCAGCACCGCCTCGACGCGTTGGAGACCGAGGTCTACCGCACCCGGCGCGAGAGCCGCTCGGCGGCCGGGCCAACCCGAGACCAGGAGAAAACCGCATGAGCCTGACACCCACCGGACAACTCTTCGGCAACGACCTCGTCCTGACCCGCACATTCCGGGCGCCCGCGGCCGACGTGTGGGCGAGCCTGACCGATACCGACCGCACGGCCCGCTGGTTCGGCCCGTGGAAGGGCGACGCGGCGCCGGGGCGCACGATCGAGGTCCAGATGGTGCACGAGGACGGCCAGCCCTGGATGGAGATGACGATCGACGCGTGCGAGCCGCAGCGCCGGCTGGCCCTTTCCGCGGTCGACGAGCAGGGCAGCTGGCTCCTGGACATGGTGCTGACCGAGAGCGGTGGTGTCACCGAGCTGCGGTTCACCCAGCACCTGGCCGACACGGCCGCGGTCGGCGATCTCGGACCGGGTTGGGAGTTCTATCTGGACGCGCTGGTCGCCGCCCGCGAGGACCGCCCGGCCCCACGGTTCGAGGACTACTACCCGGCGATGAAGGACCACTTCGACGCGCAGCGATAGGCCCGCATCCCGGTCTTACGCACGCCCGGCGCCGGCCGCGCGTTGGCTGCGTCGGCGCGTGCTGTCAGAACCATTGGGCGGTCAGTGCTCGCAGCAGCCCGGGGTCGATGTCCAACGGATCGGGCGTGCGGAGAGCCTTCTCCAAGGCGATCGCCGCGTCCCGTTCAGGCGAGTCGGCATGACACTCGCAGTCCAGCCATTCCGCGGCCACGTAGGCATCACCGATGGCACCGCCGGGATAGTCGAGAGCCGGGGCCAGCCGCGCCAGGAATCGGATCGCCGCGAACTCGTCGGCCGGTGGTCGTGTGGCTGCGACCGGACCTACCAGGCGCGCGACCAGATCGCTGGCCTGCTGCGTGGGCATCTCCCGGACGCCCAGTTCGACCAGCACCTCGGGCACCAGCTGGTCGATGCACCAGGGCGATGTCGCCCGTGGCAGGCCGGCGAGTTCCGAGACGGCTTGCCCATCGGCTCCCTGCGCGAGCAGATGAGCGGCTACGACCGGCCAATCACTGCTCAGGATGAGGCCGAGGTGCTGTGCGGCACCCACCACGCGGCGTTCGTCGCCGGTGAGCAATCCGTCCACTGCCCCGCCCCGTAATCATGCGTAAAGCTCAGCCGAGCTTATTTCCCACGGACGATCACCAGTTCGTTGCCTTCGGGGTCGGCGACGCGCCAGCGATCGTCTGACTCGTCAAGTAGCCGGCCACCGGCTGCGATGGTCGTGGCAAGGCGCGCCTGCGCGATGTCCGACGGCACGGCGAGCTCGAAGTGGATGCGGTTGCGCTGTCGGCGCCGCTCCGTATCCGAGGCGTCGAGCTCTTGGAACACCAGCACCGGGTTCAGCCGCCGTGGGTCGTGGATGTCGCTGACCCCGGCTCGGCGGTCGTGGGTGTATCCGAGTGCGGCTACCCAGAACGCGCGGACCGCGTCGACGTCGGCGGCGTCGAGGAAGAGCTGAGCGAAGCGCGGCAGCGCCGGATCCGCGGTGGCCCCGAGTTCGCGGGCAGCGGTCTGGAGGTTTTCGGCCAGGTCGGTGAAGTCGAGCGCGAGGCCGTGTGCGTCGTCCTCCGCCTGGTCCTTGCCGCTGTCGATGATCACGAGCCCGGGGCGCAGGTCGACCAGCAGGGGGAAGCCCGCGTCGTCGGCCAGCGCCGCTGCCGCGGTGGCCAGGTCGCGCTGCTGCGCCGGCAAGGTGACGCGGTAGCACGCCATCGCGCTGAACACCGCCTGCCAGTCGGAGGTCCGCTCGCCGAGCGCCCCGCCCGGCACCAGGTCAACCTCGTTGCCGTCGGGGTCGGCGTGGCAGACCCCGTAGGGTCCCGATGCCTCACCAAGGCTCGCCTCCTCGACCGCCGCCGCCGGCCGCACCACGTCGAGGTGGATGCGGTTTCGCAGCGGCCGTGGCTCGGTTGACCGCCAGATCCGGATCGCCGGGTCGCGCCGCAACGGATCCACCAAACCGCCGTCGTCCCCTGGCGCGTAGTCGAACACGCGCTGCCAGAACCGCCGCACATCAGACGGGTTCGCGGTGTCGAACACGACACTCAACTGCTGCAGCACGGCAGGGTTCGCGGCCAGCCCGAGTTCCCGCGCGGCCACCGACACCGCCTCGGCGTGCTCGTCGGAGTCGAGGCGCACCCGCACGCCGGTCGCGCGCAGATCGACCACGATCCCGGCCGACAGCCCAAGGATGCGCCCGGCCAGCGCAGCCCCCTCGATCAGCGAAGGCGCGTCGAACCATGCCGTCGTAACGCCATCGACGACCCGCCAATCCGTTCCGATCTCTGCCATGCCCGGCACTGTAGACCTCATGTCCCGTCGGGAGGTCCCACTCCTCCGGCATGGACCATCATGCTTGTCTGTGGCGCGTTCGGCGTCTGGCGTCCGGCGAGAGTGAGCGTGTGTGCTGTTCATCGAGGAGCGTGGCCGCGGCCGGCCGCGTTGGTCCGCCTCGCGGTGGCAGGCGTGGCGGCGTTCGCCATCGTGGCGGACCGCCGTCGGCTGGGAGCGGATCGATGCGGTCGACCGTGACAAGGAAGGCGAGGTTCGGCTGCGCCTGAAAGCACGGCGCGTCCAGGTCAGCGACCCGGGCTGCGCCGTACCCGATGAGCGTCTTGGGTTTCTGCCTCGCCAATCCACATCGCCGGTCCGCCCTCGACACCCGAACCAGACAGAAACCAGATGCGTATGCGCAGAGTGGATGTCCGACGCGACGGCGTCACGCTGTCGTGCCTCGACGGCGGGACGGGTGACACGGTTGTCCTGCTGCACGGGCTGGCCGGAAGCGCCCGGGAGATGCTGGCCCCCGCCGAGTCCCTGCTGCCCAACCACCATGTCATCGCGGTGGACCAGCGGGGTCACGGCCATTCCACGCGGCGCCCGCAGGACCTTTCCCGGCAGGCGTACGTCGATGACGTGCTTGCCGTCGTCGACCACCTCGCCGCCGGTCAACCGGTCACGCTGGTGGGGCAGTCGATGGGCGGACACACGGCGATGCTGGTCGCGGCGCGGCATCCGGGGCTCGTGCGCCGGCTGGTCATGGTGGAGGCCGGCGTCGGAGGCGACGCTCCGGAGGACTACCCGGCCAAGCTCGGGGGTTGGTTCGCTTCCTGGCCGGTGCCGTTCCCCGACCTGGCGGCGGCGACTGACTTCCTCGGCTCGACCCCGATCGCCCTGTCCTGGAGCCGTGATCTGGAGGAGCGTGCCGACGGGCTGTGGCCCCGCTTCGAGCCCGACGTCATGCGAGCCGCCATCGCCGCGGTCGCGGAGGAGGCGCGGTGGGAAGAATGGCAGACCATCAAGGCCCCAACCCTGCTCGTACGCGGCCAGCACGGCACCATGAAGACCGCCGAAGTCGAGCGGATGCGCGCGTTGCGCCCCGACGTGCAGCACGTCGTCGTTCCGAACGCCGGCCATGACGTACACCTGGAGCAACACGGAGCTTGGACACGCGTGCTGAACGCATTTCTCGACCGTTGACGATGGAGGTGGCCGTGCGGAAGTTGGTCGTACTCGTGGGAGTCTTTGCCGCCTTGACGGCCTGCACGTCGGTTGGCGACGTTGGCCGATACAAGCGCTACCAGGTTCGCTCACCGGCGATGGAACCCACGATCCCGGAAGGGTCGACGGTCACCGCCACGAAGGTGAAGCCGGGCGAATACCGTCCGGATGCCGGTGACCTCGTCGTCTTCGACCCGCCGGACAGGCCGGGCTGGAACCCTGACGGACGTCCGCGGATCCTGCGCGTGGTGGCGGTGCCGGGCGACATGATCGCGTGCTGCGACCCACAGGGCCGGATCACGCTCAACGGGACCGCACAGGACGAGCCCTACGCCAGGGTGTCGGAGTTCGATCCGCCGAAGGCGTTCGAGGCCATCACCGTGCCGGTCGACGAACTCTTCCTCCTCGGCGACTCCCGTGGCATGGCCAACGACTCATCGTTCAACGGAACGGTCCCGCTCACGACCGTCATCGGCGTGATCAAGACCTAGCTTCATACGGGCGGTTGGCGCTCACCATCGGTCAGGTGGATGTGCTCCAGGCCGGGGTTGAAGGCGGCCACGTGGTCCGCGGTGCCGTGGTGCGGCTTCGACGGTGTGAAGCGGCCTTCGCTGACCGCCGCGTCGTAGGCCCCACCGTAGAGATACTCGGCGAGGATTCCGGTGACCCGGTGCTCGGCCGCCCAGGCGAGTCCGGCGTCCGCGGTCTCGAACACGGCGCTGGCGTATCGGGCACGATCACCGTGGAAGATCCAGACGGTCGGAGTGTGCTGATCGTTCGTGGGGCGGCGACGGAGGCCTTCGGGCGTGAACGAGAACGCGTCGGGAAACGCGCCTGGCCGGTGACGCGCGGCGAGAACGACGGGCTCCGGGTGTACGCCACGCGCGTTCCACAGGTGGATGCAGATCAGGTCGTCGTCCGGGTCTGCCGTGGTGTAGGCAAGCGTCTTGGGGTAGGCGGGGTTCGTGCCCCCGATCCACAGTGACGGCGTCCCGAACGTCTCGACGACATCGGACAGTGTGCGGTCCCGCGCGAGCCACGCGCCGATGTCCGAGGCGAACTTGCGACGCTCCACCGTCGACAACGCCCGGTCCAGGTCGAGCCAGCCGCACCGATGGGCGACCTCGGCGTAGACGGACGCCGTGGCGTCACGCAGTCCCTCTGCCGGCAGGACGAAACTGTAGGCACCCCGGACGCCTGTGGCGATGAAGGCATGACGGTCGCGCAGCGCGTCGCACTCCGCCCGCCATCGCGTCAGGGTGCCGTCCACCGCGGCCATCGCCTCGAGCAGCAGCCGTTCGACGATCTCGTCCGAGCCATACATGCCAGGGCGACGAAGCACATCGTTCACGCGCTCGCGGTGATGCCGGTGCACCTCACCTTCACCGCTACTCATCTGCGCGTGCGGTTCAGCGCTCGTGCGGCCGTGGACGACACCGTTGTCAGTTCGGGTCGGGCCGGGACGAACAACGTCGCTATACCAAGGTTCTCGTTCATCGCGGCCAGTTCGGACTCGTATCGGAGGTCGCCGGCGTCGCGGATGCCGCGAACGATCACGGCGGCCTGGTGGTCGCGACAGAAGGTCGCGGTCAGGCCCGACCATTCTGTTGCTTCCACGTTGCTCCAGCTCGGCGGGAGCAACTCGCGCAGCGCCGCCAACCGTTGGGCCGGTGCGACCGTTGGGTGTTTGTCCGCGTTGACGGCGACCAGGACCGTGACCCGCGCGAAGAGGTGCCTGACCCGGTCGACGACGTCCACGTGGCCGGCGGTGAAGGGATCGAAGGTTCCCGGATAGACCGCATGCGCACCCGGCCTGCGATCCATCCGTTCAAGATACCGTGGGGCACAAACCGCTTGGCGTGGCCGAAAAACGCCAACATCGACATCGCCGTCAAATGGGTTTCGGGTCGGGCGGGTCCGGGGTACACGACCCTTGATCGTTTGTTGTCGACTCGAGGAGGTCTGATGAGTGGCGTCGCCAACCCGGCCACGGTCGAGCAGTGCCTGCGCATGGGCACCGGCTTCACCCAGGGCGACCGGGCCTGGATCGCCGAGCAGTTCGGTCCGTTGGACGCCCGCCTCGCATCGTTCGACGCTGACGCGACCGACCTCGAGATCTCGGTGAAGGACCGCCAGTCCCCCGGTCAGAAGGTCACCCTGGAGTGCTGGACGCCCGGCCTGGACAAGATCGTCACCACGTCGAGCGAGGACGACCTGCACGCCGCGGTCATGGACGTGCGCGACGACCTGCGCCGCCGCCTGACCGACGCCAAGGGCCGCCGCAGCCCGCGATGAGCTGAGCAGGGCTTCCACATTCTGATCGGTCGGGTCGGCCGCCGCTGTCCCGTCCGGACGGGCGATCCGCGCGCACTCCCGGGGCCGTAACCTGGCCCGTCGTGACAGTTGATCAAGAGGCGGCGGCACCGGCACGCCGCCGCCGACGCGGTGTGCTGCTGG
Source organism: Asanoa iriomotensis (assembly GCF_016862515.1). Taxonomy (GTDB): domain Bacteria; phylum Actinomycetota; class Actinomycetes; order Mycobacteriales; family Micromonosporaceae; genus Asanoa; species Asanoa iriomotensis. The sequence goes on from NZ_BONC01000009.1 coordinate 34,808, forward strand.
CGCTGTCGGGTGCGGTCGTCGCCGTCGCGCTCGCGGTGCCCGCAGCCATCGCGTGGACCTCGGCGAAGCCGTCGCAGCCCGCCGCCGCGGCATCGCCCTCGCCCACCGCGGCCGCGTCGCCCAAGGCCGGCGATCCCCCCGAGGCCCGGCTCGCGTGGGCCCGCGAGCGGATCAGGGAAACGCTCGCGGAGATGAGCGCGGCCATGATGTCCGGCGACCGGGCGGCGTTCACGGCGGCGGCGGGCGACACGGCGACCCGCGCGGCGCTCGACCAACGATTCCGGTCGCTGCGCGCGCTCAAGATCGTCTACTTCTCCCTGGCTCTCGACAGCGGCCCGTTCAAGGGCCGGATCGTCGACGGCCGTCAGGAGTGGGGGTTCACGGTCGCCCTGGACCACTGTCTCGGTGGCCCCCAATGCTCGATCGACAAGCTGTTGATCGAGACCACCTGGCGGGACTCGGACGACGGCTTCCGGATCGTCGGCATCGGCACCGCCAACGCCGACCAGAACGGCCCGCACCCGTGGGAGGTCAGCACGCTGACGGCGGCGGTCGGCTCCCGCGCCGTGGTCGCGGCGCCGCCGGCGTACGTCGCGCAGGCGCGCGCCTTCCTGCCCGTCGCCGAGCGCGCGGCGAAGATCGCCGACAAGTACCGGCTCGACGGCACGAACGGCACCTACATCGTCTACCTCGCCGGTCAGAAGGAATGGCAGACCTGGTTCGGCGGCAACCTCAAGGACTGGGTGGTCGGCTACGCGATACCGGCGACCGAGCGGCGATCCGACATAGTGCTGCGCTTCGACGCGATCGCCAGCGGCGACGCCGAGTCCGTGATGAAACATGAGATGGGGCACGTCGCGACGCTCGCCGGCCGCGACTACAACCAGTTCCAGGGCCCGATCTGGTGGGCCACCGAGGGCATCGCCGAACACATCGCGTGGGACGGCCGCAGCAACAACGCGTACGACGGGCGGCAGGCGGTGCGGCGTTACCTGCGCGAGAAGCAGTTCGCCGGCGACCCGGCAATGGTCATGCCGAACGACGACGCGGCCGACTGGGAGATCGACGGCGCGTACGGCATCGGCTTCTACTACATCCGTTGCATCGCCGACCGGTACGGGCCGGAGAAGATGCTGGCGTTCAGCGAGGCAATGCTGCGCGGCGAGAAACCCGCGGCGCAGGCCGCCGCCGACGTCCTCGGTGGCAGCTGGCCGGACATCTCGAAGCGCTGTCTGGCCTACACCCGCGATGCGGTCGGAGCCTGAGGGGCCCCGAGTCGGCCGAGCAGCAGCGCGAGGCGGCGGTCGTGCTCCTGGCGCGGGAGGCGCCCGCCGCGGGTCAGTGACACGAGCCCGTGCAGGCCGCTCCAGAGCACCTCCGCCAACAGGTCCTCGTCGTCGTTCGCGGCGAAGGGACGGACCACCTGGCGCAACTCGTCGAACCCGGCCTGCAAGGCCTGCGGCGCCTCGGCGGTCGCGAAGGGCAGGCTGACCGCCTGGTTGAACATCGCGTCGTAGAGCGCCGGACGGTGCTCGGCGAACGCGACATAGGCCGCCGCGACGTTGGCCAACGCCCGCCGCGGGCTGCGCGTCGACGTGCGGGCGGCCCGCATCTCGGCGGCGAGGTCGGCGAACCCCTCCACCGCCACCGCCGCCACGATCGCGTCCTTGCCCTTGAAGTGGCTGTAAAGCACGGGCTGGCTGTATTCGACACGTTCCGCGAGCCGCCGGGTCGTGACCGCTTCCCAGCCCTCGGCCTCGGCCAACTCCCGGGCCGCGCTGACGATCAACCGTTCGCGGTCGGCTCGTTCGCGCTCTCGCCGCGCGTGTATCGACATGACCGCAATCCTAGCACCGCTAGCACTGAGGGCGGCGCTATGTTAGCGTCGACCCAGTTCCTAGCAGCGCGTTTCATGCTCACCCCTGTCGCGTACGGCCTGGCCATCGTCCTGGACCTGCTGGTCGCCTTCATCGGTGCCCGGTTCCTGCTGCAGCCCGAAGCCGCCGCAACCGGCTACGGCGTGCCCGCCAAACCCGGCGCCTATCTGACCGTCAAGGGCCTGCGCGACCTCAGCTACGGCATCCTCGGCCTGGCCCTGCTCGCCTTCGCCGGCCCGCTGGCGGCAGCCTGGTTCATGCTGGTCGTGGCCCTGAACCCGCTCGGCGACACCCTGATCGTGCTGCGCAACGGCGGCACCAAGGCCGTCGCCTTCGGCATCCACTTCGCCACGGCCGTGGTGGTCCTGATCAGCGCCGCGCTACTGTTCGCCGTCTGACCGCCCGTCCTTGAGGCTCCGCAACGTCTCGACCTTGCTCTCCGCATCCTGCCGGGAGTACGTGCCTAGCACCGACAGAGGCATCGCGTCGACGCCGCCGACGAAACGGACGACCGAACGGCAGAGCGGCAAGCCTCTGCGCGGTGCCGTCCACCGTGCAGAGCGCGATCGCGCTTCAGCGCCTCGTTCACCCCGCTGCTCGTCGGGCCATGATGAGCGACGTCGGCGACGTCAGCCTCTCCCCCGCCGCGTTCGCCGACGTCTGCCGTTCGTGGCCGGCCAACTGCTCCGACCGTGGGTCGGCGCCGCGATGAACCGCCACAAGAAGCTGCTTACGCTGGTTTGACCGCGGCTCGATCCTGCTGGTCGTCTACACCGCCTTCAGCGCCAGCGTGGTCGGCGGGATCTGGGGCAGCGTCGCCGTACCCGACCTGCTGGTCCTGGTCGCGGTCGTGCTCCTGGCCGCGGTGCTGGGGACGCTCGCCGCGCTGCGGTCGGCCGCGACGACAAGGTGGCCATCGCGTTCTGCGGCTCGACCAAGAGCGTGCCCGCGGGCCTGCCGATGTCCTGGCCGGCCGCTGGGCCTTACCTCCCGATCCGGGCCCCGCCCACGTCGGCTGAATTCTCCGGGTTCGTCGAGCGCTGAGTGGTCGGGCGATGGTTTCCGGCCTTGGTGACGAGGGCGGCGAGCACGGTGGTTATCGGCACGGCGGCGATCAAGCCCAGGGTGGCGACGGTGGTGCGCACCAGTTCCTGAGCGACGAACTCGCTGGTGACGGACTCGACCGTGGACCGGCTGCCGGCGACGACGAGGAGCACCACCTGCAGGGACGCGCCGGCGTACGCGAGGACGATGGTGTTGACGGTCGAGGCGATGTGCGCCCGGCCGACGCGGATGCCGCCCTGGTAGAGCTGGCGGTGGGTGAGGTTTGGGTTTGCCCGTGCCAGTTCGGCGACGGTCGCCGCCTGGGTGACGGTGACGTCGTCGAGCACCCCCAGGGAGCCGATGATGATGCCGGCCAGCAGCAGGCCGCGGAGGTCGATGGCGCCGTAGGTGAGGTAGACGTCGACGGCGGCGTCGTCTCCAGCGCCGGTCATGTGGGTGAGGGCGATGGCCAGCGAGCCCATGGCGCCGGTGAGGACGAGGCTGGCCAGGGTGCCGAGCACCGCGACGGACGTCTGTGCCGTGAGCCCGTGGGTGAGGTACAGGACCACGAACATGATCAGAGCGGCGCCGACGACGGCCACGAGCAGCGGCGAGTGGCCGGCGAGGATCGCCGGAAGGATGAAGCCCAGCAGCACGGCGAAGCTGACGCCCAGACCCGCCAGCGCGGCGAGGCCGCGCCAGCGGCCGAATGCCGCGATCACGATCGCGAACACGGCGACGAGCCACAGCAGGGGTGTGCCGCGCTGGTGCTCCACGATCGTGTAGATGGCGTCTTCCGGGTTCAGTCCGTCGACGAGCGGCGAGACGATCACGTTGTCACCGATCTCGACCGACGGTGCGCCGCCACCGCTCGAGAGGTCGACCTCGGCCGACGTGCCATCCGCGGGGCCGTCGTCGAAGCTGACCGTGGCCGTGCCGCATTGACCGCTTGGCGCCGCGGCCTCCGGCGTCTCGGTGGCGGGCGAGCACGGTAGCTCGACGATGCGCGTCACGGTCGCGTGGTAGCGCGGGACCGGATCGACGGCGTTGCGCGACGGCGACCGTTCCGGCCAGAGCAGGACGGCGGACACCAAGGCCGTCAGGAACGACGGCACCAGGATCGCGGCGAGGACGACGCGCAGGCGGCTGCCCGATCTGGCGACGGTGGGGTGGTCGCGCACGCCGGAAGACTACGCGGCGGGTGCCGAACCCGTCGGTGCCAGCGTGCGGGTCTCGTGCTGGGGGCTGACATGGACCAGCGCGCCGGCCATCTTCGGGATGTCCGCGAGCAGGGCGTCGCGGGCGCGGTCGGCGGTGTCGTGGGCGTCGGTGAAGCTGACGTGTTCGTCGGCGCGGATCGCGACGTCGGCGTGGAGTCGGTGGCCGAGCCAGCGCATCTGGACGCGGTCGACGGCGGTCACGCCGGGGACGTCGGCGAGCACCTGTTCCGCCCGGGTGATCAGGGTCGGGTCGACGCTGTCCATGAGGCGGTGGTAGATCTCCTTGGCCGCGATGACCAGGACGCCGACGATCGCGGCGCAGATGACCAGGCCGATGATCGGGTCGGCGAGCGGGAAGCCGAGCGCGACGCCGATGGCACTGGCGACGACGGCGAGCGAGGTGAGCCCGTCGGTGCGGGCGTGGAGTCCGTCGGCGACCAGAGCGGCGGACCCGATCCGCCGGCCGACCCGGATCCGGTAGAGGGCGACGAGTTCGTTGCCGGCGAAGCCGATGATGCCGGCGGCGAGGACCCAGCCGACGTTGTTGACCTCGCGGGGTTCGAAGAGGCGGCGGATCGACTCGTAGCCGGCCAGGGCGGCGGAGCCGGCGATGACCAGGACGATGACGATGCCGGCGAGGTCCTCGGCACGTCCGTACCCGTAGGTGTAGCGGCGGGTTGCCAGGCGTCGGCCGATGACGAACGCGAACCACAGCGGCACCGCGGTCAGGGCGTCGGCGAAGTTGTGCACGGTGTCGGCGAGCAGTGCGACCGATCCGCTGATCCAGACGACGAGCAGCTGGAGAACGGCGGTGACGCCGAGGGCGATGAGGCTGATCTTCAGTGCCCGGATGCCTTCGGTGCTGCTCTGCAGCGCGTCGTCGACCTTGTCACCGGCGTCGTGGGAGTGAGGCGTGAGCAGGTGCCGGAGCCGGTCCCACCACGAGTGCCTGTGCTCGTGCCCGGAGTGCGCGTGGTCGCCGTGCTGGTGTGTGTCGGGCGCGGCCATGTCAGGCTCCGGTCTCGTCGGCGGTGAAGGGCGCCGCATTTCGCGAATTGGGTTTTCTCAGTTAACCCGAGTTGACCGACGAAAGGCAAGGATCGACGTTTATCTCACCTCTTTGCTATTTGCGCGTACACGATTGTTGCCCCACTTTTGCAGAAAGCCATTATTGGCTTTAAGTGCGATGCGAGATCAGGCGACGACCAGGGTGTACGGCACGGACCGCAGCCGCCCGTCGATGTCGAGCTCGAGGTTGGCGCGGTAGCGGCCCGGGGTGGGCATGGTCAGCCACACCTTGAGGGCGCCGCCGACGAGTTCCGCGTCGGCATAGGTGGGGACGACGCCGAAATCGCCTTCGCGAATGACGACGAGTCGTCCGAACGCGCCGTGATGGCGGGCAAGCCATGCAGAGGCGGGCGCGCCGGCCGCGTAGACCCGGAACTGCAGCGGCACGGACGCACCGGCCAACGGGGTGCCCTCCATGGTGACGGTGATGTCGCCGGTCACCTGCTCACGCTTGGGCGCCGGCGGCGGCTGCGGTCGGAACGTGCCGGGGGCGGTGTGGTCGACGCCGAGGGTGACGGCCTGTTCGCTGCCGTCGGCGCCCGTCGCGGTGAAGTCGGCGTAAACGCGGTAGGCGCCCGACCCGGGGATCGACAACGGCGTCGTCCAGGTGCCGTCCAAGGCCATCGTGGGATGCAGGTGCTGAAACCCCGTCAGGTCGGCGCGGACCACGGTGAGGTGCATCGCCTTGTCGCCGCTTCCCGTGAAAGCGGTGACGGGGGCCCGGTTCTTGTCGATGATCCGGTAGCGGAAATCACCCGCGCTCTGGGAGCGGGTCTGCGGTTCGAGGGTGAACCCCTGGGCGCTGACGGCCAGGCCGACCACGCCCGCTCCGCCCGCCGCCGCTGTGCCGCCGGCGTGGTTGTGGCTGCCCATGACACCGGCACCTGAGGTCGGCTGCGTGGCCGAGGCCGTCGACGGCGCGGCGGGAACGTCCGGGCGCGCGCTGGTCAGCCGGGCCAGGGCGAATCCGGCGAGAACGGCGACCAGCGCCGACGCGAGGGTGACGGTCGTGCTGACGGTGCGCGCCGGAGCCGGAGCCTGGGGCGGTGCGGGGTCGGGGCGGGGCTCGGCTTGGTCCTGGTCGAAGCTGGCACTCCAGCGGCTGGGCATCCCCGCAATCTAGCGGTATGGATGCGGGATCACCGCTGCCTGCCGTTGCCAGTCGGGGATCAGCGGCGTGGTGAGCCACATCGTCGCGGCGGCGGACACACCGACGACGATCAGGCCGGCATGCGCGGCCGGCCTGGTGTGGCGCCAGGTGATGTAGTGCCGCAGGACGTCGCCGAGCATGAACATGCCGCCGACCGCGAGCAGTTGGCCGATCTCGACGCCGACGTTGAAGGCGAGCACCCGCGGCAGCGACCCGCCCTCGGGCAGCCCGAGTGTCTGCAGGCGGGTCGCGAGGCCGAGCCCGTGTACCAGCCCGAAGCCGAGGACGTACGCCGCGATCCACCGCCGGTGGCGGTCGAGGTCGACGAAACCGGCCGCGCCGACGTAGGCGAGGCTCAACGCGATCACGATGTCGACGATGGTCGGCGGGAACTGCCAGCCGGCCAGCGTCGCGACGATCAACGTCGTCGAGTGGCCGAGCGCGAACAGCGACACAAGCTTCACGGTGGCCCGGACCTGGCTGGTGATCAGCACGATCCCGGCCAGGAACAGCAGGTGGTCCCACCCGCTGATCATGTGGATGAACCCGGACCAGACGAACGCGCCGACGCTGTCGCCGGTGGTGGCCACACCGTGGGCCAGCTCCATGTCCCCTCCATCTGCCCGGGAAACGACACTGTACCGACCTGCCGGGAACTTTCCGCCGACTGCCGACGACCAACTCAGACCGGCCGTCGCCCGTGCCGGCCAGGCGACGAAGGGACGGCTCGGTTGAGTCAGCTGATGATGCGCGTCGGCGCGGTAGTAGTCGCCGCCGCAGTGGGAGTGGTCGGCCTCTCCGAGCCGGCCTGGGCACACGGCATCACTGGTGGGCTGGAGTCGATCCCGGACTTCGTGCTGTCCGGCATCACCCACATGCTCCTCGGCTGGGACCATCTGCTGTTCATCGTCGGCGTCGTGCTGCTGGCCGGTGAACTGCGTCGCGCGGCGAGCCTGATCTCCCTGTTCGCGCTCGGTCACTCCACCACGTTGATCATCGCGACGTTGTCGCGGTGGCAGGTCAACGCGGCGCTGGTCGACGGGGTGATCGCGGCGAGCGTGGTGTTCGTCGGCGTGGTCGGCCTGATCGGCCGCCCGCAGCGGTGGGGCTGGTTCGCCGCCGCCGTCACCGGGTTCGGCCTCGTCCACGGGCTGGGTCTGGCGACCCGGTTGCAGGCGCTGGGCCTGCACGAGGAGACCGTGCTGTCGCGGGTCATCGCGTTCAACATCGGTGTCGAGGTCGGCCAGCTCATCGCCATCGGCGTCCTGATGTTGATCGTCGAGGTGGCTCACCGGTTCCCCGTGCCGAACAACGGCGCGCTGCCGGGCTGGCTGCGGACGCGGCGGGCCGCCAACGTGGCCCTGGTCGCCGGCGGCGTCCTCGCCGGGACCCTGGTGGCGGTCGGCGCCGTCGAGCAGGAGCCGGCGACCGCGACGGCGGCCGGGTCCGGTGCGTGCCAGGTCCGGGACCGCACCGAGACCTTCCAGGGCATCGGCGGCCACCCGAAGAAGGACTTCTACGAGCCGACCGAGACGACACCGCAGGACGACTTCGGCCACGTCGTCGGCGACGGGTACGTCGCCGTGCTCTACCAGCCCACGCTGGCCACCGCCCAACTCGACGAGCTGCGGGTCTTCGTCACCGGGCCGGACGGCAACAAGGTCGTCGGTGGTCCCGCGGCCGCCGGGCAGGCCGAGACCTTCAAGGCCATCCACGCCTACCAGACGCTGACCTGCACACAGTTCGACCTCGCCGCGTTGCGGGAGTTCAAGGCCGGTTGGGCCAATGATCCCCGCTCCCGCTCGACGGGCTGACGACTGCACCGCTGGTCGATGCGGCCATATGCTGGCGCGATGGCGTCCATCCACGGCGGACGACCCGCACGCGCGACCGGGCTCGTCCTGGTGACGGCTGCCTGCATCGTCGCCGCCACGCCGGCGGCGGCCTGGGCGCACGGGGTCTCGGGCCACGCCGACAGCGCCGGCGCGTTTCTCGGCCTCGGGTTCCGGCACATGCTCCTCGGCTGGGACCATCTGCTGTTCATCGCCGGGGTCGTGCTGCTGCTGGCACCCGAGATCGAACGGGCGATGATCACCTTGTCGCTGTTCGCGCTGGGCCACAGCGCCACGCTGATCGCCGGCACGCTGGCCGGCTGGCGCTTCGATCCCGTCCTGGTCGACGTGGCCATCGCGCTGAGCCTGGCGTACATCGGCCTGGTCGGCTGGTTCGGCCCACCGGCAAGATGGCGGCTGTTCAACGCCGCCGTCCTCGCCGTCGGCCTCGTGCACGGGCTCGGCTTGGCCACCCGCCTACAGGATCCCCAGTTCACCGGGCACCTGACCCTCTGGCGCGTGCTGGCATTCAACGCCGGAGTCGAGCTCGCGCAGCTGTTCGGCGGCGGGATCATCGTGCTCATCGGACTGGCTGCCAAGGAGTCGCTCAAGGACCGGCTGAGCAGCGCGACGACATGGCGACTCGCACACGGCGGCCTCATCGTCGTCGGCCTGGGTGCCAGCGCCCTGCTGCTCACCACCGCTGCCAGTGGCGGCTCAACCGCGCTGACCTTGCCCTGACCGACGTAACCGTGCCCGGACCGCCGTGGAATCCCTCGCCGGCGCCGGCGAACACGCCGACGCACGAGGACGCACATGAGGTGGGCGACCCGCGCCGGCGTGCACATCGACCGGGCGGCATGCGCCTGGCTCATCGCCCGGCACGTGGACACCGAGGCCGAGTTCCTGTTCGTCGACGACCCGGCCGCGGTGCCGGCCGACGCGACACCGTTCGACATGCGGGGCGTCGCGCTCGGGCACCACGGCGGCAACTGCACCTTTGAGACGATCCTGCGCCGCTACGACCTGCACGACCCGGTGCTCTGGAAGCTCGCGGAGCTCGTGCACGAGGCGGATCTCGAGGACGAGCGGTACGACGCGCCGGAGGCGCCGGGGCTCGATGTCGTCCTGCGTGGGCTGTCCATGGTGCGCGGTGACGCCGACGTCCTGGCCCTGACCGGCCCGCTGTTCGACGGGCTCTACGAATACTTCCGCCGGGCGCTGCTCCTGGACCGCCCACCAGCGTGAGGGACAACCGATGACCGCCACCGAGCAGCGGGCGACCACCGAATCCATACCGTTCACCCGGGCCCTCCGGGTCTGGTTCCTGATCTCGTGGCAGACCTTCGGCGGCCCCGCCGGTCAGATCGCGGTCATGCAACACCACCTGGTCGACCGGCACCGCTGGATCGGCCAACGCCGTTTCCTGCACGCGCTCAACTACTGCATGCTGCTGCCCGGCCCCGAGGGCCAGCAGCTGGCGATCTACATCGGTTGGCTGCTCAACGGCCTGCGCGGCGGTCTGGCCGCCGGCACCCTGTTCGTCATACCGGGTGTCGTCTCGCTGCTCGCGCTGTCGATCGCCTACGTCGCCCTCGGCGACACCGCGGTGGTCATCGGCCTGTTCGCCGGGCTGGCCCCGGCAGTGATCGCGATCGTGGTGCAGGCCGTGTGGCGAGTGGGTCGCCGCGCGCTGACCAGCCCGGTGCTCGCCGCACTGGCCGTCGCGGCGTTCATCGCCCTGGCCGTCTTCGCGGTGCCGTTCCCCGTCGTGGTGCTGGTCGGCGCGCTCGCCGGCTGGCTCGTCCACCGCCGCCGGCCACACCAGGTCGCCGGACGACCGGCGCACACCACCGAAGCGTCCGGCCCCGAACCCCTCATCTCCGACGACGCCCTGCACCACGAGCACCCAAGCACCCGCCGTACCGCCGTGATCGCCTCCGTCGGTCTGCTCCTATGGTTCGTCCCGGTCGCGATCGTCGCCGGCCTGTTCGGCACGGGCAGCGTGTTCACCGAGCAGGCCGTGTTCTTCTCCGGAGCGGCCGTGGTCACCTTCGGCGGCGCCTACGCCGTGCTGTCCTATGTGGCCCAGCGCGCGGTCGAGCACTACGCCTGGCTCTCGGCCGGCGACATGGTCCGCGGTCTGGCACTGGCCGAGACGACCCCGGGCCCGCTGATCATGGTGGTGCAGTTCGTCGCGTTCCTCGGCGGCTACCACCATCCGGGCACCCTCGACCCGTGGGTCGCCGGCGTGCTGGCCAGCCTGCTGACCGTGTGGGTGACCTTCGTGCCCTGCTTCCTGTTCGTGCTCCTCGGCGCGCCCTACGTGGAGCGGCTGCGAGACCGCCACGGCCTCACCGCCGCACTGACCGGAATCACCGCGACGGTCGTCGGCGTGATCGCCAACCTCGGCCTCTACTTCACCGTCCACACGCTGTTCGGCACGGTTACCTCCGGACCCCTCGGCCTGCTGGTCCCCGACCCCACGACCCTGCGCGCCGTGCCGCTGGCCATCGCGATCCTCGCCGGCGTGCTGCTGATCCGGCTGCGCTGGTCGGTCCTGGTCGTACTCGGAATCTCCGCGGCAGCGGGCCTGGTCGCGGCGCTCGCGGGCCTCCCTGGCACCTGACCGAGCGCGCCGGAAATGGGCCGATCCTCCCGCTTACGATGTGAATGCGCCGTACGCTGGCCTCACGTCTGTGCGACAGAGGAGGTGGGGTGGACGGTCAGGGCCAGTGGCGCGCTTGGAGGGCCCGACTCCGATCCGCCCGCGGGCTGATCGCCGCCGCCCTCGTCGTCGGCGCAATCATGGGCTCGTCCACCGTGATCGGTCGGCAGAGCGAGTCAACCCACGATCCGTACACCGCCGAAGCCGCACGCGGCCAACGGCACCGCGGCGCCACCGAGCCTCGACCCTCGGCGACCGCCGCCAGGCCGAGCCCGACGCCGACTCGACTCAACACCCCCGATCGGCCCTCGCCCTCGACGGCTCCCGACGGCGGACCGGGACCGGCGCTCGGTCAAGTCCCCCAGGCACCCAAGATCCCTGACGCCTTCCCCGAGCGGATCATCGCCGGACCGGGCCAGCCGCCACTGGCGCCCGAGATAGGCGGGCCGTTCGAGAGCCGGATGACCACCGGGACCCAGCAAGTGGCACTCACCTTCGACGACGGACCCGATCCGACGTTCACACCCCAGGTGCTGGCGTTGCTGCGCCAGTACCACGTCAAAGCGACGTTCTGCGTCGTCGGCGAACTGGTCGCGCTCTATCCGGACCTGACCCGCGCGATCGCCGCCGACGGGCACACACTCTGCAACCACACCTGGTCCCACGACATCGGGTTCGCGAGCCAACCACCAGCCACCATGCGGGCCGAACTGGAACGCACCAGCGCCGAGATCCACAACGCCGCGCCCGGTGCCAAGATTTCGTACTTCCGCCAACCCGGTGGCGAATGGAGCGCCGGGGTGGTCGCGGTAGCCAAAGACCTCGGCATGTCGTCGCTCCACTGGGCGGTCGATCCGCAGGACTGGACCCAACCCGGCGCCGCGACCATCACGTCACGCGTGGAAGGAGAAACGGACCGCGGCTCGATCGTCCTGCTGCACGACGGCGGTGGCGACCGCGCCGGCACGGTCGAGGCGCTCAAGTCCATACTTCCCGACCTCACACAACGGTTCACCCTGGTCGCACTCCCACCCGGCGACGACCCACCGCGCCAAACCCCAGCCGCACGAACGATGTCTCCGCGCGAGCCGAGCCAGCGCTGACCAGCCCCGGACCTAGTCCTGCGTAACCGCTGGGGAACCGATTCTCTGAAATTCGGGGAGGGATGCGGTCGCTTCGCTTGTGGTGGCTCGCGGTCCGCGCAGTAAGGCGACGCCGGTCATGGCGAGGAACAGCAGCCACACGGCGAAGCCGGCGTAGCCGAGGTTGATCCACGGCGATCCGTTGGTGACGGCGACCGCCGGGCCGGCCGCGACCACCAGCAGCACCGCGCCGAGGGCCGTGACGGGCGAGAGCCACCGCGGGACCAGGTCCGCCAGGACGGCCGCGCGGCCCAGGCCGAGCAAGGCTAGACCCACGCCGGCCATGTTCAGGGTGAACATCGCGTTGTGGAACGTCCACAGGAGATCGATCAGCGCCGAATCGAGGCCGTCGCGGGCCGCGACCATCGTCACCTGGACGACGTTGATGATCCCGAACAACACGGCGACGACGATCGTCGACGCGGCGCCGAGGCGGGCCCACGAGGCCGCGGCCGGGTTTCGCCGCGCGCACCAGTCCCCGATGTTCGCGCTGAACCACAACAGCGCCAGCATCCCCACGAGATATGTGATCACCATGAGGTGGACCGACCAGGCATGCTCGTGCAGCAGTGTCGATATGTCCGATGTGGACGCTGCGGCGGTTGGCCCGAGAATGCCGCGCAGGACGTTCTGGAACAGGACCAAGCCGAAGAAGCACAGTGCGGCGCCACCCAGCATCGCGGTTTCGCGGCGGCCTTCGCGAACCGTCACCATCTGTAGCCTCCATTGACTAGAGATCACGTTCATTCGTTAGAAGTCGTCTATAGTCATGAGACGCTTAAGCTATTCGGTATGTCAAGGCCCATGGGTCGGCGTGCGCGCCAGGCGGAGGAGACCAGGCGGGACATCCTGGACGCGGCGTTACGGCTGTTCGCCGAACGGGGCTACGCAGCCACCGCGATCGCGGACATCGCGGCGGAGGCAGGGGTCGCGGTGCCGACGGTCTACGCGAGCGTCGGTGCCAAGCCCCTGCTCTTGAGGGGTCTCCTGGGGACCATCGACCTCGAAGCCGGCGTGCCCGAGTTGGCGCGGGCTCTGGGGGCGGCGACCGACCCGCGGGAGGTCCTCCGGCTCGCGGTCCGGATCACCCGGCAGGTCGCCGAGCGCGGTTCGACCATCATCAAGGTGCTCGCGTCAGCCGCCGGCTCCGAGCCCGACATGGCTCAGACCTACGCGGAAGGCTTGGCCAAACACCGCGCTGGCGCGACGGCTACGGTCGGCCGGGTTGCGGCACTCGGCGCACTGTCAACGGACCTGTCCGAGGCCGACGCGGTCGCCATTTTCACCACGATGACCGACACACCGGTGTACGACGCCCTGACCGGCAACGGCTGGTCGTACGACAAATGCGAGACCTGGCTGTTCGACACCCTCGCGGCGCAACTCCTGCGATAGACCCTCCGGGTCGATGGCTCGCGATTGGATGGCCATGGATATTGACGCGCTTTAGGTTGATGGGAATCCCTGTGGGATCTGTTCAGGGACACATTGGACGCGGCACAGCAACCGCCGAAGCTGGTCCACCGGTTGCCGTCCGACTACCGCGACCGAGCGACTGGGCGACCTCGCGGGCGGTCGCCCGGAACGATGTGGGACTGACACCGAGCATCGTCCGTACCTCGTTTACGGTGGTGTCGTGATTGACCGGTTCGCCTTGGGTAGCGTCGTGCATCGCCGTGAGGTGTTGCACGGTGATGTGTGGCTCTCGATGCCCGTGCGGGTCATCGCCGACGACGACGTGCTCGCCGTCTGGCTTGCCGAGGGCACGCCGCTCACGTTCCCGCCGCACCCGTTCGGCCCGCACCCGTGGTCGGACCACACACATTGGACCACCACCGGTGTGCTCCACCTGCACCGCGTCGGCGACGCCCACGCCGTCTGGGGATTCTTCCGTGGCGACCAACTGGACCACTGGTACGTCAACTTCCAAGCGCCCTACCATCGCACCGGCGACGGGTTCGACACCGTCGACCACGGCGTCGACATGGTCATCAGTGAGGACGAATGGCACTGGAAGGACCGGGACGACGTCGCCGAACAGGTCCGCATCGGCCGGCTCACAGCCGTCGAGGCACAAGCGGTCTGGGCCGAGACCGAACGTGTGGCCAACGCCCTCGACAACGGCGAACGCTGGTGGCTACCCAGATGGTCCGACTGGCAGCCAGCTGATTGACCTCAGGTTCCGCCGGGTCTGACGAGGCCGTCGTCAGGTCCGGCAGTGGCGGCGGAGCCGAAGCGTCGGCGGGTGGTGGCCGGCGGACGTGGTCGGCGATCAGCCGGCGGGTGATCGTCGGGTCGAGCAGCGCCTCGCCGGTGGCGCCGGACCACGGCTGGCACACTGACGCGTCGATGATCGGGGACACTGTCGCGGTGCGAATCGACCTCGACCGGATAGAAGCGGCGTTCGCCGGCACGCCGTTGGCCGGCTTGCCGATCGGGTACGGCCCGTCGGGAACCGTCCTCGTGGCCGGCGTCGAACCTGGACGCCTCCACGAGGCCTGGCAGGCCGCGGAGGCGCTGGTGCCGGTCCTCGGGCGCCGGCCCGTCATGGTCACCGACGACTTCGACGACACGATGCGGATCCGGCCCGAGCCCCAACAGGGTCCGTCGGAGTCGGAGGTGCGCCAATTCGCCGAGGCGGCCCGGGCTTCCGAACCCTGGCTGGCCTACCGCCACTACAGCCAGGACGATCAGGTCGGCGAGGGCGAGGCCGAGAACTACCTGCGCGGCATGGCGGCCCTGGTGTCGCATGTGGAGTTGCCGACGTCGCGCCAGTCGCTCGAACGGGCGCTGTACGACCGACTGCTCGCCGACGCCGACCTGCACGCCCGAGCGCTCGGCCGCGTGCGGTTCGTGACGCAGGCCGACTACTGGTTCACGCCGGACAGTGTCCTCCTCATGTTGGTACCCACCAGCGACGTCCGCGGCGCGGCGTACTGGGTGGACTTCTGGGGTGCGCTCACGCGCGACTATCGCGAGATGCTCGCCGAGGTGTTGGCGCAATGGCGTGATCGGTGGGACGCCCGCCTGGTCGCTTCGTGGGGCACCATGCTGCAGTTTCAGGTGGGTCGTCGCCCGGCGCCGGGTGACGACGCGTGGACCGCGGCCGGCCAGCTCAAGGCGCTCGCCCCGAACCTAGACCTGAGTCGATGGGAGGTCGCCGTCGCCATGACCGCCGGTGACGCCTGGTTCGTCCACAATCGACCCTGACAAGGGCCCCCTTTACCGCGGCGTGACGGGGACCTCGTGGTTGGCCTGGAAGAGCCGGTCGGGATCGACCGCCGCGCGGATGCGGCACAGCCGGCCCCAGACGTCCGGGTCGAAGCCACGACTCGAGTCGCCGCCGACCTCGTCGTAATTGAGGTACATCCGTCCGCGCGACCACGCGGACACGGCGTCGACCGTGCGCTCGCAGTCGGCGATCGTCTGCTTCGCCATGTCGCCGATCAGCACGCCGGCGGCCAGCAGGAGGAACTGGCCGTCGAACCGGGCGGCGGCGCCGGCGCCGGGCGCGACCCGACCGACCGCGCCGCCGAGCTGGCGGATGTCGATCACGTTGAGGGTGGTGCCGGCGTCGGGTCCCGCGACCTCCAGCAGCCGGTCGATGGCCTCTGGTGGCAGCCCGTCGAGCAACGCGGACCGCCCGCCGCCGGGGACGGGCTGCTCGGGATCCATGTGCACACGCGCGACGGCCGGTGCTGGGACGCGGGCGAAGGTGTCGATCTCGGGGTCGAGCGCACGCAGCGAAGCCAGGATCGCCTGCGCGTCGTCGCCGAGCACTGCGCCGTCGACGGCGACGAGTTGATGGCCGCGGAAGACCTCGGGCACGTCCGCGATCGGCGGGAACCGCAGCAGCCGGAAACAGGTGGTGGCTGCTTCGGGCGCGGTGACCGACCAGGGCGCCCAGGCGCTCAGCACCCGGTGGGCGGCCGAGATATCCCAGACCATCATCCCGGCGTACGCGGTCTCGATGGGAAACAGCGTGAACTCGACCGCGGTGACGACGCCGAAGTTGGCCGCGTTGCCGCCGCGCAGCGCCCAGAAGAGGTCGGGCTCGTGGTCGGCGTCGGCGCGGACGACGGTGCCGTCCGCGGTGACCAACTCCACGGCGGTGACGGTGTCGGCCGCGAGGCCGTGCGCGCGGGCGTACCAGCTGAGGCCGCCGCCGAGCAGGTAACCCACGACTCCGGTGTCGGGGCTCGATCCGTGCAACGCGGCCAGCCCGTGTTCGGCGGCCTTCTCGACGATCGGCAGCCAGACCTCGCCGGCCCGCACCCGGGCGGTGCGGCCGTGGATCTCGATGCCCTTGAGCGCGGACATCCGCATCAGCACGGTGCGCGACAGGTCGACACCTTCGAGCGGGTGCGCGTTGTGTCCGGTGCCGAGCGGCGCGACCCGCAGGCCGCCCTCCGCGGCGGCACGGACCACAGCGGCAACCTCGTCGACGGTACGCGGAAAGACCACGGCGGCGGGCCGCACGTCGACGGCGAGTGCCCAGGTGGTCCGCGCCCGGTCGTATCCCTCGTCGTCCGGCAGGTAGACGCCGCCGCTGGCCACTGTCTTTTCGATACTCACGTCTCGTACCCCCGTCCGCGCGTTCTTCTCATTGTGAGAGTAACCAGCGAGCGGCCTTCGTCACGCCGTCGTGACGGGGATCTCGTCGGACCCGACCGTCACAATGGCGTGGTCCCTCATGACACCCCTGCGCAACAAGGAGCGCTCACATGCGTTTCGGACTGGTCGGCTACGGGTTCGGCGGCCGCTACTTCCACGCGCCGCTGCTCGCGTCGGCACCGGACATCTCTTTCGCCGGCGTGGTGACGCGCTCACCGGACCGCCGGGCCGAGCTCAGGAAGGACCATCCCGACGCCACGGCCTACGACTCGCTGCGGGCGCTGGCCGCGGACGGCGTCCAGGCCGTCGCGATCTCGACCCCGGCCGACACCCACGCTCCCCTGGCACTCGAGGCGATCGGCCTCGGCATGGCGGTCGTGGTCGACAAGCCGTTCGCCCTCGACGCGGCCGAGGCCCGCACGGTGATCGAAGCGGCCGAGCAGGCGGGAGTGGCGCTGAGCGTCTACCAGAACCGGCGCTGGGACTCGGATCTGCTGACCGTGCGGCGCCTGATCGACACCGGCGCGTTGGGCGACGTCAGCCGCTTCGAGTCACGCTTCGAGCGCTTCGCACCGGACCCGGGCCCGCCCGCGGCCGGCGGCGGCACCCTGCGCGACTTCGGCGCACACCTGGTGGACCAGGCGTTGCTTCTTTTCGGCCCCGCGGAGCACGTGTACGCGCGGATGGCTGCCCGGCACACACTCGACGACGACTTCTTCGTCACCATCCGCCACACCGGTGGTGTCGAGTCACAGCTCTGGGGCAGCTGGGTCCAGGGCGCTCCCGGCCCACGATTCCGCGTCACCGGCACGACGGGCACCTACATCGTCGACGGCGTGGACGGCCAGGAGGACGCCCTCGTCGCCGGCCGCACACCCGCGACCGAACGCGACCTGTGGGGCACCGAACCGGAGAACCGCTGGGGCCGCGTCTACCGCGGCGGGCCGGGCGAGCCGGTGCCGACGGAACGGGGACGCTGGGACACGTACTACCCGGCCTTCGCCGCCGCTGTCCGTGGCGAGGCTCCGGTTCCCGTCGATCCCTGTGACGTCCTGCGCAACACCGAGGTTCTGGACGCCGCTCGGGCCAGCGCCACAACGGGCACCACGATCAGGCTGTGACCCGGCCACTCGGGCCGCGTCTGGAATACGCGGCCCGAGTGGCGTGGGACTCATTACCCGAAACAGCGGTACCAGCCGGTCCACGGTGGCTTGTACGTTTTGCAGTACGGCTCATTGTCCAATCCGTTCCCGTACACGATGAGCGGGTCCGGCTTCAACAGGTTCGCGCCACTGAGGAAGCCACCGCCCATCGACGACCAGCCGCTCCACGAAGCGTCGCCGGGGTAACGCTGGTAGATGTGCCACATGGCTTGGTCATACCCGATGATGAACGTTTCCTTGCGCCCGTCAGGATGCGTGTAGTCCTGGGATCGGTAAGCACCGCCACACAGCATTCCGCCCCGGTACGCACCGCGGTAGATGTTGCACATCCCGGCAGCGGTGAAATCCGGTCCTCCGCTTGTCGCGACTTCCGGCCCTGGAGACGGATCCGCTGCCGCGGCGGGCGCCGCGGATATCCCGGTGAGCGCGGCGGCCGTCAGCAGAACCGCTGCCAACACCGCAGCAATTCTGGTCCGATGGGTTCGCGGTCTCATTCGCAAGTGACGCTCCTGTCCGTGTGGGTGAGCGGTGACGAATGGTCGGATCGTTCTGCCCCGGCGCGGCGGGAATGTCGCGGCACAGCGCTCGTCAGCTGCAATTAGCCAATTGCCCGTCGCATCGAAGCTCGTCGGTTGACGATGAGCAAAGCATCGTCGACACATCGCCATCTGTCAACTACTCGACGCGATGCAGATGCCGCGAAACCTTCCTATCAGTTGACAGCATGGACCCAGTCGTTGGCCGGACGGCGAGCTGGCCTTCCGCTCAGGAAAAGAAGGCGTCGATCGGGGCGCGGGCCTCGTCGAACAGTGCCGGGCCTTCGCGTGGCACCCGCTTCGGGTCGGCGACGCCCGACAGCGCCTCGAACTGGTCGCCCGACAGGGCGAACACCACCCGGCCCAGGCCGGAGCGGTCGATCGCGTACGAGCACATCGGGCACGGCTCGCAGCTGGTGTACATCGTGGTGCCGGCGACCGTCGACGCGTCGAGCTCGCGGGCCGCCCATCGGGCGAGCTTGAGTTCCGGGTGCGCGGTGATGTCGCCGTCAGCCGGCACGGTGTTGTGGTCCTCCGCGAGGATCGCACCGTCCGGCCCCACCAGCAGCGAACCGAAGGGCCGCCCGCCGGCAGCCGGCGCGGCCGCCGCGAGCGCGATGGCGCGGCGCAGATACTGCTCGTCTCGTTGGTCCACGGCGTCAAACCTTACCGATCAGCCAGCGCCGCCAGAAGCTCCTCCGCACGTTGGGCGAACAGGTGGGCCTCGCGTTCGACGGACAGCGCACGCGCCCGCTCGGCCACGGCTCGGACGCTCGCGACCGGCTCGCCGCGGGCGTTCATCACCCGGGCCCGCAGCAGGAGCAGCAGGCCCTCGGCATAGCGCTCGCCGTGCGTGTCCAGCAGCGAGTCCGCCCGGTCGAGCGCGGCGGCGGCCTCGTCCAGCTTGTCGCCCGCGAGCCACATCTCGCCGAGCAGGCCGCACCAGGTGGCCAGGCCGGAGCGCGGCGGTTCGGCCAGGACCGCCGAGATGATTCCTTCCGCCTCCAGTGCGGCGCCGGTCGGGTCCTGGCCCGTCACCGCCCGGCCCCAGCACTGTGCCAGCCGCTGGTAGCCGCCGAAGTAGCCGAACGAGAAGTCGCGATCGACGGCGATCCCGCGGCGCGCGACGCGCAACGCCCACGCCGGATCACCGGCCAGCGCAGCGACGGTGACGGTGAACGCGGCCCACACCGTGATCACGTAGGGTTCGTCGCCGATGGCTGACTCGATGGTGTCGAGCAGCGCCCGCGCCGCCGTGACGTCACCGTGCAGCGCGGTCATCAACGCGAGCATGACCGGCCCGAGCATCCGCAGGTCGCGCCGGAGCTGGTCGTCCGCACCGTCGGCCAGGACGTCCCGCACCGTGGAGTCGGTGCGGCTCAGATACCGGTACGCCGCGCCGATGTTGCCGATCTCCCATTGGTGAATGCCCCACGCGTACCGGCCGTACGCCTGGATGATCGGGTCTTGAGACGCCTCGCCCGACGACAGCAACCGGGCCGCCAACCGGCCCGCACGGTCGAGTTCGATGCCCTGGGCGTGCGCCACCCAGCGGGAGAAGAGAAAGTCGGCGGCGTCCCGTTCCCGGCCGAGGTGACGGGCCAGCTCCTCGGCCCGCTCGAGCGGTTGCTGTGCCGCGCCGTAATAGCCTTCCCGCATCCCGTCCACGGCGGTCAGCAGCGCCAGGGCCGACAGTTCGAGCTCCGCCAGACCCGCCGTCCGGGCCAACCGCGACGCCCTCTTCACGTGCCGCGCCGCGGCGTCGCAGGCTCCTTTGGCGGCGGCGCAACGGCCGGCGCGGATCAGCATGGCCACGGTCCGCCCCGGCTCGGCCAGCGGGCCGGCCGACCACAGGTGATAGGCGAGGCGCTCGACCATCGTCTCGTCCTGCGCGACCGCGGGTTCGAGGACGTCGCCGATCCGCAGGTGCAGGCGGGCGGCGTGCGGCGGCGACACGGCACCGGCGACCGACTCGCGGACCAGATCGTGCGTGAAGCGGTACGAGTACGGGTTTCCGGGCGCCGGCTCGATGAGGGCGAGCCCCTCCAACCGCTCCAGAAGGCCGAGACACGTCGCCACATCGAGCCCGGCGCTGCCGGCCAGCAACGGGATCTCGAACTCGCGTCCGATCAGCGCGGCGATCCGCAACAGGCTCTGTGCCTCGTCGGCCAGAGCGGCCACCCGGCCGCGAACGACGTCCTGGACGGTGGCCGGCACCTCGGTGCACACTGCCTCGGCGGCGAGCTGCCGGGACAGCTCCCGGACGAAGAAGGGATTGCCGCCGGTACGGGCAACGATCTGCTGCGTAACCCGCGAGCTCGGGTGCTGGCCGGTCTCCCGGCGGACCAGCTCGGCGACCTCGGACACCCCGAGCGGCCCGAGCCGGACCCGGCGGTGCACCGGCAAGCGGCTGGCGGCGGAGAGCACGCGGCTGAGATCCGGCCCGGGCGTCGGTGCACTGGCACGGAACGCGGCGATCACGGCTGTGCCGCTCGGCTGCCGCGCGATCAGGTGGCTGAACAGATCGAGCGAGGCAGCGTCGGCCCACTGGAGATCGTCGACCAGCAGCACCACCGGCCTGCGCAGCGACACCTGGCCGACGATCGCGACAGCCTGCTCGAACAGGTGGAACCGGCCGCCACCCGGCGGCAGCGGCGCCGCGGCGGCGGAAAGTCCGAGCAGGGGCCCGAGCTCGTTGCCGCGAACCTGTTGCCGCGCCGCCGGCGGCAGCGCGTCGACGACCGCGCCGACTGCCTGCACCCACGGCCACATCGACGGCGCGACGTCCCCTTCCAGGCACCGTCCCCAGGCGACGAGCGCGCCGCGCCGCTCCGCCTCGGCGGCGATCTCCTCCAGCAGGCGGGTCTTGCCGACCCCCGGCTCACCCTCCACCAGGCCGAGCCCGGTGGCTCCGCCCAGCGCCGCCTCCACCGTCCGCCGCAGCTTCGCGAGATCCTCGGCCCGGCCGATCAGGTGGCCGGACACCGAGGCGGAGGCGGACGGACGAGGGTCCGGCGCCTTCTCCAGCACACGCCGGTACGCGGCGACGAGCGCCGGGCCGGGGTCGATGCCCAGCTCCTCGGCGAGCCGGCTGCGAACCGTCCGCAACAACGACAGCGCTTCGGCCGGTTGACCCGCGTCGGCCAGGGCGTTGGCGAGACTCGCGTGCACAGCCTCGTGCAGCGGCGCCATCCGGGCGGCGAGGCGCAGCGCATGGAGTACGCGCCCGGGCTGCCCGCACGCCACCGCGAGGTCGGCGGCCGCGACGCACACCTCGAGGAACTCCGCGTCCAGCGACGCGAAGATCGACATCCCCGTCGGTCCGTGGGCCAGCCCCTCACCGGCGGAGCCGCGCCAGAGCCCGAGCGCGCGGACGTACAGGTCGAGCGCCGCGTCGGGCCGCTTCTCGGCGGCGGCGACCTGAGCCGCGCCGACCAGCTCCTGGAACAGGGCGACGTCGAGCCGAGCGGGGTCAGCGGTGAAGAGGTAGCCGCTGCCGTGGCGGCGCAGGTGCGAGCCGGTCGCGCGCGCGGGCAGCGTGGGCTCGAGCAGGCGACGCAGCGCACCGACGTACTTCTGCAGGATGTTCGCCGCCGAGACCGGCACGTCGTCGGCCCAGACCAGGTCGACCAGCGCGCTCATGCTGGTCGGCTTGCCGGCGTTGGCGAGCAGCACCGCCAGCAGATAGGCCTGCTGCCGGGGTCCCACGTCCAGTTCGACGCCGTCCCGCCAGACCCGCAACGGACCGAGAATCTGCAGACGCAGACTTCCGCCCGTCGACGCCATTCCCCGATCGCCCCCCACCTCGTACGCCATCTGTGCCCAGACGGTAGGCAAAGCCGGGCGGCGTCAAACTACGTCGGATGACGTAACCTTCCGGGCCAGTTCGGCGCGCGAGCTGACGTCGACCTTCGGGTAGATGCGGTACAGGTGGGTGCTGACCGTCCGCGGGGAGAGGAACAGCCGCTCGCCGATCTCCCGGTTGCTCAGACCCTCCGCGGCCAGCCGGGCGATCTGCTGCTCCTGCGGCGTGAGCGTGGCCAGCGCGTCCATCGGCTTGCGCCGGGTCTCGCCGGTCGCGCGCAGCTCGGCGCGGGCCCGGTCGGCCCACGGCGTGGCTCCGAGCGCGTCGAAGGTGGCCGCGGCGGCCCGCAGCAGCGGCCGGCATTCGGTGATCCGGTGCGCGCGCCGCAGGGACGCGCCGTAGGTGAGCTGCAACCGGGCCCGGTCGAACGGCCAGTCAGCCAGGTCGTCGGCCAACGCGGCGGCGTAGTCGCCGGTGAGGACAGCGCGGCCGTACGCGAGCCCGACGGTCAGCGCGGGTGACCGACTCTGCGCGGCGAGCGGCACCAGGCGGGACACCACCGGACTCAGTTCGTCGAGCAGGCCGCCGCGCACCGCCGCTTCGGCCAGGTCACCGAGCATCAGGAGCTCGTAGTTCGGGAAGTGCGCACTGTCCGCCGGGTCGTAGACCCGCATCAGCTGGCGGAAGGCGTCGTCCGCCCGACCGTCGGCGAGCGCGGCGACGCCCCGCACCCGTTGCACGAGCGCCAGCATCGGAAACCGCCGGGCGGCCACGAGCACCCGTTCGGCGTCGTCGGCGCGCCGGCGGGCGGCATCGACGTCACCGCGGCGCGCTTCGGCCAGCGCCGCGACCAGGCTGCCGCCCAACATCCACGTCGGCTGCCCGGTCTCCGCGGCCAGTGCGATGCACTCGGCAGCCAGCGGCAACGCGCCGCGCGTGTCACCCAGTGCCGCCGCAGCGGAGGCGGCAGTGCTGAGCGCCTTGGTCAGCGAGCCGATCTGGCCTTGCCTGCGCAGGTCGGCCGCGGAGGACAGGGCGAAGTCCCGAGCAAGGTCGAATGCGCCGATCGCGAACGCCGCGACACCCAGTTCCATTCGTCTGCCGGCGGGCAGATCCATCCGGTGCACCAGTCGTCGCAGGCGCTCCAGGCCGGTCGCGCCGTGCTCGACCGGCGCGATCTGCAACAGGTTCACGGTCAGCCGTGGATCGTCGTCGTCGAGACCCAACGCGAACAGGACCCCGACGAACCGGTCGCGGACCACTGCCGGAGCGCTGGAGTAGTAGACGCGTAGGGCCAGCTCGGTTATCGCCTTGACGGCGAGGTCGGGCTGGCCGTCGCGACGTATCGTGTCGATGAGGTCGGCGTAGGCGAGCAGTCGTTCCGATCCGGACCAGGAATCACCCAATGACGCCTCGCGGATCCAGGTCAGCCGGGCCTGGTCGGCGGGCCGCAACGCGCTCTCGTCGATCTCGGCCATCAGCCGGCGCACGGTGACCGCGTCGCCTTGGCTCGCAGCCAGATCGCAGGCCCAGACCTGCCGGCGGCCACGCTCGGCCGGATCCTCGCTGAGTTGCACCGCCCGGCTGACCGCGGCCAGCGCGACCGCGATCGCCTGCCGCTCGGAGGCCCCGACGGCCGCCTCGGTCAGTTCCCGGGCCAACGCTTCGTTGCGGCCCGACTCGGCGGATGCCCGGTGCCACAGCCGGCGCTCCGGTTGGTGGGACAGCACTTCGGCGAGCGCCGAGTGGATGCGGCGCCGGTCGCCGGCGCCGGCCTGCTGGCGCAGCGCCGAGCGCAGCAGGGGGTGCCGGAACCGCACCTCGTAGCGTTCGTCGACGGTCACGAGCCGGGCCGCCACGGCGGGCTGGATCGCGTCGGGCGACACGTCGGCGCCGGTGGCGAGCGCGGCGGCGGCCAGGATCTCGTCCAGGTCGCCGCCGTCGTCCAGCGCCGCGATCAGCAGCAGGTCCCGGGTCAGCGGCGGCAGCTCGGCGACCAGACCGGCGAAGGTCTGCTCGACCCGCGTACTCAACGGCAGCGCCGAGGGCAACAGGGCGGACCCGCCTTCCCGCCCGGCGGCGGCACCCAGCTCGACGATGCCCAGCGGGTTTCCGGCCGCTTCGTCCAGCACCCGCGCCCCGAGTGCCAAGGGCAGCCCCGGCGCGGTGCGGTCCAGCAGCGCCCTGGAATCGGCCGCACCGAGCGGTTCCAGCCGCAGCTCGGGCAGCCCGGCGGCGGCCAACCGCCGATCGATGTCCTCGCCGTCACGCACGGCCATGATCAGCGCGATCCGGTCCACCTCGATCCGCCGACACAGGAACGTCAGCGTCTCCCAACTCGAGACGTCCAGCCAGTGCGCGTCCTCGATCGCCATCAGCACGGGCGCGTCGTTCTCGCCCAACAGTTCAAGAACCTCGAGGGCCAGCCGGTACGGCGACCCGGTGTCGGACGCGCCGGGACGCAGGGGTCGGAGCAGATGGTCGAGGCCGGCGTACGGAATCTGCACCTCGGCCTGCACCCCGGTCACGCTCAGCACCCGCATGCCGCGCTTCCGCCCGGCCCGGACGGCGTGCTCCATGAGCACCGACTTGCCGATGCCGGCCTCACCACGCAGCACGAGGGCCGCCCCGTGCCCGTCGCACGCCCGGTCGAGCAGCGCCTCGAGCACGCCGATCTGACCGTCCCGCCCGACGATCTCCACCATGCCCTACATCCTGCCCTGCCGCGTCGGCCTCACCAGGGCACGGAACCCTCCTCGTCGAAGAATCCGGCGGTCGGTCCGTCCGAGCCGAGCGAAGCCAGCCGCACCACGACCGCGGCGCCCTGCGCGACCGTGCGGAACCCGGTGTGGTTGTTGCTGTCCGTGTCGACGAAGCCGGGGGCGACGGCGTTGACGAGCACGCCATCCTTTCGCAGCTCGTTGGCGTACTGCACCGTCAGCGCGGTGAGCGCGCTCTTGGACGGCGAGTACGCGGCCGACGGCAGCAGCGCGGCGAACGGCCCGTCCGGGTCGCTGGTGAGAGCCAGCGAAGCGGCGTGACTGCTGACGTTGACGATGCGTGGCGCGGCGGAGCGCCGCAGCAGCGGCAGCATCGCGTTGGTCACCGCGATCACCCCGAAGACGTTGGTCTCGAACACGGCTCGAACCATGTCCAGGTCGACGGAGCTCGGGACCTGGTCGTGGGCGTCTTCGGGTGAGACCTGCCCGGAGCCGGTGATGCCAGCGTTGTTGACCAGTATGTCGAGGCGGCCGAAGCGCTCGTCGATCCGATTCGCGGCCGCTCGGACGGTGGCCTGGTCGGTGACGTCCAGAACGACAGCGTACGCGCCGAAACCGGCCGCGCGCAGCTCCGCCGCGGCCTCCTCACCGCGTCCGGGGTCTCTGGCGCCGATCAGGACCGTCATGCCCAGTGCCGCGAGTTGCTCGGCCACCCCTCGACCGATCCCTTTGTTCGCCCCGGTGACCAGCGCGACCTTTCGGTGTGTCGGCTCTTCGCTCATGACCCGCTCCTTGTGGTCGGGCGGTTCTCCCGCAGAACCCGCCTTCGCACCCCGAGACGAGACAGCCCGACCGTCTATGACACGCGGACGGTAGAGCCCCGTTGCGACGGCGCTCTACGCTGCGGCTCGTGTCGATTCGACTTCTCCGGCTGGGGAATCAGCTCGGTGCGGCGTACCTCGCCGTGCTGACCGTCGTGTCGGCTCTCGGCGGCGCCCTGGTGGCGACCGCGTGGATCCGGGCCGACCTGGTGGCTGTGCTGGGCACCTTCCTGTGGTTTGTGGCCTTGGCGGCGGCGGTGCTCGTGACCAGACCCGCACCGCCTCCCCGCATGGGCCTGCTCGTCGTGGCCTGGCTCGTGTCCGCGCTGCTCATGTTCGCCAGTGCGTGGGGCTTCTACACCGCCGTCCTCGAAGCGCGGGGCGAGCGGGTCGAGGCCACCGTGACGCAGGTGCGCGACGGCAGCGAAAAGGGGCGCCACCTCTACTACGCGCTTGCCGATCCGGCTGGGGCGCGCATTCCCGGCGAGCTCGGCGCGTGGCCCGGGGCGGAGATCGGTGCGAGCAACAACCCGGAAGGCGAGGTCGGTGCGCGGGTCACGGTGATCCGGGACCCGGCGGGCCTCGTCGATCCACGCCTGCCGGGCGACGTCGACGGTCCGGCCGCCGTCCTCCTCTGGCTCGTGGTCTTCGTCCTGACCGCCGTGGCCTGCATGCTCGCCGGACGACCGCCGACGGCAACGCCCGTGGTGCGCCATCCTCGCCCGACCTCAGAGACCGGCCGCAGCCGTCAAGCCCGGCGGCGACGCAAACGACGCCTCCGCCGGTCCTGATCTGTGTCCGACGACCGACATCGACATCAACCGCGTGGTGATCGCGAATATGGTGGTGACGCTCGCGGGCGCCTGACGTCCGACGTCCCGGCCTCACTCAGGAGCGACGCATGCGTGAGATCGTCAGCACTCCCGACGCACCAAGCTCGCCGCTGTACAGCCAGGCCGTGAAAGCCGGCAACCTGGTCTACGTCTCGGGTCTGGTCGGCATCGACGTGACCACCGGTGCGTTGGCCGGGCCGACGATCCAGGAACAGACGCGGCAGGCGCTCGCCAACTGCCGCACCGTCTTGCAGGCGGCCGGCGCGACCTGGGACGACGTCGTCGAGGTGGGTGCGCTGCTGACCTACCCGGCCGACTTCGCGGGCATGAACGAGGAGTACGCGACGTGGTTTCCCGGCACGCCGCCGACGCGCTACGTGGCCAAGCTCGGCGTCGAACTGCCGGGCGTGCTCGTGTCGATCCGGATGACCGCGTTCATCGGCTGAGGCATGAACGGCATCGGGTGGTACGGCGCGTTGGTCGCGCTGGAGTTCGGGCTCGCTGTCGTGACCGTCGTCGCTCTCTTGTGGATTAAGGCGCCTTACGGGCGCTATCAGCGTCGTGGTTGGGGTCCGACGGTTTCCGGTCGGGTCGGGTGGGTCGTGATGGAGTCGCCCGCCGTCGTGGTGTTCACCGCCGTGTTCCTCTCCGGGGCACACCGGGCGCAGCTCGTCCCGTTGGTGCTGCTGGGTCTGTGGCTGTGCCACTACGTGTACCGGGCCTTCGTCTACCCGGTGTTGATGAGGCCGGGCAGTCGCATGCCGCTGCTGATCGTGGCGCTCGCGATGGCGTTCAACGTGCTCAACGCGACCGTCAACGCCTGGTGGGTGGCCGAGGTCGGCGGTTACGCCGACAGTTGGCTGCGCGATCCGCGCTTTCTCGCCGGGGCGGCGCTCTTCCTCGCCGGGCTGGTCGTGCACGCGCGCTCGGACCGCACCTTGCGCCTGCTGCGCTCGCCTGGTGAGACCGGCTACCGCATTCCGTACGGAGGCGGCTTCCGCTGGGTCAGCAGCCCGAACTACGCCGGTGAGATCGTGCAGTGGTTCGGGTGGGCGTTGGCGACCTGGTCGCCGGCGGGGCTGGCGTTCGCGGTCTACACCACCGCGAACCTCGCACCGCGGGCGATCGACCACCACGCCTGGTACCGCGAGCGCTTCCCCGACTACCCGCCCGACCGGCGGGCGCTCGTACCACATCTGCTGTAGCGGTCAGCCGACGGCGAAATGCCTGGTAGTACGGTGTAAGCCAGGAACCGCTTCAGACCGAAAGCCGTCAAACTGGCTGTGAGGTGCGAGTCTTGGGCGAAGAGGTTCATAACCGGCGCTGGCTCGGCGTCGGCCGGAGCGCTCTGACCGATTCGGCCGCCGCGGCGACCCAGGCCGTGACCGAGGCGCAGACCGGGCCCGACCCGAAGCTGTTGATCGTGTTCGCGGCCATCACCCATGACACCGAGGCGGTGCTGGCCGGCGTCACGAAGGCCGCGCCGGGGGTGCCCGTCATCGGGTGCACCACGCACGGCGAGATCGGGGTCGGCGGGCCCGCCGACGGCACGGTCACCGTGGCCGCGATCGGCGGCGCCGGGCTGGAGATCGCCACCCGCGCCGCCGAGCACGTCTCCGGTCGCCAGGCCGACGCGGGTTACGAGGTCGCGGCCTGCGTCGGCGACGTCCGACAGCCGCACCGGGTCCTGATGCTGCTCACCGACGGCCTGGTCCGCGACCAGGAGAGCATCGTCCGGGGCTGCTATCGCGCATTGGGTGCGGGCACTCCGCTGTTCGGCGGGGCCGCGGCCGACGGCTGGCGGATGAGTGGGGCATACCTCTTCAAGGACGGGCAGGTGCTGACCGACGCGGTGATCGGCGCGGCCATCGCGTCCGAGGCGCCGATCGCGGTGGGTGTCGGCCATGGGTACCGCACGGTCGGCCAGCCGATGATCGTGACCCGCGCCGCCGACGGGCGGGTGCTGACTCTCGACGACCGGCCGGCGCTCGACGTCTACCTGGAACGGCTGAACGCTCCGCCGGAGGCGTACACCGACCCGTCGGCGTTCACCGCTTTCGTGCTGCCACGCCCCCTCGGCGTGCAACGGCGCAGCGGCGTCGAGGCCCGCAACCTCTCCACCGAGGTCGACCTCGAGGGCCGGACCATCGGCGGTGGCGGTGCCATCGACCCGGGCGGACTGACCTGGGTGATGACCGGCGACGAGGAGTCCATTTTGGACGCCGTGGACCGGGTCTGCCAGGATGCGCGCGACCGGCTCGAGGGGCACGAGCCGATCGGCATGCTCACGTTCAGCTGTGCCGCGCTGCGCGCCGTGCTCGGCGACGACGGCATCCAGCGCGAGTGCGAGCGCCTGCAGCGGTGGGCCGGCACGATGCCGTTCGCCGGCTTCTACACGTACGGCGAGATCGCCCGCAACCACGGTATCGACGGGTTCCACAACCAGACGCTCGCCGTGCTGGCCTTGAGCTGAGATGGCCGGGCCCGCGGAGTCGCTCTACATCCAGCAGCTCGTGGAGCTGCTGGCCGTGGTGTCCTCCTCCCCCGACGAGGCCACGGCGGTCCAGAACGCGGTGGAGCGCTCGGCTCAGGCACTGGAGGCGGAGGTCGCCGCGGCGGTCATCGACGGGAACGTGGTGGCGTCGATCGGGTTCCCGCCCGGCGCCGCGCCGGACGACGAGATCGTCGCGATGACCCGGGAACAACACTCCATATTGTACGTTCCCGGGCTGGGCGGCTGCCCCGCGGTGACCGCGTCCTGGGCCGGCAGCCACCCGGGGCACCTGGTGCTGGCCCGGTGGGGCGGGCCGTTTCAGGTCGAGGAGCAGAACCTCGTGCGCGGCATGGCCCGGGTGTTGGAGCTGACCCTGACGATGCTGCGGACGCTGGTCGCCGAGCACGCGATGCGCGAGTCGTTGCAGGAACGGCAGCGGCTGCTGGAACATCTGTCCGCGATCCAGCGCGCGATCTCCCACCGCGAGGACCTCCAGCACATCCTCGACACCATCACCGACGGTGCACGCGATCTGCTCGGCGACGAGATCAGCCTGCTGTGGGTGCGCGACGAGCCCGACGCGGGCCAGGCCCGGTTGGCGTCCGCCGCCGGCACGCGGCCCGTCGACCGGCCCGTGGTCGACCTCACCGCGGCGTCGCCGGCGGGCGAGGCGATGGTCACCGACCGGGTGGCGGTGCGGCACGGCAACGAGCTGCAGTCCCGGATGCTCAAACTGCTCGGCCCCAGGACGGTCCACGCGTCGATGGCCGCCCCCGTGCACGACAGCGGTGTGCTGGCCGGCGCCCTGGTGGTGGCGTCCTGCGACACGAACCGCAGGTACACCGCCGCGGACGAACAGACGCTGCGCGCCTTCGCGGAGAACGTCAGCCTGGCCCTCACCGACGCCAACACGGTGGTGCGCATGCGCGAGGCGCACCACGACCCGGTGACCGGCCTGGCCAGCCGGGGCCTGTTCCTCGAGCAACTGTCGCAGCAGTTGGCGGTCGCGGATGCGAACGGCCACACGCTGGCGGTGCTGTTCCTGGACCTGGACCGCTTCAAGGACATCAACGACTCACTCGGGCACGCCGCCGGCGACCAACTGCTCGCCGTGACCGCGGGCAGGGTCACCGCGCAACTGCGGGCGGGCGACACGGCGTCGCGCTTCGGCGGCGACGAGTTCGCGGTGATGCTGGCCCGGGTCGACGGGCCGCAGGACGCCGCCGCGGTGGCGCGGCGGATCGTGACCGCACTGGCCGAGCCGATGCGCGTGGCCGAGCAACGGCTTCGGGTCGCCGTCAGCGTCGGCGTCGCCCTCAGTGGCACCGACGGACCTGAGCCCACCGAGCTCGTCGCCCGCGCCGACCTCGCCATGTACGAGGCCAAGGCCAAACACCGCGGCACCGGCGGGTACGCCATCTACTGCGAAACCGTCCCGGGCGACTGAAACCGGCAACCACGGCATTGATTCCCGCCTATTGATCCCTTACGCTGAGCGGGTCGGCGAACGCACAGCGCTATCCCCACCTGTCCCCCGGCTTCGGGAGCGCCCGCATGAATCGCATTCGCCGTCCCCATCCGCGCCGAGTTGTCGCCCTCGTCGCCGCCGTCACGCTCGCGGTGACCACGGCGATCATCGGCCCGGCCGACCCCGCCAGCGCCGCACCGCGGTTCCGGGTGCTGGTGTTCTCCAAGGTCACGAACTTCTACCACGACTCGATCCCGGCCGGGATCGCCGCCGTGCAGCAACTCGGCGCGGCCAACAACTTCGAGGTCGAGGCGACCACCGACGCCGCCGCGTTCACCGACGCCAACCTGGCCCGGTTCGACGCGCTGGTCTTCAACAACACCAACTCGACACCAGCATCCGGCGCGTTGCTCAACGCGGCCCAGCGCACCGCGCTGCAGAACTTCGTCCGGGCCGGCGGCGGCTGGGTGGGCCTCCACGCGGCGAGCGCCAGCGAGCGCGACTGGACCTGGTACGACGGCCTGGTCGGCACGATCTTCGACTTCCACCCCGATTTCACCTCGACCGGCGGCGTCTTCCCCGGGCGGATCAAGGTGCTCGACCGCGCGCACCCCTCGACGAAGAACCTGCCGGAACTGTGGGAGCGCAGCGAGGAGTGGTACAACTGGCGCACCAACCCGACCGGCCGGGTGCACACGCTCGCACAGATCAAGGTCCGCGACGGCATCAACGGCCTGGACGAGGGCGTCGACCACGCGTACTCGTGGTGCCAGAACTACGACGGCGGCCGGTCCTGGTTCACCGCCGGCGGGCACTCGATCTCGTCGTTCGGCGAGCCGTTCTTCCTCGACCACCTTCGCTACGGGATCGAGTGGGCGGCGGGCGCGGTCGCCGGTGACTGCAGCGCCACCCAGAACGACAAGTTCCAGCGGGTGCCGCTGGTGACGCAGAACCTCGCCGACCCGTTCGAGCTGGCGGTCGCGCCGGACCGGCGGGTCTTCTACATCCAGCGGACCGGCGCGGTGAAGGTGATCGACCAGAGCACTCTCGCGGTGACCACGCTGATCGACTTCGCCTACACCCCGACGCAGACCAGCCAGTCCGACGGGTTGCTCGGGCTCACCATCGACAACAACTTCGCGACCAACAACTGGCTCTATCTGCTGTGGTCGGACAAGACGCTCAACCAGCTCAACCTCTCCCGGTTCACGGTGACCGGGTCGACGATCGCGCTCAGCTCGGAGAGACGGCTGCTCACGATCCCGACGCTGCGCGGCGAGGCGCGGGCCAACTCGCACATGGGCGGCTCGATCGCGATGGGCAAGGACGGCAACCTCTACGCGGCGATCGGCGACAACACCGACCCGTTCGAGTCGAGCGGTTTCGCACCGATCGACGAGCGTGCCGGGCGCCGGGCCTTCGACGCGCAGGGCACGTCCGGCAACACCAACGACCTGCGCGGCAAGATCCTGCGCATCCGGCCCCAGGCGGACGGCACCTACACCGTGCCGTCGGGCAACCTGTTCGCGCCTGGCACCGCCCGTACCCGATCAGAGATCTATGCGATGGGGCTGCGCAACCCGTTCCGGATCACCGTCGACCCGCACACCAACGCGGTGCTGGTCGCCGACTACGGGCCCGACGCGACGGCGGCCAACCCCAACCGCGGTCCTGAAGGGACGGTCGAGTTCAACCGGATCACCAGCGCCGGCAACTACGGCTGGCCGTACTGCACAGGCAACAACACCCCGTTCAACGACTACAACTTCGCGACCTCGACGTCCGGCCCGCTGTTCAACTGCGCCGCGCTGGTCAACGACTCGCCCAACAACACCGGCCTGACGAACCTGCCGCCCGCGCGCCCGGCGCTGGTCTGGTACGCCTACTCCGCCTCGACCCAGTTCCCCGAGGTGGGCACCGGCGGTGGCGGCCCGATGAGCGGCCCGGTCTACGACTACGACCCGGCCAACCCGCGCCTGTCGAAGTTCCCCGAGTACTTCGAGAACAAATGGATCGTGTACGAGCTGACCCGCAAGTGGTGGAAGACGCTGTCTCTGAACAAGACCGCGCAGACGTTCTCCGATCCGCGATTCGGGCCGACCAGCGTCGGCGGGCTCCAGTCGATCAACACGATCTTCACCGGCATGAGCTGGATCCAGCCGTTCGAGGCGGAGTTCGGGCCGGACGGCTCGCTCTACGTCATGGACTTCGGCGCCGGCTCGGGCAGCGGGCGCGGCGGCACCAACGACGGCGCCGGCATCTACCGCATCGACTACGTGGCCAACGGCGTGCCACCGGTCGCGGTGATGACCGCGAACCGCGACTCCGGCCCCGCACCACTGGCCGTGACGTTCTCCAGCGCCGGCACGACCGGAGCCACCAGCTACGCCTGGGACTTCGACGGCAACGGCACCACCGACTCGACGGCCGCGAACCCGACCTTCAGCTATGCGACGCGGGGCCGGTTCACCGCGCGTCTCACGGTCACCGGCGCCGGCGGGCTCACCGCGATCGCCACCACGGAGATCACCGTCGGCAACACCCGGCCGACCGTCACGATCAACATCCCCAACGGCGGCTTCTTCGAGTTCGGCGACCGGATCCCGTACACGGTGACGGTCTCCGATCCCGAGGACGCGACCGTCGACTGCAACCGGGTCGTCGTGCAGACGCTGCTCGGGCACGACGCGCACGCCCACCCGCTCGACAACTACGTCGGCTGCTCCGGCACGCTGGTCACCGAGTCGGGCGGCGGCGACGGGCACGGGCCGGGCGCCAACCTCTACCAGTTGGTCAGCGCGCAGTACACCGACGCGGGCGCGACCGGCGGCATTCCGGCGTTGACCGGCTCGACGCAGGTCGCATTGCAGCCGCGCAGCATGGAGGCCGAGCACTTCGACGCGCAGTCCGGGGTCAGTGTCCTCGACCGGCCCGCGGCCCAGGCCGGGCGGCGGCTCGGCGACATCGACAACGGCGACTGGATCAACCTCGGCCCGGTCAACCTGACCGGCATCAGCGGTGTCACCGTCGGCGCGTCCTCGGGCGGCACCGGCGGCACGATCGAGTTCCGCGCCGGATCACCGACCGGCACGCTGATCGGCACCGCGACGATCAACAGCACCGGTGGGTACGACAACCTGATCTCGCCGACGGTCACCCTGACCAACCCGGGCGGCACGTTCCCGCTCTACCTGCGGTTCGTGAAGGTCGGCCAGACCGGCGACCCGGACATCATGGCGCTGGACTGGCTGCGGTTCAACGGCCGGGGCGTCAAGGTCGAGACGGGCGCGACGCTCTCCGTCACCGCCACCCCGGCGACCGGCACCCGGCCGCTGACGGTGGCGTTCGGCAGCACGTCGACACCGCCACCGGGGCGCACCATCGTGGACCGGGAGTGGAGGTTCGGTGACAACACCGCATCCGTCCACGCGGCGACGGCCAGCCACGTCTATTCGCGCGCCGGCACCTACACGGCCTGGATGACCCTGACCGACAGCGTCGGCGCCACCCACTCGAGCAGCGTGACGATCACCGTGACCTGAGCCGCGGCGGAGGCCGCACCGGCACGATGTGCGGTGCGGCCTCTGGTGCTCGGTCAGTGCTTCTTCGAGACCCTCAGCGGGAAGGTCGGGGCGCCGACGGTGTCGAGCGTGATGGTGTTGGCCGTCAGGTAGCGGTCCAGGTAAGGCGATCGGTCACCCTGGGTGGGTGAGTCGAACCGCGGGTCCTGCACCTCCAGGCCCAGTCGTGCGTCGGTGACGGTGATGGTCTGGCCCGAGGGAACAGGGCGCCAGCCGCGTGAGGTGATGGTGCCGATCTGGACCCCGAGCTGGTGTCCCGGTTCGAAGGTCCAGTCGTTCGCCTTCAGGTCGAAGGAGGTCGACCGGTCCTCGTTCAGCGCCGCGACCATCTCGTTGAACATCGTCGCCCGGCCGTCCGGGGCGACGTCCCACAGCCGTACCCAGACGTTGCCCTGCCCCTTGGTCTTCAAGGTGATCGCCGGCGTGCCGGTGACCCGCACCTGGCTCGACGCGGGCGTGGAGAAGGTCCAGTAGCTGTTGCCGGGCGCGTCGGCGGCCAACGCGCTCGACTGGAGAGCCGTCGGCGAGCCGGCGTACTCGATGTCCCAGCCCGGCGCCGCCATCGGCTCGGCGATCCGCGCCGCCTGGCCGCCGTCGTCGACGTACTGCCCGGGCGAGAGCCGCGCCGTGTACGAGTCGTTGATCACGGGCCACGTCGGCTGGGCGCGCCAGTTGCCGAGGCTGTCCTCGACCGAGAACGCCGGGTCTTTCACCGACGGCTTGATGCCGCGCAGGTGCTGGTCGTAGAAGCGCATGACCTCGTCGAACCAGCCGGCCCGGCCCATCTTGAGCCGGCCGCTGCTGTCGGTCTCGTTGCCCCGGACGTGCTCCCACTGGCCGAGCCAGCCGCGTTCCGGGCCGTGGTGGTTGGCCAGGTACTTCTGCATGTCCTCGGGCTTGGTGTTGTCCTCGATGAAGCCCGACGTGACGAACAGCGGCGTGTGGGAGCCGGCGGCGCGGGAGGCGAAGTCCCGGGCCCGCCAGAACGCCGACTTCGGGTCAGGGTCCTGGGTGTCGGTGCTGTTGTTGATCTGGCACTCGGGGTGGCTCTTCTCGTAGTCCGCGTTCGCCTTGTAGCGGTCGCTGTCGCCGGCCAGCTGCGGCATCGTCGCGATCGAGTAGTAGCTGCGCGGGCTGCTGGTCGCGTTGGAGCGCGGCACTCCGTTGCTGAACAGGTAGTTGTACCTGTTCCAGGTGGGTTCCTGGGCGACGATCGCCTTCAGCGGCTTGAGCTTGAGGACGTTGGCGGCCAGCCCGGTGTTGGCGTCGTACGACTTGCCGTACATGCCCACCTTGCCGGTCGACCACGGCTGGCGGGCGGCCCACTCGACGGCCGCCTTGATGTCGGCCTGCTCGCCGGGGCCGAGGAAGTCCAGGCACCCGGTGCTGCCGCCGAAGCCACGCAGGTCGACCATCACGAAGGTGTATCCACGCTCCATGAGCCGGGCTCCGTCGATCAGGTCCTGGAAGCGCCCCGACGGACCGACCTGATCGAACCCTCCGGGAGAGGTCTCCCCCGCGTGCGAGAAGTAGGGTCCCACCGACAGGATCACCGGCGTCTTCGCCCGCTCAGGCAGGTGTGCGGGGCGCAGCACGTCGGCGTGCAGCTCGACGCCGCTGCCGTCCGAGGACGGGAAGTACGCCTCGGTCCACGCCGCCCCTTCGGGAACCCGTGGGTTCTCCTCATGGGTGACCGGTGCGCCGTCCGGCGCAGCGGCCTGTGCTGGTGAGACGCCTGTGGTGAGGCTCGCGAAAATGGCCAACGCACCCGCCGCCGCGACGGGCAAGGCCACCCTCCTCCGAAGGTTCATCCAACCCTCCACCTAACTCCGAACGAGATCGTCCGGTCGGTCATTGATGCTAATGATCATTGGCCTCCATGTATCCCACAGTTATCTCGCCGTGACCTTCCGCTACTCGAACGGATAGCGGACCCCGAGTGCGGAGCGAGCCTGGTCGATGACCTCCAGGGTGGCGATGCTGTCGTCCAAGGGGAGCACGGCGCTCTCGGTGCGGCCGTCCGCGACGCAGCGGGCTACCTCGTCCACTTCGAACTGGAAGCCGTTGCGGGCCTCGCCGTCGAACGAGTGCTGCTTGCCCGCCCTGGTCTCCAGCCGCAGCGTGGTGGGGCGCAGGAACGGGCCGTCGAAGGTGATCCGGCCGTCGGTGCCGAGGATCTGGGCGCTGATCGCGCTCAGGCCCCACATCGACGTGCTGACGGTCGACTGGGCGCGGTCGCCGTGGCGCATCGCCAGCGAGGCCTGGCCGTCCACCCCGGTCTCGGTCAGCGCGCCGACCGCGGCCACCTGGGTCGGGCGGCCGAGCAGGTCCTGCACCAGGGCTAGCGGGTAGACGCCCAGGTCGAGCAGCGCGCCGCCGGCCAGGTGCGGGTTGTAGAGCCGGTGCGCCGGGTCGTACGGGAAGTGCTGTGAGTGCTCGGCGTGCACGTGGACCAGCTCGCCGATCTCACCCGCGGCGACCAGCGACCGCAGCGCGGTCATGTGCGGCAGGAACCGGGTCCACATCGCCTCCATCGCGAAGACGCCGGCGTCGGCGGCCGCCTTGGCCAGGGTGCGGGCCTGCTCGGCGCTGACCGCGATCGGCTTCTCGATCAGGACCGGCTTGCCGGCGCGGACGGCGAGCAGCGCGTGCTCCAGGTGGAACACGTGCGGTGTCGCGACGTAGACGGCCTGCACCGCGGGATCGTCGACCAGTTCGCGGTAGGAGCCGTGCGCGGTGGGTACGCCCTGCTCGGCGGCCCAGGAGGCGGCCTTGTCCCGGTCCCGCGAGCCGACCGCGACGACGGACGACGCGGCGCTGCGCTTGGCGACCGCGTTGACGAACTTGCCGGCGATGAAGCCGGCGCCGATGATGCCCCAGCAAAGCCCGGGAGCGGACATCGAACCTCCTAGTTGTTGAGTGAGAGCCCACCGTCGACCGTGACGATCTCGCCGGTCACGTAGTCCGCCTCGATCAGCGCCAGCACCATCGTGGTCACGTCGGCCGGGGTGCCGATGCGGCCCAACGCCGACAGGGCCAGGACCTCTTCGGTGCGCGCCGACCAGCCTTGCGTCCACGGCGTGTCGATCAGGCCGGGCGCCACCGCGTTGACGCGGATACGCGGGCCGAGGGCCTTCGCGAGGGTCCGGGTGAGCTGGTTGAGGGCGGCCTTCGAGACCGAGTACGGCAACGAGCTGCCGGTGACCCGGATGCCGGCCATGGAGGAGATGTTCACGACCGCGCCGATCGGGGACGCGCGCAGGTGCGGAGCGGCCGCCTTCACCGTGTTCCAGGCGCCGATCACGTTGACGCCGAGGATCCGGTGCCAGTCGGCGACGCTGATCCCGTCGAGGTCGTGGTGCGGGACGTGCTTCGTGGTGCCGGCGCTGTTCACCACGATGTCGAGCCGGCCGTGCCGCGCGACGATCGTGGCGACCAGGTCCCGCACGGTGGCCTCGTCGGCGACGTCTCCGGGGATGTGCAGGTCGTCGGCGTGGCAGGAGCGCGCGTTGCGCACGACCGTCACGCCCGACCCGGTCAGCCGGTCGGCGACCGCCTGGCCGATGCCCGACGTCGCGCCCGTCACCAGGGCGACCGCACCGTCGAGGCGGCTCACCGGAGGTCACCGAACGAGCGGCGCAGCTTGCCGGCCGAGTTGCGCGGCAGCGCGTCCAGCACCACGAAACGGGCCGGGCGCTTGTACCCGGCGAGCCGCGCGGCGCACAGGTCGGCCAGCTCGGCGGTCAGCCGCGGGTCGGCGGTGGCCTCGACGTACGCGACCATGGTCTGTCCGAGCCGGTCGCTGTCCGCACCGCGCACGACGACCTCACGGACCGCCGGGTGCTCGCGCAGCACCAGTTCCACCTCGACCGGATACACGTTCTGGCCGCCGATCACGAGCATGTCGTCGACCCGCCCGGCCAGCATCAGGGCGCCGTCCGCGTCGATGCGGCCGAGGTCGCCGGAGGACTCCCAGGCGGACGCGTTCGCCTCGTACGCCGACACGCCGCCGCCCAGCGGGATCGCGTACGGCCGGCCGCTCTTCTGCACCCGCCCGATCTCGCCGGCCGGCACCGGGCGGCCGTCCGCGCCGGTGACCCGCACCGAGGCACCCAGCACCGGCAGGCCGACCAGTCCCTCGCGGGTGTCGCCGGGCCGGTGTTCGATCCAGGTCACCCAGCCCAGCTCGGTCGAGCCGTAGTACTCGACGAGCCGGGCGGTCCCGGCCTCCAGCACGCGTTCGCGCAAACCCACCTGCAGGGGCGCGCCCGCGCACACCAGCAGCTCGAGCGCGGACAGGCTCGCGTCCTGCCGGTACAGGTCGTGCACCATCGTCGGCACGACCGCGGTCCACGCCCGTGTGTCGCCGCGCAGCCACGCGGCGGCCGCGGCCGGGTCGTAGCGCTCGACCAGGGCGACCGTCCCGCCGGAGGCGAGCTGACCGACCGCGTGGCTGAACCCGATGCCGTGCGCGATCGGGGACAGGCAGACGTGGACCGGATAGGCGGACCATCCCCACTCGTACGCGTTGAGCATGGAGTTGGTCAGCAACCGCTCGTGTGACACCGCGAACAGCCGGGGCGTGCCGGTGCTGCCGCCGGTGGTGGAGACCCAGCACGTCGAGTCCGCCCGCGGCACCACCGGATCAGGCCCGGCGACGCCTGAAGCGGCCGCCGGCGCGAGCCGGAACCGGCGGGTGGACAGGCCGCTGAGCCGCTGCGCCCGCTCGGCACCGACACCCGCGGTGGCGACGCAGGCGACGGCGTCCGCCTTGTCCACCAACGCGACGATCTCGGTGTCCGTCAGCGCCGGGCTCAGCGGCATCAGGGCCGCGCCCAGCGCGCCGGCCGCGATCAGGTACTCGAAGACGACGGTCTCGTTGAAGCAGACCACGGCGACGATCCGGCCGCCGGTAACGCCCAGGTCGGCCAGCTCGGCGACCCGGGCGGTGCCCCGCCGGTGCAGCTCGGCGAAGGTGACCGGGTCGTTGCCGAGCAGTGCCGGGCGGTTCGCGGTGCGGGCCGAGGCAGCGAGCGCGGCGATCACGCCCGGGAAGGTGATCACTTGAAGTACCCGTTGACGGTCCAGCCGCCGTCCACCACGAGGGCCTGCCCGGTGGTGTAACCGGCCTCGGCGGAGAGCAGGAACTTCACCGCACCGACCACATCGGACGGTTGCCCGAACCGGCGCAGCGGCATCCGGCCCTCGATGGCGTCCACGTCGAGCACTCCGCGTGCGATGAGATCCGTGGTGAGGTCGGTGCGGATGTAGCCGGGCGAGACCGCGTTGACCCGGATGCCGTGCGGACCCCAGTCGTTGGCCAGAGCCCGGGTCAACCCGAGCACCGCGTGCTTGGAGGCGATGTATGCCGCCCGCTCCGGCTGCCCGGTGAACGAGGTCATGGACGCGATCGACACGATGCTGCCCCCGCCCTGGGCCGCCATCGCCTTCGCGGCCGCCTGCGAGCACGCGAACAGGCTGGTGACGTTGACGTCGAGGATGCGGGCGAAGTCGGCCAGGTCGTAGTCGAGCGACGGGCCGACCTTGGAGATGCCGGCGTTGTTGACCAGCCCGTCGATCCGGCCCCACCGGTCGAGCACGCGCTCGAACGCGGCGGGGACGGACGACGGGTCGGCCAGGTCGACGGCGACGCCCTCCGCTGGGTCGGGTTGGCGGGCCAGGACACAGACCCGCGCACCGTCGTCGCGCAGCCCCTGTGCGATCGCGGCGCCGATGCCCCTGGTCCCGCCCGTGACCACGTACACCCGGTCGGTGTGCATCGTCAGAAGATCCGGCCGTTGAGGAACGCGCCGTCGGGGTCGATCTCGGCGATCGCCTGGCGCTCCGCCTCGGTCGGCTCGGGCGTGGTCGGCACCTCGTCGGGCCAGATCAGCGCGAAGCCGGTCTCCTCGACGAGCTGCTGCCTGGTCACGCCCGGGTGCAGCGAGACCACGCGCATCAGCTTCGACTCCGGGTGGAAGTCGAGCACCGCCAGGTCGGTGAACACCTTGGCCGGCCCGCCGCCGATCAGACCGAGCCGCTCCCGGTGCCCCGGTCCGTCGCCGAAACCGAACGCCGACCGGTAGTCCACCTTCTCCACGAAGGTGCGCCGGGCGTGCGGCAGGATGATGATGGTGCGCTTCGCGTTGGCCGCGTGGTCCGGCTGGGCGATGCCGCCGACCAGTCGCACCTTCGGCTTGCGGTAGTCACCGATCGCGACGCTGTTCAGGTTGCCGTACTTGTCGATCTGCGCGCCGGAGATGAAGCCCACGCTCATCTTGCCGCGCTTGAACCCGTCCAGGCAGGTCTCCACCGCCAGGTTCGCCGACGACGGCCAGGTGAGCAGGTTCCGGTCCTCGAAGCAGCGGGGCGCGTTCTCGATGTCGGGTTCGAGGGCGACGCCGTACTGGGCGATGAAGTCGATGCCGCGGCGGTGGGCCAGGGCGACCGCGACCGACGGGATGCCGACCGCGAACGCGAACGAGCGGCCGCCGGTGCCCAGGCCGATGAAGCCGAGCCCGCCGTCCTCCAACTCGGCCGAGACCTGGACGCAGAGCAGTTCCTCGAGGGTGGCGGTCATGCGGTGTCAGCTCCCTTGACGTTCGA
The DNA here is from genome assembly GCF_016862515.1 of Asanoa iriomotensis. Taxonomy (GTDB): domain Bacteria; phylum Actinomycetota; class Actinomycetes; order Mycobacteriales; family Micromonosporaceae; genus Asanoa; species Asanoa iriomotensis. The sequence goes on from NZ_BONC01000009.1 coordinate 75,450, forward strand.
GGTGTGGGTGGCGCTGGTGAGCAGGTTCGCGACGCCGACCTTGTCGAGGTACTCCCAGTGGTCGCCGACCGAGGTGACCCGGTCCGCGAGGTACTCCTCGAAGGTCTCCTGGGTCTTGGACGCCTCGTAGTAGCGGCGCAGCTCGTCCTGGTCGTAGCCGTACCGCGCGTCGGCGCAGCAGGGATGGGCGCCGAATGGGGCGTGCACGACCCTGGTCACGTACTCGCGCGGCAGGAACGTGCGGCGCGGGTTGGCCCGGATGTGCTCGGTGCTGACGATCTCCTCGACCGACACGATGACGTGCTTGCCGGCTCGGCCGATGAACGGGTCGACCGTGTTGTCGCCCCAGTTCGCCTCGTCGAGCTGCACGTTGCCGTGTACGTCCGCCGAGTGTGCGTGCAGGAGCACGAAGTCCGGCTCCACGCCGCGGACCGCGGCGTACGTCTGCCCGGTGAACGGCGACGTGATCTCGACCAGGCCGTCGTTGTACGTCATCAGGTCGGTGCCCAGCGGCGTGCGGTTGGGCAGGAAGTCGACGCCGAGCGCGGTGGCCCGGAACATGTCGATCGCGGTCGTCTCCGAGTGGTCGACCGTCTCCACGGCGCCGGACTCGACGTGCCGGCGCAGGTTGCGGGCGAGGCCGAGCGGGCCCATGCCGACGTACGACGTCTCGATCTTGGCGGCCACCCCGGCGCCGATCAGCATGTCGAAGTCGATGCCGTTGTTCCAGCCGAGCAGGTGCAGGCCGCGCTTCCGCTGGCGGATCAGCTCGCGGACGAGGGCCATCGGATGGCGGCGCAGCGTGTGACCGCCGATCGCGACGCTCGCACCGTCCGGTATGACGGAGATGGCCTCCTGGGCACTGACGAGACGTTCCGGGATGCGAGATCCGGGCACGGTTTCTCCTTAGAGGTAGACGCCTTCGGGGTCGATCCGGGTGCGGAGGATGTCGAGTTCGCTGTCGCTGGGCGGCTTGGTCTCGCTCAGGTCCGGCTTGACGGCCAACTCGAACGCCGTCGCCGCGCGCACGTCGTCCAGCGAGACGCCGGGGTGCACCGACTCAACGACCATCTCGCACGTCCGCGCGTCGAAGCCGAACACCCCGAGGTCGGTGACGACGCCGATCGGGCCCCCGCCGGGCAGACCGGCCCGCTGCCTGGCACCGGGACCGGTGAGATGCCCGGGCGTGGTCAGGTAGTCCACCGACTCCACGAAGGTGCGGCGGTTGTGCCGGGTGACGATCAGGTGGTGCTTGGCGCAGCTCGCGATGTCGTTGGCGCCACCGCTGCCGGGCAACCGGGTCGACGGCCGCTCGTACGAGCCGATCGCGGTGGTGTTGATGTTTCCGAACCGGTCGACCTGCGCGCAGCCGAGCACGCCCAGGTCCACTCGCCCGCCCTGGAGCATCAGGAGGCTGTCCATCATGCCGCTGACCCGGCGGGCCGTGGAGACGAGCCGCGGGTCGCCGACCGCCTTGGCGATGCTGCGCGGCCGCGGATCCAGCACGCCGGACTCGAACATCAGAGCCACGTTCGGCGCGTGCGTCGCCTTGGCCAGGTAGGCGGCCACCATGGGCAGCCCGGTGCCGATGAACACGGTGTCGCCGTCGGCGATGTAGCGACTGGTCGCCACCGTCATGATCTCGTCCTTGCTGAAGCTCATTTCTGCCCCCTGGCGATCTTCAGGGCCGGGTCCGCGCGCAGGTCGAACAGCCGCCGGCTGCCGAGCGAGCTCAGGTACGCCGCGTGGTCGGCGTGCGCGAAGACGTGCTCGGCGAAATACCCGGCGAGGCCCGCGCGCGACCGGGATGCCTCGTAGTAGGTGGACATCGCGGCCAGGTCCTCGTCGTACTCGTCGTACATGCCGCCCGGGTGGGCGCCGTACGGCGTGTGCACCACGGCGTCGACGAAGATGCCCGGCACCGTGACGACCTGGTTCTCCGCGGTGATCTCGTCGGCCGAGACCACCCGCTCGGTCGTGACGATCACTTTCCGGGCCGATCGCACCTGGGCGTCGACCACCGACATGGCGCCGTACACGATGCCGTTGCCCTGCTCGTCGGCCTTGTTGACGTGGACGACCGCGACGTCGGGGCGCAGGGCCGCCACCGTGCCGACCTCGTCGTCGGAGAACGGTGAGCGGACCCGCGCGTACTTGGGTGCGACGCCGGTCTGCACGGCGGCCAGGTCGGTGCCGGCCATCGACCGCACCGGCAGGAACGGCACACCCCAGGCGCCGGCCAGCAGCCGCAGCGACAGCGCGAGGTGGCTGTGGTCGTCGACCGCCACCTCGCCCTCCTCGACCGCCCGGCTGATCGCGCGGCACCGGCCCAGACCCTCGAACATGAGGTTGGACAGGTTGATCCGGCTCACCCGGCCGGTGGCGACCAGGAACTCGGCCGGCCAGCACTCCGCGATCGCGTGCAGGGTCAGGTCGGCGGTCCCCTGCCGGATCAGCTCCCGCACGAACGCCAGCGGGTGCCCGGCGTGCCCGAAGCCGCTGAAGGTCAGGCTGGAACCCGGTGCGACGGACCGGGCGGCTGCGCCGATGGTCGTCAGCTTGCTCATGAGTACCTTCCCGTCACTGGGCCGTCAGGCCGCCGTCGACCGGCAGGTCGACGCCGGTGATGAAGCTCGCCTCGTCGGAGAGCAGGAACCGCACCGCGTACGCGATGTCCTCGGCCGCGCCGAGGCGTCCCATCGGCACCTGGGCGGTCAGCTTGGCCTCGAGCGTCGCGATGCCGCTCGCGTCCGCCTTCGGACCGACCACATTGGTCATCCGGTTCTTCATCGGACCCGGATGCACGCTGTTGACCCGGATGCCCTGTGCCGCGAACTCGATGGCGGCGGACTTGCTCAGCAGCCGCATGCCACCCTTGGACGCCTGGTACGCCGTCCCGCCGCCGCGCCCGACCAGTCCGTCGACCGAGCCCACGTTGACGATCGAACCGCCGCCGCCGGCCCGCATCGCCGGAATCACCGCCTTCACGCCCAACCAGGCGCCGGTCAGGTTGATCTTCAACGTGCGCTCCCAGACCGCGAGCTCGGTGGTCTCGGCGCCGGCCCGGCTCAGCACGGCCGCGAAGTTGGCCAGGCCGTCCAGCCGCCCGAACGTCGCGAGGGTCCGATCGACCAGCGTTTGCCAGGAGTCCGGATCACTGATGTCGGTCGGCACCGCCAGCGCGCCTTCGATGCCGGCGGCCGCCGTCTCCAGGTCCGCCGCCGACAGGTCGGCCAGCACCACGGTCGCCCCGGCGTCAGCGAGCAGCCGCGCGGCCACCCGGCCCTGGACGCCGGCCCCACCGGCGATGATCACCACCTTGCCGTTCATCGTTCGCACACCGTTACCTCTCCCTCGGTCCAGGACCGCCGCACGGCGTCCAGGGTCAGCGCGTTGGCCAGGGCGTCCTGCGGAGTGATCCGCGGCGGGATCCCGTCGCGCACCACCGCCGCGAAGTGGTCGATCTCCGCCTCGTACTGGTCGTGGAACGGGGTGGACTCGGTCGTCCAGGACCCGTCCGCGTGCTGCCGCTCGATGTCGAACGGCGCCTGCGCCGCGCGGATGCGGAACGCGTTGGTCATCCGGATCCGCCCGCGGGTGCCCAGGATCTCCACCAGGCCGCCGCCCGGCACGTCCAGGGCGGCGAAGAACTGGCCGGTCACCCCGTTGTCGAAGGCGATCTGGCCGGACGCGGTGGTCTCGACCGCGCGTCCCGGCGCAGAGTGCTTCCAGCTGTGCACCGAAACGGGCCGGCCACCGGCGTACGTCCGCAGTCCGCTCACGCAGTAGGCGCCGAGGTCGCTGACCACCCCGCCACCGAGGTCGGCGTTCAGGCGCAGGTCGTCGTCGACCGAGCCGCTGCGCACGTCACCGGCGGCGGCCAGGTCGAAGGTGTACGTGGACCGGACCAGTCGCACGTCGCCGACCGCACCGGCGGCGAGCAGGTCGAGGACCCTCTCGACGCGCGGGTGGAAACGCCACATGAACGCCTCCATCAGGACGCGACCGTTGCGCTGGGCGGCGGCGTTCATCCGGCGCACCTCGTCGGCGCTCATCGCCATCGGCTTCTCGCACAGCACGTGCTTGCCCGCGTCCAGCGCCGCGACCGCCCAGTCGGCGTGCAGCGCGTTCGGCGTCGCCACGTAGACGGCGTCCACCTCGGGGTCGGCCAACAGCCGGTCGTACGAGTCGTAGGCGGCGGGGGCGTCGAGGTCGGCGGCCAGCTTCTCGGCCGCGGGCAGGCGGCGGCTGGCCACTGCCCGGACGGTGTTGCGGCGGGAGCGGAGCATCGCGGGACCCATCTCGGCCTCGACGATCTTCGCCGCGCCGAGGATGCCCCAGCGGACGGGGTGCGACATCAGTAGTGCTCCCTCAACTCGATCGCGCAGCCGTGTGCGGCGGCGGGGTGCAGGTACGCGACCCAGCCGTGCGGGCTGCGCCACGGCTTCGCGTCGATCATCCGGACGCCCCGGTCGGTGAGCCGCTCGACGGCGCCGTGGATGTCGGCCAGCTCGTAGCAGACGTGGTGCAGGCCCTCGCCGCGCTTCTCCAGGAACCGCGGCAGCGCCCCGGCTCGCGTCGTCGGGCAGAGCAGCTCGACCTTGCTGGTGCCCGCCCGGAGGAACTGGACCTCGGTGTCCAGCCCGTCGAGCGCGACGCGGTCGCCGTCGAGGCTCATGCCGAGCTCCTCGACGTAGAACGCGACGGCGTCGTCCAGTGACTGGACCGCCAGGCCCACGTGGTCGATGCCGCGCACGGCGCTGCCTTCTGGGGGTGGCATTGTTCCTCCTCAGTGGACGCCGGCGTTGGCCAGGCGGAGCATGTAGCGCTGGGAGAAGCCGAACATCAGCAGCATCGGCAGGGCGCCGACGATGGACGCGGCGGCCAGCGGGCCGACCAGCGACAGGTAGTCCTGCTGGAAGGTGGTGACGTAGACCGGGAAGGTCATCGTCGCCGGGCCGGCCAGGGTCGCGACGACGATGTAGTCCACGAAGACGAGCAGCGCGGCCAGGATGCCGGTGGCGGCGATGCCCGGGCGGGCGATCGGCAGCACCACCGAGCGGAACGTGCGCCAGACGCCGGCGCCGTCCACCCCGGCCGCCTCCTCCACCTGTGGCGGCACGGCGTCGAAGAAGACCCGCATGGTCCAGATGCAGTACGGCAGGGCCAGCGGCACCAGCGCGACGATGACGCCGGGCATGGTGTTGATCAGTTGTGCCTTGCTGAAGATGACGTAGTAGGGCAGCACCAGCGCCACCGGCGGGACACCGCGCAGGACGAAGGTCGACATGTAGAGGCCGCGGCCCACCCGCTTGTGCTTGAGGTGCGAGAGGGCGTACGCCGCGGGCACGGCGAACAGCAGCGCGATGACCGTGGCCGCGACCGTGACGATGACGCTGTTGACGAGCGCCGGCCAGATCACGTTGATGCCGTTGAGCACCGACATGAAGTTCTCGAACGTGAGCACGTCCGGCACGGAGAAGCCGTCCAGCGTGGTGCCGGTCGGGGTGAGTGCCACGGCGAACAGGAAGTAGATCGGCAGCAGCACCCAGGCCAGGATGACGACCAGGACGATGCCCTTGACGAAGGTGGCGGGCCGCGGCGTGCGTACGCGACTCATCAGATGGCCCCCTTGTCCTGCGTGCGCTGCCAGTAGAGGACCGCGCCGATGGACAGCGCCGAGGAGATGAGCAGCATGACGATCGCCAGTGCGGAACCGAAGCCGTAGTTGAGGAACTTGAACGCCTGCTCGTAGATGTAGGTGCTCATCAGGTGGGTGCTGTTCTGCGGCCCGCCCTGCGTCATCACCCAGACGAACGGGAAGGACAGGAACGAGTCGACCGCCTTGAAGCTGAGGGTGACGAAGATGATCGGCTTCATCTGCGGCAGGATGACGCGGCGCAGCCGCTGCCAGTAGCTCGCGCCGTCCACCATCGAGGCCTCGAGCGCCGACCGGTCGAGGTTGTCCAGCCCGCCGGAGAGCAGCAGGAAGACCCATGGCGACCAGGCCCACACGACGGTGACCAGGATGGCCCAGAAAGCCAGGTTCGGGCTGCCCAGCGGCGGGTCGATGATGCCGTCGAGCCCGAACGTGCGGAGGAACTGCTCGTTCGGCGGTGCCCACATCGTGGTGCGCCAGAACACCGCCGCGCCGGTCGGGATGATCAGGATCGGCAGCATGAAGATCATCCGGAGCACCTTCGCCGTGCGAGCCTTCAGCTCGAACAGCAGCAGTGCCTGGGTCATCCCGAGCAGGAAGTCGAAGGCGATGACCAGCACGACGTAGACCAGGGTCCGCACCAGCGACTTGAGGAACTCCGGGTCGCCGCCGGTGAAGATCTCGGCGTAGTTGCCCAGCCCGACGAACTCGTTGAGGCCGCGGGCCAGGTCGTAGTGCCGCAGGCTGAGATACAACGTGTACCCAAGTGGCACGACGATCAGCAGCAGGATCGCGATGCCCGAGGGGACTAGGAACCAGTAGTACTGGCGGTCGCGCCGGCGGGCCTGGCCGGTGGTGCTCGTCGTAGCCATCGCTTTCACCTCCTCGGTGAGATGTGGTCGGGACTCGTCGGTCGGGGGGCGGCGCCGGCGGACCGGGGTGCGGTCGGCCCGCCGGCGCCGGGCCGGTTACTTCACCAGCCCCGAGTCCACGGCTTCCTTCTGGATGGCCTCGCCGCTGTCCTTGGCGTACTGCTCGGGCGTGAGGTTGCCCTGGTAGAGCCGGTCGACGAGCGGCAGGTTGACCTTCTGGCGCATCCGGCCGGTGGCCGTGGTGACCTTGTAGGGCTGGTTGGTCGACACCGCGTCCGCCACGCCCTGCGGCACCTTGCCCTGCTCGACCGACCAGGCCAGCAGGTTCTTGTCGGTCGGCACGTACACGCCCTGGCCTTCCGTCAGCGCCAGCTTCTGGTTCTCCTCCGACATCACCCACTGCATGAAGGTCCAGGAGGCGTCCTTGTTCTTGCTGCACTCCGGGATGCCGCGGCCCCAGTAGAAGGTGATGCCGCCGGCGCCCTCGACGAAGGACGGCGGCGCGAACGAGCCGCTCTCGCCGATCTTCGAGACCACGTCCTGCGCCGAGAACTGCGCCCAGGGCAGGTAGATGTGGTCGTAGATCATGGCCGCGTTGCCGTCGGTGTAGAACGACGTCGCCTCACCGGTGGCCATCGCTGTGACCGACTTGGGGGCGTACCCGTTCTTGATGAGGTCGGTCAGCCACGTGGCCGACTCGACGACCTTCGCCTGGTTGGCCGGGTTGCTCGGGCCCCACATGGCGTTGTCGTCGTCGGACTGGTAGCCGTTCACGCCGTGCCGGAAGATCACGTCGGCCAGCGTGGTCTCGCCCGAGTCGCCCTGACCGGAGAACACGATGCCGTACTGGGTTCCCCGGCCGGTGAAGAACTTCGCCAGGTCGACGATCTGGGCCGGAGTCGTCGGCGGGGTCGGGATGTCGTACCCGAACTCGGCCTTGAAGTCGGTCTTGTTCTTCGCGTCGGTGAACAGGTCCTCGCGGTAGGCGATGCCCTTGGAGCCCGAGTAGAACGGGTAGTAGGCGACCTTGCCGTCGAACTCCATCGCGCCCTTGGTCCAGCCGACCTGTGCGTCGAACAGTGCCTGTGCGCTGGAGCCGGACTTGGTCAGGTAGGTCGACAGGTCCGCCATCTTGGGCGCCGCGCCGGCCAGGGCACCGTCGAGCAACTCGACGTTGTCGTAGGTGCAGGCGCCGACGGTGACGTCGCGCTGGAAGGCGCCCTCGATGTCGGTGGTGGCCACCTGGTCGAGCTGGACCTTGATCCCGGTCTGTGCGGTGAACTCGGGCAGCTTGTCCCACACCGGCTTGAACTGCTGGTGTCCGGAGCTGACCAGAACCTTGATGGTCTTGCCACCGGCGTCCTGGCCGGACTGGCCGGCGCCGGAGGTGGAACAGGCCACGAGTGGCAGTGCCACGACGAGTGATGCCGCAAGGGCGGCACCTCGGAAGAAGACGCGCTGAGTCATGGTGGAGCCTTTCGACTGCCCCAGAACCGCGGGGAACGGACGATAAGAATCTTGGAAATTTCTACAGTTATCTATTCATCTCGACCCAGACCGACAGGTCGGGATGGGACCACGTGCGCGCGAGCTCGACCGGATGGTTCTCCGGGTCGCGCGACAGGCGCTCGGCGGCGAGCAGTGGTGTCGAGATCGGCACCCCGAGCAGCTCGGCGTGCCAGTCCTGCGCCGCGACGGCGAACATCCGCTGTTCCGCGCGGTCGAGCGTGACGCCGGCCTCGGCCAGGTACTGGTAGAGCGATCGGTCGGTCAGGTCGTCCCGGGCCAGCCCGGGCGCGAACTTGAACGGTATGAACACCTGTTGCAGTGACGCGGGTGTGCCGTCCACGGTGCGCACGCGCACCAGCTCGACGACGCGGCCGTTCCACGACATGGCCAGTGCCTCGGCCACGTCCCGGTCCGGTCGGATCTCCTGTTGCCGGATCACCCGTCCACCGACGACCGCACCGCCCAGCTCGTCGCTGAAGCTCTGCAGTCGCGTGGCGGATCGGGCCATCGGTCGCGTTCGGACGACGAACGTCCCCGACCCACGTCGGCGCACCACCAGCCCGTCCCGCACGAGGCCGTCGATGGCGTGCCGCACGGTCATGTGCGCCACCCCGAAGCGTTCGACGAGCTCCCGCTCGGTGGGCATCCGGTCGCCCGGAACCAGAGCCCCGCGCTCCAGTTCCTGGCGCAGCACATGACGGATTCGCTGGTAACTCGGAAGCGCAACGTCAGACATGCACCGCAACCTATGCTCTAGTTATCTAGATAACTGGCAAGGAACGTATGGCCTGGTGAACGACGTGTCAAGAACTTGTTTCGCGCAAACTTCCGGCGAGGGTACGCGGCCGAGCACTCTCCGAGATTGTTCTAGACAACTAGGTAACTCGCGCTACGCTGTCCCCACTTACGGGCAGCCGCGACATCCCCGCGCCAACGCTGACCCGGTCCCCGCTGAGCACCGCATCCCCTTCAACGGAAGAGAGTCGACGTGACCAGCAAGACCGGCGGCCAGGTAGTGGTCGACATGCTGCGATCCCTCGGCGTCGAGTACGTCTTCGGCGTCGTCGGTGGACAGACCCTGGCGATCACCGACGCCATCATCGACACCGACGGGGTCGAGTTCGTGCACACCCGCCACGAGGGCGCGGCCGCCGTGATGGCCGACGCGTACGGGCGCCTGATCGGCAAGCCGGCGGCCTGCATCGCCACCACCGGCCCGGGCGCCACCAACCTCATCACGGGCGTCGGGGGCGCGTTCCGCGACTCCAGCCCGGCGTTCATCCTCACCTGCAACAACAACGGCGTGAACATCCACAAGGACGACGCACAGAACGCCGACCACGTGGAGCTGCTCAAGCCGCTGACCAAGTACAGCCGGCTGGTCGCCCACGCCGACGGCATCAAGCAGGCGATGGAGGAGGCGTACGTCAACGCCGTCACGGGCAACCCCGGCCCGGTGCACCTGGACTTCGCCCGGGACACCATCGAGGGCCTGATCGACAACCCGCCGGTGGTCCCGGACGTGCACCCGGCCCGCCGGTGGACCGCCGAGAAGCCCAGCCCCAACCCGGTGGCCGTGGCCCGGGCCGCCGAGCGGCTGCTGCGCGCCGAGCGCCCGGTCATCTGGCTGGGCAACGGCGGCAACCGGTCGCGCGCGAGCGAGGACGTGCTGGCGCTGGCCGACGCCCTCAACATCCCGGTGGTCACGACGTTCAACGGCATCGGCGCGGTGCCCACCACCCACCCGCTGGTCTTCGGCGCGGTGAGCCGGATGGGCACCAACCTGTCGACCCGCGTGCTGGCCGGCGCCGACCTGGTGCTGGCGCTGGGCAACAGCCTCAACGCCGTGTCCACCACCCGCTGGCGCCGGGCGCTGCCCGAGGTCGTCCAGGTGGACGTGGACCCGGCGATGATCGGCCGGTACTACGGCGAGATCACCGACGGGATCGTCGGCGACCTCGGCGCCTTCGCCCGCGACCTGGTGACCGCCGTCGGCGACCGGGCCGCCGCGGCCAAGGAGTCGCGCACCGGCTGGGTCGCCGGGCTGCGGGCCGCCGAGACCGCATGGTGGCAGGCGACCGAGGTCAAGGACGCGTCACCGGAGGGCACCCTGTCCCCCGCCGACGTCGTGCGGGCCCTGCGCGCGGTGACGCCGGACGACACGCTGCTCATCCCGGACGCCGGCAACCCCGGCGTGTGGTCCTTCCTGTGGGAGGTGACCAGGCCGAACACGTACATCAAACCGGTCGGCTTCGGCAACATGGGCTTCGCGCTGCCCTCGGCGATCGCGGCCACGCTGATCGACCCCGACCGCCCGGTGCTGGCGCTGATCGGCGACGGCTCGCTGGGCATGAGCCTGGGTGAGCTGGAGACGCTGGCCCGGGTGGGTGGCAAGGTGTGTGTGGTGGTGCTCAACGACTCGAGCTACGGCAACATCCGGCAGGAGCAGGTGCTGCACTTCAACGGCCGGACCATCGGCGTCGACTTCCACACCGTCGACTTCGGCACCGTGGCGCGCGGGATGGGCGTGGACGGCGAGGTGATCACCAGCCTGGACGCGCTGTGCCAGCGGGTCCGCAAGGTGCTCGACGGCAACACGCCGGCCGTCCTCGACGTGCCGATCGACCGGGACGTCAACGCCTGGACCTTCCCGGCGTTCGCCCCCTACCAGGCGCAGGAGTGACCAGCGCCGTCCTCGCCGTCGACGTCGGCTCCTCCGCGATCCGGGCGGCGGTGGTCGACGAGTCCGGCAACGTCCGGGCCGAGCGCCGCGTCGAGCGGCAGGACGCCGAGTCGGGTCTCACCTTCGACGCCGAGGTGCTGTGGCACCAGGTCGTCGCGACCGCCGCCGCGGTCACCGGCGGGCACGGCCACGACATCCGCGGCATCGGGATCGCCGGGCACATCGGCACCGTCCTGACCGACCGGTCGCTGGCACCGGTCGGTCCCGCACACGGCTGGGCGGACAGCGCCGGGCTCGCCGAGCTGCGGGAGCGGCTCGGCGAGCGGGCGGCGGCGGTGCTGCGTGCCAGCGGCCGCCCGACGGTCACCGGTGGCGCGCTCGCCGCCCTGGTGCACCTGCGGACGACCGACCCACCGGTGTTCGCCCGGGTCGCGTACGCCCTGCAACCCAAGGACTTCCTGGTCGCCCGGTTGACCGGGGTGGTCGCCACGGATCACACCAGTGCCGCGTACTTCGGCGCCAGTGCGGTCCGCGAACGGGACTGGTCGGCGGCGACCATCGCGGCAGCGGGGCTGGACCCGGGACTGTTCCCTGCCCAGCACCCGTCCACCGGCGTCGTCGGCAGCACCAGCCCCGCGGTCACCCGCCTGCTCGGGCTCGCCCGGGACGTGCCCGTGGTCGGCGGAGGACCGGACGGCACGGTCGGTGCCACCCTGGTGGCCGGCACCCGGACCGACGCGGTGGCCGACGTCGCGGGCACCACGGACGTCCTGGTGCGGGTGCTCGACCACCCGGCCGACCCCCCGCCCGGGGCCACGCTCAACCCGTACACCTCCCCCGGGCTCTGGACCGTCGGCGGCGCGACCGGCATGACCGGCGGTGCCGTGTCGTGGTGGGCGCAGTTGCTCGGGTACGCCGGACCGGCCGCCGCACTCGAGCGGCTCGGCACGGAGATGGACCGGATCGGCCCCGGCGCCGGCGGCGTGCTCGCCGACCCCAACCTGTCCGGCAGCCGGTTCCCGAGGTGGTCGCCGGCCACCCGCGGCAGCGTGAGCGGCCTGCGCGCCGACCACGGGCCGGCGCATGTCCTGCTGGCGGTGCTGGAGTCCGTCGCGTACGCCGTCCGCGAGGGCGTCGACCGGCTGGCCGCCGATCCCGGTCTGTCGATCGTGCTGGCCGGTGGCACCGCCCGCTCGCCGCGGCTGGCCAGGCTGCGTGCGGACGTGTTGGGGCGGCCGGTCACCGTCTGCACCGAGCCGGACGTCAGCCTCAAGGGCGCGGCGCTGCTGGCCCTCACCGGCACCGGCGGGCCGCCGCTGGACGAGCAGGCGCGGCTGCTGCGCGGCCCGCTGCACACCTACGACCCCGAACCCGCCCGCGCGGCACGGTACGAGCACCTCTACCGCGACTGGCGGGCCGCCACCGGAGGAGAAGCGTGACCAGCATCCTGGACCGGCTGCTGCCGCCGTGGTCCGGCGCAGGCCTCGACGTCGCGGACCCAGCCACCGGGCACGTGATCGCCACACTCGCCGACGGGACGCCCGCCGACGCGGCCGCCGCCGTCGACCGGGCCGCGCGCGCCTTGCCGGCCTGGGCGGCCACGCCGGCGCGGGCCCGGGCCGACGTGCTGCTCCGGGCGTACGCGCTGATGACCGACCGGGCGGCGGACCTCGCCGCACTGATCTCCCTGGAGAACGGCAAGGCCGACGCCGACGCGCTGGCCGAGGTGGCGTACGCGGCCGACTTCTTCCGCTGGGCGGCGGAGGAGGCGGTGCGCAGCGACGGCGACTTCACCGCCACCCCGGCGGGCGGCGCCCGGGCCATCGTGACGACCCGGCCGGTCGGCGTGGCAGCGCTGGTGACGCCGTGGAACTTCCCGGCGGCGATGATCACCCGCAAGGCGGGACCGGCCCTCGCCGCGGGGTGCACGGTCGTCGTGAAACCGGCGTCGGAGACGCCACTGACCGCGCTCGCGTTGGCCCGCATCCTGGTCGAGGCCGGACTTCCGGCGGACGCGGTCAACGTCGTGCCGACCCGCGACGCCGGCGCTGTCGTGACGCAGTGGATGCGCGACGACCGGGTCCGCAAGCTGTCCTTCACCGGCTCCACCGGTGTCGGCCGCCGCCTGCTCGCCCAGGCCGCCGGCCGCGTGGTCAACACGTCGATGGAGCTCGGCGGGAACGCGCCCTTCGTCGTCGCCGCCGACGCCGACCTGGCGGCCGCGACCGCCGGCGCGATGGTCGCCAAGTTCCGCAACGGCGGGCAGGCGTGCACCGCGGCCAACCGGTTCTACGTCCACGCCGACGTCGTCGAGGAGTTCACCGCGCTGTTCGGCGCGGCCACCGCCGCCCTCACCGTCGGACCGGCGGGATCCGGTGCGCAGATCGGCCCGCTGATCAGCACCCGCGCGGTCGCCGGGGTCGACGCGCTGGTGCGTGGCGCGCTTGACCGGGGTGCCCGGATCACCCACCGGGCACCGGCACCTTCGGGCGGCTGCTGGTACCCGCCGACGGTGCTGCGCGACGTCCCGGCCGACGCGGAGGTCGTGACCGAGGAGATCTTCGGGCCGGTCGCGCCCATCGTCGCCTGGCGCACCGACGAGGGGCTGCTGGGGATGGTCAACGGGACCGAGCTCGGCCTGGCCGCGTACGTGTTCTCCGGTGACCTGCGCTGGGCGCTGAAACTCGCCGAGGCCACCGAGGCCGGGATGGTCGGCATCAACCGCGGGGTGGTCTCCGACGCGGCCTATCCGTTCGGCGGCGTGAAACAGAGTGGCATCGGGCGCGAGGGCGGCCGGGAAGGGCTGCGCGCCTTCCAGGAGACGCAGTATTTCAGCGTGGACTGGTCTTAGCCTTAGTCGGCCTCGATGCGCTGGATCAGCGGGAAGCTCTCGCGGGTCCAGCTCCGCACGAACTCGATCGGCACGTTCCGCTTCGAGTACGTGGTCCGCCGGATCGTCAACAGCGGGCTTCTGGGCTTCTCGTCCAGCAGCCCGGCCAGTTGCTTGGTGGCGAGGGACGTGGAGATGATCTGGCTCGCCCAGCCGAGCTCGACGCTGTAGCGCTCGGCCAGCGTCCGGTAGAGCGACCCGTCGATGAGCTCGTCGCGGGCCAGGCCGGGCGCCACCGAGAAGGGAATCCAGGACTCCTGGTACGCGGCCGGGACGCCCTCGACCAGCCGCACCCGGGCCAGCCGCACGAACTGGGTCGACCGCGCGGTGGCCAGCTCGTCGGTCACCTCCCGCGGCACGGCCGAGGTCGTCTCCTGATGAACGATCCGGCTCGCCACCGAGGCACCGCCGGCACCGAACTCGGCGGTGAACGAGCGCAGGCCGTCCATGCCGCGCAGTCGTTTCGGCGCCTCCCGGACGTAGCTGCCGCTGCCCCGGAGCCGCACGATGACCTTGGCGCTTTCGAGCTGGTCCATCGCCTGCCGCACGGTCATCCGGCTGACTCCGTACCGCGTCGACAACTCGGCCTCGGTCGGCAACTGGCTGGAGATGGGCAGGTCACCGCTGGAGATCTGGGCAAGGAGATCATCGGCGATCACCCGGTAGATCGGCACTCTAGCCATGGCCCTTTTGCCCCGTTCGTCACCAGCCCTGACGGTCGTGTGCGACAGCTTACTTTCACCGCACCCGCCGGCGACGTCGAACGCTCAGCCCGCCGAGCGGCTGCTTTCGGCGGCGTCCGCGGCGGCTTGCTCGATGATCTGCCGGGCCGTCGCGTAGTCGGCGGTCCGTAGCGCGGACCGCGACAGTCCCCAGGTCGGCATGTTGCCCAGCAGCGGCGCGAGGACGAGCAGCGCGAGCCCGGACGTGATCGCCGCCATGACGAACACCGCCTGCCACCCGCTGGGAGCGATGCTGCCGGCGAGCACGAGAAGGCAGATGACCTCGGCGGCGAGGTTGGCGAGGATGGTCGCCAGCACCGCGACCACACCGAGGACGCGCAGGACGTACTCGGTGCCGACGGACAGCGACCGGCTGCGGCCGTCGTCGATGGCGCCGATCGCGTCGACCAGCGCTTGGCCACGGATCCCCTGCTGGTGCAGGTCGACGACCGTGCGGGAGAAAGCGGTGACGCTGGTTCGCAGCGGTTGGGCCATCTGTTCGTGCGCCCGCACCCGGGCCCGGAACGCGACCACGGCGCCGATGGCGAGGACCGGCACGACCTGCGCGCCGGTCGTGGCCAGGTCGGTGGTCAGCAGCACGAGATCATTATGCAATCGACCTCATGGGCGACGACGTCGGCGCCTTCACCGACGACCTGATCAAAGACTCGCCGACCGGTGCGGACCGCCATCCTGGGTCGGGAGCGGTAGGTGTGCCGTGACGAGCGTGCCGCCGGTCGGGGTGGTGTGGATGTCGGCGGTGCCGCCGAGTTCGGCGCAGCGTTCGCGCATCGAGCGTAGGCCCATCCCGGCCTGGTAGACCGCCGGCAGGCCCGTGCCGTCGTCGCGGACCTCGATGTGCAGGGCGTCGTCGCGGCGCAGGTGCACGACGCACGTGTGTGCGCCGGCGTGGCGGACCACGTTCGTCAGGGCCTCCGAGACAACGTGGTACGCGGCCACCTCGACCGCGGCCGGGAGTGGTTCGACGTCCGTGGTCGCGATCGTGATGGTGACCGGGCCGCCGAGGCGGGTCGCCTGTTCGCGGAGGGCCGCGGTCAGGCCTAGCTGGTCCAGGATCGGAGGGCGCAGGCCCTCGACGAGGCGGCGCAGGTCGGCGAGCGCGTGTTCGTGGGTCTCGACGAGGCCGGCGAAGATGGCGTCGGCGGTGGGCGGGTCGTCGTGGAGGAACTGCCGCGCCAGGCGCAGGCGCATCGTCACCGAGGCGAGGGTGGGGCCGAGGCCGTCGTGGATGTCGCGACGGATCCGGCGGCGTTCCTCCTCCAGGGCGGTGACGGTGCGTTCGAGGGAGTGCTGCAGGCGGGCGCTCAGCTGGAGGTGGTGGGCGATCACGCCGACCTGCCGCGCCAGGCCGTCGAGGAGGCGGTCGTCGTCCGGGCCGAACGGTTCGCGCAGCGGGCCCGGGTCCAGCCGCAGCCGGCCGTGGTGCTCGCCGCGGTGCACCAGGGCGATGTCCGTCGGCTCCGCGCTGGCTGTGCCGACCGCGACGGTGGGGATGCCGCCGATCTCGACGGCGGCGTACGAGAGTCGGAGGGTACGCCGCAGCGAGTGCACCACCCGCTCCAGCACCGCCCGCGGGGACACCGACGACTCCAGGGTCGCGCTGAGTTGCCGGAGCACCTCGTAGGGGTCGTCCCGGTCGCCGTACAGCCAGCGTCCGACGACCCGGTGCAGGCGGGTGGCGGCCGGGACCACGGTGACGGCGACGATCGCGACGGCGGCCAGCGGGACCTGGGCGCCCAGCAGCGGGCGCACGGCGGCGACGATGCCCACGTAGGCGAGGACGACGAGCGCCGAGAGCAGGCCGTACACGAGGGATCGCTTGAGGATGACCTGGATGTCGAAGAGCCGGTAGCGCAGGACGGCCGCGCCCAGGGCCAGCGGGCAGGGCAGGAAGAACAGGGTGAGCACGTCCCAGCCGAGCAGCGGGCTGCCCCAGAGCCACTCCGGGAGGCGGCCGAGTCCGATGTAGGCGGTGACGCCGAAGCCGAACGCGTAGAGCTGCCATCGCATGCGTCGGCGGTCGCCGGGGTCGTGGTTGCGCACGTACCCGATGACGAGCGCCGCGACGATGACCAGCGGGTAGACGTTGGCGGCGGGTGGCGACACGGCGGCGAGGAGGCCGAGGCGTTGCAGCGGGTTCGCGCCGGGCAGGCCGGTGACGAGCCGCGCGGCGTAGAGGATCAGGGGCGCGGCGTACGCCAGTGCCGTCCATTGCCAGCGCAGCGGCCGCCGCCGGGGAAACACGAGTGCGAAGTGGAGCATCGCGCCCCACATCAGGGCGTTGGCGGTGTCGCTGACCAGCGACGGCCAGATCCGGCCGGTGGCCACGTCGACGACCTGGCTCGACAGCGGGTACGCGGCGCCGCCGGCCAGTTGCAGCGTCGCGATCCCGAACAGGGCGCGGGCCGCCGGGTCGCGCGGGCGGCGGCGGATGACGAAGGCGGCGACGGCCAACTCGACGGCGGCGAACGGCAGCGCCCACACGTGTTCGCGGAGCACGTCGCGCACGGGATAGCGGTGCAAGGTGACCGGTATGTCCATGGCGGTGCCGTCGCGGACCACGGTGTAGACGGCCGACGGCCCGGGGGTGACCGCGCCGAGTGGGTGGCCGTCGACCGCCACCACCAGGTCACCGGGCAGCAGCGCTCCCCCGTCGGCGCGGACCTCGCGGATCACGACGCCGTCGGGGCCCCACGGCGGGGCGCTCGGGTACACCGCCGTCCCGTCGGCCGGCGCGGCCAGGCGCACCGTGGCGACCCAGACCGCGGGCGCGACGCACACGGCGAGGAGCAGCATCGTGCCGGCCCACCGGCGTACCCGCTGCGGCACCGCACCGTCCAGAGTCCCGGGACCCGAGTCCCTTGACGCTCGGGTCGCTGTGCCCGCATCGTGGGGCATCGATGGTCGAATGCGGATGGTGGTGATGCATGTCCGACAGTGCGCGGCCGTTGCGGGTCGTCGTCGCGGACGACCACCCGGTGTTCCTCAGCGGCCTGCGGTTGCTGATCGACACCAGCCCCGGCCTGGAGTGTGCCGGCACGGCGGCCACGGGTGCCGAGGCGATCGCGTTGTCGGCCACCGCGGACGTCGTCGTGCTGGACCTGCACATGCCCGGGGTGAACGGCGTCGACGCCGCGCGGGCCATCGCCGCCGCCCGCGCGGAGGTTGCCGTGCTGATGCTGACCATGATGGACGACGACGAGTCGGTGTTCGCCGCGCTGCGCGCCGGTGCGCGGGGCTACCTGCTCAAGGACGCCCAGCCGGCCGAGATCGTGCACGCCATCCACACGGTGGCGGCCGGCGCCGCGGTGTTCGGGCCGCGGATCGCGCAGCGCATCATCGCCCACTTCGCGGTGCCGCGGACCCCGGACGGTCTGGCGGAGCTCACGCCTCGGGAGCGGGAGATCCTGCGGCTGCTCGCCGACGGGCACACCAACGCGGCGATCGCGGCGCAGCTGCACCTGAGCCCGAAGACCGTGCGCAACCACGTCTCCAACGTCTTCGCGAAGCTGCACGTCACCGGTCGCGCCGAGGCGATGCTGCACGCCCGGCGGGCCGGGCTCGGCACGCCGTAGGCCCGGGACCGCTGTCCCGGCCCGCGCGGGCAGCACGGGACCGCGGCCTCAGGCGCCGGGAGCTGCCGCGTTCCTATCGTGTGGCGCATGAACCGTCGTCTGCGTCCGGCCATCGCCGTCGCGATGCTCCTGGCCGCCACCACCGTCGCATTAGGACAGGCTCCGGCGAGCGCCGGACCGCAGCCGCGGCGCGCCGTTTGCCAGAGCCGCGCCTGCCTCGTCGTGCTCGAGACCTTCAGAGACCGTGACGGCGACGGAGTCGCCGACGTCGACGAGAAGCTCGTCGGCACCGCGGCCGACGACCCCACCTCGACGCCCGAGGCGTCGCTGCTGATCGACCTGTTGCTGAAGCGGCGGCTGACCTCGTTCGAACGGCACTTCACCGAGTTGGTGCTGTTGCCCACCCTGACACCGGACGGCAGCGCGATCGCCACCGGCCTGGGCGAGTTCCAACTCGTCGACCACGACGCCAACCTGCTGGCGTCGGCCGGCATCGTGCTGGGCTCGTTGGACGTCAACGGCTTCGACCTCCAGTTCGGGCTGAAGGTCACCGGCTCCCGGCAACCGCCGACGTACGGCATCACGCCCGGCACCATGAGCGGCACCACGTTCCTCAGCAAGTACGACCGGTCGCTGTACTCCGACTACACGAACGGCGGGCTGGCCCAGTTCGGCGCGAACGCGGGCAAGGAGGTCCATTTCGAGATCCTCGGCGACCTCGACGGCAAGCCGTACATCGACTACGAGCGGGGCGTGCGCGACTACACCGAGGTGTACGTGGACGGCAGCCGCGACGAGGTGCACGACTCGTTCCATTCGACGGAGGGTGACAAGGCGACGTCGACCACGATCACCAGCTACGACAAGAGCGGTCAACAGACCAGCGAGGTCTACCGCTACCAGCGCGAGTCGACGCAGGCCGACGGCTC
This sequence comes from Asanoa iriomotensis, assembly GCF_016862515.1. GTDB lineage: Bacteria > Actinomycetota > Actinomycetes > Mycobacteriales > Micromonosporaceae > Asanoa > Asanoa iriomotensis. Next base: position 94,310 of record NZ_BONC01000009.1, read on the forward strand.
GACGGTCACCGAGTTGCACAGCACGCAGCCGATCAAGGAGAACGGCAAGATCGTCGGCACGCGGGACGTCTACGTCAAGATCGTCGAAAAGGACGGCAAGGGCACCCTGACGAAGGAAGAAACGATAAGGAACAAGGACGGCGAGGTCGTCGAGCGGACCAAGACTGACGGCGACTGCGACGCCGAGTGCGTCGAAAAGGAGAAGAAGGCCCACGAGGAGGGCGAGTTCTCCGACCCGGACTACATCGGCTTCGACATCGTCACCGAACAGGACATGGCCCGCCTCGAGTTCCGGATCAAGTGGATCAGCACCCCGGCACCGGACGACGGCAACACCGGCGGACCCGCTCCCGCACCCCCGTCGTCGGGCCAGTGCTGGCCCAACTGCGGTGGCGACGGCCTGCTCGTCCTGATGGATCCGGACGCGGTCGTCGTCGTGGCAGCCGGCAGCGAGCCACGGTTCAACCGCCGCGTCCAGCCCGACTACGACCCGTGGCTGCAGGAGCTGACCGGCATGACCGGCCAGCCCGTCCCGGTCACCGGCGGCGGACAGGACCCACCCCGGCGGTAGCGGACCCGCGCGGGCCTGTCCGGGTCGTTGCCGTCCCGGTCACCGGCGGCGGACAGGAACCGCCCCGGCGGTAGCGGACCCGCAAGGGTGCCCGGCGTCCCATGAGGGGTGCCGGGCACCAGTCCGTGCGGCGCCATCCGGTGCGGTTGCCCTCGCGCGTTCCACTTCGAACACAACGGCCACTTGATCTTGACATCCTGGGAAAGGCCTGAAAGGTTCTCGCGTACCGAGATTTCATCAGACGTTTTTTTGGTCTGACCATTCAGGGAGATCGCGAAGATGCTCAAGAAACCTTTAGCACTGACATGTGGCATGTCATTGCTTCTGTCCATGGGGTTAGCGGCCAACGCGTCCGCGGCCACCGTCGGCGAGGAGCCCTTCCAGCCAGGTGTCACCTACGACCTGTCGGTGACCGACGCCGAGCGCGACGCGATCCACGCCGAGGTCGAGGCGTTGGCCGGACGCGTCAACAGCGCGCGGGCCGGTGACGGCACCTACGACCCGCTCACTCTGGTCGGGGCGATGCTCGACGGGTCGAGCTACGACTCCATCTCCCGAGGCGGCACGGCCGCGACGGCGTACCCCTTCCCGGTCAGCAACACCGCCGCGAACCAGAACGAGTACGACCGCAAGGTCGCCAAGCTCGCCTGGGTGGTCAAGCTGGCCACCGACCTGGGTTTCCCGGTGGTCGTCCAGCGCCAACCCGACAAGTACGTCTACGCCGAGATCGGTGATCCGGACGCCCCGGAGATGGTCATGGCGTTGAGCCACCTCGACTCGCCGACGGCTTCCGTCTCGGCGGCCCAGCTGGCGCGCTGGCGCGACGCCGACGGCAACCTCGGCACTCCCGGTGCGTACCACTCGCCCTATATCCAGGACGGCTGGGTCTACGGTGCGGGCATCCAGGACGACAGCGGCCCGACGCTGGCGACGCTGCTCGCGGCCAAGGCGCTGCTCGAAGCGGGGTTGCCCATCGACCGGCGCATCCGCATCGTCATGGGCATCTACGAGGACGGCGGTCCCGGCACGCCCTCGACGACGAACACCGCAACCTTCCAGTCCATCCCGTACAACTCGAACCCGAGTTTCTACGACAACTGGGCCTACAAGAACCTCAACCGGGAGGAGATCCCGGTCGCGGCCTACACCTCCGACTCGCGGTTCCCGGTCATCGTCGGCAACTCCGGTGCGGTGACCCCGGCGGTGTCGATGAGCTTGTCCGCCGACAGTGCCAAGGCGTTCCGGCTGACGGCCGCCACGGCCGGCGTCACCCTGCGCGAGTGCGACCCGACGCTCAAGGACATCGCCTACGGCAGCACCACGCAGATCGCCTCGCGGGCCATCTTCACCCTCGACGTGGCCGGGGCCGGCTCCGCCGAGCGCGACCGGTTCGTGTCGGCGATCACCGCTGCCGCGACCACGAAGGGTTGGCTACCGGCCGCTCCGCGCACGACGCCCAAGGTGCAGGCCACGATCACCGGCGACTCGCTCACGCTGGAGATCAACACTGATCTGGCGATGGAGATGCCGACCCCGCAGTACGGCAAGAACGCCGTCGTGTGGGGAATGTTCCTGCTTTCCCAGGGACTCGGCGCGGTGGGCGGCGCGGCCGCCGACATGCAGTTGAAGAAGGCCGCCGACGGCATCGCGGACCTGTTCTTCCGCGACGGTGTCGAAGGCGAGGCCTACCTCGGCAAGTACATGGGCATCCCGGCGAACCTGCTGCGCAACCCGAGCAACGGCACGCCGAACCTGACCTTCGCGCTCATGGGCGGCATCAACTCCGAGACCCCGACGAGCTTCTACACGGAGCCCTCCGGCAGCCTCAGCATGCCGATGTTCGTGCGCAGCATGCACGTCACACCGGCCGACTCCGGTGAGGCGACGGCGGCGGTCACGGCCGCCTTCCAGGCGAAGGGTTTCACCATCGGCACCCTCGGCTCGCCCGTCGGCGCCGGGTTGTACGTCGACCACGACAACCCGCTGACGGCTCTTCAGTTCGGGAGCTACCAGGCCACGATCAACCACAGCCCGGAGGAGTTCGCGGACCCGTACTCCCTGCGCGACGTGGTCTATCCGCAGGGCACGACCGGCGGCACCCTGGCCAGCAGCTTCCGCAACAAGATGACCGCCTTCGGTGCTGTGATCCCGGGCAACGAGCGCTGGTGGCACACGGCCAACGAGCGGATGAAGGTCGATTCCGCGGTGCAGATGACCAAGATGATGGCCGACGGCATGCTGGAGATGGCGCGGTACTCCGGGCCCGCCGGTGCCAAGTTCATGTGGGCGGACATCCCGGGGATGAACGCCGACCGGGCGGACCTCGACCTGCTCGACGTCACGATCGGCACCTACAAGGACGCGTCGGCCGCCGTCGGCACGAGCCAGTTGGGCAACCAGGCACTGCTCGGCGCCACCGCGTTCAACATTCCGATGTGGAACGCGCGCGGCAACTCGGCCCCGACGGCGTCGGCCTTCGCACTGGGGCACGCACCGGGAGGGGTCTACCTGCCCCTGACCGACGCCGAGTACCTGGACAGCACGTACGTGGCGCCGATGCGGTTGGAGTTCAAGGTGGAGCGCCCCGGCTACATGTCGGACGCGGCGTGGGCGACGTTCCGCGCCGGCGGCTACGGCGACTTCCAGTTCAACATTCTGGTCGGCGACCAGGTCGTGCCGCTGGCCGTCCCCGCGGGACAGAGCGCGGACGACTACTTCTCCTCGCGCGTCTCGGCCACCAACGCCAACGCCATCTACCTGTCGGTCAACCTGGCTGTCACCGATGCGCCGTACACCGGTGTGCAGCCGATCCTCGCGGATTCCAAGACGGACCTGTACAAGCTCAACCCGACGTACCTGGCCTCGAACCCGGACCCGTTCCCGGGCCGTGGTGCCGTCGAGAAGCGGGGCTTCTTCCAGTTCGGTGACGGGCAGAAGAACGCGGAGTTCTCGTCACCCGACGCGGTCTACGTGACGGTGGCCAACGCGGTCATCGATGCGAAGCCGTCGGCGGTGGTGAAGAAGCTGACGGGCAACACGAACGAGTTGACCATCACGGTGACGCAGACCCACGTCGACGGCAGCGAGTCGCCGGTGACGGCCACGTTCACCATCGACAACAACGCCGCCGGCACGTACACCGTCGGCGACTACCGGGTGTACGTCGACACCAAGGGCAACACCCAGGTGCGGTCGATCTCCATCGTCTGACGCATCCGAACCGGAGCAGTGGAGCCATTGCCGTCGGCAGTGGCTCCACTGCTCAGCGACGTGCGGGTGCCGCGTCCAGGACGGCTCGTGCCCGTTCGCGTGCCCGCGCGGAGGTGTCCAGGTCGCCCGCCTCCTCGTGGTTGTCGGCGAGGCGGTCGAGGACGGCGGCTTCCGAGTGTGGGTCCCCCAGGACGTGCCACAGGTCGATCGAACGTTGGTAGCAACTGGCTGCCAGCTCATAGCGGTGCAGTCGATGGTGGCTGTAGGCGAGGCTGTCCCACGTCGCGGCCTCGCCGTAGCGGTCGCCCAGCGCCTGGACCAGTTCCAAGGCCTTCGTGCAGTGGTGCAGGGCCTCTTCGTATTCGTCGAGCATCGCGTGGAACCAACCCACCGCGTTGAGCGCCTTGGCCTGGCCGGACCGGTGGCCGGCCCGGACGAAGATGTCGAGCGACTCCTGCGCGTGCCGCAGCGCATCGGTGTGCAGGCCCTGCCGTTCGAACACCAAGGCGTGGTTCAGGTGGTTGTGCGCGAGGCCGCTGTCGTCCCCAAGCCGACGGAACAACTCCCCGGCGGTGCGGTAGTGGCGGTGAGCGTCGTCGAAACGGTCGAGGAAGTTGTAGGCGATGCCCAGGCTGTGGTGGCACACGGCCTGACCGGTGCGGTCGGCGGACCGCTCCGCCGCGGCCAGGCCGTTGGTCATGACCGCGACTTTGTCGAGCCAGTGACCCCGGCGGTCAAGATAGGTGCCCAGGGCCCAGGCCAGTTGCCAGGCGTGCTGGTGGTGTCCGGCGGTCGTCGCGTGACGCGCGGCCGCCATCAACGCCGTGTGCTCGCCGGCGAACCAAGCCAGCGCCTCGTCGTGGTCGCTCACCGAAGCCGTGGTGACGCCCGCGGTGGGCGGCGCGGTGGCAATGGTGTGCCGGTGGGGGTAGAGCAGGTTAGCGGCCGCGAAGGCGCTGCACAGGTAATGGTCGAGCATCCGCCGTGTGGCCAGGTTTCGCTCCCCCTCGGGATCGACCGTGTGGGCGAGTTCGCCGGCATAGGCCCGCAACAGGTCGTGAAAGCCGTACCGGCCCGGTGTCCGTTCGGTCACCAGGTGCGCCCGGGTCAGCTCGGCCAGCAACGCGCGCGTCCGGCGCAGCGGTGCACCCGCGAGGCTGGCCGCGCCGGCCGCGGCGACGTCGGGGCCCCGGTGCAGGCCGAACAGCCGGAACAGCGACGCGGCGTCGGTGCTCAGCGAGCGGTAGGACCAGGACAGCACCGCGCGTACGTCGGTCGCCGCGTCATCCCCGGCGAACGCCTCCAGCCCGTCGTGGAGCTGGCCGACCAGGGCGGCGAGGGGAAAGTCGGGGCGCGACGTGGCCCGGGCCGCCACCACGGCCAGCGCCAGGGGCAGCCGCGCACAGGCGGCGACGATCTCGTTCACCGCGTCGGGCTCGGCGGCCACCCGTCCGGCACCGAGCCGGCGGGACAGGAACTGTCGAGCCTCCTCATAGGACAGCAGATCCAACCGCAACGAATGCGCGCCCTCGGTGGCGACGAGGCCGGCGAGGTCGTGCCGGCTGGTCACCAGGACCAGGCACTGTTTCCCGGCGGGCAGCAACGGCCGGACCTGCTCGGCGTTGACGGCGTTGTCCAGGAGGACGAGCAGGCGCTTGCCCGCCGTGGCGCTGCGGAACAACGCCGTCTGGGCTTGCAGGCCGGCGGGGACGGTATCGGCCGGCACGCCGAGGCCGTCGAGGAGGGCGCGCACCGCCTCGTCCGGGCCCAACGGCGGCTCGGACGGATCGAAGCCACGCAGGTTGAGATACAGCTGACCGTCCGGGAACTCATCGCCGACCCGGTGGGCCCAGTGGACGGCCAGCGTGGTCTTGCCGACTCCAGCGGTGCCGGTGATGGTCGAGATGATCGACCCGTGGCCGGTGCCGGGCAGGAGATTGTCGAGCCGGCGCAGATGGGCCGACCGGCCGCCGAAGGTCGAGATGTCGGCGGGCAGCTGGGCCGGAATGGTGCGGCCCGGGACAAGCGAGCTGTCGCCACGCAGCATCGCCGCATGCAGGCGCTGCAGCGCGGGACTGGGCTCCACGCCGAGTTGTTCGTCCATGAGCGCCCGGGTCGCACGGAACAGCTCCAGCGCCTCGGCCTGGCGGCCGGTGCGGTAGAGGGCGAGCATCAGAGAGGCCCGCAAGCTTTCCCGGTACGGGTGGGCGTGCACGAGGTCGGTGAGCTCACTCGCGATGTCGGCGTGTCCACCCAGGTCGAGCGCGGCCTGTGCCCACTGCTCGTACACGCTCAGGCGTTGCTGTTCCAGGCGGCGCGCCTCTTCCGCGACGATCTCGCAGTCGTCGAACTCGGGCAGGACCGGACCCCGCCACAGGTCCAACGCCGTCCTGAGGTCGCGGGTGGCCTGTGGGACGTTTCCCGCGAGGAGGGCCTCGTTTCCGGCGGCGGCGAGCGCCCGGAAGGTGGCGGCGTCGAACTCTTCGCCCGGCAGCAGCGCGTAGCCGGCCGCCGACGCGACGACCCGGTCGGCACCGAGTGTGCGTCGCAACCGATGCACGTACAGCTGGACGTTGCGCCGGGCCGATACCGGTGGATCGTCACCCCAGAGCGCTGCCACGAGCGAGTCGACCGACACCGGCGTGCCGGCACGGGAGAGCAGCACGGCGAGCATCAGCCGAGGTTTGCGAGCCGTGCCCACGTCGACCGTGCGACCGTCGCAGGTCACCTGCAACGGTCCCAGGATCCCAAACTTCACACCGACAGGGTGTCAACACAGCTGGTGGACGAGACGCGAGGGTGCCTCCCCACGCGGGGAGGCACCCTCGAGGTCGAACTAGGCGGTCCACCCGGTAAAGCCGAACTTCTGCTTGGTGCCCAGCGTGTTGCTGTCCGCCACCATGAGGCCGACGAGCGGACTGGCGTACTCGGTGTGTGCCGTCACCCATTTGTTGTTGGCCGTGGACATCAGTGCCCACGCGACCTGCGAACTGCTGTAGTAGAGCCTGAACTTCTCCCACGGCCCCGGGGCGTCAACCGAGGTACGCGCCCTGAGCACTCCCGGGTAGGTCAGGTGAGAGATCTCGGCGCAGACGTACCTGTTGTTGGCCACGTTGCGGAACAGGAACGTCCCGGAGCTGACCGTGACGGCGAACTTGTCGGTCGTCAGGCCCGGCTCCGCGCGGCTGGTGACGAGCGCGCCGTACGAGTCGCCGTTCCAGTCCAGGCGCGGGTACGTGTAGCGGTAGTTCGAGTGCGAGAAAATGGAGATGTACTTGCTGGACAACGGGTACACCGACTTGCTCGTGATCAGTGTCCAGCCGGACGGCACCGTGGCCGCGTGCGCGGCTGACGGGACCACTATGGACGCCGCCGCCAAGGCTACGACGAGGACCATCGCCTTGAGGACGCGACGTAGCGACGTCGTCCTCGGTTGTGTCATCCGAGCTGGGTGGGTGGTCATCGACTCAGAACCTCCATCTGGGTGTGCCTCGCCCCCGCGAGGCGCGACGGAAGCATCCAGTGAGTCGGTTCACCCGGCGTATAGCCGTGCTATATCCGCGGCAGGCGTCGCACGCGCGGCGCGACGAGTTCCTGCACCTCGGGCATTCTCGACGAGAGCGAGATCCAGGTGCCGTCGAGCTTCATCACGCTGTGGAGCCCACCCCTGCGGTGGTACTGGAAATCCGCGATCTCGTCCCATCGGCACTCCTGCACCACGCGGCGGTGCCGGTATGCGAACCCGTCCTGGTGGATCCGGAGCTCGTCGTCGCGGTCACCTCGGGCCACCCACAGCATCAGTGCCACGAACGCCGACGCGACCGTCACACACCCGAGCGCCGTCGCGATGTCCTGCGGATCGCGGTCCATGCTCAACGCACCGAAAAGCAGGAACACCGCGATCAGGAGCAGGAAGCCCGGAATCAGCAGAATCAACAGCTCCGACCGGCGGTTCCGCATCGGGTACGCGGTGAGCAGTGCCCCGATCCCCTCGCCCGCCGGCGCGTATCCGGGTGCCGGGTCTCGACCGCCCCTCGTCTCGTACGCCCGGTGCAACGCGTCGAGGCCGCCCATGAACCGCGAGAACGCGATCTGCTCGCCGCGACGGGTGGTCACGGCGTACACCCGCATCCGCCGATCCGAGCCCATTTGGGCGTCAAACGACTGGATGTCACCCCATCGACAGGCGCGAACCCGGCCGGCGTGCCGGAAGGTGAATCCGTCGCGATAAACGACCAGTTGGTCGCGCCCCCGGGTCACGACGAGCCACCCGACCAACCCAACCGGCAGCACCGCGACGACGAACAGCCACGTCGAGAGTAGGGCCAGACACAGGACTCCTACGGCCGCCGCCGCGACCAGCGCCGCCAACAAACCGAGTCGCAGGCGGTGCCGCGACAGCTCGCCTCCCAGCTCGCCCATGACCCTAGGACGATAGTGGCCGACAGCGATCCGCGATGTCGTCTTTCGGTCGGGGCGCGCGGGCTCGCGCCCACGTTCGGCCGGTGAGGCGGCCGATCCGGCGGGCCGCTGCCGCGTAGCCGACCCCGACGGCCAGACACAGCACGAGGACCAGCAGCGGGTGCCAGTGCACGCGGAGGAACACCTGCCAGTGCGTCAGGTAGATGTAGAGCGACGCGGCGGCGAGCAGCGCGAGCACCTTGTTGAGGAGAGTGATGCTGGGCAGGGTCCGCACCCAGATCAGCAGGCAGAGCCCGGCGATGATCAGTGCTTCGCGGCCCGGCTCGCCGAAGAATCCGGGCACGGTGACCAGCACGGCGAGGGTGACCGCGACCCGCTGCGCCGGCCGGTCGGCCTTCGCCGCGGCCCAGCCCAGGGCGAAGAGCCAGAAGGCCACGACCGCTGAGGGTACGAAGAATCGCGCCTGCCACCCCGGCAGGTCGTAGCGGGTGACGAGGCCGATCGTCGCGATCGTGATCGGCAGCGCGAACGGCAGGCGGCGTTCGAGTCGGTCGACGGCGGGGAGCGCCATCAGCGCGAGCCCGCCGAGCAGGATCATCACCAGCGCCTCGATGAACCAGAACTGCCATTCGGTGGCCCCGTCGTGCGGGCCGAGGACGCTGTTGAGCAGCACGATGTTGGCTGGCGTGTAGTGGCTGGTCAGCAGGAACGCGAGCGTGATGTAGAGGATGCTGGGCACGGCGACGCGGCGGATGCCGGCGGCGATGCGGCGCAGCCGGGTGCCGTGCGCCACGTCGGTGAGGTGGAATCGGGCGAAGTTGAACCCGGCGATGCCGAGCAGGAGGTGTGCGCCGCCCTTGATGGTGAACAGGCCGGGCAGGTGCGAGCCGACGACGAAGACGATGGCGAGGCCGCGCAGGGCGACGCTGGTCTCGATCGTGCGCAGCCGCGATCGTGCGGTGCGGGGTTCGGCCGTGCTCGGGCCCGCGCGCAGGTCTCGGATGGGCATGAGGTGCCAGCCGGCGGGCAGCGCACCGAGCCGCTCCTCCAGTCGCACCGACATCTCGACGTACGACAGTGAGTCGCCGCCGAGACTGACGAACGAGTCGTCGGCGGTGACGTCCCTGCGGTCGAGGATGGCCTCGAAGAGTGCGACGAGATCGCCGGATGGGCGCTCGGCGTGCGGCTTGTCCGTCAGGGTCGGCAGCGCCTGACGGTCTATCTTGCCGTTGGGCAGTCGCGGCAGGGCTTGCACGAGGTGGGCCCGGACCGCCCGGGCCGGTATGCCGGCCTCGGCGGCCGCGGCCTTCGTCAGCGCCGCGACGCCGGCCGGCGTGGCCGTGAGCCACGCGCCGCTGCGCTCAGCGGCGACGATCATCGTCCCGTCGCCGGCCGCGCATGCCGAGGTGATGCCTCGCGCGGCGAGTTTCTCCTCGACCCGGCGCAGATCGACCCGGAGCCCGAGGACCTTCGCGAAGTCGGCGCGCCGGCCGACGATCGAGTAGATGCCGTCGGCGTCGCGGCGGGCGAGGTCGCCGGTGCGCAGCTCGGTGATCGTGCGCCCGAGGGCGAGGTCGGCGGTGCTCTCGGCGTACCCCAGCATGACGTTGGGTCCGGTGTAGACGAGTTCGCCGACGCCGTGCTCGGCGTCGGCCGTCGCGTCGATGCGCAACGCGCCGCCGGGGATCGGCACGCCGATCGCGTCGGGGCGGCTCGCGGCCAGCTCCGGTGGGAGGTAAGCCATGCGGGCGGTGGCCTCGGTCTGGCCGTACATGACATAGAGGTCGAAGCCGTGGCGGCGGCCGAGTTCGGCGTAGGCGCGCACCCGGTCGGGTGCCAGCCGACCGCCGGCCTGGGTGACGTACCGCAGATGCGGCAGGCGGGGCAGCTCGGCCTCGGCGAAGCGCGACCGGTCGAGAAGGTCGAAGGTGTACGGGACGCCGGCGAAGCCGGTGCCGTGTGCGGAGCGAAACTCGGCCCAGAAGCACGGGTCGACCACCGAGTGGTCGGTGAGGATGAGCCCGGCGCCACGGAGCAGGTGGCTGTTGACGACGGACAGCCCGTAGCAGTAATGCATCGGCAGGGTCGTCGCGCCGCGATCGTCGGCGGTGATGCCGAGGTAGGTGGCGATCGCCTCGGCGTTGGAGCGCAGGTTCGCGAGCGAAAGGCGGACCAGCTTCGGCGAGCCGGTCGAACCGGACGTGCTCAGCAGCAGCGCGAGATCGGGGTGCGGTGCGTGCGCCGACCGGTCGCGCCGGACGACGAGGTCGCCGCCGTCTGCGACGATGTCCGGATCGTACTGGTTGATCATGGCTGCCCGCGCGGCGGACGGCGCGAACAGCACGGGGTTCGCGGTGCGCAGGGCGGCGAGATAGGTGGTGAGCGTCTCGACGGTGTTGGCGCCGGTCAGCAGCACCAGCCGCCGCCGGCGGCCGAGCTGTTCGGCGGTGTCGTCGACGAGTCGGTCCAGTTCGGCGTAGGTGAGCCGGCGGTCGCCGGACACGATCGCCGTCCGGTCGCCGTGCGCGGCCAGGTCACCGGGGAACCGGGTCGGTTCGACGGCGACCGGCGGAAGGACAGGGGCGCTCACGAGGCGAAGTGTAAGTGAGGGTCGCCTAACTTTGCTATGCCTAAGCTATTGCCAGGGTCGCCTAACCTCTGGCACTCTAGCTTGTGCGAATTCGTCGATCCGTGCTCCTGCCCCTCGCCTTCGTCGCCGTCCTCGGCACCACCGCTTGCGGCGACGACCTCGGCGAGCCTGGCGACAAGAAGCTCACCGTCTACAGCGGTCGCAGCGAAGGCCTGGTCAAACCGATCCTCGACCGGTTCCAGCAGGAGACCGGCATCGAGGTCGAGGTCCGTTACGCCACGACGGCCGCGATGGCGACCCAACTCCTCGAAGAGCGCGACAAGACGCCGGCCGACATCTTCTTCTCCCAGGACGCCGGCGCTCTCGGCGCTGTCGCCAAGGCGGGGCTCGTCGCCGAGCTCCCTGCCGAGGTCCTCGCCAAGGTCCCCGACACCTACCGCTCGGCCCAGAACCTCTGGGTCGGCGTCAGCGGCCGGTCGCGGGTGCTCGCCTACAACAAGGACAAGGTCACCGTCGACCAGCTCCCGGCCTCGGTCCTGGAGGTCACCGACCCCGAGTGGAAGGGCAGGCTCGGCGTCGCGCCGACGAACGGCTCGTTCCAGGCGTTCGTCACCGCGCTGCGGGTGCAGCACGGCGACGCGAAGACCAAGGAGTTCCTCGACGGGCTCAAGTCCAACGCGGCGAAGATCTACGAGAACAACGTCCAGATCGTCGCCGACATCAACGACGGCAAGCTCGACGTCGGCCTGGTCAACCACTACTACGTGTACGAGCTGGCCAAGGAGAAGGGCAGCACACCGGAGGACCTGGCCGCCAAGCTGCACTTCTTCCCCAACGGCGACACCGGCGCCCTGGTCAACGTCGCCGGCGTGGCCGTCCTCGAGAAGGCCGCGACCGACCCCGACGCCCGCGCGCTCGTCGACTTCCTGCTCGGCGCCGAGGCACAGCGGCACTGGGCCGAGGAAACGTTCGAATACCCCTTGGTCGACGGCGTGTCGCCGCCGCCCGGCGTGCCCACCCTCGGCGAGATCGTGGCTCCGAAGATCGATCTCAACGACCTGGACACCCTCGACGTGACCACCACGATGATCAAGGAAGCCGGGCTGGCCGGTTGAGCCGACCTGGGCTGATCGGGCGGAGCGGCACGGTCTCCGCCCGATCCGTCGTGCCCCGGCCGGCCCTGTTCGTCGCCGCGACCGGCGCGCTCGCGGTCGCCCTCCTGCCCCTGGTCTACCTGCTGATCCGCACAGGTGAGGCCGGCCTCGGCCGGATCGCCGACGAGGTGCTGACCCGACGGGTCGCCGAGCTCGCCGGCCGCAGCATCGCGCTCATGGTCGTCGTCACGGTCGCCTGCACCGTCGTCGGTGTCGCCGCCGCGTTCCTGGTCACCCGCACCGACCTGCCGATGCGCGGCGCGTTCGGCGTGCTCGCCGCGCTGCCGCTCGCGGTGCCCACCTACGTCGCCGGCTTCGCCTGGATCGCCACCGTCGACGGCTTCGAAGGCTTCTGGGCGGCAGCGCTCGTGCTCACCCTCTGCTCGTACCCCTATGTGTATCTGCCGGTCGCCGCGGCGCTCGCCGCCGCCGACCCCGCACAGGAGGAGGTCGCCCGATCGCTGGGTCGCGGGCCGTGGCGCACGCTGACCACCGTCACCCTCCAGCAGGCCCGGCCCGCCATCGCGGGCGGCGCGCTCCTCGTCGCCCTCTACACCCTCTCCGACTTCGGCGCGGTGTCTATCCTGCGCACCGACACCTTCACCCGGGCGATCTTCACCGCGTTCAACCTCGGGTTCGACCGCACCGGCGCGCTCGTGCTCTCCACGGTGCTCGTGCTGCTGACCATGGTCCTGCTCGGCCTGGAACTGGTCAGCCGCACCCGGGGCGCCCGGTACGCCGGTGGCGGGCCGCGCCGTCCGGCCACCCGATTCCACCTCGGCCGGCTGCGCATTCCCGCCGTGTCCGCGCTGGTCGCCGTCGGCCTGTTCGCGCTCGGCGTGCCCGCCGCGAGCCTGGTCCGCTGGTCGATCGCCGGCGCCTCCCGCCCCGGCACGCTCGCCGAGATCGGAGCGGCCGCCGGCAACACGCTGAGCGTCTCCCTCGGCGGGGCCCTGCTCACGCTGCTGCTCGCGCTCCCGGTCGGCCTGCTCACCGCCCGCGCGCCCGGGCCGATCGCCACCCTCGTCGACCGGCTCAGCTACCTCGCGCACGCGCTGCCCGGCATCGTCATCGGCTTGTCCCTGGTGTTCTTCGGCATCGCGGTCGCGTACCCGCTCTACCAGACGGTGTGGCTGCTCGCCCTCGGCTACGCCACGCTCTTCCTGCCGTTGGCCGTCGCCGCCGTCACCGGCGCGGCCGTGCAGGCGCCGCCCGTATTGGACGAGGTGGCGCGGTCGCTGGGCCGCTCACCGTTCGTCGTGCTCACCAGCGTGACGCTGCCGCTGATGGTGCGCGGGATCGGCGCCGGCGCCGCGCTCGTCTTCCTCACCTGCGTGAAGGAGCTCCCGGCGACGCTGCTGCTGCGCCCGACCGGGATGGACACCCTGGCGACGGAACTCTGGACGCACACGTCGACCGCGTCCTACGCCGCGGCGGCACCCTACGCGGCCCTGCTCGTCGGGGTCGCCGCGATTCCCACCTGGCTGCTCGGACGTCGAACGGGACTCACCTGATGCTGGACGCGCAAGGACTCCGCAAGTCGTACGGGCCGGTCCTGGCCCTCGACGCCGTCGACCTGACCGTCGAGAAGGGCGATCTGACCGCCGTCCTCGGCCCGTCCGGGTGCGGCAAGACCACCCTGCTGCGCTGCGTCGCCGGGTTCGAACGGGTCGACGCCGGCACGGTGACGCTCGACGGCCGGGCGGTCGCCGCCGCAGGCACGCACGTGCCACCGCATCGCCGCCACGTCACCGTGGTCCCCCAGGAAGGTGCGCTCTTCCCCCATTTCTCGGTCCGCGACAACGTCGGGTACGGGCTCGACCGCTCCGCACGGCGCGGCGGCCGGGTCGACGAGGTCCTCGCCCTGGTCGGCCTCGATGGCTACGCCGACCGGATGCCGCACCAACTCTCCGGCGGTCAGCAGCAGCGGGTCGCCGTCGCTCGCGCGCTCGCGCCCCGGCCGCCGCTCGTGCTGCTCGACGAGCCGTTCAGCGCCCTCGACGCCACCTTGCGCACCGACCTGCGCCGCGACATCCGTGCCGCACTGCGCGCCGATGGCGCCACGGCCATCCTCGTCACCCACGACCAGGGCGAGGCGCTGTCGATGGCCGACCACATCGCCGTCATGCGCGCCGGTCGCATCGTCCAACACGGACAGTCCAATCAGGTGTACGAAGACCCGGCCGACCCCTGGATCGCCGAGTTCGTCGGCGAGGCGATGCTGCTGCCGGCGACCATTGCGAATGCCACCACCGTCGACACGGCACTGGGCCGGCTGCCACTGCGCGGCGCGGCCGGGGCCGCCGGCCGGGTGCGGGTGCTGCTGCGCCCCGAACAGCTCAGCCCGACCGACGGCGACCTCGCCGAGGTGACACGCCACGAGTACCACGGCCACGACACGTTGCTCGGCCTGCGGCTGGCCGACGGCACACCCCTGCTGGCCCGTGTCATGGGGCAGCGGACGCCGCCGGTCGGTGCCTCGATCGGCCTCGACGTGCTGGGCGCGGTCCGCGCCTACGGCGATGCCTAGGCCGCTGCGGTCGCGGGTTCGTACGTGACGATCAACGCGCCGGAGGTGAACTCCCGCGTGCCGGTCAGCCGCAGTTCGGTGCGTGGGTAGGTACCGTCGAACAGGCGTGTCCCGCCACCGAGCAGCACCGGGTTGACGACGATGCGGTACTCGTCGACGACGCCCAGCCCGACTGCGGCACTCGCCGCTCGTCCGCCCGCGAAGAGCGCCAGGTCCCGCCTGCTCTGCCGTTTGATCTCGGTCAGTGCCGCGCCCGGGTCGTCGCCGAGGACATGGGAGTTGTGCCAGGCAGTGTGGCGGAGGGTTCGGGACAGCACATATTTCGGCAGTTCGTGCATGCGGCTCACCTGGACCGGCGAAGCGTCCGCTCCGGCGGTGGGCCAGTAGCCCGCCAGCTCCTCGAACGCCACCCGCCCGAACACCATCCCGTCGATGTCGTCGAGCAGGTCGTCGAGGTAACGCTGGAACTCGTCGTCGGCGAAGTGCCAGTCGATCTCACCGTCGGCGTCGTTGACGTAGCCGTCCAGTGACGCGTTGATGTGCAGAAAGAGCCGTCCCACGGTGCCCTCCGGTGGTTCCGGGTCGACTTTTTGGTCGGTCGACCAAAAAGATGCTGCGCACGCTACTTTTTCTTGAACGAACCGTCAAGAAGTGAGGTAGCGTCACGGCATGGTGCGCACCGGCCGACCCCGCTCGTTCGACGAGACACAGCTCATCGAGCGCGCCAAGGAGGTGTTCTGGCGGCGCGGCTACGTCGCCACGTCGATGCGCGATCTCAAGGACGAGCTGGGCGTGCTGCCCGGCAGCCTCTACGGAGCCTTCGGCGACAAACACGCGCTCTTCCTGAGGACGCTCGAACGGTATGCCGCCGACACACAGCGGGCCGCCGCGTCGCTGCGGGGCGACGGGTCACCGCTGGCCGGCGTGCGCAAGCTGTTGACCGACGCGCTCGACGCTGCGCGGCTGTCGCCCGGCCGTGGCTGCATGCTCGGCAACACGGCCACCGAAGTGGTTCCCGACGACGAGGAAGCCGCGCGGATTGTCCGGCGGGCGTTCGGTGAGCTGGAGTCCGGCCTCGAGGAAGCGCTGGCCAACGCTCAACGGGCTGGCGAAGTGCGGGGCGACGTCGACTGCGGTGCGCACGCCCGGCTGTTGTTGGCGCTGGTGCAAGGTCTGCACGTCGTCGCCCGGGCGGAGGCTGATCCGGGCCGGCTCGGCGACGCGATCGACGCTGCCCTCGCCGGCATCACGGCGTAATTTCTCGAGGTGCGTGTCGAAGGGGCGCGGACGGCTCCGACCTACGGGCGAGACTGAACTGACGCTCCTTGAGGAGAAGCGCACATGAAGACCGACCTGCTGCCCGTTCCCGGTGCGGTGCTCTATTACGAGGTACGTGGTGCGGGGCCCGTGCTGCTGTTGGTGTGTGGTGGTGTCTATGACGCGGCCGGGTACGCCCCGTTGGCCGAGCGGCTCGCCGACCGCTACACCGTCGTCACCTACGACCGGCGCGGCAACTCGCGCAGCCCGTTGGATCGGGCGGGCGAGCCGCAGCGACTGGACGAACATGCCGACGACGCGGCGCGGCTGCTGGCCGCGGTCGGGGTGAGCACCGAGCACCCCGCGTACGTGTTCGGCAACAGCTCCGGCGGCCAGATCGCGGTCGCGTTGACCACCCGCTACCCGCAGCTCGTGCGGGCCGCGGTGATTCACGAGCCGCCGCAGTTCGACCTGCTGCCCGACCGGGACCACTTCGCGAAGATGATCGACGACGTGGAGGCGGCCTTCGCGGCCGACGGACCGGAGGCGGCGCAGCAGGTGCTGGCGAAGGGCCTCGACATGGGGCCCGGCCCGACCGACGAGGAGCGCGTCCCCGGTGGGAGCGAGGCTCCGGCGGAGCCCGACGCGGCGACGCTCGAGATGATGGAGCGGATCGGCGGCAACTTCGTCCAGTTCATCGGGTCGGAAGTGCCGTCGTTCGGGCGCTACCGGATCGACCTCGACGCGCTGCGGCCACACCGGCACAAGCTCGTGCCGGCGGTGGGCTCCGCGTCGGCCGGCGAACCACCGGCCCGCGCGGCGGTCGCGCTCGGCGAAGCGGTAGGCGTCGAAGCCGTGGTGTTCCCCGGCGACCACGGTGGGTTCGGCAACCAGGCCGAGCCGTTCGCCGAGGTCCTCGACACGGTCCTGCGGGCCGCCTGACCGGTCAGTCAGGGGAGGTGCCCGCAGAACTGCGGGCCCCTCCCCCGCCGGAGGATCCCCGGCCTGGTTGGACGGTCACAGGCCCTTGCATTGCCCGGTCGCGGGTCCTCGGATCGTGTTCGGCTGACCGTTGTTGACCGGCGCGGGCGTGTTGCCGGTGCAGGACAGCGGACCGTTGACGATGTTGCCGGCGAGCACGGGTGCGACGGCGACATTCGTGCCGGTGAGCGTCAGCGGGCCGCTGATCCGTACCCCTTCGACCTCGACCTCACCGGTCGTGCCGGTGAGGGTGACCGGCCCGCTGACCGACCCGCCGATCAGTTCGAGCATGGCCGCGCCGGTGGCGCTCACCGGCCCCTGGATCGAGGCGCCCGTGGCGACCAGCGATCCGCCCGGAAGGACGGTGACCGGCCCGGAGACCGTGGCACCGGCCAGACAGGTGACCCCGGCGTTGACGACCAGCGGACCGGGATGGGTGCCCGACACCGTCGAGGTGCAGGTGTCCACGACGACCGTGAAACGGGCGGTGGCGCTGCCAGTCGGCCGGGTGGCCGTGATCGTCGCCTGGTAGACGCCGTTGCGGCCGTACGTGTGGCTGGCCGTGGCCGTGTAGATGCCGTTGGCGGTCTTGTTGGTGCCGGCCGTGCCGCTCAGGGTCGCAGCCGAACTGGTTCCGTCGCCCCAGTCGATCGTCGCGGAAACCTGCTCCAGCGTCGCGCCCGGGGTGGACACGGAGGCGATGTCGCCCGCGACCGTCCGCCCGCCTGAGGCGATGTCCGGCGCCGCCACGTCGACCCGCCACGGCACCTGCGGCGACGGGTGGAAGTTCTGGCCCTGTAGCTGCCACCGCAGCCCGTGCCCGGCCACGCGGTTGACGAAGGAGGCGAGGTTGCGGTCGGGGTGGGTCTGCGGCGACCAGCCGATCTCCGCGGTCGCCGGAAGGCGCGGGAACATCTGGAACCCGATGTCGTCGAGGGTGCGCAGGGTCTCGGACCACATCGCCGCCTCGACACCGAGGATGTCCGCGTCGGTGACCGCCGGCAGGGTGACGCCGCCGGTCGTCCGCGCCGGGATGTAGGTGGCCGGGTCGCTGCTGCTGCCGGACCAGTTGTAGAACTGCGAGACGTCCAGCCGGCCGGCCCAACTCAGCCCGAGCGGGCTGCCGACGAACTGCTGCATGTCGAGGTACGTGTGGTTGGCCGGCGACATCACCACCTTCATGCCCTTCTGCACGGCCCGCCGGGCGGTGTCGCCGCCGGAGCCGGCCGGGTTCCCGTTGTTCCAGAACTGTGCGACGGCCGCCGGCGAACCGGGCTGGCCGAAGTTCGCCTGGGAGATCTCGGCCCAGCCCATGACGATCTTGCCCTGCGCCTTGACGATCTGGGCTTCCTGGTCGACGAAGCTGACGTAGCGGGGAGTGGCCAGAGTGGACGCCGGCACCTCGTCGCCACCGAGGTGGTAGTAGGGCCCGGGTGTCATGGCACTGAGCTGGCTGACGATGTCGGTCAGGATCGCCCAGGTGTTCGGGCTCTCGGGGCACATGGCGCTGTAGCCCACCGCTCCCGTCAGGTTCCACTGTGGAGGCGTGTTTCGCGTGCAGTTGACGTCCGGCAGCACCGGGTTCGCTTCCGGCCCCGCGTAGGACATGACGATCGCGTTGGTGTGCCCCGGCGTGTCGACCTCCGGGATGACGGTCATGAAGCGCGCCGCCGCGTAGTTGACGACGTCGACGTACTCGGCCTGGGTCCAGAAGCCACCCGGGTCGTTGTTGATCGAAAACTGGCCGCCGATGGCGGTGAGCTCGGGCCGGCCGTTGATCGCGATCCGGAACCCCTGGTCGTCGCTGACGTGCAGGTGCAAGACATTCAACTTGTAGGCGGACGCCCGGTCGATCACCCGCTTGACCACGTCCGGCGGCTGGAAGTGCCGGGCGATGTCGAGCATCATGCCGCGGTACGCGTACCGCGGGGTGTCGGTGATCCGCACGCCGGACACCGTCCAGGGGCCGGGCCGCACGGTCGGGCTCTCGATCCAGGGCGGCAGCAGTTGACGCAGCGTCTGCGTGCCGTAGAAGAGCCCGGCCGGCCGCCGCGCCTCGATGCGGATGCCGGCGCTCGAGACGTCGAGCCGGTAACCCTCGTCGCCGAGGTCCGCGGCGTCGGTCAGGCCGAGCGCGATGTCACCCGGTTGCGGCTCGGCCGTCGACACGAGCAGGGGAAAGCCGGTCGAGGACCGCATGGTCGCCGCGAGCGCGTCGGCGACCGCTCGCGTCTCCTCGCCTCCCACGATCCTGGTGGTCGGCCCGACCACGAAGGTCTCCCCGGGTAGTGCCTCCATAGTGGCCGGAATCGGCACGATCTGTTGTGCCGCAACCGGTGCCGTGTCCGCCAGCGCCGGCGTGGCCACCTGACCGGTCAGCGCGGCCGCCTGGACCGCGAGCGTGACGACCAGTGCCAAGCCGAACCACCGTCTGGCTCGCGTGCCCCGGGTCCTGTTCGGCGTCTGCATGTCAGACCTCCCTGCTCGGGGCACGCGCCTGAATCGATCAACGTCCGTTGATGGTAGGCACAGAAACCTCGAACCGTAAAGACTCCTTACAGAACGTGACCACAACTGTCGACGGTGGACGGTTCATCGGGTTGGCGCTCATGGGCGGGTGGGCAGTTCGGCTGTTCGAGAGTCAGACTGGGTTAATGGAACGCGCAGTTGGTTATGCGCAGCGCCACTCGGCACGGGGCAGTTGGGGGCAGCCGCGCATCTACGAGGCGCCGGTGCGACGAGGCCGGCATGGGCACCCGGTTCGGGGTGCGTGCGTGATGGAGTTCGCGAGTGCCTTGTCCGGCGGCGAGTGGTCGGACCACCCGGAGAGCACTGACGCGACCGTGGCGCGGCTGGCTCGGGCGGTCAATGACCTGAGCAGCGAACAGGGTCGCGTCGCGTTGCTGCCGTTGCTGCCGTGGCTGGTGATCCAGCCGCGCGCTGGTGAGCCTGCGACGCGTGTGGCCGTAACGACGGTCGTGGTGCAGGCGGCCCTCGGCCGTGCCGCGGGTCACGCGGCGGACCGGCTGGCCCGGGACGCGGCCGAGCTTGCCGGCGGCGCGCAGGTGCCTCGGTGGTGGCAACGGCCGCTGGGGCGCGGTCCGCAGATGATGATGCGCCGCAGCCTTCGCGTGTTGCGCCGCGCCGACGGCCGCGACCGGCTGCTGCGGCAGGTTCTGATCGACGCGGTGAACGCGGCTCGTGCTCTCGACGGCCTCCCGCCAGTGCCCGGCGAGACGCTGGAACCCGTCTCTGTCGGGTCTCTGCCCATCCGCGTGCGGACGCACGTGCCGAGCGGTCTGGAGCCGTGCCACCTCCACGTCGCGGCGCCGGCTGATCAATGGCCCGCGTGGCTGATGAAGGCCTGGGCGCACCGGCGCGCCGAGATGCGCCCAGGCCTGGTCGAGCCCGCCGCCGCGCTCGATCGCTACCAGCCGACGGCGGTGTGGTGATCGGTCGGGCGGTCGGCGGGTGCGGGCACGGTGCCGATGACCGTTCCGGCGGCGTCGAGGGCTTCGAGGACGACATCGGCTGTGCCGGCACCGCGGACGACGGCCGCGGCGTCCGTGACGGCGGCGGTGTCGATCGTCCTGCCGCCGGCGACGGAGCGCACCTCGCTCGTGCCCGGCGGTGTCACGACCAGGAATGAGTCGCTGTCGTCGAGGCGGACCGGCACGATCGCGGATGGCGTGGTCGGATCCCAGGACAGCCAGGCCTCCCCTCCCCCGATGTACTCGCCCTCCACCGGTTGCCCCGTGGACCAGGTGCCCA
Source organism: Asanoa iriomotensis (assembly GCF_016862515.1). GTDB lineage: Bacteria > Actinomycetota > Actinomycetes > Mycobacteriales > Micromonosporaceae > Asanoa > Asanoa iriomotensis. The sequence goes on from NZ_BONC01000009.1 coordinate 114,796, forward strand.
CGCTGACCTGCCATCCGCCCCGCGCAGCCGGATAGGCGACCATGGTCGCGGGATCGTCGTAGTCGACGTTGTCCCCGGGTTGCGGGTCCTCGATGCGGCCACCCCAGACGACGGTCAACGGACCTGAGCCGTACGCGAGGGACTCCCCGACGCCCATCGCGAACCGAGCGGCGTCCCGATCGATCCCGCCGCGCGCGCCGGCCACGGCCGCGTCGACCTGTTCATCGGTGGGTGCGGTGGTGGGCAGGATCTGCCGGGCGGCTGTCTCTTCCCGGACCACGCCGTCGCAGACGGCCCGCCACCACTCCGGGCGCTCCGTCGCACGGGTTCGCACCAGGTAGGAGCCCGTCTGGGCAGGGGTCCAGTCGTCGAGAGCCGGCAACGCCGCGGTCTCGATGACGCAGCCGTCCGGGACCAGCGCGATGGCCGCCGCACTGTCGAGATCGACCGTCCCGAAGTTCCCGGTTACTTCGAAGGGGCTGAGCCCGTCGCCGGTGCCCATCTCCGCGCGCGGGTCGGCAAGCTCCGAGGCCGCCGCACCACGCGGCGCCATGAACCAGGCGCTCGCGTTGATCCACTGCGTGGTGGGGTCGGGCACCGCGCGGTGGAACGCGACGAACGCCACGCGGACGTCGCCGATGTCGTCGAGGAACAGCACGTTCACCTCGGTGACCTCGGCCGTGATCCGGAACGCGCCGGCCCGCTGGTGCCCCAGCACGAGCCGGGCCAACTCCTGGACGTATCCGGGGTCCGCATCGGCGAGCCCGCCACGCACGGGGCTCACCCGCAACCGCTCGGCCCACTGCTGCATCCTGTCGAAGTCGCTGACGCCGCCGCCTTCGCCGTGACCGGGACCGGCGGGCAACCCCGCCCATCCCCCGATCGCGATGACGGCGACCAGGCCGAGCCCGGCCGCGGTCACCCGCCTGCGGCGAGCGCGGCGCTGTCGAGCCCGCAGCCGACCGCTCGGATCGGGCACCGCCCGGACGCCGTCCGCCGCGTCGGAAAGCAACTCCCGGACACGCTGATCCACACTCATCGCACCTTCTCCTTCACCGGCTCCGCAACTCCGAGCAGGTCACGCAGCCGCGAAAGGCCACGCGACGACTGGCTCTTGACCGTGCCCAGCGGCCAACCGAGCAGCGCGGCCACCTGCGCCTCCGACATGTCGTCGAGATACCGCAACACGACCACCACGCGCGTACGTGCCGGCAGCTTCCGCAGCGCGGAGAGCACCGCCTGCCGTTGCACCACCCGGTCCGTCGCGTCGTCGACCGCCGGCTCCGGCGCCCGCACGCCGACCGCCTCCCGCGAACGCAGGCGATGCCACCAGGTGATCTGCTCGTTGGCCATGGTCCGGCGCAGGTACGCCAACGGGTCGTCGACCTTGTGCCAACGCCGCATCACTTTGGCCAGCGCCGACTGCACCAGATCCTCGGCGTCATGACTCGAACCCGTCAGCAGGTACGCCATCCGCAACAGCTCGCCGTAGCGAAGCTCCACGAACTCGTTGAAATCGCGATCGTCCCGCGCCACCCGGCACCCCTTCGACGGTTGCTGATACCTACCTGACCTGATCCCGGCCAGGAAAGTTCCACGCCGGTCGGCGGGTGGCGAACGCATTCACCGCACGGATGCGGTCGGCAGCCGAGGTGTCGATCGCCGGTCTCATCGAGCAGGCCGCGCCAAATGTCGCTTACGGCCCGCGGCGACGTTGCCGCCGGCCCAGACGCAGGTCGCGGGCGCTGCGTTGCTCGTCAACGTCTGGGCGCTGGCCCGTGCCGAACCCTCTCACGATGGGGTGCCGTTGACACTGGACGCACCCCGCCAGACGGCGGGGTGCGTCCACGATGAACCGACGTCGGTCTGGCCGTCAGACGCGTCGACGCCCCCATCCGCCGGCCGCGATCGCCACGCCCACAGCGGCGAACGCGACCTGGATGAACAGTTCGATCCAGTCGATGCCCGCGGTGTCGGCGACGCCGATCCAGCCGGCGACCAGCGTGCCCAGGAAGGCGGCGACCACGCCGATGACGAGCGTCAACCAGATGGGGATGTCCTGCTTGCCGGGAACGACCAGGCGACCGAGCGCGCCGATGATCAGGCCGATGACGATGGCGGTTATGACGCCCGAGATCTCCACGAGTACTCCTCAAGAGCATGTGCTGCGTTTGACGGTCGGCGCCAACATTCCCTCGAGGACTCAGCCGCGAAACGTCCGCTAGGGCGTCCAGCCCGGTGCGACCTGCCGTCCTGAACCCTGCAGGTATGTCGACGGTTCGCCGGAGCGGGACAGCACCCGCAGCGTGGCGTGCGCCGGGACGTAGACGGCGTCGCCGGCGGCCAGGCAGGCGGTGGCGTAGGTCTCGCCGTCCTCCTCGTGCACGTCGACCCACAGCTCGCCCGAGGTGACGACGAGCATCGACTCGTCGTCGACCTTGCGTGGATCCTCGACGTGACCCGCGTAGACCCGACCGGTGGAGACCGTGAGGTGCTCGGTGTCGGCGAGCAGGCCGACCAGGTGGGTCGGCGACTCCGCGGCGAAGCCCCAGACGGCGTCGTCGGGGCGCACGACGTGCAGCCTGGTCGTGCTCAGGCGCTCGGCCCGGGCGTCCGGCCAGCGGCCCGACCAGCGCTGGTCGCGGTACTGGACCCGCTCGAGCATCGATTGGTGCCGCGCGTACTGCGAGGCGGTGCCGCGGCTCGGTGGCGGAGCGAAGAACTCCAGGACACGCAGCGGGCGGGCCGACGGGTTGAAGCCGTGGTGCCACGTGTCACGGTGGAACAGGACCTGCTCGCCCGGTGCCACCACGCGGACCTCGCCGTGCTGCGGGTCGGCGAGGACGAGCTCGCCCTCGAGGACGCAATACATGACGTCGGCCGCGAACACGGTCTTGTTGGTGGCACTGTGCCGGAACGCGCCGCCGGGCTCCAGCTCGAACTCGAGCACGTGCAGGGCCGAGGACGACACGTACACCCGGTCGGTCACCAGCCCGGCCTCGGTGTCACCCCAGACGTGATGGGCGGTCTCGCCGCGGCGGACGACGGCCGCCCGTTCGAAGGTCGGACGTGGCGTCGCTCGACGGCGCGGCATCGCGTCCGCCCGGATGCTCTTGTCGGCCTCATCCATCGCCGTTCTCCTTCCGACCAACCGCGCGGCAACGGATAGTACCATGATACCAATTGGTATTACCCGGATCGGAACGCACGGCCCGAGGACGGCTGGACCATGGGCACGGCGCTGCCGGCGGTCAGCCGGCTGCGGAACCGGTACCGGTCGCCGCGATAGGTGATGAGACCGGCCACGATGAGCCGGCCGGACTGATCGCTGACCTCCGACTCGGCGACGAGGACGGGCGATCCGGGCACCGTGCCGAGCAGCCGCGCGACCCGGATGTCGGCCGCCCGCGCCTCGACCGAGTAGTCGGCGGCGACGGGGGTGTGCCCCGCGGCCGTCAGCCGGGCGTAGAGCGACTCGTGCGACCAGTCCAGGTCCGGCAGCTCCGGGTCGATCGCCAGCGGCAGCAGGGTCGAGTCGATGGCCACCGGCAGGTCGTCGAGCGTCCGCAGCCGGTCCAGCTCGAACAGCGACGCTCCTGGCGCGATGCCGAAGGTCTCGGCCTCGTCCAGGGTCGCCGGTCGCGTGTGGACCCGCAGCGGCTGTGCGGCGACGGAGACGTACGTGTTGGCGACGAGGTCGTGGAAGGACAGCAGGGTGTTCGGCGGCTCGGCGAGCCGGTCGGCGGCCACGAACGTCCCTCGTCCCTGCACGGAGTAGACCAGCCCGTCGCGGGACAGCGACGCGAGCGCGCGCCGCACCGTGACCCGACTGACCCCGAACTCGCCGCTGAGCTCCCGCTCCGTGGGTAGCTGGTCGCCCGGCCTCAGGTCGCCGCGGGAGATGCGGTCCGCCAGGACCTGGCGGACGCGGGTCGTCAGGCGGCCGCTGCTCGAGGTCGTCACGGATACGGAGACTATCGCGGACTGCCCGGTTGCATGCATTGTCTTACGTGAGGTCTACTTGTATCGTCCGGGGACGATCATCCAACGGTGCGGCGTCGCCGACCGGAGAGGACGTGATCCCGATGAGCAGAAAGGTTCTGATCGCTGCGGCCGTGACCATGGTGGCCGCGCTGGCCACGGCCTGCACGACGCCTGGCTCGGCCCCGGCCGCCAAGGTCGACCCCTCCCAAGCCGTGCAGACCGACATCTCCGGCCTGCCGGCCACCACGCTCAGCGTCTGGACCTCCGAGAGCGGCAACCGGCTGGACATCCTCAAGCGCCTCGGTGACCGCTTCCATGAGAAGTACCCGAACGTCACGGTCAACTGGACGGTCCGCGACTTCGGCTCCTACCCCGCGCAGATCAAGCTGGCGCTCAGCTCCAACGACGGCCCGGACGTGGCGATCGGCAACCTCGGGTGGTCCCTCGACGGCCCGCTGATCAAGGCGGGCCTCTTCCGCCCGCTCGACGACTACGCCAAAGCCTACGGTTGGGACACCCGCTATCCGGAGGTCGGCCTCCGGCAGCTCAGGTTCACCGAGGACGGCAAGAAGTACGGCGAGGGCCCGATCTGGGGCACGCCGTACGCCTCCGACGTCATCGGTTGGTTCTACAACGGCGACCTCCTCAACCAGATCGGCGCGCAGGCGCCGGCCACAATGGACGAGCTCGAGGGAGTGCTCGCGAAGTCGAAGGCGGCCGGCCAGCAGCCGATCGTGTTCGGCAACAAGGACGGCTGGCCGGTCTGGCACCTGGTCTACGACCTCGTCGGGCAGTACTGCACGCCGGATCAGGTCGCCGGCGTCGTCTACGGCGACCAGGGCGCGACCTACCAGGACGCGTGCATCGCGCAGGCGGTGAACAAGGTCGTCGAGTGGAAGAACGCCGGCTACATCCGCGACGACGTCAACGCGATCGCACAGGCGGACGCGGGAGCCAACTTCCGGAAGGGCCAGGGGCTGTTCTTCCCCGCGGGCTCCTGGGAGGCCTCCGACATGCCCGCGCAGGTGGGTTTCTTCCTCACCCCGCCGCGCCAGCAGGGCGGCCCCGTCAGGGCGGTGGGCTCGTTCGGCTACGCCTTCCACATCGCCGCGCGCAGTGACAACGTGGCCGCCGGGGCGGCGTTCGTCGACTGGATGTCCAATGAGGACGCGGCCCGGGAGTTCTTCGCCTCCGGCGACATCGCGCCGCTTCCGGTCGACAGCCCCAAGCTCAAGGACGGCAAGGTGTTCTCCGACATCTACGGCGCGTGGAGCACCGTGCTGGAGAACGACAACCTGCTGCCCTACCTGGAGTTCGCGACGCCCACGTCGGCCGAGGTCAACTACCCGGTGCTGCAGCGGATCCTCGGCGGGCAGCAGAGCGTCGACGACGGCCTCAAGGCGATCGAGGAGAGCCGGGCGAAGTTCATAGCGGAGAACGCGGGATGACCGCACAGGGCGCTCCGGCCGTCAACAGTGCCGCACGGCGCCCCGCCGCGCCGGCGCCGCTCCCCCACCCGGGGGCACGGCGCCGGCGGCGACGCCGCAACCTGACGGCGTACCTCTATATCGCACCGGCGATGGTGCTGTTCCTGGTGTTCGCGCTCGGCCCGTTCCTGCACGCGGTGTGGCTGTCGTTCTTCGACTGGGACGGCATCACCATCGGCACCTGGACGGGTCTGGGCAACTACCGCGCCGTCCTGACCGACCCGATGATCAGGGAGGCGTTCGGGCATTCGCTGGTGTTGATCGCGATGTTCGCGACGATCCCGGTCGCGATCGGGCTCGCCATCGCCACGATCATGACCACCGTCCGGGTGCGCGGGTCGACGGCGTTCCGGGTCGCGATCTTCCTGCCCCAGGTGGTCTCCTCGGTCGTGGTCGGCGTCATCTGGAACTGGCTGTACGCCCCGGACGGGCCGATCAACGAACTGCTGCGCAGCGTCGGTCTCGGCAGCCTGGCCCGCCCGTGGCTGGGCGACTTCACCTGGTCGCTGCCCTCCATCGGGCTGATCGGCGCCTGGATGCTGATGGGCCTGTGCATGGTGCTCTTCGTCGCGGGCATCCAGCAGATCGACGGCAACCTGTACGACGCCGTCCGGGTCGACGGCGGCGGGCGGTGGCGCGAACTGCTCACCGTGACGATCCCCAGCCTGCGCTACGAGTTCGGCGTCGTGCTGACCCTGACCATCGTCGGCGCGCTGCGCACCTTCGACCTCGTGTTCGTCATGACGCGCGGTGGACCGGGGACGGAGACGACCGTGCCCGGGCTGCTGCTCTACAACCGGGCGTTCGTCGACGGGCGGGTCGGCCAGGCCTGCGCGATCGCGGTGATCCTGGCGATCCTGGTCTTCGCCATCACCGTGACCATCGACCGCGTCGCCGCGAAAGAGTCGTGACCGTGGTCAGCACTCGCGAGCGGGTCCTCGCCTACGCCTTCCTCACGTTCTTCGCGCTCACCGCGCTGTTCCCGATCGTCGGGGTCGTCATGCTGGCACTCAACCCGCGCGACGCCCAGGTGTCCGGCTTCAGCCTCCCCCAGGAGTTCCACCCGCAGACGTTCGTGGAGGCGTGGGAGATCGCGCAGCTCTCGACGTACCTGCGCTCGAGTGTCATCGTGTCGTTCTTCGTCGTCATCGGCACGACCGCGCTGGCGATCCTCGCCGGCTACGCGTTCGGCACCATGCGGTTCCGCGGCCAGGACTGGCTGTTCTACCTGATGCTGGCCGGGATGATCCTGCCGTTCGAGGCGGTGATCGTGCCGCTCTACTACGACCTGCGCCAGTTCAACCTGACCGACACCTACGCCTCGCTGATCCTTCCGCAGATCGGCGTCAACGTGTGCTTCGGGACCTTCTGGATGCGGGCCTACTTCCGCTCCGTACCCCGTTCGATGCTGGAGGCCGCACAGGTGGACGGCGCGGGCTCGATCCGCACCCTGCTCCGGGTCGCCCTGCCGCCCGGCAGACCTGCCGTGCTGACCCTGGTCGTGCTGCTGTTCATGTGGTCCTGGAACGAGTTCCTGCTGCCGCTGGTGATGGTGACCAAAGAGACGCTGCGCACCGCGCCGCTCGGGCTCGCCTTCTTCGCCGGCCAGCACACGACCGACCGGGTCGGCATGGCGGCCGCGGCGGTGATCGTCTCGGCGCCGGTCATCCTCGTCTTCGTCATCTTCCAACGCTCCTTCATCAGGGGCATGGCCGCCGGCGCGGTGAAGGAGTAGCGCGTGGCCCACGTGGACCTCGTGGGCCTCTGGCACGAGGCCTCCTTCCGACTCGTCGAGACGTACGACGTGGCGGTCGAGCGGGGTTGGCGGATCGCCCTGGACCGGCAGCCGTACGGCGAGGTGGTGCAGGTGCTCTCGGGGCACTGCCGCTTCTCGCTGGGCGGCGAGCACCGGGACGTCGGACCGGCGGAGGTCGGTGTGCTGCTGCCCGGCCCGGACCGGGTCACCGCCGACGTCGGGCCCGAGCCGCTGCGGTTGCGCGGCTTCGGGTTCCGGGTCGAGCTGTTCGGCGCGATCGAGCTCTCCGGCCTGCTCGGCCTGCCGCTCGCGATCTCGCGCCCGTGGCCCGACCTGGTCGACGGGCTGGCCGAGGCCGTGCGCTGGGGTCGCGTCGGCGGCCCGGCGGAGGCGTTTCGCGCCCGTGCCCACGCCGAGCTTGCCACGGCCTCGCTCGTCGAGCACCTGGGCGAGGTGCGGGCCCTCGGGGGCGCCGTGCGGCCGGAGGTCGCGGCCGCGCTGGCGCTCATGGAGCAGGAGGCCGGCGGCGCCCTCGACCTGGCGACGTTGGCGGCCGCGGTCCACCTCTCGCCGAAGCATTTCGCGCGGCTGTTCAAGCGGGTGACCGGCGTACCGCCGATGACCTATCTGCAGGCCCTGCGGGTCAGCCGGGCCCGCGCCGTGCTCGCGGAGACGCAGCGGCCGGTCGCCGCGATCGCGAGCGACCTCGGCTTCGCCGACGCCGCACACCTCAGCCGCGCGTTCCGCCGGGCGTACGGGACGACTCCACGCGACTTTCGGTCAGGTGCACGCTCCTCGGCGTCAAGAACTCGGGCGCCGGCGGGATGACGATGGCAGGTACCACCGAGGCAGAGGAGACACCGATGGTCGAGGTCACGTTGACCCAGGCACAGGTTGACCGGTTCCACGAGCGGGGCTTCCTGCGGCTCGCGGCGATCACCAGCCAGGAGGAGGTCACCCGCCTGCAGGGCGTCTACGACGGGCTGTTCGAGCCGGGTGCGCTCGTCTCCGAACGGGACCGGTACGAGCTCGCCGGCAGCCCCGACGCACCGCCCGCGCTGCCGCAGATCGTGAACCCGGAGCGTTACGCCCCGCAGCTCCTCGAGACCATCGCGTACCGCAACGCCACCCGGGTCGCGGCCCAGTTGCTGGGCGACGACGTGAAGCCCGGCGGCATGCACGCGATCCGCAAGCCGGCCAAGGACGGCGCGGCGACCCCATGGCACCAGGACGAGGCTTACTGGGATCCGGCGTACGAGCACCGGGGCATCAGCATCTGGATACCGCTACAGCCGGCGACCCTGGAGAACGGCTGCATGCAGTTCGTGCCCGGCAGCCACCACCTCGGCGTCCAGCCGCACCAGCTGATCAACGCCGACTCGCACGGCCTCGAGCTGGCCTCGCTCGAACTGGTCGAGGAGGCGGTGGCCTGCCCGCTGCCGCCCGGCGGCGCGACCATCCATTTCAGCCGCACCGTGCATTACGCGGGCCCCAACACCAGCACCGAACCGCGACGCGCCCTGATCATGGGCTTCTCCACGCCGCCGACCCTGTTGCCGCAACCGCGGCACATGCCGTGGCAGCGCCCCGAGTGGTACGCCTGACACCTGCCGAAAGGATCAAGAACATGCCCATGCGCCTCGGAGTCCTCGGACTCGGCAGCGTCTTCTGGGGTCCCTACTCCTCGTTGATCCAGCGGCTCGCCGCTGACGGCCAGGCCGAACTCGTGGCCGGGTACGACGTCGACGCCGGCAAGCGGAAGGCGACGGCCGCCCGCTTCGGCATCGACACCGACCTGGACGGCCCGGACGCGCTGCTGTCCCGCGACGACGTCGACGCCGTCCTCGTGCTCACCAGCATGAACGAGCACGGCGACCTGGCCCTCGCCGCCCTCGAACGGGGCAAACACGTGCTGGTCGAGAAGCCGATGGCGACCAGCCTGGAGCAGGCCCGCACGCTCGTCGACGCGGCCGCGGCGTCGGATCGGCTGCTGGTCTGCGCGCCGCACATCGTGCTGTCGCCGACCTACCAGGAGATGCACAATCGGGTACGGGCCGGCGAGGTCGGACCGTTGCTGCTGGGCCGCGCGCGCTACGGCTGGTCCGGCCCGTGGTGGGGCAAGTGGTTCTACCAGCCCGGCGGCGGCTCGCTGTTCGACCTCGGTGTCTACAACCTGACCGCACTCTGCGGTTTCTTCGGGCCGGTGCGCCGGGTGACCGCGATGGTGGGAGTCGCGATCCCGCAACGCGAGGCGGAGGGCGAATTGCTCGAGGTCCGCTCCGACGACAACGCCCACGTCGTGCTCGACTTCGGAGACAACCGGTTCGCGTCGATCGCGTGCGGCTTCACGATCCAGAAGTACCGGTCGCCCGCCATTGAGCTCTACGGCCGCGACGGGGTGCTCCAGATGCTCGGCGACGACTGGGCTCCCGAAGGGTTCGAGCAGTGGCGCAACGACCGCGGCTCGTGGGAGGTCGTGCCCGAGACCGACCGGAACTGGCCCTGGACCGACGGCCTGCGGCACCTGGTCGACTGCGCCAGGCGCGGCGTCCCGACGGTCAACCGACCCGAGCATGCCTACCACGCGTTGGAGGTCATGCTCGCGGCGAAGCGGTCGGCCGAGGAGGGCCGGGTCATCGAGATCGAGAGCAGCTTTCCCGCCCTGGACTACAGCGCGGTGGGCGACACCGGCGCCGACCACCGCCGGCTGCACGACCCCCGCTCGACATGACCGTTCTGGCGCTCGACCTGGGCGCCACCAATCTCCGTGGCGCGCTTGTCGACCGGGACGCCATCCTGCGCCGGGAGACCATCCCGACGAAGTCCGTCACGCTCCACGATGGACTAGAACGGCTGGTAACCGGACTGCTGCGGGTCCCGATCGCCGGAGTGGGAGTCGGCGTGCCCGAGTACGTCAACCAGGGCACAGTGACAAGCGCCGAGGTGCTCGACTGGACCCCCGACACCGCCGCACGCGTCGAGCGGCTGGTGGCCCGTCTGACGGGCGGTCCCGTCCCGGTCTTCGTCGAGGCCGACGTGCGGTGCGCGGCGAGCGCCGAGCACAGCCGACTCGACCGTCCCGACCGGATGAGCCTGCTCTACGTGTCCTGGGGCTCGGGCGTCTCCAGCACGCTCGTCCTGCCCGGCGGCGCCTGCTGGGCGGGAGCGCGCGGCGAGGCGCTGGCCCTCGGCGAGTGGCGCGACGAACGGGACCGCCGCCTCGAAGACGTCGCCTCCGGCCACGGCATCGAACGCGCGTACGCGGGAGGCGGCGACATCGACGCGATCGAGATCCACCGCCGCGCACTCGACGGCGACACGTTCGCGCGGGACCTGTTCGAGACGGCCGGCCTCACCCTCGCGACGGCCATCCGCCACCTGGTCGACGTCCTGGACCCGCACGCTGTCGTGCTCGGCGGTGGGCTGGGCGTCACCGAACACCTCGGCCAGACGGCTTTGCACACCCGCCTGGCCTCCGGTTGGCGACGCCGCGTCGCTCCCCCGGTGCTCCCTGCCCGCACCGGCGCGGACGCCGGCCTGTTCGGCGCCGCGATGCTGGTGCGTCCACGCTCCTCGGCCGGCGCAACCCCCTGACGAAGCCGCCCCTGCCTCTGGCCGGGGCGGCTTCGTTCACGCCGAACTTATTCGATGAACACCTTTACTGAGTCGGCCAAGCCGTCGTTTCGATTGATGCCGACGAAGAACTCGCTCCCCACATGGGTGACATCTTCGATCTCGTCGGTCAGGTTGTTGCTCGGAATCCCGATGTCGCTCTCCACATTGCCTCCGGACCAGTTGTACTGGTAGACCCAGTTCCACCCGGTTGCGGGCGTCGAGGTGTTGATCGACTTGGTGTTCCAGACATAGTTCTCGGAGCAGTCGATGCCCTGGTCGGAACGATTGTCGTGACTCGTCAGGTTGCTCTTCACCAGCGTCCATCCGCTCGTCAGCGCACCGGCGCCGGCATGGGTCCACATGCTGCCCAACCGTCGGGCGGCATACTTGCCGGCTCCGCCGGCAGCCGTCGCGCTGTAGCAGAGGCCGCTGATGTTGCCGATCGGCAGCCGCACTTCCGCGGTGGTGCCGACAGATCCGTCGGCGTTCAGGCGGACGATGGTCACCTTGTCGCTCAGGAACGCGGACTGGGTTCCTTGGGTGGCGATCAACGCCGGGCCCTGGCCCAGATAGTTCGCGTTGTACGCGAGGTCGTTGCCGTGCCCGAGGGTAGGGATGGAGGTTGGCGCCCCGGCGCAGACCCAGCTGGTGCCGTCCCAGGTCGAGCCGTCGCGCAACCACCTGGACAGAACAGGCTCCGCGCCGGCCGCCTTGGTGAAAATGATGTAGAGCTGACCGCCCGGCCCGGCCACCATGCCTTGCATGACCGTGCGACCCGCCTTGCACGCACTGCTGTTCGGGATGTTCAGCCGTTCCGCCCCGCTCCTGTCCGTAGCAGCGGAGGCGGACGCCGCCGGGACAACAGCGATTCCGATTGAGAGTGCGAGCGCGGAGGCGACGCTCGATAGTTTCTTCACTTCGGTATCTCTCCCTCAATACACCGAGTTGACGGTCAGGCAGTATCCCTCTGCCACGAGAGCAAGAACTCCTACTCCCGTAGCTGCCGCCACACCCCTCAATGCCACCTTCTTGCCGACCTCGACATAAACATACGCCGCTCCTCCCTGGACATACGCCGGCCAATCGGTGTACCAGCCGCAGAAGGTCTTGATTCCGTTTACTACCTGCTTCTCGACCCGCTCCGATTTTTCCTTCTGGTCCGCCCAGTACTCCTCGGTCGAGAAACAAGCTCCCTTTCCGTTGGGTACTGGATACTTGTAACTGCAGATATGGGGGTTCTTGGCGTCTCTGCGGAGGGCGCTTCTCGGATCGCCCTCCGGGTAGTACGGCTTCGCGCCGTTGCATTTCGGGTCGAGGAGCGACACGCAGGCCGGGGCGAACACCAACTTCGGCTTCTTCGACCCGCAGCCGGGCTGCAAGGCCGCGGCACCGTCGCAACGACCGGGCAACGAGCAGGTCGGGGCTACGTTCCGGCCCTTGCAGTCGTCGTATGGGTCGGCCTTGAGTCGCTTCTCGTGTTCCTTTACCCGTTTCTGATACTGGCTGACCGTCTCCTCTTCGAAGCGCAGGCCCGAAGCGTCGCTGAAGGTACCTGGGCTGTTGTTGCTGTAGGCGTACCCGCTGATCTGTTGTGGATCATTGACGTCGGTCACCGGGTCCGCGCTGATGAATCTCCCCGCCACCTGGTCGTACTCTCTCGCGCCGAGGTGGGTGAGCCCGGTGGGATCGACGGTGCCACCGACGAACCCCTTGTCCATGCCGGCGGGCCAGGTGCCGCTGGGGTTGGCGCGTTGCTCGCCGTAGGGCAGCATGCGCCTCTTGGCCACGGCGAGGGTGCTGGCCTTGACGCTGAGTTCGGCTGTGCCGTGGTGATCCGAGCCGATCCAGTCGAGGCTGGCCGCGGTGCGGACGGCAATGGTCGCTCCGGCGTGGGTGTAGTAGCGGGTGGCCTTCTTGACGGTGCCTTCGGTGCGCACTTCGGTGCCGCCGGGGAGGTACAGGGTTTTGCCGGTGGCGTCGGTGCGGATGAGTCGGTTGCCGTCGGCGTCGTAGAGGTAGCTGACGTCGTTACCGGTCTGCCCCGAGGACACGACGCGGCCTTCCCGGTCCCAGATCACGGTCTGGATGGCGCCGGTCGTGGTGGGTCGGGCCTTGGTGTTGCCCGCGTTGTCGTAGGTGTAGTTGCGGGTCCAGGTCGCCCCGCCTTTGGCCTCGACGCTGGCGACCGTGTGCGGGCGTGCGGTTCCGGCGGGGTTGTAGCGGTAGGTGTAGGTGGTGTCGGTGGCCCCGTGCCGTGTCTCGGTCTTGCGGTTGCCGTCCGGATCGATGGTCCACGAGTGCCAGTAGGGCGTCGGAGCCCCGTCGACCTGGGTCCAGGCGGTGGGCACGCCGGCGCACGCACCGGATTCCGGTGTCCACGCTTCGGTCAGCCGCCGCAGGTGGTCGAGCTTGAAGCACTGGTGGTCGGCGGTGCCGCCCGTCGGGGTGTCGTGGATCTCCTTGACGTTGCCGACGGCATCGTAGGCGTAGCTGTAGTTGGCCGCTTCAGGCTTGGCTTCCGGGACGGCGTTCAGGTTGGTCAGCCGACGGGTAGCTTCGTCGAACGTCGACTTGAACGCCACCCGAGAGCCGAAGGCGCCGAGTTGGCGCTGGGTCAACTGCCCGAGCTTGTCATGGGTGACGGAGTGGACGTAGATCTGAGCGGCCGACGCGAGCGTGCCGGCGTCCCCGACGTCGGTGTATCCGTAGGTGAGCGTCTCCGAGCCGAGGTCGGCGGCGGCGGGCAGGGTGACCTCATAGGGCTGACCGTTCGACTTGTAGGTCGTGGAGGTCGTGTAGGTGCAGGTGTTCGGCGCGGCGGCCGCGCAGAGGCCACCTGCCGAGGCCGGCAGGACAACGGAGGTCGCGGTGGTCCGGCCGTACTCGTCGAAGCTGTCGGTCTTGACGGTGTACGCGTTTCCGCCGGCGTACCGGGTGGCCGAGGTGAGCTTGCCCTTGCCGTACGGGAGCGTGTCGTAGACCCATTCCGCGCGCACGCTGGTGCTGGTGGTGCTGTCATCCCGCATGGTGGCCTTGCGGCCGAGTTCGTCGTAGGTGTACGCGGTCGTCGCACGGCCGGTGTCCAGTGGCGCGTCGACCGTTTCCACGTTGCCGGCCTTGTCGTAGGTGGTGTAGGTCGTGCCCTTGTCGGGGTCGGTGGTGGTGACCTGCCGACCGCGTTTGTCGTAGTCGTAGGACCACACGTTCAGACCGGTCGCGTCGGTGACGGTCTTGAGCCGGTCGAGCAGGTCGTAGGTGTAGCTGGTCCTGTCGAACGTGGCCGGGTCGTCGCCGCCGACGTCGGCCGGGTTCTTGTACTGGCGTAGTTGGGTGGTCTTGCCGTTGGCGTCGACGACGGTCGTCGTCGCGGTGCCGCCGGTGGGCGGGGTGACGCTGGTGCGCTCACCGTTGTAGGCCGTGGTGGTGAACCATTTCTCGACGCCGTTGCCGATCAGGGCCTCCTTGGTGGTGCGGCCGGCGCCGTCATAGGTGTGCTTGGTGATCGACGGGATCTGCCCCTGCGGCAGGGCCAGGCTGGTGCCGACGGCGGCGTTGGTGGAGTCGTAGTAGGGCAGCGACGTCCAGGCCGTCCTGCCCGCGCTGTCGGTCACCGTCTCCGCGATGGTCCGTCCACCGCCGGTGGCCTGGACCTGCTGCTGACGCTTGCGCAGGAACCCGTCGAACAGGTCGACGGTCTTCCTGAAGGTCGCGTTGGGCATCAGCCGCTCGGTGGTCACAGTGGACGGTCCACCGGCCTTGCGCACCTGGTAGGTGAACCTCACGCTGGGATTCTGGGTTGCCTTGTTCCGACCGGGCAGCCACACGGCCTTGAGCCGGCCCAGACCGTCGTAGGTCAGGTCCGTCACGGCGCCGTTGGCGTCGGTCTGCTTGGTCGGCGTCGCCCAGGCCGGCTCCATGATGGACGTGGCGACGTGGTTCTTGGCGTTCTTGGTCGCGGTCTGGGTGATCAGGCCACCGTTGGCGGTGCTGTGCGTCGTTGTCGTCGCGTAGCCGCGCGGATCGGTCTCCGACACGACCCGGCCGTTGTCGTCGTAGCCCTTCGTGGCGGTGCGGGTGTACTCCGGTGTGGAGCCGTTGAACTTCTCGAGCTCCTCGGTGCGCACCACGTTGCCCTTGGAGGGTTGCTTACCGAACGACGACTCGTCCACGTACACGTCGTAGAACGACCGCGACCGGTTGAGCACCGTGCTCGGCGCCGCCGGTTCGGGCGCGCCGCCGCAGGCGATGTTGAGGGTCTCGGTCTGCGACACGCGGTCGATCATCCAGGTGGTGTCGTTGCGGGCGTACGCCGTCCGCGTGCAGGTCGTGTCGTTGGTCAGTGACTCGTCGCCCTGGTCCTCCACCGTGATCGGCAGACCGTCGCCGTTGAAGCCCGTGACGGCCTTGACGTACCGGTAGCCGCCCGCGGCCAGCGGGGTGCGCTCGCGGGTCTCGTCGGTGTTGGTCTTCCACGCCTTGGTGGTGATGCCGTTGCGCGTCCGGGTCGCGGTCGGGCCGTTGATCCACGGATCGTCGCGGGTGGAGGAGACTTCGCCGCCGCCGGGACCGTTGAGGACGATCTCCTGCAGCTGGAACCCGGCGAGGGCCTCGTGATCCTCGATCCGCCCGCCCCAACTGTCGTTCACCCAGACGTCCTTGACGCCGCTGGTGGCCTTGTCGCCGTCCATACCACGCAGGTAGCGGTACTCGACGGCGGTCTGCTGACCGGACGGGTTGCCGTGGCGGACCTGCACCCGGCCGTGGCCGCGCCAACTCGACCACGTGCGGTGCTTGTCCTTGGTCATCTCGTCGTTGTTGTACGCCCACGCCGGCGTGTCCAGGTAGTCGTAACTGGTCACCTCGGTCGGCTGGTCGGTGACGGTGTCGTCGAGGTCGATACGGGTGACGACGTACTTGTGGAACCAGTCCCGCGACAGCTCCTGCCCCGCCGGGGCGTACCACGAGGGCATGCACCGCTTGGTGTTGGTGGCCGGGTCGGGCAGTGTCGAGCGCGTGCAGTCGGCGCCGGAGTAGGTGACGGTGATGTCACCACCGGACTCGGTGTGCACCGCCTTGATCCGCCACCGGGCCAGCGCGGTGCGCCCGTCGCCGGGCCCGTCGACGCGGTTGGGCAGCGGCACGCCGCCGGTGTCGAACGTGATCTCCGGCTCCGACTCGGCGACGCCGCCGGCGGTGGCGACGTGACCGGTGCGGGTGATGCCGCGCAGCCACATCGGCGTGGACTCACCGGTGCCCGCGTTGATGAACTCGTGCCGCAGCGCCCACGACTCGACATCGGCGTACGAGCTGGCGCCGTTGCGGACCTGGGCAGTCACCTTGTCCAGGCGCCTGGTGGTCCAGAACGTCGGCGAACCCTGGGTGGTGCACTTCTCACCGGACTTGCAGTACTGGTCCCACGGGGTGTCCTGCCACGCGGACTTGACCGGGTCCGACGTCCACGCCGCGCCGGTCCAGCAGCCGGACAGGCACCGCTCCTTGGTGTCGAACACGACCCGCAGCGGCGCTGCCTGGGAGTACTCCGCGTTCTTGCGCATGCCGTACTCGATGCGCTGCAGGTAGCCGCCCCGGTCGTAGGTGGTGCGCTGGTCCGGGTCGAGGTCGCGGGCGTACGCGCCCTGCTCCTTGCCGTAGAAGTAGGCCATGGTGTTGCTGTTGGGGTCCACGACGTAGTCGAGGTTCCACCGCCACGCCTGGTTGCAGTACGCGTCGGCGAATGTGGCGTCGTAGCACGGGTCACCGGAGTTGTTGCCGAACACCGGCACCGTCCACGTCGAGTTGGTCACCGCGTTGCCCGTGGTCCAGCCCGGCAGCTTGTGGTAGCCGAAGAAGTACTGGACACCGTCGGTGGTGGTGACCTTCCAGTACTCGCTCTGGTCGTCGTCGAGCTCGTTGCCGTCGTCGCCGTTGTCCCGCGCCGGGTCGACGACCTTCTCGACCTTCGTGCCGTCGTCGTTCCTCAGCCGCCACACCGACCCGTCCTTGATCAGCTCACCGGCGTGGCCGTTGAGCGACAAGGTGGCGTTGTCGGAGAACCAGCACTGGTCGCCGGTCTTGTGTCCGGGGTTGTCGTCGGCGCAGGAGGCGTACTTGCGCTCGATGAACCCCGGCCAGGCGTCCCAGCCGTCGCCGATCCACGAGCCCTGGTTGTTCGTCAGCGCGGTGCGCCCGTCGACGCTGCCCGACGAGTACGCCAGACTCACCGACGGCGCCGGACCACCCAACGCCGGCGGCATCCGCAACGGGTACGACCAGGAGAAGTCCCCGCTCTGGGTCGACACCTGCCACTGCCCCGCAGGCGAGAGGCTCGTGGCCGTGTAGTCGCCGTTGACACCCGACCCGCCGGCCTCGGCGGCCAGCAGCATCGGACCGTCGGCCGGCAGCGCCACATCGGCGGAAAGCAGGTGCTTCGCGGTGTCGTTGTCGGTGACGATCGGGGTGCGGGTCCGGCACGCGCCCGACTCGGGAGTGGTCAGCGCACAAGCCGGCAGCGCCACCAGCCGCAGCCTCGACGCCCAGTCACCGCCGTAGGCGTGTGCGAACCCGGAATAGTCGACCTGGATACCGGTACGCGCCGCGGACGCCTTGCGATCGGCCCGTGACGCCGAGAGCAGCAGGCCCCGCACCTCGGCCCTCTCGGTGGCCGCACGGTCGTGCACCGTCACGTCCACCCTGCCGATCCCGCTGTCGGGCCGACCCGCCGCCCCGGTCGTCGCCGGCGCGGAGATCGTCACCGGCAGCAGCCCGGCCTTGGCCCGCACCGGACCGGTCAGGCCCGCACGCGTACCGACCGCGTTCGCGGCCGCCGCCGTGGCACCGGTCAGCTCGGCCGTGCCCGAGCCGTGCGGCCAGGTCACCTCGCGCGGGCCCGACACCCGCGCCGACTCGGCGTGCACCGACCTGCCCGGCTCGGGCTGATGAGTGACCGTCCGTACCCCGGCCACCTCCTTCGGCTTCGGAGGATCCCACTTGGCCGCTGCGCCGGCAGCCTCGACCTGCTGGCCGAGCATGCCGACCGTCATCGCCACCGACAGCCCGGCAGCGCGAACCCAACCGTTCACGTTGACACTCCTCTGTGTAGTGGCCAGGAACTACGCCAGTGACTGGCAGATCTCCGACGCCGCCAGCACGCGCTGGTGGGCGTACACCTTGTCGGCCAATCCCTTGAAGAACTCGGTCTCCCCACCGGACCTGGCCCGGCCGATCACGAACGACCCGCCTGCTGCCCACGACCCGGTCGCGGTCGCCGCCGCCACCTCGCCGGTGCAGCTCAGTCCGTCGCCCATGACCCAGACCTTGATCTCGCTGGTGGTCTTGTCATACGTTCCGGCCAGGTGCACCCACACGTTGTCCGCGGGCGGGAACAGTGGCGCACCGTCGAACATGCCGGTCGCGCAGGCCGACACCGGTGCCGCGGTGTTGTCGGCCGCCCGCGTCGAGAAGCACCAGCCGCCCGCGCCGGCGTTGGCGTCCTTGTCGTAGTGCAGCTGGAACCGCGAGCCGTTGACGCCGTCCTGCGACAGGATCGTCTGGTCACCCGAGACGAGCGAGCTCGGCCGCACCCACGCCATGACCGTGAACGACTCGCGCGTGTCCAGCGCCGGACCACTCGTCGTGATCTTCCCCGTGCCGGTGAAGGAGGCCGCGTTGCCCGACTTGCCGCCGGTCACGAAGCTCGCTCCCGGGGAGAGCGTGCCGTTCTTGGCATTCACCGTCGACCCGATCGGCCCGCACAGTTGATCTGCCGTGTCGGTGTTGCCCTTGTCCGCGGCGGTCGTCGCGCCGACGGCTTCGTCCATGCGCCAGTTCCAGCACCTGTTCGGCAGCGGCTTGACCCAGAACTCGTGGTTGAACGCCGAGCCACTGGTGTTGCCGGCCTTGTCTATGGCCTTCACCGACAACACGCGGACCATGTCCTTGACCGGCGTGTACGGCACCGAAGGGCTCGTCACTGTCTGAACCGTGCCGCCGTCGACCTGCCAGGTCCATTCCACGGCGTCGCCCGCACCGGTGATCGCGAACGTGCCCGGCGTGTTGACCACCGCGCCCCACGCCTTGAGCGGGTACTGGCTCGACGACACGTTCGTGACCGTCGGTGGTGCGTTGTCGATGGTCAGGGTCTGCCACACGCCGACACCCATGTCGTTCCACAGGCCCACCTCGTCGCCCGTACTGGCGCGCCAGTAATAGGTCGTGCCGGAGGTGAGCGTCACCGGCACCTGCCAAGACGCGGTGCCCGGTGTCGACGTGCCGGCTGTTGTCACCGCCGGTGTCGACGTGTTGACCGGATTCCACGGGCTGTAGTTCCACGCGACGACCGGTGCGGTGTCCGAGGGCGCGGTACGGACCTCGAAGATGGTGCGCAGCACGCCGCCGTACGGGTCCGCGACCGTGACGTTGAGCGTCGGGGTGGTGTCCCGCACGATCGCCGGTGACGAGCACTGCTTGTAGCAGTCCGTGGTCTGGGAGAACGGCTGAGCGACGACCGGGTACGGCGGAAGGTCGTAAGTGACGATCAGGTACGTGCTGTCCGGGTAGAAACGCTTCCACCGCTGCTGGTCGCTCTCGCCCTGGCCGTTCTCGTCGCACGCGCACAGGCCGACCGTGTACAGCGTCCAGTTCGCCGTCGCCGCCGCCTGCAGATCCGTCTTGATCCGCGGGTCGTCGAGGATGACGTCGGCATCGCCCTGATCCGCCACGCCGCAACCACCGGTTTCGTTGGCGTTGCCCGACCAGGTGTCGAGCAGCTTCTGCGCTCCCGAGCCGAGCGGGTGCGAGTTCCAGGCCATCCGTCCCCCGTTGGACACGGTGATGTTGCCGCCGGGCCGGAACAGGTAGACCGGCGTCGCCCCGCAGGAGAACGAGTGATCCAACTGAAGGTCCATGTATGCGGAGACGATGTGCTGGCCGCGCAGCTCCGGCACGCTGAACTCGAAGAACGAGCGGTACTTCTCGCCACTGCCGTCCGGCGGCGCCTGCCGGCCGACCCGCATCGCCGTCGCGTCGTTGTTCTCCGCGTTGCTGGACTCGTACGCCCACTTCGACCGGTTCTTGTTGAACACCGGGTCGATGAACAGCGGGAACACCGTCGAGGCAGATGTCAGCAGCTCGGTGTCGGGCGTGAGCAACATGTCGTCGCCGGCCAGCGTCACCCGCACCGGTGCCGTTGCCGCACGCTCACCCGGCTCGCGGGCGTCCGACACAAGCTCCCGCGGCACGTCGAGGGCGGTCGCCTGCGTCCGACCGCCCTTGACCGTCTGCTGGCCGGTCGCCGAGTCCCACATCGCCGCGCCCAGCGCCGTCACGACCGCGGTGCCGGAAGCATCGACGATGTGCAGGCCGCCGTCAGGAGACGTCTGCGGCCGCAGGTCCCCGCCGAGGACGAAGCGGACCTTTGTCAGGGCCGGGTTGGCGGCCGCCTCCGGCGTCTTGACCTCGAGTACGTGGCGGAAGCCCTCGGCCAGTGCCGTGACGTGCAGGTTCACGTCGGGCAGAACCGACTCGTAGACAGCCGTGTCCCCGTCGATCCGCGGCGCTGGCAGCCGTCCCGGCCACGACAGTGTGAACTCCGATGCGCCCTCCTGCCACGTCACCAGCGGACCCGCACCGCCGCCGGAGAAACGCATGTCAGCCGTCGACGCGATGGGCGTGAACCCGCCTTCGACGGCGCGCAGCGTCGGATCGACATCGGCCCACGAGCCGTCCGCACGATGCACCCGTTGCGCGGTGATCGCAGCCACCAGCCGGCGCGCGCCGGTCGGCTCGACGTACACCTGCTCGAACTCCGTCCGAGCGTCCAAAGCCTCCACCGGCTTGTCGCAGGCGTCGGCCAGCAGCGCAGCCTGCCCAGCGGTTGCCGCAGTCGAAGCCGAACAGTCAACCGTCTCCGCGGCTGCCGCGACAGGCGCGCCCGACAACGGCACCAATCCCGCGCCGAGCGTCAACGCCAGCAGCGTGCCCACGATCCGGCCCTGTCTACGACCCATCCCACACCTCATCAGATCTAGTCGTTCGCCCGGTCCACGGTGGACGATGCGCGCGTTGACCGGTACGGGGGCACCCATCGGACAAACAACGTCGGACAAAACGTGGCGGCTGCGATGGTCGGAGGGCTCGCACCCGGCACACGAAGTCCCGGATACTCCTTCGATCCGGCAGCGGACGCGGCTGTCGGCACGAAGCCCGCCACGTGTGGGCGCCGGAGAGGCTGCCTGGCGGCAGGACTTGGAGGTTGGTGTTGGGCCGTCGGGAAACGCCCCTGGACCCGAAGGCAGGGCCGGTTCAGCGGCTGGCATGGCAGCTGCGGCAGCTGCGGGAGCGGGCCGGCAGTCCCAGCTATCGGATTCTGGCTCGGCGCGCGCATTACTCGGCGAGCACTCTGGCGGAGGCGGCGAAGGGTGACCGGCTGCCCTCCCTGGAGGTGACGCTGGCGTACGTCGAGGCCTGCGGTGGCGATGCCGACGAGTGGCGGGCAAGGTGGTCAGCCATCGCGAATGCGATGGCCGCACCGGCGACGCCGGTTCGCGACGAGGAGCCCTGCCCCTATCAAGGGTTGACGTCGTTCCAGCCCGAGCAGGCGGAGTGGTTCTTCGGCCGCTCGACGTTGGTTGACCGGCTGCTGAACCGGGTCGAGCGGATGCCGCTGAGCTGCCTCGTCGGGGCGTCCGGCAGCGGGAAGTCGTCGTTGCTGCGGGCTGGCCTGCTGGGCACCGTCGCCGCCGATCGCCGGGCGACGCAGCGTTGGCGGACAATGTTGATGACGCCGACCGAACACCCGCTGGAGGCATTGTCGGCCGAGGTTGCCAAGTTGTCCGGTCAGGACATCGAGCAGGTGCGCGAAGCGCTGGCGAAGGACCCAGCCGTCCTGGACATCGCCGTACGCAGCACCCTGGCCGAAGGTCACCCGCAGACCCGGGCACTGTTGGTGGTGGACCAGTTCGAGGAGATCTTCACCCTCTGCGCCGACGAGGACGAACGCCGCACGTTCATCGAAGCGCTGCTGGACGCCACTCACGGTGCGGACCGCCGCACCACTGTGATGCTCGGCGTGCGGGCCGACTTCCTCGCTCACCTCATGCGGTATGCGGAGCTGACCGAGGCGCTGGGCGACGAAGGGCACCTGATGGTGGGCCCGGTGACCGCCGATGACCTGCGTGAGATCGTCACCCGGCCGGCCGCGCAGGTCGGGATGGGAGTGGATTCCGATCTGCTGACCACGGTGCTCGCTGACGCCAGCGGCGAGGCGGGTGCGTTGCCACTGGTGTCGCACGCGCTGCTGGAGACGTGGCAGCGACGCACCGGGCCGACCCTCACCCTGTCGGCCTATCACGCGAGCGGCGGTGTCCGCGGGGCGGTCGCCCAGACCGCCGAGCGGGTATATGCCGAGCTCGGAGCAGCGGAGCAGCGAGCCGCTCGCCGGATCTTTCTGCGGCTCACGGCCCTGGGTGACGGCACCGAGGACACCCGCCGGCCCGTCGCGCGCACGGAGCTCGAAGGCGTCGCCGACGAGCCTGTCACGATCAAAGTCCTGGACGAGTTGGCCGCGGCCCGGCTCGTGGTCCTGGGCGACGGCACCGTGGCGGTGGCTCACGAGGCGCTGATCAGTGCCTGGCCACGGCTGCACCGATGGCTCACCGACGACCGCGAAAGCCTGCTCGTCCACCGGCGGCTCACCGACGCCGCACACACCTGGACGTCGTTGCACGGTGATCCCGGCGCGTTGTACCGGGGTGCCCAGTTGGTCGCCGCGCGGATGTTCGCCGACGACCATCGCGACGAGCTGAACCAGCACGAGCGCGACTTCCTGCGCGCCAGCAACGCTCTCGCGGAAGCCGAGCAGGACGGTGCCCGGCGCCAGGCCCGCCTCCTCAAACGCCTCGTCGCAGGTGTTTCCGTCCTCTTGGTACTCGCTCTGCTGGGCGGCGCCGTAGCGGTGCGGCAGCGCCAGGACGCCCGCGAGCAGCAGGTGGTCGCGCTCTCCGGCGAGCTGGCGCTGCAGGCGCGATCTCTGCTCGCCACCGATCCGGAGTTGGCCGGCTTGCTGGCCGTCGAAGCGGATCACCTCCACTCCAGCACCGAGACTCGGGGAAGCGTGCTGAGCGCGGCAGCCGCGCCTCGCCGCACCGAGCTCAACGTCGGCGGACCGTCCATCTACGCCGTCGCGTTCAACCCCGACCATTCCTTACTCGCCACCGCAGCCGGGGACGGCACGATCGGTTTGTGGGACCCCGTGCGGAATGAACGCATCGCCACACTGCAGGGGCACGCCGGCCGCGTCGCCAACCTGGCCTTCGCCAGCGAGGGAAAGCTGCTCATTTCCGTCGGGATCGACGGAACCAAAGGTTCCATCATCGTCTGGGACGTCGACACACGTGGGCAGATCGCCCGGCTGGAGGAGAACCACCTCGCCGGCACGGCCTTCAGCTCCGACGGAACAAAGGTCGCCATCGGCTTCGCGAGTGGCCCGGACGGCCTGCCGACCGGCCCGGACACCCCGGAACCCGGCGACATCGCCCTCTACGATCTGCGGTCCGGAACCCGCGCGCTGCTGCACGGGCACCACCTGCCGGTCAGGTCCCTGACCTTCAGTCACGACGGAAGGCTCCTCGTATCCGCCAACGGGAAAGAGAACCCGACCGTGTGGGACGTGGCGAAACGCCACGCGATTGCCCGACTGCCCACGGAGCACGTCGTCTCGGTAGCCTTCGGGCGCTCTGGATACACCCTTGCCGGTTTGGCCCACGACCGCGGGGTGTACCTGTGGGACCTCGGCGACGAGCGGCCGGTTCCGCTCCCGCCGCTGCCCCTGTCGGGCCGCTACGCGTGGGCAATCTCGGCTCCCGTGGACGACAAGCTCGCGGTGGCCGACGAGAACGGCGCGATCACCATCTGGGACCTGCGGCGCCGCGAGCCCTTGCAGACCTACCAGGACCGGGGCCGCAGCGAGACGGTCTCCGTCGCGCTGAGCCAGGACGGAGCCATGCTCGCCTCAGCGGGGTTCAACGGAACCGTCGTGCTCCACGATCTCAGCCACGCCCCGTTCATCGGTTTCGCGGCACAGGTGAAGGACGTCAAAGTCAGCCCGGACGGCAGCACCGTCGCCTCAGCGGGCAGCGACAGGACGGTTCGGCTGTGGGACGCGGACGGGACGTTCGTGGCCACGCTGGGTGGGCATCCGGACGAGGTTCAGGCCGTCGCGTTCAGCCCGGACGGACGCCTCCTCGCCGCGGTCACCCGAAACAACATCGTCACGATCTGGGACGTCCAGCGCCGAAAGCAGGTGACCCGGCCCTTCCCGACCAAAGGAATCGGTGCCTCGACGGACATCGAGTTCGATGCCGGTGGGCGTCTCCTCGCCGCCGCCACTCTCGGCCTTGGCTTGTGGGAGGTCACGGACATGAACAAACCGTCCGAGATAACCGCCAGGTTCCCGGCCCGCATCGTCACGTCGCTGGCCTTCATCCCGGACGGGCGCCGGCTCCTGGGAGCGAGCGTGGGCGGCTACATCAACACGTGGGACATCACCACGGGAAAGCTGCTCAACCGGGTCAACACACAGCAGAGCGCGGTGCAGGACATCGTGGTCGCCCCCGACGGCAGCTGGCTGGCCACCGCGGGTGACAGCCGCACCGTCAAGCTGTGGGACGCCGCGACCGGTCGGGAAACAGCCGTGCTGAGCGGCCATACCGCGCCCGTCCAGGTCCTTGCCGTCAGCCGGGACGGCCGCCGGCTCGCCTCCGCCGGCGACGACCACACCATCATCGTCTGGGACACCAGCACCCGCCGGCGGGTCGCCGCCCTCACCGGTCATCGCGCAAGAATCCGCGGACTCGCCTTCACCCCGAGCGGAAACCTCATCTCCGGCGCGGAAGACGGCCGAATCATCAGCTGGTCGTTCGACCTCCGTGCCGCCAAAGCCCAGATCTGCGCCGCCGCCGACCGCAACCTGACCCGACCGGAATGGGCTGCACACATTCCCTCGGAGCCGTACAAACCCTCTTGTGCCGCACCGCCGAGTCGCTGACGATGCGCGGCGTATGCGCCGCTACCCCGCGGGGTCGGGAGTGCAGACGGTCAGGAACGTTTTCGTGTTCTCGCGTTGGACGTCCGAGGCGTCCATCCAGCCGCGCTGGTCGAACAGGTAGCTTCCGGACGGGTGCTCGGCCGACTCGCGCAGCACCTGGGCGACGTCGGCCCTGGCGCCGAACGCCTTCGGGCCGTCGACGGAGAAGTTGATGGAGCCTGCCTTGGTCCAGTCGTAGTCGGCGGGCAGCGGTTTCTGGACCTGGAGGGGTCCACCGGTGTCCGGTGAGGATCCCCCGGCGGTGCTCAGCAGGTCCATGCGTTCCACCAGCACGCCCGGCTTCGGCGCGGTCCACACCTGCTCGGTGCTTTTCTGGGTGCCGGAGTCGAAGATCAGCGTCACGCGGATGACGCCCTCGCACGGGGTGCCGGTCCAGAGTTTCAGGACGCCGTCGTCGACACGGAACCCGGCCGCTACCGGCAGCGACGGCGCGAACTGCGCTTGGGTGTCGCAGGCTGCGGTCGCCGTCGCCACGAGTATGGCGGCGCAGGCGATGCGCAGCCATCTAGCGATATCCGCCATCGGAAAGTCCCGCGTCTTCCTCGGTCTCGTTGCCGCCGGTGACCTGCTCCCACGCGTACGAGGCGAGGAAGCCGGTGTAGCCCTCGGCTGCCCATTGCTGGGAGTGGCGCTCCTCATGATGCAGCAGCCGGTCCATGTCGAGAGCGCCACGGTACGCGCCGCTGTCGCCTTCGTACCAGGCGTGGCCCGACGCCGCCACCTCTCGCAGCTGCTGCGCCGGATCCTGCGGGTCGTCGATGTTCAGCATGAACGTGTCGCCCCACGTCGTTCCGCCGCGCTGGCTGAACTGGTCCTGGATGAGGTTCCCGCCCAGGCCCATCATCATGCCGTTCGGGGTGGTCACCAGCCGTCCACCGTTGTCGTGCACGAATCCGACGTCCTTGTCGTAGCTCCAGGAGTTCTCCTGTTGCCGGTCGGTGATTCGCCGCAGTTCCTCGGATCCGTACGGCGTCGGTGCGAAGTCGGTCGTCTCGCCTTCTGTCCCGTAGTCGGTGCCCGCGTTCAGGATGTAGGTCATGCGCACGGCCTTGGCCGCGTCGTCGCCGCTGATGTCGGTCGGCATCAGGAAGTACGACTTGAAGATCCCGTCGCCGTCCTCGTCCTCGCGGATCTCCTCGAGTTTGTCGAGGATCGCGAAGTCGTCCGGCGTGATGTGGTGTTCGGCGGCGATCTGCTTGACGGTGTCGATCGAAACGCCCCGGCGTACGGCGTTCTCGAGCCACTGCCGGTAGTGGCCTGAGGCCGGCGGCCCGGTCAGCAGCCCGGCGTCGCGCAGCGCCTGCTCCATCTCGGCCACCTGGGCGTCGAGCTCTCCGCCCTTCCTCGCGTCGTCGAGGGTGGTCGCGTCGTGGTCGCTGATCTTGCGGTCCTGCGCGAGTTGCATCACCCGGGCCAGCGCCGCGTCGATGGCGTTCGCCGTGGTGAGGATCGCCTTGGTCTCCTGCTCCAGCTGCCGCCTGATGGTTTGGCGGTGCCGCTGGGCCTCGGCAAGTTCTTCGGCCTCGAACCGCGACCCCGGCGGCGGGTCGGCCGGCTTGATGTCCACAACGGTCCCGTCGGCGCCGACGCGGAACTGGTAGGCCTGCGCGAGGGAGTCGTTGTTGGCGACCCGACTCAGGAGGGCGGTGACGTCGTCCGACGCGGTTCGCAGGGCTTGTTCGACGGCGGACAGCTCCGCGACCAGGATCTCGGCGTTGTTCCGCGTGTCGCCCAGCGATTTGCGGGCGCCCTCGCCCGCGACGCCGCGCCAATCAGGCAACCTCCGGGCGTCGTCGAGCTCGTCCTGCAACCCGACGAGTTTGTCCCGCCGGCCACGCAGCTCGCCCGCCGACGCATCGACCGCCCCAGCGTGCCACTTACGGACGTCGTCGTAGCCGACCGTCATCTCCCAAAAGCCTTTGTCGCAGCGTCCTCATTTTGGGCGTACGCGTTCGCGTTCGATGCGACCGACTCGCTCCACCTGTCGATCTCGCCGGCCCAGCCCTGCGCGCGCTCGTTGAACGTCGACGCCAGAGTGGGCGCGTTCCTTGCCGCCACCCCACCCGGCATGGCGGTCGCGAGCGCCTCCAGGCCGGTGCCCGGGTCCACCAGCCTGGCCTGATCCGCAGCGGACCCCGCCGCCTTGGCCGCGTCCCGCAGTTGACCGATCTGAACCTCGAACTCGCCCACAGGCCGTGACTACCACCTTCCGCTTCGGTCATCATCGACCGCACTCATATCCGGGAACCTCGATCGCTCTGCTACCGTCCGCCAAACTAGCGTGACAACTCCGAGTTCACCGGCCCGTACCGTGTCCGCCTCACGACACGGCAGACCGCGAGCGTGGTTCGGAGGCTGGCCGTTCGGCTGACCCCTTGACCGTCATCCGCCCCGCCGCATCCGCGATCCCGTCGCCCGATCCCGTGGACGGGACCCGCTGAACACAATCGGTGCATGCTGAAGTACACGCCGGACATCGGACTCCTCAAAGCGCTGATCGCCATGAACGACGGCAAGACCAGCGTCATCGTCACCCCACCGGACCAGCAGGTGGTGGCGTGGGTGCACAACCAGGGCTACCGCGTGACCCTCGTTGCGGGAACCGCCGAGATCCGGCCCGGCGACGTCATGGACGTCCCGCTGCATCCGCTGACCTTTTGAGCCGACCACCGGCGCGATCGTTCGTAGGCGTAGAAGGCGCTGTCATCGGCTGGTAGGAGGTTGCGCGCGCCCCACCGGTCAGATTGTGTGGTGGCGTGTTGATCGGACGTGACGACGAGAGCGGGGCCATCTACCAGGCCCTCGACGCCGCAGCCGGCGAGCGCGGCGGCGCCCTGGTGCTGCGTGGAGAGGCCGGGATCGGCAAGTCCACGCTGCTTGACTTCGCCGTGACCGAGGCGACCAACCGCGGCATGACCGTCGTCTCGACCGCCGGCGTGCAGGCGGAGGTCGACGTGCCCTACGCGGGGCTGCACCGGCTCCTGCGCGGCAGCGAGGTGGGGCGACGGGCGATCGAGGCGCCCGACGTACCGCCGCTACGGGTCGCGGTCACGATCCTCGAGCTGTTCAGCGAAGCTGATTCGCCGACGCTCGTGGCGGTCGAGGACGCGCACTGGCTCGACAAGTCCACATGGGACGTCCTCACGTTCGTCGCCCGGCGGATCCATTCCGACCCGGTCCTCATGCTGATGACCGCGCGCGAGGGAGCCGTGTTGGATCAACGGATCGTCGCCGCAGGACTGCCCGAGCTGCCCGTAGGCCCGCTGTCAACGGATGCCGCAGGAGCGCTGCTCCACCGTATTGCGCCGGACCTGCCGGCGGCGCTGCGCGACCGGGTTCTCGACGAGTCGGCCGGCAATCCGCTCGGCATCGTCGAGCTCGGCCGCGCGGCGACGCGGTCGGGCGCGGGCGCGCTGCTTCCGTCGACGCTGCCGCTGAGCACCCGGCTGGAGCGCACGTTCGACGCGCTGGTGGCCGAGCTGCCCGCCCCGACCCGGACACTGCTGTTGGTCGCCGCTTTGAACGACGGCGACAGCCTCGATGAGACGCTGGCCGCCAGCGGGAAGATCGACGCCAGCGCGATGGAACCCGGCGGCGCGCCAGCCACCGCCGACGACGTCGCGCCGGCCCTCGACGCGAGACTGGTCAGGGTCGACGAGTCGTTCCGCCTTTCCTTCAGGCACTCCCTGCTGCGCTCGGCGATCGCCGGCGGCGCCACCCCGGCCCGGCGTCGCGCGGCTCATGCCGCGCTGGCCGAGGTCATCACCGCCGAGCCGGACCGGCGGGTCTGGCACCGGGCGGCGGCGGCGACGAAGCCGGACGAGAAGCTCGCCGCGGAGCTCGCCGAGATGGCGATCCGCGCCGGGCGACGGCAGGCGGCCAGCACCGCGGTGGCCGCGCTCGAACGGGCGGCAGCGCTCAGCGAAGATCCGCACCAGCGGTCGAGCCGGATGCTCTCGGCTGCTGAGATGGCCGCCGAGCAGGGCGACGCGGTGACCGTCCGGCAGCTCCTGCTCGAGGTCGAATCGCGGCACCTGCGTCCGTCCGAGCAGGCCCGGTTGTCGTGGGCCCGCGAGACGTTCCTGGAAAGCGGGTGGAGCGGGACGAGCAAGCTGGCCTCGTACGCGCAGATCATCGACACCATGCGCCGCGACGGTGACGTGACGCTGGCCATGGACTCATTGCTGTCGATCAGCGTCCGCTTCTTCTGGTCGGGCGCGGACCCGCAGACCCGGGCGCTCTACCTCACCACCGCCGAACGGATGGATGTGCCGGACCTGGATCCCCGCCTGGTCGCCACGATCGCGGTGGTCGCGCCGGAGACGCACGGCGCGGTAGCCCTCGATCGCATGCGCCGGCTCCGCGAGCGCGTCGATGTCAGCCCGACCGAGCAGCACTGGTTGGGTTTCGCGGCGAGCGTTCTCGGCGACCACGGGCTGGCACTGGAGTTCCTCGCCGGCGCCGCCAGCGGTGTGCGCCCTCAGGGCCGGCTCGGCGTGCTCGCCCAGGTCCTGCTGGTCCAAGCGTTTTCCGCGTCCTACCAATGCGACACCGAGGCAGCCCTCACGGCCGCGACCGAGGCGCGAACGCTCGCGGCCGAGACCGGCCAGGTGCTCTGGGCGGTCGCGGCCGACATGGCGCGGGGCGCGCGGAGGCGCTGCGCGGCAACGGGGCGACGGCCCGGGAGCTGGCGGACGCCGCCGAGAGCGCGCTGCTCGCGGCCGGGGTGCTCCCGCTCCTGCAGATGGTGCAGCACATCCGGGGCATCGACGCGCTCGTCAACGGCCGCTACGAGGATGCCTACCAGCACCTGTGGCGTTGCTTCGATCCGGCCGATCCGGTGTTCCACCCGCAGGTGCGGTTCTTCGTCTTCAGCCTCCTGGCCGAGGCCGGACAGCGCAGCGGGCGCACGGCCGAGGTCCGCGCGCTGATCGACGAGCTGGCTCCGGTGGCGGCAACGGGCGGCGCCCCGGCACTGGCCATCGCCTTGGCGTACGCGCGCGCGGTGACGGCCGACGGCGACGACGCGGAGGCGGCATACGACGCGGCGCTCGCCCAGGACCTGACCCGGTGGCCGGTCGAGCGGGCACGCCTACAGCTCGCCTACGGGGCCTGGCTGCGGCGTCGCCGAAACGCGGCCCGGTCACGCCAGCCGCTCCGTGCCGCCGCGGCAACCTTCGACCAGCTCGGCAACGCGCCGTGGGCCGACCAGGCGCGAGCCGAACTGCGCGCCTCGGGCGAGTCGCTGCGCCGGCCGATCGACGCGCGGGTGACCCTGACCCCTCAGGAGCTGCAGATCGCAAGACTGGCCGCGGAAGGGCTCAGCAATCGGGAGATCGCCGAGAAGCTGTTCCTCTCGCCGCGGACGGTCACCACGCATCTCTACCGGATCTATCCCAAGTTGGGCGTCAGCGCTCGGACCGAACTGGCCCGCGTGATGATCAACAAGGGTACGTAGTCGTACGTACGCGGCGGGCCCAGTCGCTTACCTATGTTGATTCGCATGTCTACTCCCGACACCTCCCCGGCCGGCCCGCCGCGCCGGACGCTGCTGCGCTCGGCCCTGCTCGGCGCGGCCGCCGTCGCCACCACCGGCGCGGTCGCCCCGTCGCCCGCAGCGGCAGCGCCGTCGACCGCAAAAGGCCGGCACGGCGAACCGAAGCCGACGATCGTGCTGGTGCACGGCGCGTTCGCCGACGCCTCCGGTTGGAACGACGTCGCACACCGGCTTCTCCGCGCAGGCTACGACGTCCTGGCGCCGGCCAATCCGCTACGCGGGGTGGCTTCCGACTCGGCCTACCTCGCCGCGCTGCTCGGACAGATCACCGGGCCGATCGTCCTCGTCGGTCACTCCTACGGCGGCATGGTGATCACCAACGCCGCGAACGGCAACGGGAACGTGAAAGCCATGGTGTACGTCGCCGCGTTCGCACCCGACGAGGGTGAGACGCTGTTCTCTCTGCAGACCAGGTACGTGGGCACCAAGCTGACCGCGGACGCGCTGGACATCCGCTACTACACGATGCCGGACGGGACGGGCAGCGCCGACGGGTACGTCAAGGCGAGCGTGTTCCGTGAGGTGTTCGCCGGTGACCTCCCGCCCGCCCAGACGGCGGTGATGCACGCGACGCAGCGCCCGGGCGACGTCCACACGCTGGAACAGCCGTCGGGTGCGCCGGCCTGGAAGGCCGTCCCGTCCTGGTACCTCGTCGCCCGCGACGACAACGTGATCCCCGCCGCCGCCCAGCGCTTCATGGCGCAGCGGGCCGGCGCCAGCACCGTCGAGGTGCGGGCCTCGCACGTCGCGATGATGTCGCGTCCGGACGCCACGACCGACCTCATCACCGCCGCCGCCCGCGTAGCCAGCCGCTAGTTCCTGGAGGTCGACCGACATGGCCAAACCCGACACGATCGTCCTGGTCCACGGCTTCTGGGTCACGCCCCGCTCGTGGGAACACTGGAAGGCGCGATACGAGAACCTCGGCTACCGGGTGCTCACCCCGGCCTACCCCGGCTACGAGGTCGAGGTCGAGGCGCTCAACGCCGACCCGACCCCCATCACCCAGGTGACGATTCCGCAGATCATCAGCCACATCGAGGCGCTGATCAAAGAGCTGCCCAGCCAGCCCATCATCATGGGCCACTCCGCCGGCGGCGCGTTCACCCAGATTCTGCTCGACCACGGGTTCGGCGCTGCCGGTGTGGCGCTCAACTCGGCACCCACCGAGGGGGTCAGGGTGCTGCCGCTCTCCCAGGCCAAGGCGACCCTCCCGGCGTTCAACAGCCTCTCCAACCGGCACAAGGCGATCGCGTTCGACCACGAGCAGTGGCACTACGCGTTCACCAACACCTTCAGCGAAGCGGAGTCGAGGACGCTGTACCAGCGCTACCACATCCCGGCTTCCGGCTCGATCCTGTGGGGCAGCGTGCTGGCCAACTTCCAGCCCGGCCACCAGGATGCCTGGGTCGACTACCACAACGACAACCGGGCACCCTTGCTCTTCGTCGCCGGAGAGAACGACAACCTCATGCCGCCGTCCATCCAGCGCTCCAACGCCAAGCATTACAAGTCCCGCACCGTGACCGAGGTCGTCGAGTACCCGGGCCGGGCTCACCTGATGCCGGCGCAGGAGGGCTGGGAGGAGATCGCCGACTACGCCCTCGAGTGGGCCGTCGACCACGCCCGTTGACGGAAGCCCGCAACCTTCGTCGATCATGATCTGGCCGGCCGCATCGGCGACGAGGCGCGCCGGCCACCAATGTAGGCACGTGGAGAGGCGTGCTGTCATCGATCCGTCCATTGAGTACCGGCCCGTGCGGCACAGGAGAAGACTGTGCGCCGTTGGCGCTGCGTGACCTCAGGCGCCCGCATCGCGGAAGGAGCACGGGGATGGCATTCGATCTGACGGGTCGCGCGTTGTTCCCCGTCGGTGACCTGATCGCGGTGGCGGATTTCCCGTTGGCGGAGTTCCTGCCGGCAGACTCGGTCGACGAGGTTTTCGAGGGGCTCTACTACACGGACTCGACGCTCTACCGCGACGGCGAGAACCTCGTGTTCGACGTACGCCTCGTCTGGGACGGCGAGCTTTCGATCTCACCGCCGGGCACGGACGCGTTCGCGGTCGTGGTTGGCTCGGCGGGAGCCGGGCTGACCACCGCGCACGCGGAGATCGTGCTCGGGCCGGACTTCTCGCTGGCGTTGCGCGAGGTGACGGTGGGGATACGGGTCTCGCCGCACGTGCTGCGCGACGTGGCCACGGGCAACGCCGCTGAGATCTCGGTGTCGGGAGACCTGCGGGTGGGCGCGGGCGGGCTGACGCTGGGGAACTTCGTCGGGGGCACGCTGGCGCCGGCGTACCTTTGTGGAACAGAGATCGTGGTGGCGGCGGCGGACGTGCGGCCGGTGTTCGGCGGCTCCGATCCGCCCGAGTTCCTGGAGAACCAGACCGACTTCCAGGGCGTCGCGTTCGCGAAGCTCGGTGTCACCATTCCGGCGGACCATCTGGAGCTGGATCCCGGGTCGTCGCTGACGGTGGAGCTGACCAACGCCGCGATCGGAACCACCGGTTTCACGGGCGCGGTCGGCGTGATGGCCGACGCGGCGCACCCCGTGAGCGGGAAGCTCCTGGGGTTTCCGTTCCGTTTTCGCGAGCTACGGATAGACGTCGACCAGAACGCGATCCTCGACGCCACACTGGCGTGCGACCTGCGCGTCGAGGCGCTGGAAGACGGCGACGGCGAGAAGTGGCTCGGCGTCGACGTCGCGTTCAGCGGCGACGGGGATCTGACCGCGACGCTGTCCGCAGTGCAGCCGCCGGAGGCGCAGGGCAACACCGAGGCGGTCGTCACCGCCGAGTTCGCCGGGGTCGTCGCGCTCGATCTCGCCTCGCTTCGCATCACGCGGATCGACACCGTCTGGTCGTGCTGGTTCTCCGGGGCGCTGCAGCTCCAGGTGCCGGGCGCCGACTGGCCGAAGGTCGCGTTCGACGAGATCGGCGTGAGCGCCGACGGACGGTTCCACATCGCCGACGGGGGCGGCATCACCTTCGCGACACCGATGGTGGTGGACTGGCACTTCGCCCGGCTGTCGGTGTCGAAGTTCCGGTTCGGGCACGCGGAAGGATCGATGGAACGCCTGCGGATCGCGCTCGGCGCCGAGGTGGTGCTGGTCGAGGGAATCCCGGCGGGCGCGGCGGTCGAAGGTCTGGTGATCGAGTGGACGCCGGGCTCCGGCGCCGGAGCCGACGTGCGGTTCGAGGGGATCGGCATCGAGTTCGGCGTGCCGGGCAGCTTCCGCGCGGCGCTGTCGATCGCATACCGCGACGAAGCGGGAGTCGTCCAGTTCCGCGGCAGCGGGACGATCGAGATTCCCGCGCTCGACGTGCTGCTCGACGTCGCGGTCGTGGTGGGACGCGAGGACGCGCCGCCCGACCCGTTCGTCTACATGTACCTCTTCGCCGACGCGAAGCTGCTCCCGGCGGGGATCCCCGTGGGCAGCACGGGGCTCGCCATCTACGGGTTCCAGGGCCTGATCGCGTACCAGATGGGGATGGACGTGGACCCGGCACTCCCCCCGGACCAGCGCGTCTATGCCCTGTTCATGAAGGATCCGGTGGGCATCACGGCGGGGACCAAGTGGGTGCCGGCGCGCGGGCAGAACGCGCTCGGCGCCGGCGTCGTCCTCGGGACGATGGACAAGGGCTTCGCGATCAACGCCAAGGGAATGCTGGTCGTCGCGTTCCCTGACATCGCGATCCTCCTCCACGCGAAGGCCAACTTCCTCAAGCAGCGGCCGAAGCTCAACGAGCGGCAGGAGGGCGCGCTCGAGGCGCTGATGGTCTACTCCGCGGGCGAGTCGACCTTATCGCTCGACATCGTCGCGAGCTGGGAGATCGCGTCCATCGTCTCGGTGGGCGGGCAGGCCCGGGCGTTCTTCGACTTCACCGACCGCAGCGCCTTCTACCTCGAGATCGGGCGCGACGAGGAGGGCAAGCGCGTCGTCGCGCAGGCGATCAAATGGAACGGGGAGTGGCTCTTCTCGGCGGGGTTCTGGTTCCGTCTCGACGCACACGGTCTCGTCACGGGTCTCCAGGTCGACATCGATCTGCGCAAGAGCAAGGGCGGCTTCTACGTCGAGGTGAAGGGCAGCGGGCGGGCGGAGATGGCGCTGTTCTGGGAGCCGTCGCAGTGGGAGGGCTCGCTCGCGCTGTCCGGGCGGATATCCGCGGGATACAAGGGGATCTCGATCGGGATGCGCCTGGCCGGCGAGGCGCGTGCCCGGGTGAAGCGCCCCTTGGAGGTGCACCTGCACGTCGAGGCGTGCATCGAGGCGCTCTTCTGGGACATCTGCAAGTCGTTCGACTTCGACTGGAAGCAGGTGCTCCCGCCCGTCCTGGAGCTTCCGTTCCGCCGCACCGGGGCGACCCCGCGCCACTGGACTCCGGTGCACGTGGCGGGGCCGCCCGAGCGGGTCGAGGACGGCATCGTGGCGCTCGAGGCGTCGTCGACCCCGATGATCGCGCCACACAGCGGCCTGGCGATCGACTTCGCCAAACCGATGGTCGATCTGACCGGGCGCTTCAACGAGGCGGTGACCCTGCCGGACGGCGGCTTCCTCACCGTCGGCGAGGAGTCGGGCTACGCGGCGGCGTTCCTGCTCGACGCCGTCGAGCTCGTACGCGATCCCGACGGTGTGCGCGAGGCGGTGCCGATCTGGGGCACCTGGGCGCGCGAGACGCTCGAACCGAACACGACCCTGCGGTTGCTCTCCTCGGAGCGCTTCGGTGACGACGGCTCGCTGTCGGACGGCTACGTCGACGGCTTGGACATCGACTACTGCGCCGAGCCGACGCCGACCCAGCAATGCGTGTCGCTTTCGAGCGTGCAACCGGGCTACGGCCGGCTGCGCGACGGCTCGCTCTACGAACTGGTTCTCGACAAGGGCGGCGCGCTGCCGGCCGAGGGGTTGATCCTGCGCCCGCGCGACCGCCTGACCATCCGTTGCAAGGTGAAGGTCAAGGTGGCGCAGCTCGAGATGATCACGCCCGACGGCGCGCTCGAGCGGCTCGAGGTCAAGGCGGATTCGGCCGGCATCTTCACGATCTGGGGCAAGGTCGTGCCGGACCGGCGACTCGTGCGGTTCTGCTACGCCCGCGGGCACGGATGGCTCGACTGGGTCGTCGCCGCGCAACTCGGCGGCACGCTCACGGGCACCGAGGCGTGGACGGTGCCGGCGGAGATGCGGGTGTTCCGACCGAACCAGGCCTACGAGCTGGTTCTCAAGACCACGCCCCGGTTGCTCGCGCCCGACGGCACGGCGAGCGAGCCGCTCGGATCCGCGGTCGTGACGAAGCGCCGCTTCCGCACCTCAGGGCCGCCGGCGTACGACGGCGCGCTGACCAATTACATCGCGGACACCTACCCGGCCGACGGCAAGCGGCCGGCGTACACCGGCTACGACCTCGTCGTGCGGTTCGTGGAGGGATACGTCCCCTACCTCTACCTCAGCGTCGGCGAGGCGCTGGCGATCCGGCTCTTCGACGGACTCGGGCGACCGGTGCGCGACGACGACGGCGGGGAGGTGCTCGTGCCCATTCCGGAGCCCGGTCCGGAGCTCGTGTCCTCGACGCTCTGGGCCTGGGGGCAGATCATCGAGGCGAACGTGGCGAACGGCTGTGTCGACCGGTTGCCGCCGCCGGTGCCGGCAGACACGGTGCGCCGCCTGGTCGACGTCGAACTCACACCGAACTCGCAGTACACGGCGGTGCTCGTGTCGGACGCACGGCCGCACCAGGCGCTGGCGCGATGGGGCTTCACCACGTCGAGGTTCGCGACCTTCACCGATCTCGTGACGCGCGACCGCGAGATCGCGCCACCCCGCACGGCCGCGGGCGCCATCGCCGGCGCGGACTTCGAGGCATGCGTACGCGCGATCGGCGTTCCCACCGTCGCGTACGTGGACCGCTTCACCGTGACGCCGATCCTGGACCCCGGCGGGACAGAACCGGTGGCGCTCCTCCTCGAGGCGCCCGAGCCGTTCGAGCACGGGACCCGCCTGCGCATCACCGTCGACGGGGCGGCCACGACGGCGCTCGCGAACGTCGACGGCACGCGGCTGCTCGTGACGCCGGCCGGCGGGGCGTTCACGCCCGGACCCCTCGACGTGCGGCTGCGATGGCGGCGCGACGCCGGCGCGGCATTGCCGGTCCTGGCCGTCGCCGGGAACTCCTCGGACGAGGTCGTCGACCTCGTCGTCGAAGGCGGTGCGTGATGGCGATCGTCGCGGGGTCCGACATCCACGTGATCGCGTGCCGGCGGGGCTCGCTGCCGACGGGCCAGCACGAGCGGGTCTTCGGGGTCCGTTGGGCGGGCCGACCCGATCTCGGGTTTCCGTCGAAAGGCTTCGTGCTGAGGCGGATCGTCGCCGGAGCGCCCGCACCGGTCGTCGTGGGGCGCTACTTCCTCCCACCGACCACCGACTGGGCGACGTTCAAGACCGCCGCGGAGCAGCGGCGCCCGGCGATGGGCCCCTACTTTCCCGACTTCCTCCCGGAGAACCTGGAATACCTGCTGCCGATCGTCCGCCTGGCGGATCCCGGTGCGCCGGCGGCGGAGCTACCCGGGCTCGTGGAGCGGGCCGCGGACTTCTTCGGCGGCATCCACACCGGCGACCCGGCGCTCGCCTGGGCCCTCTGGCCCGACGGGAACGTGCCGTCGCTGCCGGCGCTGCTCGCCGACCCCGCGGCCCGCGCGGCGCTGACCTCGTTCTACCGCGCCCGCTGCACCGCGTACCTGCTGGCACTCGCCCTGCGCTTCGAGTACGCGGTGCTTTTCGGCCTGGCGACCGACGACCTCGCGCCGGCCGGGAACGCCGCCGTCAGCTACCAGATCACGGGCGAGTGGTCCGAGGCCGGGACCTCGACGACCGACCTGGACGTGCCGAAACCCCCGTGCGAGCCGCCTCCCCCCGCCGAGGTCACGGCCACCCGGATCCCGGGGAACGTCGCCCATCCGGCGTTCCGGGCGTTCGGCGACTGGGTT
Organism: Asanoa iriomotensis; assembly: GCF_016862515.1. Taxonomy (GTDB): domain Bacteria; phylum Actinomycetota; class Actinomycetes; order Mycobacteriales; family Micromonosporaceae; genus Asanoa; species Asanoa iriomotensis. The sequence continues at coordinate 152,279 of NZ_BONC01000009.1, forward strand.
CCCCCGGCGCCGCTCGCGCCGGCCGACCAGGACGGCGTGCCGCTGCCCGCGACCGCGACGGTTCCACGCGTACCCGCCGCGCTCACCGGGCTCTCGTGGAGCGCCCAGCCGCCGTCACCACGACTGATCGGTTACGGCGCGGCGCTCTACCTGGTCGACCGCTTCGACTTCGGCGCCGACACCGCGGAGCTCGAAGCTACGCCGCCGTTGCCGGCCGGCGCACAGTTCACGCCGCTCTTCGACGGCGAGCCGCTGCTGCGCCCCGCCGCGGAGCCACACACCGTCGACCGTCCCGGCATGGACTGGCCTCCGCTCGAGGGGCACTACAGCTACGACGTGAAGGGCGTGAGCCTGCTCGGCTTCGTCTCGAAGACCGGGGCGCGCGCCTCGGTGCGGCACCACGACGACCTCGCCCCCGTGCCTCCGCGCGCGCGGCTCGCCGGCGGGCCGGCGCTGACCGTCGGCCCCGCCGGCACCGTCACGGCGGAGATCGGGATCGACTGGGCGAGCGGCGAAGATTTCGTCAGCCCGGACGTCGTCGACTTCCGCGTGGCCGGCAGCTTCCGGCCGCTCGACGGCGTCGCGGTCGAGGTGACCGAGTTGCTCTCCGCGAATCCGCTGGTCTGCACAGTGCGCGTGGCGGCACTGGCCGGCCCGTCCGACGCGTACGCCGGGCGGCGGTTGATCCTCCCGAACGGCGAGTTCGTGATCGTTTCACACGGCTCGGGCGGGTCCGCGACGATGACCGTGCGGCGCTCCGCCGGCCGCACGCCGGCCGTCGGCGTGACCGGGGTCGTGTTCGTGCCAGGCGCGCCGACGGCGCTCACCCGGGTGGCCCGGCTGCAGCGGCTTCCCGCCACCCCGGCTCGCGTCGAGAGCCTTGTCTCGGCGGACCCGGCCGACCTGCGGCTGCGGCTGTCCGCCGATCCGACCGCCGAGTCCGGCCGGATCTACCTCCACCTGCTGCGCACGACGTTCGACGCCGAACGCACGAGCGACGGCTACCGGGTCACCGCACCCCCCGCGGAGGGCCCGGGAGCGCAGGCGTGGGAACGCTGGCTCGGGCTGCCCGATCCGGCCACGGCCATCGTCGGATCGCCGGCGCTGTTCTTCCCGCCCCACCACGTCACGGTGACCGTCGCCGTGCCCGTCGGCTTCGTGGGGGGAAGCCTGACCTTCCACGTGACCGCCGCCGACGGCACGCCGTACGTGACGAGCCCGGCCCTTCCGGCTTCCGAGCCGGCGCTGATCGGACTGCGTGGCAACGAGAGCGCCGCCGCGGCGGTGGTGGCGTCGGTGCGGCGCCCGACCGCACCCGAAGCGCCGGTGAGCGTCGATCCCGCGGCGCGGCTGTGGGCCACGTCCGCGGCGAGCTACGCCGAGGCGGCCCGGTTCGACGTCAGGTGGGCCCCGGTCGCGGGCGCGATCCGCTACGAGATCTGGCGTGCGTTCGAGGGCGCGCTGGCCGGTGCCTCGGCGGCGACCAACGACGCGCAACTGCGTGCGCTCGCGGCCGCGCAGCCGGACGCGTTCGAGTTGCGCAGCGGGGAGGTGTTCGGCACGCACCACGTCGACGAACTGCCCGGCCTGGCGCCGACCCGCGTGGTCTACCGCGTCCGCGCCGTCTCCGCCGCGGGCGTGGCCGGCGTGTTCTCGGGGGTGATCGGTCCGGTGTACGTCCCGGACGTGCGTCCGCCGCCGGCGCCGAACCTCGTCCGCGTGGTCGCGACGAAACCGGCGGAGGCCGACCGCGGCATCGCCGTCGAGTGGTCCCAAGCCGCGCTCGACGGGGACATCGGTTTCGAGGTCGAGGTCCGTGCGACCGACCTGGCTGCCCCCTTCACCACCGCGGGTGTCGTCGGCCCCGGTGCCACGCCGGTCGCGGGACGTTTTCGGTTCGTGCACCACAACCGGATCCCAGGCCGGCGGTACGAGTACCGCGTGGTCGCCGTCCGCGAGGCGCTCGATCCCGCGGACCCGGCGGCGGCCGCCCGCCGCCCGATCCGGAGCCATCCGTCGGCGACGCGCACCGGTGTCGCGATCTCGACGACGCCGCCCGGACCTCCGGCCGGAGTCACCGCCCTGTGGGACGCCGCCATGGGTGCGATCCGGCTCACGTGGAGCAACGCCGAGGCCTATGACGCGCTGCTCGTCTACCGGCGCGCCCCAGGACGCTTCGGGTTCGAGCGGGTCGTCATGCTCGACGGGACGGCCGTGGCGCACCACGACCCGGGCCTGGCCGCCGGGACCTGGGCGTATCAGCTTCGCGCGCGGACAGCGACGCGCGAAGCCCGTAGCGCGACCGTGGAGGTGACGGTGCCATGAGGGATTTCCTGCGGTTCTTCCTCTCCGCCACCGACCAGGCGCGGGTCGACCCGGCCTCGGTCACCATCACGGAGGCGGCGCTCACCAACGCGCAGCAGGCACTCACGATCACCTTCAAGATCACGAACCCGGCGGCGGGTCCGCCGCAGATCCGGCCCCTGTTCCCCGGTTCGGTGGTGTACGTCGCCGACCCCGCGGCACCAGGAAGCCTGCCGGAGCCTGCGGCCACCGACGTGACGCCCGCCGGCTACGCGACCTGGCGTACGCGTGGGTCGTTGCGTGTGAAGGTCAACAACACCACGGTCGAAACCGCGATCCGCGACCACGGCGCCACGCTGGAGGTGCAGCCGAACATCGCCTGGTACGCACCGGTGCAGCTCACCCAGACCTTCATGCTGACGACGCTCGTGTCGGGCCTGAAGAAAGGAGACATCAAAGGCGCGACGGCAGTCGTCAAGCCGGCGCACGCCGACTGGCCCAAACACGCCGTGTCGGGCTTCCTGAAGGGCGTCTACTCACCTGAGCTGCGGCTGGGCGCGACCGCGGCCGCCGACGACGTGGCCGCGCACGCGATGCCGGCCGTGGTCATGGCCACCGACGGCACGGTAACGCTCACGATCACCATCGCGCGCACGCAGCCCCCACAGGACGGCCCGGCGGCCGCGATGGACCTTCTGTCACCCGGGGTGTCGCGCGAGGACCCGCGCCACGCGATCAACGGCGGGATCCCGGCCCACCACGTCCTGCGGGTGCTCGGGCCGCACCTGATCGACGCGGCCGCGACCGATCCACTCGCCGACGCGGTGCTCAAGCCAGGACGGGCCTACTTCCCGTTCACGCTGACGCGTACCTGGCAGAACGTGCCCAACTTCTCGGTGCAGTTCCCGCCACGGAGCGCCATCGTGGGCACCGGATCCGGCGGGTCGATCGTGCTGCCGATCCCCGCGCACGGCGTCGTCTACGTGCCACGCGACCCCGTGGTGCCGCCCCAGCCGCCGCCGGTGCTGACCTTGAACTCGATCCTGGCGCCGGCCGGGAGCCCCACGACGTTCCTCGCCGGGTCGACGGCGGATGCGTGGAACGTCAAGAGCGGCACCACGGCGATTCCACTCTCCGCGACGGCGCCGACCCACGTGATCCTCCGCCGCCCGTTGCGGGAGGAGATCCTCGCCGACACCGCCTTTCCTTCGCCCGGCGGCATGCGGTGCACCTACATGTCCTTGCGCCGCGCGACGCGCGCGTTCGTGGACCACCGGGTGACCGGCGGGCGGCTGGTGAACGAGGGGGCGACAACGTCGAAGATCACGCGCGACCTGATGACCGCCGCGTGGAACGCCGCCTCCGCGAGGATCCTGGAAAACGGCAGGCCGGCGCCGTCCGCATCGCCCGGCCTGGCCCGCGAGCTCGAGAAGATCTGGCGCCTCTTCTTCCCCGCCGACGTGCCGGCGCACGACATCGACGGCACCGGCAACACCGCACGCACGGTCATCTACGACGGCGGCCAGATGTTCTACGCGCTGTGGCAGACCATCGAATCCGTGCTGGCGGCCGAAGGCTCGAAACGCAACTTCTCGGACGACCACGTCGGCACGGGAGCACCCGGCGCCGTCGCCGCCATCGGTCTGTCGCCCGCGTTTCTGACCCGGCCACCCCACGCTGGGGCGAGCCCGACGCCCGCCGAACTCACCGCGAACCTCAACGCCATGCTCACGCTCCTGACCCCCGGCGCGGTGCTGCAGTTCTGGCACCTCCGCGACGACTACCGCCTCGAACGCGACCGCAACGGCCCGCCTGCGAGCTACGGCCATTCGCCGATCTTCCGGCGCTACCTGCCGAGCGTCAACGGCGTACCCACCGGGATCGTCGTCATCGACCAGTTCGGGGGCGATTCGGAGTGCCCTGTCGACGCGGACCGCATCACCTGGCACGGGGCCGGACAGGACGTCTGGATCGCGGCACAGTGGAACGACTGACCAACGTCATTCGGGATGGTTGTGCGTGTGACCGCCGACCATGAATGGCGACCGGACACCCTCGTACGTCAGATGCACCACCATGCCTGCGGCCGCGTGGTCGAGGTTGTGGCAGTGCGCCATCCAAACGCCGGGATTGTCGGCGCGCAACGCCACCTGCCACACCTCGCCGGGCTGCACG
>NZ_BONC01000010.1 GCF_016862515.1 Asanoa iriomotensis
GGCCCGCGGTTGGCCCTGCCGACGGACCGCGACGCAGGACGCGCGCCTGCCGCTTCCGGGCCTCGCCCGGCGTGGCGACGAGCCGCCGGCTTCCAGCCGGTGCCGCCCCGGCGCGGGTTTGGGGCGCCGCCTCCGTGCCATGGCCGACGCGGCGAGCCAGCCGGCGCCTCCGCCTCTGCGTCGCCGCAGGCGGTGATCACAACACGCGCTCTCCGCCGTTGATCACCCTCGACCGCGTTCGTCAGCGCGCGACGAGCGCCACGATCATGCGCTGCGTCGGGCGTCGGGCGTCGGGCGGCGTCGGTGGTTGCGGAAAGCTCAGGTGATCGTGGTGCCGCTGGTCAGGAGGGCTCGGGTGGCGTCCCAGCCCTCTACCGCCTGGTCGAGGGTGGCCAGGTCGGATGGGCCGCGGAGGCGGCGCCACGGTGGGGCGGTGGCCACCTCGGCCGGGTTCGGGGCGTGTGGGCGGATGGCCGTCGCAGGCACGTCCGCGTCGAGGTCCAGGGGTGGCAGCCAGGCCGGGGCCGGCAGGCGGGAGGCCACGCCGAGCAGGCCGTGGCCGGTCTCGGCCGGGGCCACCGCGAGCGTCTTCGTGGTCAGCGGGCGGAACAGCTTGCCCAGGATCAGGCCCGGCAGGTCCGGCGCGTCGGCGGCGATCACGGCCGCCTGGTCGTAGCCGTCCGCCGCCGCGGCCGCGAACGTGTCGTTGACCAGCGTCGTCGGCACCTCGTAGATCTGCATCGACGGCCAGGCCACCGCGTCCGCCAGCGGGCGGTCCGCGGGCAGCGCCGCGATCGCCGGGTCGACCTCGTTCAGGGTCGCTAGCAGGTCGACGGCGTCCTCGGCGAGCGCGTGGCGCCACTTGCCGAGGTCGACACCGGGCGGTGCCCAGGTCACCGGCGTGAGTAGGACGACGATCACACGGCGGGTCACGCGACCCAGGTTATGTCAGTCGGCGAGGAGCACGCCCGTGGTGGCCGACACGCCCTCCAGGTAGCCGCGTGCGCGTTCCGTCTTCGGGTAGCGGCCCACGAGGGCCCAGAAGCGCGTGTTGTGACTGGGGACCACGAGGTGGGCGAGCTCATGGAGCAGCACGTAGTCGATCACCCAGTCGGGCATCTCCTGGATCCGGTGCGAGATGCGAATCGACCGGTCAGCCGGCGTGCAGGACCCCCAGCGGCCCGTCTGGTTGGTCACCCACCGGACACTGGCCGGTTGGGCCGTGCGGGCGAACTCAGCCAGGTACTGACCGATCAGGCGCTGCGAGCGGGCCTGCAACTCGTCGTCGGAGCGGCTGAGGCGCTGTTCGCGAGCAGCGAGGCGGGCGAGCATCTTGTCAACCCACTCGGTCTCCTCGGCGCGGGAGAACTGGTCGGGTATGAGAACCACCACGCGCTCACCGTCGCGGTAGGCGGACACCGTCCGGCGCCGGCGCTGTGAGCGCCGTACCTCGACGACCGGCTTCCGCGTGGCGGCCATTACCGCACCCCGGAGCCCCGGGTTCCGTTCACGAAGGCACGCTAACCGGTAGGTGCCATGCCGCCGCAAGGGCCAACACACACGGTCACGCCGGGAAAGTGCTAGTTGACACCGTGTCGTCCGGAAAAAATTTCGCGGGTACGCGGTGAGCGGTGCGCCCGCTGCGCCCCGAGGGACCTTACGGCACACGTTAAGGGATCCCGAGCCCGGATGGGCCGTAATCGGCGTGATCCCGCTCGCAGGAGCGCTTTGGTCGGCGTGTCAGGAGCGAATCTGACTAATCCGGACTGGTCCGACATGCACACTCGTCGGCGTCAGGTGTCATATCGCACTACCAGCTCGGCCCCGTCGCTGGTGATGATCGGGTTCCTGACATGGAACCGCCCGCATGTGGGTAGGGTCCGCGGACCGGCGGTCGCACGTGTGACCGCGGAGAAAGCCCCGACGCCGGCGCTCTTGTGCCGCGGCCGGGCATTCGCCGGGGCAAATCCGGCGAACAAGACTAGGAGGGCATCGTGGCCGACAAGGCCCAGACCTACAACGGGTACTGCGTCAAGTGCAAGGAGAAGCGCGACTTCACCGGCACCGTCGAGGTGTCGAAGACCGGTATGAACATGGCCAAGGGCAAGTGCCCGGTTTGTGGCACCACTGTCAACCGGATCCTCGGCAAGGCGAAGGTCTGACGACCGCGCTGATCGCGGGAGGGGGCGGCCGGAGAATCGGCCGCCCCCTCCCGCGTGAGCACGACCCGGACACAGTGGGACAGATACGCAGTGTCATGAAAACCGGGCGACTACGTTACTGGCCGGTTGTGGATAACTTTCCAGAAGCTGTGGATAACCGCGTGTACAGGCCCCGCCACCTGTGGACAACGAGCCGACCGCCGGGTGGTGACGATCACATTCCGTTACCCACCGGCGACGATACGGCCGCTCCGGGCGTTTCCTTCGCCACGCTCCCGCGTACGCGAAAAGTATGATCTTGGGTGTCCGTAAACTGTCGGTCACAATGATCTGGTGAGCGACATCCCGCGCCAGGCCGTGACCCGCGCCGCCAAGCTCGCTTCCCTACCGCTCGGCTTCGCCGGGCGGTCGATGTTGGGGTTCGGCAAGCGGATGACCGGCATGGCGTCAGATGCCATCTCCGCCGAGCTGCAGCAGCGCACCGCCGACCAGGTGTTCGCCGTGCTGGGGCAGCTCAAGGGCGGTGCGATGAAGTTCGGGCAGGCGCTGTCCGTCTTCGAGGCGGCGCTGCCCGAGGAGATGGCGGGTCCCTACCGCCAGGCCTTGACCAAGCTTCAGGAAGCGGCACCACCGCTGCCCGCGGCCAGCCTGCACGCCGTGCTCGCCGACCAGCTCGGCCCCGAGTGGCGCAGCCGGTTCCTGGAGTTCGACGACACGCCCGCGGCGGCCGCGAGCATCGGCCAGGTCCACCGGGCGGTCTGGAAAAGTCGCGCCAAGGCCGGGCGTCCGGTCGCGGTCAAGATCCAATATCCCGGCGCCGGCGACGCGCTGCTCTCCGACCTGCGCCAGCTTTCCCGGCTCGGCGCGATGTTCAAGGCGATCCAGCCCGGCCTCGACATCAAGCCGCTGCTCGCCGAGATGCGCGCGCGGATCAGCGAGGAGCTCGACTACGAGCTCGAGGCCAAGGCGCAGAAGGCGTTCGCGGCGGCCTACGCCGGCGACGACGAGATCCTCGTGCCCAAGGTCGTCGCCGCGGCGCCCCGCGTGCTGGTCACCGAGTGGATCGAGGGCAAGCCGCTCTCGAAGATCATCGCCAACGGCTCGGAGGACGAGCGCGACCTGGCCGGCGCCCGCATGGCGACCCTGCATTTCTCCGCGCCCGCCCGGGCCCGGCTGCTGCACGCCGACCCGCACCCCGGCAACTTCCGCCTGATGCCGGACGGCCGCCTGGGCGTGGTCGACTTCGGCGCGGTGGCCCGGCTCCCCGAAGGGCTCCCCGAGCCGGTCGGCCGGCTGACCCGGCTGGCGCTGGCACACGAGGCGGACGCCGTGGTCGACGGCCTGCGGACCGAGGGTTTCCTGAAGCCCGACCAGGAGATCGACGCCGAGGCGGTGCTCAACTTCCTGCTGCCGATGCTCGACCCGCTGGCACACGACGAGTTCCGCTTCACCCGCGCCTGGCTGCGCGCCGAGGCGGCCCGCCTGGCCAGCCCCAAGTCGCCGGCCTTCCAGCTCAGCCGCCAGCTCAACCTGCCGCCGTCGTACCTGCTGATCCACCGGGTCACGCTCGGCTCGATCGGCGTGCTGTGCCAGCTCGAGGCGCGGGCGCCCTACCGCGCGATCCTGGAGAAGTGGCTGCCGGGCTTCGCGCCAGTCGCGTAAAGATCAAAAATCTGGATCGGCACTCGGGTCCGCCGTGGTCCGTGCCGTTCCTCCCGCGAGGGACCGCTTCGCTCGCCAGGCTCGCTGTGGGTCAGGGCCAAAATCGGGGTGAACCTTCGGCCGTCCGGGCGGTACTCATCAGCATGAGACCGACCATCAGGCGTGCGGCATGGCGCGGACCCGACGTGGGCCCGTGCCTGACGACCGCGGACGTGGTACCTGGCGGGAGCAACGGTCGTGCCCCCGCCGGACCCGAGCAAGAATGCTATTTGTCTTCTTCGTCGCCCTTAGGCGGGTTTTCCTTCGGGCCTTCGTCGGTGCCGAAGTCGATGTCGCCCAGGTCGTCGAAGTCGCCCAGGCCGCCGTTGTCGAACTCCGACCGCGCGAACGCCTCCGGGTCGGCGAAGTCGTCGCCCGACGGCAGCAGGTCGGGGTGCGCCCACAGCCCGTCGCGGCCCTGCACGCCGCGCTGCTCGGTGACCGCGGTCCACAGCGCCGCCGCCTCGCGCAGCCGGCGCGGCCGCAACTCGAGCCCGACCAGCGCGGCGAACGTCTGCTCGGCCGGACCGCCCGCGGCCCGGCGCCGGCGGAACGCCTCGGCCAGCCGCACCACGTTGGGCAGCCGGTCGCCGACGGCCATGTCGACGACGTGCCCGACCCAGCCCTCGACCAGCGCCAACGTGGTCTCCAGGCGGGCCAGCGAGGCCTTCTGGGCCGGCGTGTCCTCGGGCGAGAAGATGCCCTCCAGCGCCAGCTCCTGCATCGACTCCGGGTTGGTCGGGTCGATGCGGCCCATCGCCTCCTCGATCGCCTCCCGGTTGACGGTGATGCCGTTGGCGTAGGTCTCCACCGCGTTGAGGATGTGCCCGCGCAGCCACGGGACGTGCTCGAAGAGGCGCTGGTGAGCCGCCTCGCGCAGCGCCACGTAGAGCCGGACCTCGTCCTCGGGCAGCTCCAACCCGCTGGCGAACTCGCGGATGTTGGCCGGGATCAGCGCGCCCGTGCCGGCCGGCCCGAGCGGCAGGCCGATGTCGCCGGCGGAGAGCACCTCCGCGGCGAGCGAGCCGAGCGCCTGGCCGAGCTGGCCGCCGAACAGGGCGCCGCCCAGCGTGGTGACCATCGACTGCATCGGGCCGAGCTGGGCGCGGGCCTCCGGTGGCACCAGGTCGCCCATCGCGTCGACCATGCGGCCCGCGACCGGGTTGCAGAGCTTCTGCCAGACGTCGAGGGTCCGGTAGATCCATTCGTTGCGGTTCCAAGCGACCGCGGTCCGCACGCCCGAGGGCAGGGCGACCGCCTGCTCGAGCCAGAGGTCAGCCAGGCGCAGCACCTCTTCCACGGCGTTTCGCTCATAAGGTGAAACGGCCGGGTCGCCGGCCTGGGACAGCTGTGCGGCGGCTACCTGGCGCGCCAGGTCCCAGTTGACCGGGCCCGAGCCCGGCGCCGCGAGCAGCTGCTGCAGCTGCGCCATGAACTGCTGCATCTGCTGCGGATCGTTGGGGTCCGGCGGCTGGCCGCCCGGGAGCGCGAAGCCAAACGGAATATCAGGCACGAGGTCAACGGTACGCGCGTCGGGAGCGCGGGACCGTACCGCATGCTTAAGCCCAGGGAGAACTCGGGGAACGCCATTCAGGGACGCTCGGTACGCTTCCCGCCATGAAAAGTCGTGGCGTGACGGTTCTGCTCGGTGCCGTGATCACGGTGCTGCTGAGCTTCGGGGTGCTCTCCGCCCCGGTTCCGTACGTCGTGCTCGGTCCCGGCCCCACCGTCAACACCCTGGGCAAAGAGGCCGACAAAGAGGTCATCCAGATCTCCGGGACGCAGACCTACCAGTCGGCCGGCCAGCTTCGGCTGACCACCGTCAAGGTGGCTCCGGAGACCAAGCTCCTGCCCGCGATCGCCGGTTGGTTCTCCGACAAGGAGGCGGTCGTGCCGCGGGAGCTGATCTACCCGCCGGACCAGACCGAGCAGCAGGTCGAGCAGCAGAACGCCGAGGACTTCCAGGCCTCGCAGACCAGCGCCGAGACCGCGGCGCTGACCGAGCTCGGCTACCCGATCCAGGTCACGGTCAGCAAGGTCACCGCCGGCGGTGCCGCCGAGTCGATCCTCAAGACCGGTGACGTGATCACCTCGGTCGACGGCAAGCCGGTCAAGACGGCGGGGGACCTGACCGACGCGGTCCGGGCCAAGCCGGCCGGCAGCACGGTCACCATCGGCTACACGCGCGGTGGCCAGGCGGCGCAGGCCACGGTCAGCCCGAAGACCGTCGACGGTCAGCAGCGGATCGGCGTCGAGATCGAGCAGAAGCAGCCGCACCCGTTCGACCTCAAGTTCGACCTCGAGGACATCGGCGGTCCCAGCGCCGGCCTGATGTTCACGCTGGGCATCATCGACAAGCTGGGCGCCGACGACCTCACCGGCGGCAAGATCATCGCGGGTACCGGCACGATCGACGACCAGGGCGACGTGGGCCCGATCGGCGGCATCCCCCAGAAACTGGTCGGCGCCAAGGACGCCGGCGCGGTCGCCTTTCTGGTGCCCGCCGACAACTGCAAGGAAGCCAAGGACAACGCCGTCGACGGCCTGCCGCTCTACAAGGTGGGCACGCTCGACGAGGCGCTCAACGCGCTCAACGCGCTGAAGAGCGGCGGCACGGCCCCTATGTGCTAACCCCCCGTAGTCTGAACACCGCCCCCCGAGCTAACCAAGCGTTGCGGAGCCAACTGTGGTCATGCGTAGCAGTCCCCTGCCGAGAATGAGCCGCCGTGGCCGCGTGACGGTCGGTGTGCTGGTCGGCGTCTTCGTGTTGTTCACCCTGCTCGGTTGGGGTGTCAACGCGTGGACCGACTGGTTGTGGTTCGACGAGGTGCACTACACCAAGGTGTTCAGCACCGTGCTGACCACCCGCCTGCTGCTGTTCCTGGCGGTCGGCGCGGCGATGGCGGTGGTCATCGGCGGCAACCTCTACCTGGCCTACCGGCTGCGCCCGCTGCTGCGGCCGCACTCCTCGGAGCAGCAGACGCTCGACCGCTACCGGGTCGCGCTGACGCCGCGGATCGGCCTCTGGGTCACCATCGTCTCGTTGGTGGTCGGCCTGTTCGCCGGGCTGTCCGCGCAGGGCCGCTGGGACACCTGGATGCTGTTCCGCAACGCGCAGACGTTCGGCACGAAGGACCCGATCTTCAACATCGACGTCGGGTTCTACGTCTTCCAGTACCCGTTCTACCGCTACCTGCTCGGCGTCGGCTTCACCGCCGTCGTGCTCGCGGTGATCGGCTCGCTCGCGGTCCACTACATCTTCGGCGGCGTGCGCCTGCAGGGCGGCGGCGACCGCATCACCAACGCGGCCCGCGCCCACCTGACCACCCTGGTCGCGGTCTTCGTGCTGTTCAAGGCCATCGCGTACGTGCTCGACCGGCGGGCGCTGCTGCTGTCCTACAACGAGGGCGCCAAGGTCTACGGCGCCGGCTACGCCGACGTCAACGCGTTGCTGCCGGCCAAGGAGATCCTCGGCTACATCTCGATCGTCGTCGCGATCGCGATCATCCTGTTCTCCAACGCGATCATCCGGAACCTGGTCTGGCCGGGCGTCTCGCTCGCGCTGCTCGGCATCTCGGCCGTGGCGATCGGCGGCATCTACCCGTCGGCCGTGCAGAGCTTCGAGGTCAACCCGAGCACGCTCGACAAGGAGCGGCCGTACATCAAGAACAGCATCGAGGCGACCAGAGCCGCGTTCGGGATCAACGACGTCGACATAGAGCCGTACGCCGGCGTCAGCCAGCCACCACCGGCGAGCCTGGCCACCGACACCTCGGTCGTGCCGAACATCCGGCTGCTCGACCCGCAGCTGCTCTCCGAGACCTACACGCAGTTGCAGCAGGCCCGTGGCTTCTACAACTTCGGCGAGAAGCTCGACATCGACCGCTACGCGATCAACGGCAACACGCAGGACTACGTGGTCGGCGTCCGGGAGATCAACTACCGCGGGCTGACCGCGCAGCAGAGCAACTGGCTCAACCGCCACACCATCTACACGCACGGGTACGGCGTGGTCGCGGCGCCGGCCAACCGGGTCTGCAACGAGCAGCCGTACTTCGTCTCCGGCTTCCTGGGCGAGGAGGGCAGCGACGGTTGCCAGTCGGCGACCGAGGAGATCAAGACCGAGCAGCCCCGGATCTACTACGGCGAACAGATGGAGGACGGCGACTACGCGGTCGTCGGCTCGCGGGGCGAGGGCAGCAACGCCGAGTTCGACCGCCCGACGGGCAGCAACGAGCAGTACTACACCTACGAGGGCGCGGGCGGCGTGCCGATCGGCTCGTTCACCCGCCGGCTGCTCTACACGGTGAAGATGCAGGAGACCAACTTCCTGCTCTCCGAGGCGGTCAACGACAACTCGAAGCTGCTGTACGTGCGCAACCCGCGCGACCGTGTCGCCAAGGTGGCGCCGTTCCTCAAGCTCGACGGCGACCCGTACCCGGCGGTGGTCGACGGCCGCGTGGTGTGGATCGTCGACGGCTACACGACGGCGTCGACCTACCCCAACTCCGAGCGGGTCAACCTGCAGTCGGCGACCACCGACGAGCTGACCGGCACAGGCACGGTGGCCCAGGTCCGCGAAGAGATCAACTACATCCGCAACTCGGTGAAGGCGACCGTCGACGCGTACGACGGCACCGTCAAGCTCTACCAGTGGGACGAGCAGGACCCGGTGCTCAAGGCGTGGAACAAGGCCTTCGGCGGCAACCTGGTCGTGCCCAAGGCGGAGATCCCGCAGGAGCTGACCGACCACTTCCGGTACCCGGCCGACCTGTTCAAGGTGCAGCGCGACCTGCTGGCCCGCTACCACGTGAGCGAGCCCAACGAGTTCTTCTCGGGCCAGGACTACTGGGAGGTCCCGAACGCGCCGGACGACCCGGACCGTGGCCAGAAGCAGCCGCCGTACTACCTGATGACCCAGATGCCGGGCCAGGCCGAGCCGCGGTTCCAGCTCACGTCGGCGGTCACGCCACGCGGCCGGCAGAACCTGGCCGCGATCATCTCCGCGTCGTACGTGGACGGTCAACCCAAGTTGGAGGCGCTGGAGCTGCCGGACCAGAGCGTGGTCTCCGGCCCGGTCCAGGTGCACCAGCAGATGACCAACGCCACGGACGTACGTGGCCAGCTCTCGGTGCTGGCGGCGGACGGCAAGGCCGCGGTGCAGTACGGCAACCTGCTCTCGCTGCCGTTCGACAACGGCATGCTCTACGTCGAGCCGGTCTACGTGAAGTCCAACCAGCAGAACGCGTACCCGCTGCTGCAACGGGTCCTGCTGTCCTACGGCGACGGCTCCAACGCGGTCCTGGCGAGCAGCCTGCAACAGGGCATCAAGGATCTCGTGGCCAAGGGCGACGCGCAGAGACAGGCGGCCGGCCAGCCACCGGCGCCGCCGACCCAGCCCAACCCGCCGCCAACGACCGGCGAGCAGCCACCGGCGGCGATGTCGCCGGAGCTGGCCCAGGCGGCCCAGCGGGTCTCGGACGCGATCGACGAGGTCAAGGCCGCGCAGGAGTCGGGCGACTTCAACCGCTACGGGAAGGCCCTGGCCGACCTGGACGCGGCAGCGGACGCGTTCAAGGCGGCCCAGCAGGCGGCGAACAACCGCCCGGCGAGCACGTCACCGACCCCGACACCGACAGCGCCGGCGAGCCCGGCAGGGACGCCTCCGCCCACACCGCAAGGCTGAGCCACAGACGGGGGCCGGCGGCTCGCCGGCCCCCGTTTTGGCAGTGCACCTCAGCTTGCGCTAGTGTTAACAAGCCGACGCGGGGTGGAGCAGCTCGGTAGCTCGCTGGGCTCATAACCCAGAGGTCGCAGGTTCAAATCCTGTCCCCGCTACAAAGAAACACCAGTCAAGGGCACTTACCCGAATCGGGTAAGTGCCCTTGACTGTTTGGTGGCCTCGTCAGATGCGGCCGGTCTCGTAGGCCCACATGGCGACCTCGACGCGGTTTCGGGCGCCGAGCTTTCGCATGAGGCTGGCGAGGTGGGCTTTGACGGTGCTCGGGGTGATGTAGAGCTCGCTGGCGATCTCATTGTTGGTGCGGCCTTGAGCTACCGGCACGAGGACTTCCTCTTCGCGGGCGGTCAGCGGTTCTATCGGCTGCCTCGGTGGTGAGGTCTGTGCGTGGGCGAACGCTACGAGCAGTCGGACAGTCACGCTGGGCGCGATCAGTGCCTCTCCGTTGGCGGCGGCGTGGATGGCCTGGGTCAGCAGGGCGGGTCCGGCGTCCTTGAGCAGGAACCCGCGGGCGCCGGCTTTGAGCGCCCCGTGGACGTACTCGTCGAGGTCGAAGGTGGTGATGACCACGATCGGCAGGGGGTCGGTGACGTCGGGGCCGGCGAGGCGTCGGGTGGCTTCGATGCCGTTCATCAGCGGCATTCGGATGTCGAACAGGCCGACGTCGGGCCGCAGCTGGAGCGCCAGGCGGACCGCCTCGCGCCCGTCGGCGGCCGCGCCGACCACTTCGATGTCGGGTTGGGCGTCGAGCAGCATCGTCAGCCCGCTGCGCACGATGGGCTGGTCGTCGGCGATGAGAACCCTGATGCTCATCGTGGCGTTCCGGTTCGGGGCAGGACCGCCTCCACCCGCCAGCCCCGCTCGGCGGTGGGGCCCGCGTGGAAGGTGCCGCCGAGCATGGAGGCGCGTTCCCGCATTCCCACCAGGCCGTAGCCCGCTGGGCCGCCGGCGCCGGAGGAGCCGTCGTCGTCGATGGTCAGCCGCACCCCGTCGGCGTCGCCCGTGACGGCGACGGTGACCTGGGTCGCGTGGCGGGCGTGCCGTCGAGCGTTGGTGATGGACTCCTGGGCCAGGCGGTAGATCGCGGCCCCGACCGCCGGGCTGAGGTCGTCGAACTCGCCGGAGAGCGTCACCTCGACGCAGGGACGCGCCTGGCCGTCGGTGGCGAGCTGCTCGACCTCGGCCACGCCGGGCTGCGGCGCGAACTCGCCGTCCTGTGCGGCGCGGAGCACGCCGACGATGGCGCGCAGCTCGGTGAGGGTGCGGGTCGCCGCGTCCTCGATGATGGCGAAGGCCTCGATCGCGCGCTCGGGGTGGGAAGCCGCGATGGCACGCCCTGCCTGGGCCTGGATGGCGATGCCCGATACGTGGTGGGCGACGGTGTCGTGGAGCTCGCGAGCGAGCTGTTCGCGTTCCCGGGCCTTGGCTTGGTCGATGTCGCGGATGCGGACCTTCGCGCGATAGCGGATCGCGGCGCCGAGCGCGGCGGCGAACAGGAAGAACGCGTAGCCCGCGACCGTGTCCGACAGGCTCATGGGGTCGGCCACGTAGGTGATGGGCAGCCAGAGCAGGATGACGCCGAGGCCGCTCGCGGCTTCCCGACCTGAGCCCCACCGGAACAGGGCGTAGGCCAGGATCAGCGCCGCGGAGGTGCTGTTCAGCAGGGTGCCTTGCGACCCGGTGAGGATTCTGACGATGTCGACGATCGTCAACGTGCCGAAGGAGACCACAACCGCGACGAGCGGGTGCGTGCGTCGCCACAGCAGGGGGCCGATGACCGCGAACGCCGCGAGTAGCAGCAGCGGGCGCGGCGCCAGGTTCTGGCGAAGCACCACTTCCACCACGGACCAACCCACCAGCGCTGCGACCAGGACCCAGTCCCGCGGCACCCGGTCCGGGGCATTCGCGGGTCGGGGTTCGGCCCACAGCGAGCGGAGTGCGTTCGTGGCCATCTGATCAGGCTAGGCAGCCCGTGTGCTCGGTGTATCCGCCAAAAGCACAGGAGCTCGGCTGTGCCAACGGCCAGGCCGAATCAGCGCTCAGGGGCTAATGTGCCCGCCGCCGGCATCCGTGAAGGTGGAAGCACCCACCCGATCAAGCCGAGGAGCATGGTGATGAGATCCCACACCGCACTGGAGAATCCGCCGTCCCAGAACACGCTGGAAGATCAGCGAATGCCCGTGCGGGCCAAACTCGCAGCAGCATGGACGAGCTTCATGTTCCTCTACATCTACGTCGACTACCTCGCCCTCTACAAGCCAGGCTTCGTCACCGACATCCTGGCCGGCACCGTCCACGAGTTCGACACCGGTCCAACCTTCGTCGCCATCGCGCTCACGCTCATGGCCATCCCGATCCTCATGATCCTGCTCTCCACGACACTGCCCGCCCGGGTCAACCGCACCGTCAACCTCGTCGTGGCAACGCTCTACATCCCCGTCTCGATATACAACGCGGCGGGAGAGCCCTGGTCCTACACCTACTTCTACGGCCTCTCCATCGGACTCGAGGTGCTGCTCCTGGCCTTCATCCTGCGCTCCGCCTGGACCTGGCCACGCCGCACCGCATGACCGGCGACCCTGGAGAGATCCGGGGCCGGCCTTGATCGTTCTGGATCGTCGGTCGATGTGGTCAGGCCGACCCGGCGCATCCATCTGCACGGCGCGATCCACGGCCGGCCCGGCTCCAGGCGGGCCGGGTCCGAGGGTCGCCGCACGGCGACGGGCTGCGCGTGTCGCCAGCTCGCGAGCGCTTCGTACGCGGTCAGCGTCGTCGTCGAAACGCAGGAGACGGTGAGCCGATCGGCCGCGTGCGGGTGTTCGCGGAGCAGGTCCGCACAGAGGGCGTCGAGGTCGGCCAGCGTGTCAGCGTCGGGTGGTTCGGCTTGGACCAGCATGAGATGCGCGTCGGGTGTCCGCAGGTAGGCCGGCACGAACACGTCCTGCTCGCCGACGCCCCATCGGCCCTGCCCGCGGACGACTCCGGAGATGTACGCCTGCTCCACCTCGGTCCGCATGAGCGTCCGGACCAGGTGCGGCACGGCGTCGAACAGCTCGTCCAGCTCGGGCGAGCCCGCCGTCCGCACCGGGAGCCGCCCGGCCACGGCCGATGCGACCGCATGCGCGTTGACCAGCAGGAAGATCACTGTGTCGGGCGGCGCCGGTTGGTGCCGGTCCAGCAGGACGCGGCGACACCCGTTGGCGAAGGCCACGGCTCGTGGTCGCACCGCGTCGTGGAGCCTGTGCAGGTGCGGCAGCACGCGAGACCACACCCGGCGTCTGGTCGGTGCCGTGGCCACGACGACCGGCCCCAGCCGGCGTGCGAGCAGGGCATCTGCCGGTTCGTACCGTTCGGCGAGTCGTTGTTGGAGCCGGATGTGCCGGAACTGGTGTGCCGCTCCGACCTGCCGCAGAACGCCACGCCGGTGGGCGTCGGCGAGGAACGCCAGTACCCGCCACGGCAGGCGGCGGCCGACGAAAAGCCACAGCCGGGCATCGGCGTACACCCGGGCGGCGTTCGCGGTCTGCAGACCGCCGAGCACACGGCCGAAGGCCGTCGCGACGAGCACGAAGACCAGGTACGCCACGGCCAGCGCGGGCGAGGCGACGCAGCCGAGCAGGCCGGCGATCACCAACCGCCCGACGAGCAGCGGCGCCGCGGCGGCCCGCCGGTCCTGGCGCAGCACGGCGGCCGCGTCGCCGGCCCGCTCGACGTCGACCGGCGCACGCGGTGCGAACCGGGTCGCGGCGAGGAGGCACAGAAACCCGACGATGGCGGCGAACAGCGGTAACGACCCCAGGCCACCGGTGACGGCCGACGCCTCGTCCAGGAGCGCCAGTGTGAAGGTGAACATGGCGAACGTCAGCGTGACGAAGAGTGCCCGGGCGAACAGTTCGCGGAGGATGACGGCGGGGCGCAAGGTCGCTGCCACGGGCAGAGGCACACGCGGCGAGCCGAACCGCCTTGTCAGCGCGGTCCAGGCCGCCGCCAGCAGTCCCGTCCAGAACAGCAGCGGGACGTACACCTCCGGGTCCATGAGACCTTCCACGGCCTCCGTGAGAACGTCGACCACGGACCAGACAGCAGGGATGCCCATGAGCGTGTCCTGGACGCGCTCGCCGTACGGGCCGGCGAACAGCAGACGCACGAGCTCGTACTGGTCGCCGCCGTCGGTCGCGTCTTCGTACTCGTCCACGGCCAACGCCCACAGCTCGACCGCCACCTCTTCGCGGCTCGCGTCCACCCGCGCGGCGTACTCCATGAGGCGCGGTGCGAGCTCGAGCGTCGATTGGCCGGCGAGCGCGCCGACCAGCACCATCCACACCAGTGCGCCGAGCGCCCAGATCCGCACCGCCACGCCGATGCCGGCCCCGAGCCGCAGCGCTCCGGTGAGCTCCCACCAGGCGACCTTGGGGGTGCCCTGGCGCTGGAGGTGGGACGCGAGGAAACCGAGCCAGCGCTGCGCCTGCCGACTGGACACGCGGAACTGTCCCGATCGTCTGGTGCCCGGCGCGTACAGGGCGGGCACGAACGCGTCGAGCAGGTGCAGTTCGACCCCCGCCCGGTCGGCGAACGCGAGCACGTCGTCCGGGTCGGTGCCCCCGCCCGCGTACGCGACGCGGGCCAGCCACACCATGAGGGGAGTCGACAGCGCCGCCCCCACGGCGCTGCCGGGCCGGCGCAGGTCCGCGAACACGCGGTCCCAGCGGTCGGGCGGGGTCGCGGCGGTCGCGTCGGCGAGATAACGGCACACGGAGTCCACGTCGAGCGGGCGCAACCGGATGACATCGGCGAGCGCCACGACGCGGCCGGCCTCCACGGTCGCCTCGACGTACTCGTCCGGGCGGCTCAGCAGCACGAGCGGCGAGTCGGAACCGTGCGCGTTCACGCCCAGGATCGCCGCGGCCCGGGCCGCGGCCGGCAGCTCGTCGAACCCGTCGAGGATCGGCAACACCGCGTCGGCGGCGACGAGCGCGTGTGCGAGCGTCGGCAGATCCGGCGCCGCGCCGGCCGGCCGGGCGGCGAGGTCGAGATGTTCGCCGGCGAGCTGGCGGGCCATCCACTCCGCCAGCGGGACCGCCGGGTCCCACGTGGACAGGGCCAGGACCACCGGCACCGGGTCGTCGGAACCTCGGTGCTTGAGCATGTCCAGCGCCAGCCGGACCGCCAGCATGGTCTTGCCGGCACCGGCCTCGCCCAGGACCACCAGCCGGCGCGCCGCGGACGCCTGGAAGGCCTCGTGGATCTCTGCGTACTCCCCACCCTCCTGGTCGGAGCTCCAGCGCACCGGCAGCGCGTAGGGGTCGTACACGCTGCGGGCCTTCTCCTCGGCCGCCCACGACTGCCGCACCGCCCGAGCCAGCCGATCGGTGACCTCGGTGAGGACCCGGTCGGAAACTGGCTCGGGCCGCTGGGCCAACCGCAGCACCCACCGGACGGACGGCACCAGCACCATCGCCGCGGTCAGCACCATGGACACGACGTCGCTGGTGTTCGCCGCCTCCTCGAGCTCCATCCGGCGAAGCTGCGAGGCGCCCAGCGCGACGCCACCGACGACGAGGACGACCATGGCGACGCTCAGTGCGCGTTCCCGCCGCGATCGCTTCCCCACGAACACATCATCGCGTCACGGCGCCACACTCGACAGTGCTCGATCGGTCCCCTGGACGAGACCGAAGGGTCCGCGGTCAGGCGCGGCGCCATTTCTGGTTGGCGCCGCCGTGGCAGTCCCAGATGATCAGGCGCGCGCCGTCGGCGCTGTTCCAGCCCGAGACGTCCAGGCACTTGTTGGCCTGTGGGTTGACCAGGTCGCCGGCGCCGGTCAGGACCCATTGCTGTGCACCGGTGCTGTTGCAGTTGGCGAGTTGGACCACCGCGCCGTTGGCGGTGGAGCCCCAGGCCACGTCCATGCAGAGGCCGAAGTTGCGGATCGTGCCGTCGCCCGGGAACGTCCAGTTCTGCGCGCCGGTGCCGTTGCAGGTCCAGAGCCAGAGGAACTGTCCGTCGACCCCGTTGGAGTTCGGCACGTCGACGCACTTGTTGGCGTAGCCGACGATCCGGCTCGTGCCGCCGCCTCCGCCGCTGGTCGTGAGCTGGAGCCCGTACGCGCCGAGGATCTCGTTGACCGGCTGGAACAGCGTCGTGCCGCCGGAGGAGCAGTTGCCGGACCCGCCGCTCGTGACGCCCTGCGCCTGGTCGCCCCACAGCCACGCCCCGCCGGAGTCGCCACCCTCGGCGCACGCGGTGGTCGAGGTCAGCCCGTAGACGAGTTGGCCCGAGTAGTTGACCGTCACGTTCTTGGCCTGCACGGTGCCGCAGCGCCAGCCGGTGGTCCGGCCCGAGCGGCAGACGCCCGCACCGACCGGTGCCTCGTTGGAACCGGCCACGTTGGCGTTGCCGCCCGCGTAGTTGTTGACCCACGGACGGGGCGTCCAGTTGCCGTTGGTGCGCACCCACGCGTAGTCGTTCGTGGGGAACGACGAGCCGGCGAAGTTCCCCTGGCTCACGTTGTTGTAGCCGAGGGTCGGGCTGCCGGTGCCGCCACAGTGGCCGGCCGTGACGAAGCCGCCGTTGTTGACGGAGAAGCCGACCGAGCAGAGCGTGTTGCCGTTGATCACGTACTGGTCGCCGCCCCGGATGTCGTAGAGGGGGGCCGGCGCGGTGCTTTCCGGCCGGACGGTGAGTTGGCTCGCCGGCAGCCCGGCCGCCTTCGCGAACGCGCGCGCCGCGGCCGGGTCGCCCGCGATGGTGACGGAGTCGGTGGCCGGGTCGACCCACCACGAATGCACACCCGCGCCGGCACCTGTTGCGTCGAGCGCGCGCTTCGCGGTGTTCAGCGCCACGGCGCCGTAGCGGACGGTGACGGCGCGGGCGCCGGCCTGTTCGACCGCCCGCCGTGCGGCGGGGTCGGCGCCGATGACGGCGACGGCGAGCCGGCCGGCCCCGGCGTCGTACCAGGCGCCGCCGAAGCGGTCACCGAGCCGCGCCGCCAGGTTCCGTTCGACGGCCGGGGCGGCGGACTCGTGTGCGAGCCGGATGTCGACCTGCTGGCCGGACAGGCCGAGGTCGCGTTGCAGGGCCTGGCGCATGCCCGGGGCGAGGGTCTGGGTGGTGGGCGAGGGCGGCGGCTCAGCATGGCCGGCCGTCGGGACGAGAACGCACGCGGCAGCCAGGGCCGCCGCGCCGATGAGCGCGGTTGGTCGCACGGCAGTGTCCTTAGAGACGGGGGTACGGACGGCGAGAGCGCTCTCTAAGGAATCCTTACCGTTTATTGAATAGATGTCAATGGATGGGACGCTGCGACGCTCCGTGACGGCGGGGCAGCTGTCAATGCGGACAACGTGGTATAAGTGAGCCTCCGTTCACGACCGAGCGACGAAGGGTGCGTACCCGCATGACCGACGAGGCTTCCGACCGCTCGCGCAAGCCCGCCACGGCCGCTCGGATGTACGACTACTACCTCGGCGGTGTCCACAACTTCGCCGCCGATCGCGAGGCCGCCGAGAAGATCATCGCGATGCAGCCCACGTTCCCGGCGATCGCCCGCGCCAACCGGGCCTTCCTCGGGCGGGCGGTGCGCTTCCTGGCCGAGTCCGGCGTCCGGCAGTTCCTCGACCTGGGATCCGGCATGCCGACGGTCGGCAACGTGCACGAGATCGCGCAGGACGTCACTCCCGACGCCCGGGTGGTCTACGTCGACATCGACCCGGTCGCCGTCTCGGAGAGCACCGACATCCTCGCCGGCAACCGGCACGTCGTCGCCGTCAACGCCGACATGCGCAACCCCAAGTCGATCCTCGACCACCCCCAGGTCCGCGACCTGATCGATTTCAGCCGGCCGACCGCGGTGCTGCTCGCCGCCGTCCTGCACTTCGTGCCCGACGACGACCAGGCCTACGGATTGGTCGACGAGTTGCGCTCGGCGCTGGCGCCCGGCAGCTATCTGCTCATCTCGCACGCGTCGACCGAGGGCTTCCTGGCCAGCAGCGAGAACGTCGAGGCGATCAAGAGCGTCTACAGCCAGCAGACGGCGACCCCGGGCGGCACCCGCAGCCAGGCGGGCGTGGAGCGGTTCTTCGCGGGCACCGAGTTGGTCGAGCCCGGCGTCACCTGGTCGACGACCTGGCGGCCGGCCGACGGCGACCCGAGCGACTTCGCCGACGACCCGCGCCTGTCCTGCATCTGGGCCGCCGTCGGCAAGGTCGTCTGAATCCGTCACCCGCGGATCGCGGGCGCTCGGTCCTGGCTGACGTGCTGCAGCCGTTCCCGGACCTCGGTCGCGTCGCGTGCCCGAGGGTGTCGAGAATGCCCAACGCCGCACGCCAGGCGGCGCTCGCCTCGCCGGGGGAACCGCCGGCGTGCAGCGTGTCGCCGACGTGCGTCAGCGTCTCCGCGACGCAGAACAGGTCACCGGCCGCGCGGTAGACGGCCAGGGCGCGGTCGAAGCTGTCCAGCGCGTCGGAATAGCGCCCGAGGTGATGGAGCGCGTATCCGATGCTGTCGTGGGCGCGGGCGGCGCCGGAGCGGTCACCTAGCCGCAGGTGCAGGCGCACCGCCCGGCGGCACTGACGCAGTGCCTGGGCGTGGTTGCCCAACCGTGCCTCGTCCCAACCGACCGCGTTGAGCGCACGCGCCTCGCCGTTGCGGTCGCCGGCGGCGCCGAACAGGGCCAGTGCCCGGCGGTCGTGCTCCAGCGACTGGGTCAGGCGAAGCTGCTGGTCCGCCAGCCACCCGAGGGTGAGCTGGGTGTGCGCCATGCCGACGTACTCGTCGAGCCCCTCGAACAGGGCCAACGCGGCATCGAGCGCACCGGTCGCCTCGGCGTGCCGGTCGAGCCGGATGAGCGCCAGGCCGATCTCGCGCTGCGCGTCCGCCCGGCCCCAGTCGTCACCGGAACGCTCGGTCGCCCGCAGCGCCGCCGTCGCCACGGTGTGCACCAGGCCCGGTTGCATGGACCGGTGGAGGTGCGTGGTCAGCGCCCGAGCGAGCCGCGCGGTCGTGGGATCGTCGATCACCGGGCTGTCGAGCAGCGCCAGGAGTACGGGCTGCTCGGCCACCAGCCACGCCGTCGCGCCCTCCTGGTCGCCGAGATCGGCCACGCTGACCCCGTCGGGTGGCGCGGGTGCCGTCCGGCGGTGGCGGTGCGGCCACAACAGCTTGTCCGCGGTCTCCGCGGAGTGCACATAGTGGTCGACCAGGCGCCGGGACGCCGCCTCCTCTTTCGCGACCAGTTCGCACGCGTACGCGCGGAGCAGGTCGTGCGTGGTGAAACGGCCGTCGGCCAGCTCGGTGACCATGTTCGCCTCGGCGAGCTTCGCCAACGACCTGCCGGCGCTCGCGGCCGGCGCGCCCGCCAGGCTGGCCGCGGCGGCCACGCCGACCGCGGTGCCGGGGAACAGCCCGAGCAGGCGGAACATCCTGCGCTCCGGCTCGTCGAGCGCGAGGTAGGACCACGAGAACACCGGGCGCAGGTCGGTGCCCGTCAAACCGTCGAGACCATTGTGGACACCGGCGAGATCGTCGGCCAGCACGCGGAGGGCCAGGTTGGGCCGGGTGGCGGCGCGGGCCGCGACCAGCGCGAGCGCCAGCGGCAGGCCGGCGCAGCGCGCGACGATCTGGGCGAGCGCCGGATCGTCGCGTGCCGTCACCCGACCGCCGGCCCGGGCGAGGAACAGTGCGCGGGCCGACTCCGCGGGAAGCAGGTCGAGCGGGAACGGCCGCGCGCCGGCCGTCGCGACCAGGGCGGGCAGCCGGTTGCGGCTCGTCACCACGACGGCGCAGCCCGCGGCACCCGGGATCAGGTCGCGGACCTGGTCGGCATCGCGCGCGTTGTCGAGCACGACCAGGACCCGCCGGAGGCCGAGCCGGCTGCGGTACTTCGCGGCGCGCGCCGGCAGGCTGTCGGGGATGCGGTCCGGTGCGACACCCAGCGCGTCGAGAAAGCCGTGCAGGGCCTGTGCGGGCTCGACGGGGACACCGGTGGGGTGGCTACCGCACAGGTCGACGTAGAGCTGACCGTCCGGGAAATGGTCTGCCCACGTCGTGCCCGAGCCGCACCGCGAGGCTGGTCTTGCCGATCCCGGCGGGCCCGGTCACGAGCAGGACCGTGGGCCCGCCCGGTGCCCGCAGCTCCGCCGCCGCGACTGCGAGCTCGCTGGCACGCCCGACGATCGCCGGTGGATCGCGGGGAAGCTGGTGGGGGACCTCGATGTCCGGCGTCCCCGGATCGGTCGGTAGCTCCCGTCGCAGGACGAGCCGCTGCAGGTCGTGCAGTTCGGGCGACTCGATGCCGTGGGTGCGGAGCAGGTCGAGCCCCGCGCGGCACACCTCGGCGGCCTCGGCAACCTTCCCCTGCGCGTAGAGCGCCATCACCAGGAGCCGGCGCAGCGCCTCGTCGAAGGGTTCCGCACCGACCAGGTCACGGAGCTGGGCCGCCGCGTCGGCGTGCCGCCCGAGCGTCGCCAACACTTCGGCCCGCCCGCGCCGCGCCGCTTGGCGCAGACTCCGCAACCGCGCGATCTGCGGCAACGCGAACGGCTGGTGTGCGATGTCGGCGTAGGCGGTGCCCCGCCACAGCCCGAGCGCCTCGTCGAGCAGCTCCAGACGGCGGGCGGCGTCATCCGACCGCTGCGCTTGCGCACAGGTCGACGCGAAGCGGTGTGCGTCAACGGCGTCCGGGCTGATGTCGAGGCGGTAGCTGAGGCTCGCACCGCGGCCCACGGTGACGAGCACGTTGCCGGGCAGGGCTTTGCGGAGATGCGGGACGTGGCTGCGGAGGGTCGCGTCCGCGCCGCCGGACCACGGGAGGTCGACCAGGCGCCGGGCGGGGATCGCGCGACCTGGTTCGAGAAGCAGGGTCGACAGCAGCTCGGTGAGCCGGGGTCCAAGCTGGACGGTGAACCCGTCGCGCTCGACCCGCAACGGTCCGAGCACGGCGATGCGCAGATCGCCCAATGACGGCTCCCCCCGTTGAGCGCCTGGTTGCCCGATCGTACCGTGTCGATGCGTCCGCGCCGTTTCCACGGGCCTTCCACGCATCGCTGTCACCGTGGTGGGCAACGGGTCAGCCGGGGCTGGCCCCTTGTCGCGAGGAGATGTCCATGGTCAGTTTCCGCACGCGCCTGGTCCGCCGGCTGGCGATCGTCGTCCTCGGCGGTGCCGCCGCGGTGGCGCTGTTCGCCGCACCGGCCGCCGCGGCGAGCACGTCGTCGTTGGGGAGCTCGATCAGCTACGGGCTCGAGTGCTGCTAGTCAGACAGCGCGTCCCGGGCGAGCCGTGGGATCGCCCGGGACACCGGCCTCAGCGGCGCGACGTGAAGGTCGACAGGAACCGGTAGTTGACCGGGTTGCCCGCGTTGTCGAAGCACATGACGGTCACGAGCGCGTCCGGTCCTGAGTAGACCCAGGGTTGGCCCAGGCCGCAGTAGTTCGGGCCGTCGCCGTACGCGGTGATCTGCGCATGTGTCTCGCGGACACCGAGCTGCGGGTACTTCACCTGGTAGGTGCCGACGCCGAGCATGCCGACGGCGTTGGCGCCGAAGCCGAGCTGGTGGTTGTAGTTGGTCTGGCCGCCGCCCGCGGACCAGATGTAGCCGAAGTACTTCGGCACGTCGACGGCGCCGAAGACGGCGCGCTGGCGGTGGTACGTGACGAAGAAGTCGGTGCTGGTGGGCGCGCCGGCGGCGTTGACGCACACGACGACGACGTCGATCTCCAGGCCGACCGGCGACCAGGACTCGACCTTGCAGCGTCGCGCCACCGCGTTGGGCTGGATCGCGGTGACCTGCACGTTGCCGGACAGGCCGACGCCCACGACGCCGACGCCGGGGAAGCGCACGATGTAGCGGCCGGGGGTCAGCATTCCGGTGCCGGGCACGCCCGCTCCGGTGCTGTTGTACCACTGGACCGCGTTGCCGGCCGTGTTCACCTGCGCGGTCGCGTAGGCCCCGGGCGGAGTCACCCCGGAGCTGGTCGACCACATGATCGTGAACGGGGTGTCGGCGGGGACGCCGCCGGGCTTGTGGCACGCCACGTCGACGATCTCGTCCGCCACGGCGGATCCCCAGCGGACCACCTCGCAGTAGTTGCCGGTGCGGCTGACGGCCGTGACGTGCACGGTGCCGCGCGTACCGCTGGCGACCTGTGGGAACGTGACCTGGAAGCGCCCGACGGCCTGCTTTCCGCCGGTGGCCCAGAGGGCCGGGAACGCGGTCTTCCAGCTGCCCCACTGGCGGGTGGTGTCGAGGGTCGTGCCGAGGGGGACGGCGGGGTTCCACACGGCGGCGAAACCCCACCGGTCGGGTGTCGCCGCGGCGGCGGGCGGGGCCGTGACCGCGGTGAAGGCCAGGGTCACTGCCGCGGTCAGCAGGAGAGCGAGGGAACGGACTCGCATACGTACCTCCGATCGAAGTGCCTCGATTTCTTGATCGAGGCTGACCGGTCCGCGCCCGTCGCGCTGTCAGATCATGCGCGCAACGCCGAGTTCTGCCGGTCGGCTGCCGCGCCGTCCATTGCTGGAAACGTTCCCGCCGAATTGTCGGCTCGGTCCGCCTTGGCGGGAATGTCATCCAGCGAATCTTGGGGTTGACGGCGGTTGAGACCTCGCGGCAGGATCAGAATCGTTTCCAGTCCACGAGGCGGCCACGGAAGGCGGGCGGATGGCGCGGATACGGGTGCGACAGGCAATCGCGTCGGCGTTGTCCGATGCGATGCGGGAGGACGAGTCCGTCCTGATCTTCGGTGAGGACATCGCGGCGGCCGAGGGTCCGTTCAAGACCTCGGAGGGGCTGCTCGCCGAGTTCGGCCCGTTGCGGGTCCGGGACACGCCCATCTCCGAGATGGGCTTCGTCGGTGCCGCGGTCGGTGCCGCCGCGGTCGGCATGCGGCCGGTCGCCGAGATCATGTTCATGGAGTTCCTCGGCGTGGCCCTCGACCAGCTCGTCACCGAGGCCGCCAAGTTCCGCTACCTCAGCAACGGCCGGGTCGGCGTCCCGCTCGTGGTCCGGGCCAGTGTCGGTTCCGGACTCGGTTTCGGCACGCAGCACAGCCAGACCCTGGAGAACTGGCTCGGCGCCACGCCGGGCCTCAAGGTCGCCGTCCCCAGCGACGCGCAGACCGCGTACGGCCTGCTCCGCTCCGCGATCCGGGACCCCGACCCGGTGGTGGTCCTGGAGCCTCGCGTGCTCTACGCCGAGCGGGGCGAGTGCGTCACGGGTGACGCGGGCATCGTTCCGCTCGGTGTGGCGCGAGTGCCGCGGGAGGGAGACGCGCTCACCGTGGTCGCGCTCGGTCAGACCGTGCGGGCCGCCCTGGCAGCCGCCGAGCGGATCGACGCCGGCATCGAGGTGATCGACCTGTCGACCGTCACGCCGTGGGACCGGGAGACCGTGCTCGCGTCGGTCGCGAAGACCGGCCGCCTGGTCACCGTCGAGGAGGCGCCGGCGAGCGGCGGCTGGGGCGCCGAGATCGTGGCCACCGTGACGACCGCCGCGTTCCGGTCGCTGCAGGCGCCACCGTTCCGCATCACCGCTCCGGACGTGCCGGTGCCGTACAACAAGGCGCTCGAGGCGCGGTTCAGCCCGGGCATCGGCGAGATCGAGCACCAACTGACCACCTACCTGCGGACCGGCGAGGTGCCGGATCCGTGGTGGCTTCGTGAAGGAGTCGCGGCATGACCCTGGTGCGGTCCGGCGACCACGTGGCACGGCGGGAAGCGCTGGCCGATCCGGTCGCCCGCTACGAGCGGATGTACGAGATCCGGCGGTTCGAAGAGCGGGTCAACGACCTCTTCGCCCAGGGTCTGATCCACGGCACCACCCACCTGTGCGCCGGCCAGGAGGCACTCGACGTGAGCCTCGCGCTCGAGTTGCGCGCCACCGACATCGTGACGGCCACCTACCGCGGGCACGGCATCGCGCTGGCCCTCGGCATGCCGGCGACCGACGTGCTCGCCGAGATCATGGGCAAGGCCGACGGGTGCACCGGCGGCGTCGGCGGCTCCATGCATCTCTGCGAGCCGGACGTCGGGCTGCTGCCGACCTTCGCGATCGTGGGCGCCGGGCTGCCCGTGGCCGCGGGCGCGGCGCTGGCGTTCCAGACGAGGGGAGAGGACCGGGTCGCGGTCGCGGTCTTCGGCGACGGCGCGGCCAACATCGGCGCCTTCCACGAGGCGCTCAACCTCGCCGCGGTGTGGAAGCTGCCGGTCGTCTTCGTCTGCGACAACAACGTGTACGCCGAATACAGCCGGATCGACCTCACGACGCCGCTGACCGACCTGCACCGCCGGGCCGGCTCGTACGACATCCCCGGGGTTCCGGTCGACGGCATGGACGTCGACGCGACCCGCGCCGTGCTGCGCGAGGCGGTGTCCCGGGCCCGCGCCGGCGAGGGGCCGACCCTGGTGGAGGCCAAGACCTACCGGTTCGCCGGGCACTCGCGGGCCGACCAGGCGACGTACCGGCCGGAGGGTGAACTAGAGCGGTGGCGCGAGCGCGACCCGCTGGTCCTCGCGCGTGCCGCGCTGGTCGCCGGCGGCGCTGCCACCGAGGACGACCTGGCCGGGCTGGAGAAGGCCGTCGACGAGGACCTCGACGCGGTCGCCGAGGCGGTCGCCGCCGGGCCGGATCCCACGCCCGCGGCCATGTTCCGCAATATCTGGGCGGTGGCGGCGTGAGGGTCACCGTCAAGCTGCCCAGGCTCGCCGACACGGTCGACGAGGTCGTCGTCGTCGAGTGGGCGGCGGCCGTCGGCGCGGCTGTCGCGGAAGGCGACCCGCTCGTGCGGGTGGAGACCGACAAGACGGTGGTCGACGTGCCGTCGCCGGTGGCGGGTGTGGTGAGCGAACACCTCGTCAAGGCCGACGACGAGGTGACCACCGGCACGCCCATCGCCGTCATCCGAGCCGCGTGAGGAGGGTTGGCACCGTGTTGCCGATCGTCGACACCCATGTGCACTTCTGGAACCACAAGCATCCGGAGCTTCGCTGGGACTGGCTCGCACCGGACGCGGTCCATCCGATCCTCGGCGACATCGACGGCATCAAGAGCGAGGCGTTCGACGCCCGCCACCTGTGGGCCGAGGCAAGGTTCGCCGGCGTCACCCACTTCGTCCACGTCCAGGCGGCGATCGGGTCGCCGGACCCGGTGACCGAGACCCACTGGCTCACGGAGATGGCGCAAACGCACGGGATCCCGCACGGCATCGTCGCCCACGCCGACCTGGGCTCGGCCGACGCCGCCCGCCAGCTCGCCGGCCACCAGGAGTCGCCGCTGTTCAAGGGCGTCCGCGACTTCGCGGCGGAGCCGGCGTTGGCGGCCGGCGAGCTGTCAGCAGAGTACGAACGCTCGTTGCGCCGGCTCGCCGCGCACGACCTTGTCTTCGACCTCGACTGCGAGTTCCCGAACATGGGTGCGGCCGGCGCGCTCGCCGCGCGCCACCCTGATCTGCGGATCGTGCTGGAGCACTTCGGCTACCCGCGCCGGCGCGACGACGAGTATTTCCAGGCCTGGCGGAGCGCGCTCACGGACCTGGCCAAGCACGAGAACGTCGTCTGCAAGATCTCCGGGCTGGCGATGACCGATCCGCTGTTCAGCCGGGAGTCGCTGCGGCCGTGGGCCGAGCACTGCCTGGAGAGCTTCGGCCCGCAGCGGTGCATGGTCGGGTCCAACTGGCCGGTGGACCGGCTGTTCAGCTCGTACGACTCCATCATGGACTGTTACCGGGACTACGCGTCGACGCTGTCGCCGGACGAACAACGGGCCGTGCTGTCCGGCAACGCGCTCGACGTCTACCGGCTCGCGTCATGAAGGTCGCCTCGGTGGAAGCGATTCCGGTCGCGTACCCGGAGCCGAACGACTTCGACGCGACGCGCTATCTGTGCCTGGTGAAGGTCGTCGCCGACGACGGCGCGGTCGGCTGGGGTGAGGCGATCACCCAGTTCGCCGACGCGAACCACGCCGTCGCCCGCATCGTCGACGGCATGGCCGACGCCGTGATCGGTCGCGATCCCGTGCACACCGAGGCGATCTGGCGCTCGCTCAAGGACCGCGCCTGGTGGTACGGATACGGCGGCGGCATGGCCTCGTACGCGATCGCGGCGCTGGACATCGCCCTCTGGGACCTCAAGGGCAAGTCCCTCGGCCGCAGCGTGCTCGACCTGCTCGGCGGTCCCGTGCACGAGCGGCTGCCGGCCATCGCCTCCTCGCACGCCCATCACGAGTCGATCGCCGAGATGGCCGACGAGGCGGTCGGTTGGCTTTCCACGGGCCTGCAGGGCATGAAGGTCGGCTTCGGCAAGCGCGGCAGCGCCCGCCTCGGCTACGAGCACGACCGGGACGTCGCCTACGTCAAGGCGATGCGCGAGGCGATCGGGCCCGGGAAGTCGCTGATGATCGATCTCGGCATCGCGATCCGGTGGGACGTGGCCACCGCGGTGCGCCGGGTGCGGGCGTTCGAGGAGCACGGCATCGAGTGGATCGAGGAACCGCTCGGCGCGTGGGACCCCGAGGGATACGCCACCCTGCGGGCCAAGACGCAGACCTCGATCGCGTACGGCGAGAAGGAGTGGACCCTCGAGGGGTTCGAGCGGGTGCTCGCCACCGGCACCTGCGACGTGCTGGGCGTGGACCCGGCCCGCGCCGAGGGCATCACCGGCTTCAAGAAGGTCGTCGACCGGGTGGAGGCCCATCGTCGCCAGGCCAACGCGCACGCCTGGTCCTCGGCGATCGTGACCGCCGCCAGCCTCGCGATCTCGTTCAGCACGCCCGTGTGCCGGGTGTTCGAGCTCAAACCCCTGCGCAACCCGATGCAGCACGACCTCGTCGCGGAGCCGTTCGACCACGTGGACGGGTGGATGTTCCCGCCGGTCGACCGACCGGGCCTGGGCATCACCGTCGACGAGTCGGTCGTCGACCGCTACCGCGTCTAGGTGTTCCGTGGACGCCCCACTTGTCGCCATCGCCGCGGCCGCTCGCACCGCACCGGTCGACCTGGACGCGGCGCGGCTGTTGCTGGCCGACCACATCGCGTGCGCCTGGGACCGATCCGCGCCGGAGGCGTCTTCCGTCGTCGCGCTGGCCATCCGTGGCCACCGCGGCGACCGCGACGACATCTACTGGCCGGCGCGCATCCATCCCGGCTCGGTGGTGTGGCCCGTCGTGCTGTCCGTGCCGTCCGTGCCCGGCCGTTGCGTGGCGGCGGCCGCCGCGGCCGGATACGAGGCGGCGGCGGTCACCGCCACCTGGCTGGGCGAGGCGGCCGCCCGGCGCTGGCACACCACGGCGGTCGCGGGGCAGGCCGGTGCCGCGGCGGCGGCCGCCGTGCTGCTGGCCGGCCGGCGTGATCCGGAGGCGATCGCCGCCGCCGTCGGCCTGGCGCTGACCACGGCCGGCGGTGTCGGGCAGACGATGCGGGAGCGGAGCCCGGCGGCGGCTTGGCACCGGGCCGCGGCCGCGTCGGCGGGTCTCGAAGCGGCCCGGGCCGCCGCATGGGGCCTGACACCGCCGGAAGCTGTGCTGAGCGGCGATGCGGGCGTCGGCGCGCTGTTCGGCGCCGCCGGCGAGGAGCCACGGCCGCTGGCCGCGTTGGGCGCGACGTCCATCCGGCCCTATCCCGTCAACGGTTTCGCCCAGTCGGCCGTGGCGGCGCTGCTCGCCCTGCGGTCCGGGTCGGCCGCGGTCGAGGGCCTCGAGGTCGCCGTCGCACCGCAGGTCGCCGTGGCCGCCGGCGCGGAACGGGGCTGGTGGAGCCTGGCCGAGACGGTCGCCCGGGTGTGGGCGTCGCCGGACCCCTTCAGGCTGGAACAGCCGGGGTCGGGTGCGCCGCCGGTGCGGATCCACGTCGAGAGCCGGCCGGTCGAGTCGGCGCGGGTGTGGCCGTCCGGGCGGCCCGACGAGGCCGTGGAGGTGTCGGTGCCACCCGGCGGCCCGGGCCCCGAGCGCCAGGCACTCGCGGAGCGCAAATGGGCGGCCGACGCGGATCTCATGTGGACACTCGCCGGCGCCGCCGTCGACGACGGGGACACGACGGCCGCGCGACGCGCGCTCGGCGTCTAGGATCGAGGTCCTGACCGGGCTGCCGCGGCCCCAGCCGACGCCTGGGCCTCGCCTCGCTCCGGCCGGGACCTCGACACAGACCCTAGGGCCGCCTGGCCACCTGGACGGTGTCGCCGGTGCGGGCGCTGGCGTACAGGGCTTCCAGCACCGCGACCGTGCGGGCGCCGAGATCGCCCGGGGAGCAGTTTTCGACGGCACGGCCCGACGCGAGGTCGACGAGGGTGTGCGGCGGACCGTCGCATTCGTACCGGCCGCTTCCGTCGGCGAAGGCGAGGTCGGCGTCGCCGGTGTCGGCGCGGAACATTCGCAGCTTGTCGTTCTCGACGTCGAGCTGGAACTGGCCGTCCCGGCCGACCATCCGCACCTGAAGCTGGTCGCGGTAGTTCATCGCCTGCTGGTGCGCGGACGCGCCGGTGAGCGTGCCGATGCCGCCGCCGGCCAGGTGCAGCACGGCGGCGTCGTGCTGCTCGACCGTGCCGCCCAGTGGGCTCGCGACGACCGCCTGGACCGCCTCGACCTCGATGTCGTGCAGCCACAGGGCCAGCCCCAGCGCGTGGGTCAACTGCGCCTGCCCGTAGCCGCCGCCGGACAGCTCCGGATCGACCCAGGTCGCCATGTCGGGCGCGGACAGGCTGGACGCGCGCGCGTACGCCCCGGATCCGGACAGCAGCTCTCTGGTGCCCGAGGCCATGTAGACCATCAGCGACTCGACCGGGCCGATCCCGCCGAGCCGGGCGATGTGCGCACGGGCGGAGCGCATCATCGGCCGGTAGTTGTACCCGTACGCGACCAGCAGGTGCCGGCCGTCACGCGCCGCGGTGTCGACGAGGTCCCACGCCTGCGCACTGGTAGCGGTGAACGGCTTTTCGACGAGTACGTCCGCCCCGGCCTCCAGGGCAGCCTTGGCGTGCGGGTGGTGCAGCGCGGCCGGGCTGCCGACGAGCACGATGTCGGCACCGTCGGCCAACACCTCCCGGTAGTCCTCGCTGGCGTGGGCGAAGCCCCAGTCGGCTTTGATGCGGGCGAGCTGATCCCCACCCAGCCGGCAGACGCCGTGGAACTCGATCTCGTCCCGGCGCTTGGCCAGTTCGGGCAGGTGTGAGGAGACGGCCCACGACCCGGCGCCGATGACCGACAGGCGCAGTTTGCTCACGGTTCGACCCTTTCGCGTACGGCGCCGGCGCGTACGAGTTCGGCGATGTGATCGTCGGTGTATCCGAGCAGTTCCGCAAGGATCTCCCGGGTGTGCTCGCCCAGGGACGGGCCACGCCTCCGCAA
Source organism: Asanoa iriomotensis (assembly GCF_016862515.1). Classification (GTDB taxonomy): domain Bacteria; phylum Actinomycetota; class Actinomycetes; order Mycobacteriales; family Micromonosporaceae; genus Asanoa; species Asanoa iriomotensis. The sequence continues at coordinate 28,931 of NZ_BONC01000010.1, forward strand.
GGGTGCCGTGTCGCCGAACCGGACCGGCGACGCCACCTGGCCCACCGGGCCGAGCTTCGGGTGTGCGGTGCGGAAGACCAGATCGCGCGCGACCACCTGGGGATCGGCGAGCGCCGCACCGATGTCGTTGATCGGGGCGCAGGGCACCCCTCTGGCGGTCAGCAGCGTCAACCACTCCGCGGTCGGGCGCTTGGCGAACTCGGCGTCCAGCACGCCGATGATCTCGTCGCGGTGGCGCAGCCGGTCGTCGAACGTGGCGAACCGCGGGTCGGTCGCCAGGTCCGGTCGCCCGAACGCCTCCGTCATCCGCACCCAGAACTTCTCCTTGCTGCCGCCCGCGACGATCCAGCCGTCGGCGGTGGGGAAGTTGCCGAACGGCACGAGCGTCGGGTGACCGGAACGCTCGACCCGGCGCGGCACGTGGCCGCGCGTCAGGTGCCAGGTCGCGAGGTAGTTCAGCATCGAGACCGCGGTGTCCAGCAGCGCCACGTCCGCGTCGCCGCCGGCGCCGTCGCGGCGGGCCGCGTGCACGCCGACCATCAACGAGAGTGCCGCGGCGAGCCCCGTGGCGAAGTCGACGGCGGACATGCCGGTCTTGGTCGGTGGCCCGTCGGGCTCGCCGGTGATGCTCATCCAGCCGGCCACGCCCTGCACCATGTAGTCGAAACCGGGCTCGGCGGCTCGGGGCCCCGTCATGCCGTACCCGGAAAGGGAGCAGCACACCACCCGTGGGTTGACCCCTTTGAGGTCCGCGTACCGCAGGCCCAGCTTGGCCGGCACGTCACCGCGCAGGTTGTAGAAGACCGCGTCGCTGCGGGCGACGAGGTCCTCGAAGACCCCGCGGCCGCGCGGGTGTGCGATGTCCAGGCAGACGCTGCGCTTGTTGCGGTTCAAGGACTCGAAGAACAGGCTCTCGGTTCCGTCCCGGTACGGCGGGACGTAGCGGCCGACGTCGCCGTCGGGTGGCTGTTCGACCTTGATGACGTCGGCGCCGAGATCGGCCAGGTGCATGGATCCGTACGGGCCGGCGCCGTACTGCTCGACCGCCACGATCCTGATGTCTGACAAGGGAAGCGTCATTCCCCGTCCCTTCCGCGTTGACCCGCGAAGCACGTTACCGGTACCGTTTCCAGGAACGATACCCAACGCGCTCGCCCAGGAGAAGTGCATGCCGACGATCGAGGCGATCGAGACGATCCCGCTGCGGATCCCGCTGCGTCATCACTACAAGGGCAGCTATTACTCGATGCGCAACCGGTGCACGATCATCACCCGGATCCGCACCTCCGACGGTGTCGTCGGCGAGGCGTACAACGCCGACACCGACGAGGAGCAGCACGAGGTGCTCGGCATCATCCGCGACGAGATCGCGCCGCGGATCATCGGTCTCGACGTGCTGCGCGTCGAGCGGGTGTGGCAGGCGATGCTGCCGGTCACGCTCGACCAGCTCCGGGACCGGGCGATCCCGATGCAGGCCATCGCCTGCGTCGACAGCGCGGTGTGGGACGCGGTCGGCAAGTACGCCAACCAGCCGTTGTGGCGCCTGTGGGGCGGCTACCGCGACCGCATTCCGATGATCGGCATCGGGGGCTACTACGGGTCGAGCGCGGCCGACCTCGAGAAGGAGCTCGAGTTCTTCAAGGCCGAGCACGGCATGGTCGGCATGAAGTTCAAGATCGGTGCGAAGCCGCCGCAGGAGGACGCCGACCGGCTGCGCGCGGCACGCAAGATCGTCGGCGAGGACTTCCTCTTCGTCGTGGACGCGAACCAGGGCTACACGGTCAACGAGGCGCTCGAGTTCCTGCGACTGCTCGGCGACGACGTGCGGCTGCGTTGGTTCGAGGAGCCGACCCGCTGGCATGCCGACTGGCGCGGTCTGCGCGACGTGCGCAGCCGCGGCAACGTCGACGTCGCCGCGGGCCAGAGCGAGATCTCCCGGGTCGGCATGCGGGAGATGTTCGTCAACGGCGCGGTCGACGTCTGCAACTTCGACGCCTCCTGGGGCGGCGGGCCGACCGAGTGGCGGCGGGTCGCGGCGATGGCGCTTGCCTTCGACGTCGAGCTGGGTCATCACGAGGAGGGCCAGGTCGCCGCGCATCTGCTGGCGTCGGTGCCGAACGGCACGTTCGTCGAGGCGTTCTCGCCGACCCGCGACCCGATCTTCTGGACCCTGCTGGCCAACCGGCCGGCGCTGGTCGACGGCGAGCTGCCGCTGCCGCACGGACCCGGCTTCGGGTGGGAACTTGACGAAGACGTCATCCGCCGCCACCGGGCGGACGGCTGATCCCCGTTAGGTCATACTTGTCCGTTGAGTAACTGGGTCCGCCAAACACGGAGGTCGTCGATGTCCAGGTCCGACTCGGAGGGATCCGGCGCGACCATTCGTGACGTCGCCGTCCAGGCCGGTGTCGCGCTGTCCAGCGTCTCCCGGGTGCTCACCGGGCACCCCGACGTGTCGGCGGCGATGCGCGCCAAGGTGGAAGCCGCCGTCGCCGAGCTCGGCTACGAGCCCGACCTGCTCGCCCAGTCACTGCGCAGCGGCTCGACCAAGACGATCGGCTTCGTGCTGCGCGACATCTCGAACCCGCTGTTCGCCAACATCGCGCGGGCGGCGGAGCAGGAGCTGCGGCGCTCCGGTTTCTCCATGCTGATCACCAGCTCCGACGGCCACCTCGACGTCGAGGCCCGCAACCTCGCGCTGCTGCGCCGGCGCCGGGTCGACGGCGTGATCGTGTCGCTCGTGTCCGAGGAGGCCGAGAGCACCCGCGCGGCGCTGACCGCGCTCAACGGCCCGGTCGTCCTGCTCGACCGCGAGGTGCCGGGCTTCGGCGCCGCGGCGGTGCTCTGCGACCACTATTCCGGCGTCTACCGGGCCACCGGTGAGCTGCTGGCCCGCGGGCACCGGAAGATCGGTCTGGTCACCGGCTCGATGGCGGTGCGCTCCTCCCGCGAGCGGCTGCGGGGCTACGAGGCCGCCTTCGACGCGGCGGGCGTGCCGGTCGACCGCAGCATGCTGGCCCTGGGCAGCTTCGACGCCGACTACGCGAAGGCCGAGGTGATCCGCCTGTTCTCGCGGCGCACCGAGCCAACCGCGCTGATCACGGGCGGCATCGCCTCGGCGGCTGGCGCCCTGCAGGCGCTGCGCCAACTGCGCCGATCGGTCGGTGTCGACGTGGGTCTGGTGACCCTCGACGAATGGCCGATGTTCGACGTGCTGGCCCCAGACCTGGCGTCGGTGTCGCGCGACTCGGGCGAGATGGGCACCGCGGCAGCCCGCCTGATGCTCGACATGCTCGACGGCGCCGAACCCCGCACGGTGGTGATCGACACCCGCTTCACACCACGCGACAGCGTCGGCCCGGTCCGCCGCCCGGCCACACCACGAAAGTCGACGGCGAAGAAGGCCGTCCGCACAACCGCCAAGCCATGACACGGACCCGGCCATGACCGAGACGACGCCCGGTTCGGGGTGGTCGTGGGGGGTGTGGCCGGCGGGCCATGGCGCACGCCGGGTGGGCGGTGGGTTGGGCGTGACCGATCTGGCGCCCCGGTTTGGGCTGGTCGTCGGTGGTGCGGCCTGCAGGCCATGGGGCACGCCGGGTGGGCGGTGGGTTGGGCGTGACCGATCTGGCGCCCCGGTTTGGGCTGGTCGTCGGTGGTGCGGCCGGCAGGCCATGGCGCACGCCGGGTGGGCGGTGGGTTGGGCGTGACCGAGTTGGCGCCCCCGTTGGGGCTGGTCGTCGGTGGTGGCCGGCAGGCCGTGGCGGACGCCGGGTGGGCGGTGGGTTGGGCGTGACCGAGATGGCGCACCGGTTCGGGGTGGTCACCGCCGCTGCGGCCGGCAGGCGTGGCGGACGCCGGGTGGGCGGTGGGTTGCGCGTGACCGAGATGGCGCACCGGTTCGGTGTGGTCCCCGCCGCTGCGGCTGGCACGCCATGGCGGACGCCGGGTGGGCGGTGGGTTGCGCGTGACCGAGATGGCGCCCGGTTCGGGTGGTTGTCGGGAGTGCGGCCGGCGGGCGGTAGCGGACACCGGGTGGGCGGTGGGTGTGCGTGATCGAGATGGTGGCTGGTCTTGGGCGGTCGTCCCCGGATGCGGCCGCAGGTCATGACGTACGTGGCGTGGGGGAGGGCTGGGTGTGACCGGGGTGGTCGTCGAGGATGTGGGCCGGCACTTCATGGCGCACACGGCGTGGGGAGGGTTGGGCGTGAGAGGGATGGTCGCCGGGTTAGACGGATGTCACGGATGCGGCCGGCACTTCGCGACGCAGGCGGCGGCAGCGGACGGTGGCGCGTGGCCGGGATGGCGGCTGGATCGGGTGGTCAGCGCGGGTGTGGGCCGGCAGGTCATGACGCGCGTCGGGTGAGGGAGGGTTTCGCATGAGCGAGACGTTGGCCGGGTCCGCGGTGATCGTTACCGGCGCGACCGGTGGGATCGGTGCCGCGGTCGCGCGGATGGTCGCGGCCGAGGGCGTGGCCGTCGTCGCGGTCGACCTCGCCGTGGACCGGCTGGATCGTCTGCTCGCCGACCTGCCCGGCGCCGGGCACCGAAGCGTCGCCGTCGACCTGCGCGACCTCGCCACCCACGACCGCATCCTCGACGCCGCCGGCGACACCGGTCGGCCGCTCGCCGGGCTCGCTCACCTCGCCGCCGTGTTGCGGCGCCGCCACCGGTTGGAGGACATCACCGAGGAAGACTGGGACCTTCAGGTCGACACCAACCTCAAGGCCACGTTCTTCCTCAACCGCGCCGTCGGCCTGCGGCTGGCGGCCGCCGGCAACGGCGGTGCGATCGTCAACCTCTCCTCCCAGGGGTGGTGGACCGGCGGCCTGGGCGGCTCGGTCGTCTACAACGCCGCCAAGGGTGGCATCGTGTCGATGTCCCGCGGGCTCGCCCGGACGTTGGCGCCCCAGCGGGTGCGGGTCAACACCGTCGCGCCGGGCTTCGTCGACACCGAGATGATGCGTGCCGGCATGACCGACGAGCAGCTCGCGGCCTCCGTGGCGATGGTGCCTCTCGGTCGCATGGCCACACCCGACGAGATCGCTGACGCCGTGGTCTACCTGCTGCGCCCCGGCGCCCGCTATGTCACCGGAGCGACGTTGAACGTCTCCGGCGGGCAGCTCATGTACTGACCGGCACCGGCCCGCCTCGTCGCGGGTCCGATCGGCCGGCGGCTTCGCGCCGCATAGTAACGATTCTGGAAACGTTGCCGGAGTCATTGACAACGATTCCAGCCGGCGATAGCGTCCGCTAACACGCTGGAAATAAACCTCTCCCGGGCAGGTGACAGTGGGCACCCAGAAACCGCAGACCCGTGGCATTGATTCCCAGGGTCTCATCACCCGTCGGACCGTCCTCCGTGCATCGATCCTCGGCGCCGGTGCGATTACCGCCGCGCCGCTGCTCGCGGCCTGTGGCTCGGATTCCGGCAACGATACCGGCAACTCCCCTCGAACGGCGCCCTCGCTGGTCAAGCCCAGCGGCACGGTCACGCTCACACTGTGGACGTGGGCCTGGCCCGAAGAGCCGTTGGCCACCGAGCTCAAGAACGCGTTCGAGCAGGCGGTCCCCGAGGTCAAGCTCGAGGTCAAGAAGTTCCCGTTCCCCGACTACGAGACCGGGCTGCGCACGGCGGTGCCCAACGGCACCTCGGGCGACGTCCTGCACCTGCAGACCGGATCCATGATCCGCCAGTACACCCAGTTCCTGTCGCCCCTCGAAGACCTGGCCAAGCAGGCGTACGGCGCGGACTGGGAAACCCAGTTCCTCGACGGCTCGGTGAAGGAGATCCGCGACAGCGTCGCCAAGGGAGACCCGCTGGTCGCGATGCCGCAGCAGTCCTCGATCGGCGGCGTCCTGTGGGTCAACCGGGCGGTGCTGGCCAAGGCCGGCGGCACGGTGCCGACCTCGCACGAGCACTTCGTCGAGATCTCCAAGGAGCTGCGGTCGCAGAACCTGGTCGCCGCGACCTGGGGCGCCAAGGACAACTGGCCCAACACCGACTACCTCGTGCAGTTCGCGAGCCAGTTCAAGCCCGGCATCATCGCCGCCGCGGAGGCCGGTGAGGCGAGCTTCACGGACGACGCGGTCGTGGCCGGCCTGAACTACCTCAAGCGCACGCTCACCGACCAGCTCTGGAACGCCGCGCCGTTCGCGACGCCGGCCTTCCCCGACGCCTACGACCTGTTCTTCAACGGCAAGGCGGCGACGGCGGCGATCGGCACCTGGGGCACCGCGGCGTTGTTCGCGACCCCCAACCGGTTGACCGACTGGGCGGCCTGCCTGTGGCCGAAGTTGCCCGACGCACCACAGGACGACTGGATGGGCCAGAGCGTCTCCGGCATCCCGCAGGCGTCCAGCCCCTCCGCCGTGCGTCCGTGGCGGACCGTCAACGTCGCCACGGCGATGCGCGGCGACCTCACTCCCGACAAGCAGTGGGCGGCGTGGAAGTTCATCGAGTGGTCCTGCGGTGAGGCGGGTCAGAAAGCCGGCTCGGCGACGTACACGCCGGCCCGCAAGGGCATCCGTCCGGACGGCCTCAACGCCGAATGGCAGAAGATCTACGACTGGCACAACGAGCTCGGGAAGGGCGCCGAGCGCCGGGAGTTCGCCTTCATCGAGACGCGCAAGGCCATCGAGTCGGCCATCGCCGCGGTCTGTGTGAACAACGCCGACCCCAAGGCCGAACTCCAGCGGGTGGACGCCGCAGCCAAGCGCGCACGGGCATGACGGTGCGGGAAAGCGCCGAGGCGCCGACGGCCGTGACGGCCGCCGGCGCCCCGCCGCGTGCGACACCCCGACCCAAGCGCCGGCGCCCCTCACCGGGGTGGCTCTACGTCGCGCCGGCGCTCGCGGTCTTCGCCGTGTTCGTGGCGTACCCGATCGTCGAGACCATCCGCTCCAGCTTCTACGACTTCGACGGCGTGTCGCCGATCCGCGACTGGGTCGGGCTCGACAACTACACCGAGATGCTGGGCGGCCTCGATCCCTACTTCTGGAAGGCGGTCACGAACACTCTTTTGTGGACAGTGGTGACCGTGCCCGTGCAGCTTGCATTAGGGCTGGGCTTCGCGGTCCTGCTCGACGGTGCGCTGCGCGGAAAGGTGGTCTACCGGGCCGTCTTCTTCCTGCCGGCGGTGCTCTCGTCGGCCGTCATCGCGTTCGCCTGGGGCTGGGTCTTCAACCCCGACGAGGGCGTCGCCACGCGGGTGATCAGGGCCGTCGGCGGCACCGGGCAGGGCTGGCTCGCCGACCCGGGCACCGCGATCTGGGCCGCGTTCGGGGTCAGCGCCTGGCGCTACTCCGGGCTGTTCATGCTCTTCTACCTGGCGGCCATCCAGATGATCCCGCGCGACCTGTACGAGTCGGCGACGATCGACGGCGCCTCGTGGTGGCAACGCGTGCGGCGCATCACCGTCCCGCAGCTTCGCCCGATGACCGTGCTCCTGACGCTCTTCGGCGTGATCGGCGCGTTCCGTGAGTTCGAGGTGGTCTACATCCTCACCCGAGGCGGCCCCGCCCACGCGACGGACCTGCTCTCCATCCAGATCTTCGACCAGGCCTTCGACCTCTCGCGGCCGGGATACGCCGCGGCGATCGCCACCGCGCTGCTCGTGCTGACCGCCGTCTGTGCCGTGGTCCTGCTGCGCCTGATGAGCTGGGCGAATCGGAGCGTCCAGTGACCGCCGCACCGAGCCGCGTCGCCCGCGACCGGATCGGCTGGTCGCACCTCGCTCTGGTGCCGCTCGCGGCGCTCTGGCTCCTGCCGATCGCGTTGCTGCTCAACGGCGCCCTGCGCGCGGACACGGCCGACATCTTCAGCGTCTCGCCGACCGGTCTGACACTCGACAACCTGATCTCGGTGTGGCGCGAGACCGATCTGCTGCGGATGTTCGTCAACAGCACCATCGTCACCCTGGGCTCGGTGGTCGCCGTCGTCGCGATCGGCTCACTCGCCGGTTTCGGCCTGGCTTACTACAAGTTCCGCGGCTCCGGCGTGGTGCTGCTGGTGCTGCTCTCCGGCATCATGCTCGCGCCGGCCGCCATCATCGTGCCGCTCTACGAACTCGTCGTCGACCTCGGCCTGCTCAACAGCTACGGGGCCCTCGTGGGTCCGTACACCGCGCTGGGTCTCGCCGCCTCGGTTCTCTTGTATCGCAACGCCTTCCTCGCGCTGCCGGTGGAACTGCGTGAAGCGGCCAGCCTCGACGGTGCCGGCAGCTTCCGGATCTTCGCCCGGATGTACCTGCCGCTGGCCCGGACCGCGACCGTCACGATCGCCATCCTGCAGGGACTCGCGGCCTGGAACGACTACATCCTCGCCCTGCTGTTCATGACCGACGGCAGGCACGAGACGGTCCAGCTCGCCTTCATCGCCTTCCAGGGCCAGTACTTCTCATCGTTGCCCAAACAGTTCGCGGTCATGGCGATCGTCATGCTGCCCGTAATGATCGTCTTCCTCGTCGCGCAACGCGCCTTCGTCAGCGGCCTCTCGGCCGGTGCCGTCAAGTAACCAGCGGGAGGCAACACGTGGACTGGAACCAACTCGGCGTCGTCGAGGCGGTGAGCGGCGGGACGGATCCCGCCGCCGATCCCGGCGCCTGCCGGGTGACCACGCCCGGCGGTGCCGCTCTGGACGTGGCAGCCTTCGTCGACGCGGACGGACGGCGCCACGCCCGCGCCCGCAACACCGGCGCCGGCCGCTACGAGTTCGTCTTCGACGACGCGACCGTGACCGTCGACGCGCCCGCGCCGCCGCCGCGCAACGACGTGACCGCCCGCCCGGGCGAGCGGCACCTGCGACTGGAGCGCACCGGAGCGCCGTTCCTCTGGGTCGCCGACACCTGGTGGTACGCGTTCAGCGACCGCGCCACCGACGAGGGCTTCGCCGATCTGCTCGAGCGACGCCGGCAACAGGGCTTCACGGCCGTCCAGCTCGTCGCCGGCCTCTATCCGGAGACCACCGGTTTCACTCCACAGGCCGCGACCGGCGGACGGTGGTCGTGGACGGCTGACTACGGACATCCGGACCCGCGCTGGTGGGACGCGGCCGACGAGCGCATCGCGGCCATCGTGACGGCCGGTCTCACCCCGGCGGTCGTCGGTGCCTGGAGCTATTACCTGCTCGACCTCGGCGACGAGCGGATGCGCCGGCACTGGCGGGAGGTGATCGCCCGCTGGAGCGCGCTGCCGGTGGTCTGGTGCGTCGCCGGCGAGGTCGGCCTGCCGCACTACGACGAGCTGTTCGCCGACGACATCGCCGACCGCGTCGAGGACCTGCTGACCCGGTGGGCCGCCATCGGGGCCGAGGTGCGCAAGCTCGACCCGTACGGTCGTCCGCTCACCTACCACCCGTGCCCGGCCTTCGAACACCACACCTCGCTCGACGCGATCGGCGACCGGGCCGAGCTCGACTTCGTGTGGATGCAGACCGGCCACGCCGACCGGGGCTCGGTCCTGCCGTCGTTGCGCGCGCTGGCTCGGGCCCGGGCGGCCGATCCGCCGGTGCCGGTGGTCAACTCGGAGGTCTGCTACGAGGGGATCGCCGCGGGGTCGCCGGCCACTCTCCAGCGCATGCTCTTCTGGTCACACCTGCTCAGCGGCGCGGCCGGCCACACCTACGGCGCGCAGGGCATGTGGGCCTTCGCGCAGGGCCGACCGGACGACCCCGGTCACGTGTGGGGCGAGGTCGACTGGGCGACCGCTGCACTCCTGCCCGGCGCGGAGCAGACCGGCCTCGCCGGTCGCCTGCTCGCCGGCCGAGGATCGCGCTGGTGGGAGTACGAGGCGATGCCGGACGGCGTCGTGCCCGCCACCGACGCGGAGCACCCCTTCCTGCCCTACTGCGCCGGCACGGCGGGCGAGCGGGTGGTCTACGTGCCGGCCAACAGCCTGCGCGACCCCAGCATCGGCATCTCGGTGGAGCTGCGGCGGCTCTCGCTGCGGGACCTGACGCCGGGCCGCTGGACGGTCGACGTGGTCAACCCGCGCACCGGCGAGACGCTCGTGACGCATCGGGCCCGGGTCGACGGCACGGGGGAATGGGAACTGCCGGCGACACATTTCGCCACGGCGCTCCCGACATTCGAGGACTGGTTGCTGATCTGCCGTATGGAGGGCGACGCGTCATGACACGGCTGGGAATGGACGAGCTGGGCTGGCGGCCGGTGGACCACGAGACGGGCGACGGCGAGAGCCGGGTGACGGCCGGCGAGACGGTGCTCGCGCTGCGCTGGCCGCGGCTGGTGGTGGCAGCGCCCGAGGAGCAGAGCCACATCGCGCAGTGGCGGCTGATCCCGGGCGGCTCGCTCGCCGACCGCACCGACGAGGAGGCTGGGCTGCGCGCCGGCTATTTCGAAACCGATCTGGACGACACCACCTGGTACGCCGCGTCGCGGGTCAACGAGGTCGGCTTCGGCTTTCCCACCTGGGAGGGCGAGTCCTACGCCGGATACCTCTGGTACCGCACGCGAATCGCCCGCCCGGCCGGGAACGGCCCGCTCGCGGTGACGCTGGGTTCACCGCTGGAGCGGCGGCGGCTCGCCTGGCGCGTCTTCGCCGACGGCGCCGAGGTCACCGCGCGACCGGTGGAGGCCGGCATGGTCACCGTCGACCTTCCCGACGGCGACGACGACCTGCTGATCGCCGTGCAGTTGCGCGTCGAGCCGGTCTTCGGTGCCGACCGGGTCCGTGAGCGCGAGGGCTGGCGCAGCGTCGACAAGTACTGCTACCAGACCGTGCACCGGGCCGGCGCCTTTACCGTCCTCGATGCGGTCGACGCGGTGCGGGACGCCGACCGGCTCACCCTGACGTATCCAGGCGGTGTCACTGCGACCGTCACCTACGAGGCCACCGACGACCTCGTGCGCCAGCGGTTGACGCTGGCCGGCGACGGACCGTGGATCTCCCAGGTGCTCCTCGCCGAGCAGGCCGTCGACGGCGCCGACTACCACGCGGAAGGCGCCTGGGCGCTGTGGGGCCGCCACTTCCAGGCCGCCACCCACCCTGCCGCGGTGACCTATCGCGGCGAGTCCGGGCCGGTCAGCGCGTTCTGGCCCGGCCGGCGGATCGGCGCCGGCCGGGAGCTGTCCGCGCCGGACGTCGTGGTCGGCATCGGCCCGACGGACAGCGGCGAGGCCAACGTCCGCGCCGTCTTCGAGCGGATCGGCCGCGAGCGGACGCCGTACCGGATCTACGACCCCTATGGCTGGTACCAGATCTCGCACGCGAACGAGCCGAAGATCGAGCTCAGCGACGCGATGATGGGCGACATCGACTCGCTCGTCGACCGGCTCGCCGGCGCCGGCGCCACATTCGACGCGATCTCTCTCGACTGCGGCTGGAACGACCCCGACGACCTGGCCAGGTTCAACCCGGCCACCTTCGCCGACGGCCCGGCCTCGGTGCAGGCCACGGTCAAGCGGCACGGCCTCGATCTCATCCTGTGGGTGTCGCCGAGCGACGGCGCCCGCGCGTTCCGCCACGAGATCGGCCTGCACAACCCCGGCGTCGAGGCCGCGCTCGCCGGCAACGCGGCCTTCCCGTGGCGGCTGTGCCCGGCGGCCGAGCCGTGGCGGGCCCAGTTCCGCGACGCCCTGCTGCACCACGTGACCGTGACGGGCGCGACCGGGTTCAAGGTCGACGGCACGGAGCTCTGGTGCGTCAACCCGGCACATGACCACGCGTCCGGCATCCACAGCCTGTACGCGACCACCGAGGCGCTGATCGACACGTTCGAGGCGGTCATCGCGGCCGGCGGCCCGTTCCTGATGCTCTACTGGGGACTTCGCTCTCCCTGGTGGCTGCGTTACGGAGCCACGCTGTGGGAGCGCGACTACCTGGTCGAGGCGGCCGGTCCGTCCGGCGTACCCGCCTGGAACGTGCGCCTCGGCGTGGCCTCGTCCCAGGACGTCGGCCAGCAGTCGTACTGGTCGACGATCCCGGCCCACCAGCAGGACTCCCTCGGGGTGTGGATCAGCACCACGCTGTGGGCCAGCCGGCAGGGCGCGGCGCAGTGGGAGGACGGGCAGGTCCTCGACGTCGCCCGTGGCTCGTTGCTCAACCAGGTCTGGGGCGACCTGCGGATGGCCGGCGACGACCGCCTCGCCGCGCAGTTCGCGCTCGAGGAGCGCCGCCGGCCCGAGCTCACCGGGTCCGGCCGTCCGGTCGGCCGGGCCTGGATCGACGAGGCGTACGGGTACGCCTGGTCCAGCGACGCCGGCACCTGGGTCGTGCTGTCCCGACCCGGAGCCACGGGCACGGTCGAGCTGGAGGTGCCCGCCGGACGGCGGGGTGTCCACCTCGACTACGTCACCGAGGGCGCCACCGCACGCGCGACCCTCGACGGCGGCGTGCTGCGGGTCGCGCAGTCGGGTGGCAGCGTGGCGGCGTTCTATCTGTCCACCGAGGACGGACCGGCCAGCGCCGGCGAGGAGCCGTTCGTCCCGTCGACCTACTCATGGACGCGGACCGCGCAGCGCCGGGACGCGCCCGACGAGAACCGCGTCAAGGCCGCCTACCTCGGCCGGGCTCCGCAGATCGCGACCTGGATGAAGGGCGAGAACCCGGACGAGCTGACGCTCGAGCGGATCCTGCCGTGCGTGCCGGCGGTCGACCGCACGCTGGAGACCGTCGAGCGGCAGTGGTCGGGCGAGGTCGAGGTCGACACCGACCGGCGGTGCGCGGTCGTCACGTCGGCCGTCCGGGACGGCGCCGCCTGGCACCACGACCGCCTGCACGAGCTGGTCGACGTGCGCCTGGAGGTCGACGGCACGCCCGTCGAGCCCGACCGGTGGCCGGACTTCCACCACGAGCAGGCCGGCAGCTGGTCGTCCGTCGTGGACACCTTCACGCTGCCGGCCGGGCGGCACACCGTGCGGGCGACCGTGCGGACGCTGCTGCCCGACACGGTCGGATCCGTCACCCAACTGTGGGTGCGCTGATGGAACGCGTCGCCTTCATCCTCAACGTCCGGCCGGACGCCGTCGACGAGTACCGCCGCCGGCACGCCGCGGTGTGGCCCGACATGCGATCGGCGCTCGCGCAGGCGGGCTGGCACAACTACAGCCTCTTCCTGCGCCCCGACGGCCTGGCCGTCGGCTATCTGGAGTCGCCGGACTTCGAGGGCTCGCTGCGACACATGGACGGCCTGGCCGTCAACGAACGGTGGCAGGCCGAGATGGCGCCATTGGTCCTGCGTCCCGACGGGCGCCGGGCGGACGAGTCGCTGCACCGCCTCCCCGAGATCTTCCACCTCGATTGACGTCCGCGAAGGAGGTGACGGCCGTCGTCACCGGCGCGTCGGGCACGATCGGCGGAGCCATCGCGGTCGCACTCGCGGCCGCGGGGTGTCCGGTGGTCGCGCTCGGCCGCGACGACGAGCGGCTGGCCGCGCTGGCCGCCGGGATCACCGCGGCCGGCGGCGCCTGCACCACCGTGGCGGCGGAGTTGGCCGGACGGGCGCTCCCGGTCGGGCGGGTCGTCCTGGTCAACGCGGCCGGCGTGCACGGACCGTTGGCACCGGTGGCCGAGGTCGCGGTCGAGGAGTGGGACCGGGTCATCGGTGTCAACCTGCTCGCCGCGGTCGCCCGCACCCGTGCCGTGCTGCCCGGAATGCTCGCCTCGGGCTGGGGCCGGATCGTCAACGTCTCCTCGGCGGCCGGCGTCGCGCCGGCCGGGCGGTTCAACGCGCCCTATGCCACCAGCAAGGCCGCGCTCAACCGTTTCACCGCGCACGTCGCCGCCGAGGTCGCCGGCACGGGCGTGACGGCACACGCGCTGCATCCCGGCGACGTGGTCTCCCGGATGCACGGTGACATCGCGCGGCAGGCCGCGGCCGTGCCGCGACTGGCCGGGTACGCCACCTGGGCCCGGCAGACCAGCGCGCACGGCGACGATCCGCGAGCCGCTGGCCGGGCCGTCGTCCGGCTGCTCGACGACGCCTACGCGCACCGGGTCAACGGCTGGTTCCTGTGGCCGGACGGCGACCGGCGGACTCCGTTCCCCCTGGGTTGACGGCGCTCAGCCCAGCAGGCGGCGCGCCCGCAGCGCCACGGCCTCGTCGACCATCCGACCCTGGCCGTCCACCGTGACCCCGTCTCCCGACCGCTCCAGCCTGGCGAGCACGTCGCGGGCCTCGGCCAGCTCGGCGTCGGTCGGCGTGAAAACCTCGTTGGCGATCGCCACCTGTCTCGGATGGACACACGCCCGCCCCCAGAAGCCGCGCCGGCGCAGGCGTTGCGTGGAACGCCGGAACAGGTCGTCGTCGGCGAGGTGGACGTCGACCGGAGCCGGTGGTGGGCGCAGCCGCGCCGCCGCACTCACGAGGACGATCTGGGCGCGGTAGGCGTCGAGCTCGTCCCCGTCCGACGGGCGCAGGCCCAGATCCGCGGCCAGGTCGACCTCGCCGAGCTGGAGGAGCCGCACACCGCGCACGCGCGCGATCTCCTCGGCCCGCAGGACGCCGGCCGCCGACTCGATCAACGGCATGAGGCCCACGTCGCGACCGGCGAACAGCTCGGCAACCTGTCGGACGTCGTCGGCCGAGTCGCACTTCGCCAGGCATACGCCGGCCACGTTCGGCGCTTCGCGCACCAACGCGAGGTCTGCCGGGCGGTGGGCGCCGGCGTTCACGCGTACCCAGATCTCGATGTCGTGCGGTGCGGACCGGGCCAACCATCCTGCGACGCACTCCCGGGCGGCGGCTTTCCGGTGCGGCCCCACGGCGTCCTCCAAGTCGACGATGACGGCGTCGGCGCCGCACGATAGTGACTTGTCGAGCTTCGCGGGCTGGTCGCCGGGAACGTAGAGAAAGCTGCGGACCGTCATCGGGTCGCCGTGGCCGACATGGTCCGGACCCCGGCCGCGAACGCCGCGAGCTCGATGTCGCCGGGGCCGCGGCGACGAGCCCTCAGGACCAGATCGGCGGAGTCGTACGCCGGTGCGCAGGCGCGGTAGCGGAAGCGGCGGACGGGCCCGCCCGCGACGGCGCCGGCCAGCCGCACCAGCAGGACCGCCTGCAGCGGGCCGTGCACCACCAGGCCCGGATAGCCTTCCGCGGCCGCGTAGTCCCTGTCGTAATGAATCCGGTGGGCGTTGTAGGTGAGCGCGGAGAACCGGAAGAGCACCGTCGGGTCGACCGGGACGGTGCGTTCGACGTCCCAGCCACCGGCCGGCTCGGCCTCGCCGGCTCGCGTCGATCCCGCCGGCCGGCGGTAGACGAGATCGGTCCGCTCGCGGAGCCTGCCGGTCGCGGACCGGACGACGGCATGCGTCGTCACGAACGTCAGCTCGCCGGTGCGACCGGACTTGACCTGGACGTCGCTCACCGTGGTGGTCCGTTCGAGGGGCTCGCCGACGCGTACGCCCGCGTCGATGTCGAGTTCGCCGCCGGCGTGCATGCGGCGCAGGCCGGGCATCGGCGGCAGGAGACCGCTGGCGGGGTGGCCGTCTTCGCCAAGGTCACGTTGCCGGGCACGGGGGAAGAAGGCCAGCCAGTGCCAGAGCGGCGGAAGCTCGTCGCCGTCGGCGGGCGGCTCACCGCCGTCGTCGTCGAGGAGGTCGTGGAGCGCCCGGGCCGCCGAAGCGGAGACGGTCTCGACACGGTGCTCGACACCGTCGAGGCTGATCAAGACGCGCTCCTTCGTGCGGGGGACGTCGCGACCTCAGCGTAGGCAACGCCTGACGACCAGCGCAAGTAACGTTTCCAGAAACGTATCCGGATCACGCGTAGCGACTGACGACAGCCGCGGCGCGGTCGCGCAGGGCGGTGCGGTGCCGCCGGAGCCGCGCCGACCACCACGATGCTCGGGGTGACCAGGCTGGCGATCCCCGGCCAGCTCGTCGAGCTCGAGGGCACGGCCGTCGGATAGGCGTTACTCCAGGACGCGGTCGAGGAGGTTGCGGGTCGCTCGCTGGATCCGGGCGTCGGTGGGCAGCGCCGCGGTCCAGCCGAGCGACCCGGCGGCGAAGACCCAGGCGCCGGACGGTGCGCGGTAGAGCGTGGTGTGCTGCTCGTGGCGCACGCCCTTGCGCTGGTACGGCGAACGGGCCAGCGTCACGTCCTCGGTCGACGTCGGCAGCCGGACGTCCGGCATCCGCTGGTCGGCCTCGCCCGACACGACGTTCGGGATCGCGTCTCCGTCGCGGACCCCCGTCCCGGCCCAGAACCAGTGCCGGCTGTCGCGCACGACCAGTGGCGCGCGGCCGTCGATGACGCTGACGTACTGCGCACCGATCAGCTCCTGCTCGGGACTGCCGGCCGCGCGCCACCGCGTCATCAGCGGGACGGGCTTGCCAGGTCGGGGGTTGACCTTGGTGCAGTTCACCGTCCGTCGGTCGGGAGTGCCGTAGCGGACGCGCCAGTAGCAGTTGTTGGCGCTCAGGAAGACCAGGCTTGTGCCGTGGTCGCGGGCGGTCGCGACGGCCCGGCGCATCGCGGTGGTCCAGTACTCGTCGTGGCCGCAGAAGATCACCGCACGGTGCCGACCCGGATCGACCCGGCCGGAGTCCAGGTCCTCGCTGGTGGCGTAGCCGAGGTCGGCACCGTGCTCCTCGGCCCAGCGGACGAAGCCCATGTCGTGCTCGGCGAGCGCCGGCAGTCCGTCGTCCTGGTAGGGCCGGTCGTGGCTGACCGAGCGGGAGCGCAGTGTGGCCACCGGTTCACCGGTCGCGTCGAAGCCGTAGTAGAGGCTCGCTCCCAGCCGCCCGTCGTGCGGCCACATGTTGTACGCCTGGTACGTGCTGGTCGGCACGATCACCAGCCCGGCAGCCGGCCGGGTGTCGCGGACCACGAACGGCACCCACCGGCACCAGCCGTCCGCGTTGGTCAGCAGCGCCAGATAGAACCCGCTCACCCAGTCCGGACCGACGCGCAGCCGCCACCCGCGCTCCCAGGCGCAGCGCACCATCCGGGTCTTCGGGTCCACGGACGGCTCGGCCTGGGTCCGGCCCGCCAGCCACGGACTGGCCGCCAGGAGCCGCTCACCGCGCCCGCCGTAGTGGCCGACGCGGTAGACCTCGATCCGATAGTCCGCAGCGGGTGACACGGAGACGTGGAAGTCGAGCGTCTCACCAGGTGCGACGCTGGTCGCCGAGGCGTATCCCGCGATCTGGCCACGCCGGTCGTCACCGAACCGACGGTCGTGGACGGTGAAGCCGATCGTGCGTTCCCGAGTGCTCTCCTCGGGGCCGCTGGGCGCGACCTGCCGACAGGCGGCCGCCGCCGCGGCACCGCCCAAGGCCAGCACGCCGAACACCGCGCGGCGCGACCACTGACGAGACATGACAACTCCTGACCGATCGTGAGTCTAATGTGGACAGACAAAGAGCGGCGTGGTCCCGGGGATGCGTCATCAAGAGCGGCTCAGGAAGAGCTGGACAGGGTGAACTCCTCGGCGAGCGGGCTTCCCGGCCGGCGCAGCGTCGCCATCGCGCGACCCACCCGGCTCTTGACCGTGCCGACGGAGCAGTTGAGCTGGTCGGCGATCTCCCGCTCGGTGAGACCGCCCCAGTACCGCAGCACCAGCACCACCCGCTGCTGCGCCGGCAGCGTCCGGAGTGCCGCGATCACCAGCGCCGCGGTGTCGCGCGACTCGTAGGGATCGAACGCCGCGACGTCGGGGACCTCGTCGGTCGCCACCTCGTTCCGCCAGAGCCGCCGGGCGGCCCGCCACGCCGCCCGCGCCATCACCCGCTGGGTGTACGCCTCCGGCGCGCCGCCGGGATGCAGCCGCCGCCAGGCCCGGTAGGTCTTGATGAGGGCGTCCTGCACCAGGTCCTCGCCGCGCCCCTGGTCGCCGGTGAGCAGGGTGCCGTACCGCACCAGGGTGGTGTAGCGGGCGCTGACGAACTCGGCGAAGCCGGGCGGGCTCGCGGCGCGGGTGTCTCCGTTCACGACGCCCGGCGGATTTCCGGGAAGATTCGCGCCAGCTCCGCGAGCAGATCCGGTGTGATGCGTACGCGGCCGCCGAGCGACGACGTCGCCTGGGCGCAGCCCGGGTCGGTGCTGAAGTAGATGGTCTCCTGGATCCTGTTGTGCGCGTCGACCAGGTCCATGCGCGTCATCTGCCCGGTCGCGCAGCCCGCGTCTCCGGGCACCACCTCGGTCAGGCCGGCGAGCAGGCCGTGCAGTCGAGCAAGCTGATCGGGCTGATCGAGCTGCCTGGCCGGACTCGGGGCGGAGAGGGACTGCGCCTGAAAGGAGAGCCCGGGCAACCTCAGGTTCGCGGCGCGAACGGACGCCGGAAACACGAGCCCGGTGGGGGCGACGGGTGCGGTCCGGACCGTTGGGAAGATCTCGCGTAGCTGGCTGCCGCTCATGAAGAACGTGATTTTCGCGCCGGACCACGGCAGCGCCAGCTCCACGGCCTGATACCCGGATCCGGCCTTCTCCCTGAACAACCCGAGCTGTCCCGTGGGCACCCAGCCAGGCTGACCGCCCGGCAGAATGAGCTGCCCGTGGGGACCAAGGTCGGCGTAGCGGACCTGCTCGGTGTAGCCGACCACCTGAATCAGCGGTCGGTCGCCACCGCAGCGACCGCCCGGCGCGACCCGCACACCGACGAACACCGTCCGCGGACTTGTCTGGCAAGCCGGCTGATCCTGCCGCACGACCTCCCACCCGGTGGGAACAGGCAACGTGGTCAGGCCGGCGCGGATCTCGCCGTTCTCGACCACGGGCACAGCCGGTTCGGCCATGGCCGCCGTGCTCGGCGGTGCGGCGGGCTCGACCGCGGGTGGGCGCACGGCCATGGCCCCGACGCCGAGCAACGCGAGGACGGCGAGCCCGGCCCCGGCAAGCAGCTGATGCCGCCGGGTGCGGACGCGCCGGACCACCTTCCGCACCGGGTCGGCCTCCCTGGGCCGCACCTCGGCCACCGCCTCGTCGAGCAGCGCCCGGATTCGTTCGCTCAACTCGCCGTCCCCCGTTCGCGGCCGAAGCACACCTTCCATAGATAAGAAGACAGCGGCCCTCACGAAAGGTTCCCTTGATCAACCCAGTGCGGTCCGGCCCTAACACGACGGAGGCCGCTTCGCCAGGTAGACCCGGGTTTTAACCCTTTCGAGCGAGCCGGCCGCACATACTCCGAGCATGGCTGGGATTGGCGCCGCTCTCGAACGGCCTACGCCGGACACCAAGCGCAACGTGCTCGGTGTCCTGGTCGACGCCGTCGACTACGACGTGGCGGTCGAGCAGGTGCTGGCGGCGGCCCGGGATCGCCGGCCGTACTGCATGACCGCGCTGGCGGTGCACGGCGTGATGACCGGCGTGACCGACCCCCGCCACCGGGCCCGGCTCAACGGCTTCGATCTGGTCACACCGGACGGCCAGCCCGTGCGGTGGGCGCTGAACCTGCTGCACGGCGCCGGCCTGCGCGAGTGGGTCAGCGGCCCGGAGCTTGTCCTCCAACTGCTGCCGCGGATGGCCGCCGAGGACCTCCCGATCTACCTGTACGGCTCCACGCCCGGGACCCTGCACGACCTGACTGCGGCACTGCGGCAAAGAGTGCCGGGCTTGTCCGTCGCCGGCGCCGAGGCGTCCCGGTTCCGGTCGGCCGGCGAGGACGAGCTTCGCCAGATCGCCGACCGGATCCGCTCCTCCGGAGCCCGCGCCGTGCTGGTCGCGCTCGGCTGTCCCCGCCAGGAGATCTTCGCGTACGCGATGCGCTCCTATCTCGACCTGCCCCTGTTGGCCGTCGGTGCCGCGTTCGACTTCCACGCGGGGCGGATGCGCCGCGCGCCGGAATGGATGCGCCGACGGGGGCTGTCCTGGCTGTGGCGGCTGGCCCTGGAACCGCGCCGGCTGTGGCGGCGCTACCTGCTGCTCAACCCGGCCTACCTCGCGGCGCTGGCCGCGCAGGCGCTCGGGATCTGGCGGCCGGACCCGGCGCCGCGCGGGCACCCTGCCGCACCGGAGATCGTCCCGGTTTGAGCGACAGAGGGGGACGGGATGTGCGGGATCGCGGGGATCGCATACACCGACGCGGCCGTTCCGGCCCGACCCGACGTGCTCCGGGCGGCCTGCGCCACCCTGCGCCACCGGGGACCTGACGACGACGGCGTCTACGCCGGCCACGGTGCGGGTCTCGCGGTCCGCCGGCTCGCGGTCATCGACCCCGGCGGCGGCCAACCCGTGGTGCGGGACGAGGACGGCGCCGTCCGGGCGATCCTCAACGGCGAGATCTACAACCATCGCCGGCTGCGCGAGGACCTCGTCCGCCGCGGCCACCGGCTCGCGTCCCACTGCGACACCGAGGTCATTCCCCATCTCTACGAGGAGTACGGCACGGACTTCGCCGCCCACCTGGAGGGCATGTTCGCGATCGCGCTGTGGGACGAGCGGCGACGCCTCCTCTGTCTCGTGCGGGACCGGCTGGGCGTGAAGCCGCTCTACTACGCGGTGCAGGCGGGCCGGATCGTCTTCGGCTCCGAGATCAAGGCCCTGCTCGCGGCCGACGTCAAGACCACCGTGGACCCACAGGCGATCAGCGACTTCCTGTCCCTCATGTACGTGCCGGGCAGCCGCAGCATCTTCGCCCAGGTGCGCAAGCTCTCCCCGGCGTCGATGCTGACCTGGCAGCAGGGCCGCTACACGGTCAAGCCGTACTGGTCGCTGGCCGGCCGGCCACAGCGCACCGGCCTGTCCGCCCGCCGGGCCGCCGGGATGCTCCGGGAGCTGGTCACCGAGAGTGTGGCGGCGCAGCAGCCCGCCGACGTGCCGGTGGGGTACTTCCTCAGCGGCGGCATGGACTCCAGTTCCGTCGTGGCGGCGGCCCGGGCCGTGCTGCCGGACGCCGAGCTCAAGACCTTCTCGGTCGGCTTCACGGACCCGTCGTACGACGAGCGGACCGCCGCCGCCACGGTGGCGCGCCAGTTCGGGTGTGACCACACCGAGGCGGTCGTCCGGCCACGCGCCGAGGACGTTGCCGACGGCCTGCTCAGCGGCTTCGACGAGCCGTTCGCCGACCCGTCGATGGTGCCGACGTACTACCTGTCGCAGCTCGCCCGCGAGCAGGTCACCGTGGTGCTGAGCGGGGACGGTGGCGACGAGATCCTGGCCGGCTACCTGACCTACACGGCCGACCGGCTCGCCCGCCACTACCGGCTGCTGCCGCGCGCGCTGACGGCCGAATTGATGCCGTTGCTGCTGCGGCACGTGCACGAGTCCGACCGCCGGATGACGTGGCAGTTCAAGGCCCGGCGGTTCGTCTCGAACGCGTTGGAGAGCCCGGGCCGCAGCCACTACCTGTGGCGGGTCGTGCTCAGCGAGGAGCGCAAGGCCAGGCTGCTCCACCCGGACCTGCTCGCCGCGTTGACCGACACCTACAGCAGCCACGCGCCGCACTATCACGCGGGACGGGGTTTCGACCCGCTCACCCGGTTCCAGTACACGGACACCAAGGTCTATCTCGCCGACGACGTGCTGACCAAGGTCGACCGCGCCGCGATGGCGCACGCGCTGGAGGTACGCGTGCCGCTGCTCGCCACGCCGCTGGTGGAGTTCGCGTTCTCGCTGCCCGGCCGCCTCAAGATGCCCGGGTACCAGCCGAAGCGGCTGATGCGCCGGGCGTTCGCCGACGTGCTGCCGCCGGAGATCGTGCGGGCGCCCAAGCGGGGTTTCAACGCGCCGATGGCCGCCTGGCTGCGCGGTCCGTACCGGCCGCTGGTCGACGCGTACCTCGGTCGCGAAGTGCTCGATCGGCAGGGCTTCCTGCGGTTCGCCGAGGTCGACCGGTTGTGGCGGGACCACCTGGCCGGCACCGGCGACCACAGCCGGGAGCTGTGGGCGGTCCTCATGCTGAGCATGTGGGCCGAGAAGCACCGGGCTTACCGATGACCGGCGCCCTGCTGGTGGTCTCGTGGCTCGTCGCGTTCCTCATGTGCCTCACCGTCGGCCGCGGAACCCGGTCACCGGTGGCCCGCTCGGCCGCGTGGCGGACCACGTTCATCGTCGCGACGGTCGCCATGGTCGGCGTGTGGGCCGGCGGGTTCGCGACGCACCTGGTGGCCGGGTGGTCCGTGGGTGGCGTGCTGCTGGGCACCTTCCTCGGCGCGGTCGCCGCCACCGCCACCAAGACCGGGCTGGTCGAGGACCATTCGGCGCCGTCGCCGGACGTACAGGACAAGATCCTTGCCTTCCATCGCGACCCGGACCTGCGATATCCCCGCAAGCTGGCCGGGAAGCGGGTCTTCGACGTCGTGGTCGCCGGTGTCGGCATCGTGACCACCCTGCCCCTGTGGTTCCTGGTCGCGGCGCTCGTCTGGATCGAGGAGCCCGGCCCGGTCCTCTTCGTCAAGTACTCGGTGAAGCGCGGCGGCGTCACCTTCCGGCAGTTCAAGTTCCGCAGCATGCACTACCACGCGGAGTCGCTGACCGGGCCGGTCCGCTCGTTCCCGGGCGACCCGCGCACGCTGCGGGTCGGCCGGTGGCTGCGTCGCTGGCACCTGGACGAGCTGCCCGAGTTGGTCAACGTGCTGTCCGGATCGATGAGCCTGGTCGGACCCCGCCCGCTGCGCAGCGTGCTGGTACAGGGCTATCTGCAGGAGATCCCCGGGTACGCGCAGCGGCACACCGTCAAGCCGGGGCTCGCCTGCATCGCGCAGATCGACCGCTACCGCCTCACACCGCAGGAACGCCTGCGCAAGGACAAGGTGTACATCCGGCGGATGGGCCTGCGTACCGATCTCACCCTGCTCGTGCGCGCGGTGCTGACCACCCTGGCCGGGCGGCGCGACCGGGCGGAGCGGGCCGAGGCACCGCCGCTGCCCGACCGCGGTGAGGCGCCCGACGCGCGCGACCGTTCGGCACACGCGAACGTCTTCTACCTCGACGTGCTCGGCGAACTGCTGCGCACCGGCGTACTGCACCGCGACATGCGGATCCTCGTCGTCTGCGGCGGGCGCACCGACCAGGAGGTGCTGGCCGCGGCGGGGTTCCGGCGGGTGGTGATCTCGAACATCGACGCGACCGACCCGGTCACCGACTTCGCGCCGTACACCTGGAGCTACCAGGACGCCGAGCGGCTCACGTACCCGGACCGGTCCTTCGATTTCTGCCTGGTCCACTCGGGTCTGCACCACTGCTACTCGCCGCACCGGGCGCTCCTCGAGATGTACCGGGTGTCCCGGGCGGGGATGCTGGTGATCGAGCCCTACGACAACCTGCTGACCCGACTCGGGGTCAAACTCGGGTTCGGCCAGGAGTACGAGCACGCGGGCGTCTTCTGCAACCGGTGCCACCAGGGCGGCGTGGCCAACACGCCGATCCCGAACTACGTCTACCGGTGGACCGAGCGCGAGATCGTCAAGACCGTGCACTGCGCCGCACCGCACGCCCGCCACGACATCGTCTTCATCCACAAGATGCGCCTGCCGTGGACCCAGCTCCGCAACCGCCGCAACCGGCTGCTCTACCGCGTCGTCCGGGTCGCCCAACCGGCGCTGAAGGTGGTCGAGGCGTGCGCGCCACGGCAGAGCAACAACTTCGCGGCGCTGGTGCTCAAGCCCGACCTGCCGGGGGCTCTGCACCCCTGGCTACGGCACGACGGTAAGGGCTTCATCCTCGACGACGAGTGGATGACCTCGCGCTACAGCCACCAGTGACGCCGTCACCTGTCGCGGCGGTGCACCTGGGAGCGGACCGTCGACCAGATGCGCCGGCCGAGGCGGGTCTTCTTGACCCAGCGCAGGCGCCCCACGATGCGTGGGTGCGGGCCCACCTGAGCGGCCCGCTGTCTCGGGATCCGGGCGAGCGCGGCGTAGGTCGCCGACGTGCCGGGCCGGGTGGCGTCCGGTTCGAGCCGCGTCGACGCGACGGCCAGGGCGGTGAACTGCTGCAGCGTGCGCGGGTCCGGCCGGCCGCCCCGGGCGGCGACGCGCAGCGCCCGCGCGACCGTGTCGCGGTGGATCAGCTCCGTGATCGGGCCGTGCGCGGTGTCGAGCAGGTCCGCGATCGCCTCGATGCCGTCGCCCTGCCACACCCGGGTGGCGGTGGACCCGCCGGTCGAGGCGCTCACGAACGGAACCTCCGACCACTCGGGCACGAGCCGTCGGATCAAGCCCGTGTGCAGCAGCCGTTCGCGCTTCTGGGCAGCGGTCAACGCGAAGGTGGCCGCGACGAAGCCCGGCGACAGGAACGGCGTGACCATGCCGGTCGTGTAGGCCGACGTGTACCAGCGGCGCACCCGCTCGACCAGGTAGAGGTAGTCGATCAGATGCAGGTCGCGCAGCCCGACCTCCTTGGCGTGCTCGACCAGCGCAGTGACCCGGCGTCGCTCGCCGGCCGACGCCTCCTCCGTGGCGAAGCCGGGTGGCGCCGCGGCCAGCAGCCGGTGCACCGCCGCCTGATCCGGTGGCACGTCGCTGTCGGCCGGTGGGTACCAGTAGCCCGTGGCCAGCTCGCCGGCGGCGCCGGTGAAGGTGGCGCCGCGCGGCCGCTCCGGCAGCCGGCCCCGCTGGGCGGGACGCGCGAGATAGGTCGAGGGGAACTGGTAGTCGTGTTGCCGCTGCAGCCGCCGGGCCCGCTCGGCCAGGCCCACCGTCAACACGTTGGCCGGCGCGCCGGCCAGCTGCAGCGTGTGCTCCGGTGCCAGGCCGCGTTTCTCCCGCAGCAGCGCGACGAGCTGGCGGGCGATCTCGCCCTCGGCCCGGGTGTCCTCGTTGGTCACGAACCGGGGCAGCCGGCCGGCGGCGACCAGCGAGGCCGCGATCAGCCGGGAGTCCTTGCCGCCCGAGAGGCCGAGGATGATCCGGTCGCCGTAGAGGTCGTGAATGCTGGCGGCGGTCGTCTTGAGGGCGTCGGCGGCGGCGTCCAGCGACTCTCGCACGGGCCGTGCCTGTGCCGCGAACCCGTTGGCGACCAGGTCGTCGACCCCGGGCCGGTGTGTCGAGGCGACCTCCCAGCCTCCCTCGCGCCGCCGCCCGGTCATCCGCTCGCCCGGACGCAGTTGACGGACACCGCGGATCGGCGAGAGCTCGCCGCCGAAGTGGCCGCAGACCGCGTACGAGGCCCAGCCGTCGAGATCGGGAGCGGCCGTGCCGTGCAGGAAGGCGGCCACCAGGCTGGGCCTGGTGCAGACGACCGTGACGCCGTCGGCCTTTGCCGTGAAGAGCCGGCACATGCCGAGCCAGTCCTGCTGGACGCTGACCCGCTCGCCTTCATCGACCGCGACCAGCCCGAACGGCGGGACGACGTCGGTGTGCGCGTCCTCGCCGGCCAGCAGCCGCCTGGCGAGCGCGACCGGCCCGCCGCTCACGTCGATGCCCACCGGCAGGCCGAGCGAGACGGCGGTGAGCGGACCCTCGGCGGCGACGGTCGGCCAGCGGTAGGCGCCCTGGTCGGCACAGTGGAGGACCGTCACACCCCAGTCGTCGCCGCCCAGGTCACGGCGTGCGTAGGAGTCCGGCACGACGCTCGAAGCGGCGGCCCTGAACCGTTCTTGTCGAGCGCTGCGCGTCTGGGCGGACAGCGGTCGCTCGCTGAACCAAACCAGTGCCACTAACACGTTCGTAACTCCCGGTTAATAGACGCTCGGCAACGTAGCACCATTCGTCCACCCGGAAGTGCCCCTTCGCCCATTTGCGACTAACGGCGGCCGACCCGGGCCGCGGCGGCGCGGAGCACGCCCGGGACCAGTTGGCGGTGCACGATGGACAGTGGCGGCCAGGCGACGTGGCCGACCGGCTGGGCGTAGTGCAGGAACGTCCAGAGGGACACCTGGCCGCCCGTCGTCACGACCACCATGTTCGCGTCGAGCCACCAGGAGGCGGCCGCCAGGCGGATCCACTCCTCCCGTTGCTCGGTGATCCGCCAGCCGGCCACGGTCTCCACCGAGGCTTCGCGGCTCAACCGCAGCGCGAGGATGCCGCGCCAGATCAGCAGTTCGCCGGCGCTGGGTGTGTCGCCGAACATCGCGCGGGCCCAGCTTTCCGGTGTCGCCTGGACCGGCGTGGTGAGCGTGAATCGGTCCGCGTAGTGGACGTGTGGCAGGCCGTGCAGCGCCGCCGGGATGTGGCTCGTGCCCACCATGCTGTCGACGGTCATCTCTCCCCGTCCTTCCAGAGATGTATACGATGGCGTACAACTCCAGGCTAGCCGCTGTTATACGGTGGCGTATATAGAAGGCGGGCAGAATATTGGGCGCGCTGCGCACCACGCGGGAGCAGTGGGTCGAGGCCGGGCTCACGGCGCTGGCCTCCGGCGGGCCCGACGCCGTGCGGGTCGAGGCGCTGGCCAAGGCCCTCGGTGTCACCAAGGGCGGCTTCTACGGCTCATTCGCCGACCGCGAGGCGCTGCTCGACGCGATGCTCGACACCTGGGAGCGCGAGAGCACCGACGAGGTCCTCGCCCGGGTCGAACGCGAGGGCGGCGACCCGCGCACGAAGATCAAGCGGGCCGGCGTGCTCACCTTCTCCAGCGGCCGCCTGCTGCCGATCGACCTCGCGGTCCGCGACTGGGCCCGGCGCGACGAGGCCGTCGCCGACCGGCTGCGCCGCGTCGACAACCGCCGCATGGGCCTGCTGCGCGAGATGATCGGCACGTTCTGCGCCGACCCCGACGAGGTCGAGGCCCGCAGCCTGCTGGCCTTCTGCGTCCTCATCGGCGAGCACTTCCTCGCCGCCGACCACGGTGGACGCACCCGCGCCCAGGTCCTCGCGCGCGCCGGCGAACTGATCCTCGATCAGCCGCATCGAGACGCGTAAAATCGCGTTCGTGGCAGAGGGGATGACCGACCCCACCCTCGACGACGTGCTGCGGGCGGCGGGTTTCGAGGTCACCGAGGCCGGCCGGCGGCGCTGGCGGGCCGAGCTGTCGCGGCCCATCCCCGCGGCGGCGCTCCAGGACGCCGAAAACCTGCTGGCCCGGGTTCGCGGTCGAGCCGCGTGAGCGACATCGCCGCCGTCTACGACGGATCGGCGCTGCTCGCGTACGCACACGGCCAGATCGGCGCCGCCGAGCTGATCTCCGAGATCAACGCCGAGGGCCGCCAGGTCGGTGTCCCCGCCGCCTGCCTGGCCACCGCGCTGGCCGCGCTGACCGACGACTGGGACGTCAAGCAGCTCATGTCGCTGATGGGCACCCGGACCATGGTCGTGCTGCCGCTGGGCGGGGCCGACCCCGCCGAGGAGCTGCGGCAGGTCGGCGAGCTCGCCCGGCTGGCCGGCGGTGACCTGGACGTCGGGCACGCGGTCGCGGCGGCGCTGACCCACCGGGCCTATTACGTCACGGCCAACCCCAAGGCGGCCGAGGTCGCCCTGCCACCGACCTGGCCGGTCCTCGACCTGCGCCCGGTCCGGCTGGTCAGCGACCGCTTCGGCCTGGCCGTCGCACCCACCAGCACGGACTCGCCGGCGCCGCCTCCGCGCGACGACGAGATGCCCCACCAGGTCGAGCCCATGCTGGCCACCCTCGGCGAGCTGCCGACCGCCGCCGGCTGGGGCTACGAGTTCAAATGGGACGGTGTGCGGGCGATCGCCCACCTCGACGGCGACCTCCGCCTGCGCGGCCGGCACAACCTGACCCTCGCCTACCCGGAGCTGGACGCGCTGCGGGCGATGCTCGCCGGCCGCCGGGTGGTGCTCGACGGCGAGATCGTGGCGCTCGGCCGTGACGGCCTGCCCAGCTTCGCCGCCCTCCAGCGACCCGGAGCCACGATCCGTTACTACGTCTTCGACCTGCTCCACCTGGACGGCACCGACCTCACGAGGCTGCCGTACGCCGAGCGGCGGGACGCCCTCGCGCGCCTCGACATCACCGGCGACCCGGTGGACACGCCGCCGTACTGGACGGGAGACGCCGGCCCGGCCCTGCTGGACGCGGCCCGGGAGCTGGGCCTGGAGGGCGTGATCGCCAAGCGGCTCGACTCGCCCTATCGGCCGGGCCGGCGGTCGGCGGCGTGGGTCAAGGTGCCGCTGTCCAACGTCACCGAGGTGGTCGTGGCCGGCTTCAAGCCCGGCCGCCGGTCGATCGGCTCGCTGCTGCTCGGCATGTACGACGAACACGACCGGCTGGTCTACGTGGGCCAGGTCAGCACGGGCTTCACCGCGGCCACGCTGCGCGACCTCCGCGAGCGCTTCGAGCCCCTGCGCGACCCGAGCGCCCCGTTCGACGGCCCGGTGCCACGCCAGCACGCCCGGCACGCGGAATGGCTGCGCCCGGTGCTGGTCGCCGACGTCACGTACCGCTCCTGGACACCAGAAACCCGCCTGCGCCAACCGTCCTGGAAGGGCCTACGACCCGACCGCGCCCCCACCGAGGTCCGCCTGCGGACCTGACTCAGGATGTCCCAGCCCGCGGTAGGTTCGCGCGCATGACAGACACCCTCGACGCGGCCCTGGACGGTCTCGCCGAGAACCCCGCCCTCCCCACGGAACTGGTCCGCCGGTTGATTGTCCATCGTGGAGGCCCCCACGCGGTGGCCAAACGGGCGGACCTGACCGACGACCTGTTCGACGAGATCCTCGCGTCGGATCATCGCTGGTTGGCGCACTCGCTCGCGCTCAGCCGCCACCTGCCGCCGCACGTCAGCCTGCGCCTGGTGGCTCACACGGACGCCGGCGTGCGAGCCGCGCTGGCCGCGGGACAACGGGTCGCGCCCCGGGACGTGTTCGCCCGCCTGGTCGACGACCCGGACAAACGGGCCCGCGAGCATCTCGCCCAGAACGGGAACGTCCCCGACGACCTGCGGGCGCGCCTGGCCCGCGACCCGGAGCCGTCCGTGCGGGCGCTGCTCGCGAGGTGGTGGGTCGGGGCTCCGGAGGAGGTCCGGCGGATGCTGCTGACCGATCCGGTCGACGAGGTCCGCGGTGCGGCCGGCACACCTACTACGCGAACCTGCCCCACCCGGTCCCACCGGCGGACCTGCATCCGCGGCTGGTCGACGATCCCGTGACGCGGGCAGGCGCCGTGCGCCATCTGCGACTGACGGGGCCGATGGCCGATCGGTTGGCCGGAGACCTCGATCCGGACGTACGCCGACAGGTGGCGGGGCACCCGCGACTTCCGGCGCACCTGCGGGACCGGCTCGGTGCCGACGTCAGCGCGCGGGTGCGCGTCGCGGTCTTCGCTCGCCCGGACACCCCCGACGGGCTGCGCGCGCAGATCTACGCGGCGGTCATGCGGCCGTCCCAGGAGATCGAGCACACGATCGCCGTCCTCGAGCTGAGGAACCTCGACCTGCCCTGGGTCACCGCCGACCCGCTGCCGCACGTCTCCTCGCCGTACACCTGTTTTCGCAGCTCCGCTGCCCGCAACCGGGCACTGCCGGCGGACGTCGCGGCGCGGCTGCTCCGTGACGACGAGAGCGTCGTCCGCACGACCATGGCCAGGCACGCGCCGCACCTCGTCGACGCGGACGCCGCGGAACGCATCGACCGCGAGTTCCGGCCGGACAAGCGGACGCTCTGGCGGCCGGCCGACGAGTTTCCGCTGCCACCGTCGACGCTGCGCCGGCTCGCGACGGATCCGGACCCGCGGATGCGCCAACTCGCGCCCCGCGACCCGGACCTGCCACCGGACCTGGCGAGCCGCTTGGCCGCGGACCCGGAGCCGTCCGTGCGCCAGGCGGTGGCCACCCACCCACGCTTGCCGACCCCGGCCCTCGTCACCCTGCTGACGGACGACGAACCGTGGGTCGTCAGCACCGCGGCCGCCTCGCCGACGCTGCCTGTGTCCGAGATGGAGCTGATCCTCAACCGTGCGGGGGTGGCAACGAGACCGTGACGACCAGGCCGCCGCCGGGGTTCGGGCGGGCCGTGGCTTCGCCGCCGTGTGCGCGGGCCACCGAGCGGACGATCGACAGGCCGAGGCCCGCGCCCTTGGCGGTGACCAGGCGGTCCGCGTCCAGGCGGCGGAAGGGTTCGAACAAGCCCGGTAGGTCGTACGCCGGAATGACCGGTCCGGTGTTGGTGACCTCGAGAACCGCGCCGCCGTCGGGTGTGGTCCGGGTCGCGACCCGGGCGAAGCCGCCGGCGACGTTGTGCCTGATCGCGTTCTCCACCAGGTTCTGCGCCAGCCGTTCCAGCAGCACCGCGTCGCCGCCGGTCGGTGCCGGCCGGGCCGCTTCCGTCAGCGTCACCTCGGCCGCGCGGGCCTCCGCGGCGGCCTGCGCGACCACGTGCGTCGCGATGTCGGCCAGGTCGATCTCCTGCGGGTCGACCACCTCGTGCTCCGAGCGGGCCAGCAGCAGCAAGCCGGTGATCAAGCGCTCCTGACGGCTGTTGATCTCCAGCAGCGTCTCGCCGAGCTGGCTCACGTCCGGTGACGCGGTGCGGCGGTTCATCGCCACCTCCACCAGTGCCCGGTTGAGCGTCAACGGCGTACGCAGCTCGTGCGACGCGTTGGCGACGAACCGGCGTTGGCTCTCGAACGACCGGTCCAGGCGCTCGACCATCGTGTCGAACGTGTCGGCCAGCTCCTTCACGTCGTGGTCGCCGCCCGTGAGGCCGATCCGTTCGTGCAGGCTCAGGTCGCCGCCGCGGGCGATGCGGCGGGCGGTGTCGGTGACCCGGTGCAGCGGCGCCAGCACGCGGCCCGCGATCAGCCAGCCGAGGCCGATCGCCGCGGCTCCGACCACGCCCAACGCGATGCCGCCCTGGGTGAGCTGCGAGGTCAGTGCTTCGGTGCGGAACTCGGCCGTCTGCCGCGCCACGAACTGCGGCACGTCGTCGGCGGGGATCTGCTCGCCGTCGGGGCCCTGGAAGAACACCGCGTCACGGGTGCCTGTCCCCGCGCCCGAAAACTCCTTGGTGACCATCACGCCGCGGGGGAGCTGCTGCTGGACCAGGACGTGCGTCACGCCGAGCACGACCAGGCCACCCAGCAGGAAGAGCCCGCCGTAGACCAGGGTGAGCCGGGCACGCAGGGTCGGACGGAAGCGCCTCATGAGATCCGGTACCCCTCTCCCGCCAGGGTTTCGATGATCGGTGGGTCGCCGAGCTTGCGGCGCAGCTTCAGCACGGTGAGCCGGACCGCCGAGGTGAACGGGTCCGCGTTCTCGTCCCAGACCTTCTCCAGCAACTGCTCGGCACTGACCACGGCGCCTTCGGCCCGCAGCAGCTCGGCGAGCACCCCGAACTCCTTCTTGGACAGTGGCACGTAGCGGTCGTCGCGGAACACCTGGCGCCGCGCGGTGTCCAGCAGGATGCCGGCCCGGCGCAGCACCGGTGGCAGGGCCGGGCGGGCGCGCCGGCCGAGGGCCTGCACCCGGGCCGCCAGCTCGACGAAAGCGAACGGCTTGGGCAGGTAGTCGTCGGCGCCCAGGGACAGTCCGGCCACCCGGTCGCCGACCTCGGCGGCCGCCGTCAGCATCAGGATCCGCGCGGTCGTGTCCGAGCCGACCATCGCCCGGCACACGTCGTCGCCGTGCACCTTCGGCAGGTCGCGGTCGAGCACCACGACGTCGTAGTCGTTGACCGCGAGGCGTTCCAGCGCGGCGTCCCCGTCCAGCGCGACGTCGACGGCGTGCGCGTCGTCACGCAGCCACTCCGCGATCGCCTCGGCGAGCAGCCGTTCGTCCTCGACCACCAGGATGCGCATCGGCTCATGGTGCCGAGCCAACCTGTTTCTTCGCTGTTAGCGGTTTCGGAAGCGCCGCCGAAACGGGCGCGGGCGAAGACTTCGCCGCCATAGCGGGCCGCAGCCCGGCGGCCTGCCCGCTGCCAGGAGAAGTGATGAGAAGACGGCAACCCATGGCGTACGCGTTCGTCCCGCTCGCCCTGTTCGCGGCCCTGGCCGCCGGGTGCGGGTCCGGTGGCGACGACGGCCCGGCGGTCGCCTCGGCCGGCGGCACCCCGACCGCGGCGGCCACCAGCGGCGCACCGGCACCGGAGGACGCCGCGGACCGGGCGCTGAAGTTCGCACAGTGCATGCGCGAGCACGGCGTCGACATGCCCGACCCGGAGATCGACGGCGGCCGGATCAGCCAGCGGATCAACGCCAAGCCCGGCGTCGACGTGCAGGCCGCGCAGGAGGCGTGCAAGGAGTTCTCGCCGTCCGGCGGACCCGGCGGCGGTCAGCCCGACCCGCAGATGCGGGAGCGGATGCTGGCGCACGCCCAGTGCATGCGGGAGAACGGCGTCGAGAGCTTCCCGGACCCGGACCCCAACATGGGCGGCGGCATCAAGATCGACGGGAAGATCGCTTCCGACCCGGACTTCGAGGCCGCGAACAAGGCCTGTGAGGCGGAGCTCGGCCGGCCCGGAGCCAAGCCGTGAGCCGGCGCCGGGGGCGCGGACCCAAGATCGCCGGTGGTGCGGTCACCGTGCTGGCCGTCGGAGCGGCGGCCGCGGCGACGATCGGGTTCGGCTTCGGCGACCGGGACGCGGGCTCGCCCGCGGCGGCCCTGCCACCGGCGACGGCGACCGTGAACCGGCAGACCCTCGACGACACGCAGACGGTCGACGGGACGCTCGGTTACGGCGACACCACCACGCTGACCGGGCGCCTCGGTGGGACGGTCACCGCCCTCCCGTACGCCGGATCGGTCATCGCCCGTGGCAAGCCGATCTATTCGGTGGACGACGAGCCGGTCGTGCTGATGCTCGGCGCCCTGCCGGCCTACCGCGCGCTGGGTGACGGCGACGAGGGCGCCGACGTCAAGCAGCTCGAGCAGAACCTGCGGGCCCTCGGCTACACGGGCTTCACGGTCGACGACGAGTACACCTCGGCGACGGCCGAGGCGGTGCGCGACTGGCAGGAGGACCTCGGCGTCGACGAGACCGGCCGGGTGGACCTCGGCCGCGTCGTGTTCGCGCCCGGCGCGATCCGGGTCGACAGCGTGACCGCGAAGCTGGCCGGCGCGGCCGGGCCGGGTCAGGAGGTGTTGGCGTACACCGGGACCAGCCGGGTGATCACGGTGCAGCTCGACGTCGCCGACCAGCGGTTGGCCAAAACCGGCACGGCGGTGACGGTCGCGCTGCCGGACGGGAAGCGCGCGGACGGGAAGGTGACGCGGGTCTACACGGTGATCGAGGCGAGCGACGACCCGAACGGCGATCCGGAGACCAGGATCGAGGCGCAGGTCGCCCTGTCAGACCCGAAGGCCGGCGCGGGGCTGGACGTCGCCGCGGTCCAGGTGACGTTCACCGCCGCCCAGCACGCCGACGTGCTCACGGTGCCGGTGGCGGCGCTGGTCGCGCTGGCCGAGGGCGGCTACGGGGTGGAGCTGGTCGAGGGGTCGACGACCCGGTACACCCGCGTCGAGACCGGGCTGTTCGCCAACGGCCGGGTCGAGATCACCGGCGACGGCATCGCCGAGGGCGTCACGGTCGGGATTCCGAAATGATCGAGCTGACGGACGTCTCGAAGGTCTACCCGGGCGGCGTCGCGGCGCTGCGCGGGGTGAGCGTGGCGATCGGCGAGCGGGAGCTGGTCGCGATCGTCGGACCGTCCGGGTCCGGCAAGTCGACGATGCTGCACCTGCTCG
The DNA here is from genome assembly GCF_016862515.1 of Asanoa iriomotensis. Classification (GTDB taxonomy): domain Bacteria; phylum Actinomycetota; class Actinomycetes; order Mycobacteriales; family Micromonosporaceae; genus Asanoa; species Asanoa iriomotensis. The sequence continues at coordinate 62,356 of NZ_BONC01000010.1, forward strand.
GCACGCTCGACGTGCCGAGCGCCGGGACGGTCAGGGTGGACGGGCACGACGTGTCGCGCCTGTCCGACCGGCAGCTCTCGGCGCTGCGGGCCCGCCGGATCGGCTTCGTGTTCCAGAGCTTCCACCTGGCACCGGGCGTGAGCGCGCTCGACAACGTCGCCGACGGTCTGTTGTACGCCGGTGTGCCGCTCACCGAGCGCCGGCGCCGGGCGGCCGAGGCGCTGGACCGGGTCGGGCTGTCGGAGCGGCTCGAGCACGAGCCGCACGAGCTTTCGGGCGGCGAGCGGCAGCGGGTGGCGATCGCCCGGGCCGTCGTCGGTGCGCCGGGCGTGCTGCTGGCCGACGAGCCGACCGGCAACCTGGACTCGGCGGCCGGCGCGGGCGTGCTGGCCCTCCTGCGCGACCTGCACGCGGCGGGCACCACGGTCGTGGTGATCACCCACGACCGGGAGATCGCGGCGAGCCTGCCCCGCCAGGTGCGGATGCGCGACGGGGCGGTGGTCGCGTGAGCACGCTGGCACCGGCCCGGCTGCGCCCGCGCGACGTCGTGCGGGTGGGTGCGGTGGGCCTGCGTACCCGGCCGACCCGGGCTCTGCTCTCCGCGTTGGGCATCGCGATCGGCATCGCGGCCATGATCGCGGTGGTCGGCATCTCCGCGTCGTCCCGGGCCGACCTGGACCGCGAGCTGGCGGCCCTGGGGACGAACCTGCTGACCGTCACGCCCGGGAAGTCCATCTTCGGCGAGGACGCGAACCTGCCGCTGGCGGCCGAGTCGATGATCGAGCGGATCGGACCGGTCCGGTCGACGTCGGCGGTCGGCGCCGTCGGTGGCGCGAGCGTCTACCGCACGGACCGGATCCCGCAGGCACAGACCAACGGCCTTGCCACGTACGCCGCGCGGATCGACCTGCTGGACACCGTTTCGGCGGCAGTCCGAAGTGGAGTCTGGCTGAACGAGGCGACGGCAGGTTATCCGGCGGTCGTCCTCGGCGATGCCGCGGCCCGCCGGCTGGGCATCGGTCACGCCGGGCCGGACGTCTCGATCGTGGTGGGCGGCGAGGAGTTCGTGGTGGTCGGCATCCTGGCGCCGGTCGCGCTCGCCGAGAACCTGGACAGCGCCGCCATCATGGGCTGGCCGGTGGCACAGCGGCTGTTCGGCTTCGACGGCCATGCCACGACCGTCTACACGCGTTCGGACGAGTCCCAGGTCGAAGCGGTCCGCGCGGTCCTGGGCCCGACCGCGAACCCGGAGGCACCGAACGAGGTCGACGTGTCGCGCCCGTCGGACGCCCTGACGGCCCAGCGCGCGGCCGGCGCGGCGTTCACGGGCCTGCTCCTGGGCCTGGGCGCGGTGGCGTTGCTGGTCGGCGGCGTCGGGGTGGCCAACACGATGGTCATCTCGGTGCTGGAACGCCGCGGTGAGATCGGCCTGCGCCGGTCGCTGGGCGCGACCCGCGGCCAGATCCGCACCCAGTTCCTGGCGGAGTCGCTGCTGCTGTCGGCCCTGGGCGGCATCGGCGGCGTGCTGCTCGGCGTCGTCGTGACCACCGGGTACGCGTACTACCAGGGTTGGCCGACCACGGTGCCCGGCTGGGCAACGGCGGGCGGGTTGGCGGCGACCGTGGTGATCGGGGGGATCGCCGGGCTGTATCCGGCCATCCGCGCGGCCCGCCTCTCCCCGACGGAGGCGCTCGCGACGCCGTGAAGTCAGCGGTCGACGAGCAGGTCGGCGACCGGTCCGGCGGTGAGCATGCCGCTGGCGGCGCCGGCCAGCTCGTCGGCCGCCGGGGCGAGCGCGGCGCGGGCCACGGCGGCCCGGTCCTGGTCACCGAGCCGCATCGCGGCCCGGGCCGTCAGGCACCAGAGGGCTTCCTGCATGAGGTCCGGCGGCGGGTCCGGAGCCCGGCGCAGAGCTCCCCTGTCCCGCTCTAGCAGCGGGCGCGCCCACGGCGCGTAGGGACCCCAGTCCGTGTCGGCGGGGAAGTCCAGGTCCAGGCCGCGCCAGGTGCGCAGGCACAGCAGCGCCAGCGGCAGCAGGCCCTCCTCGACGCCGGGCATCCCCGCTCCCCGCAGGGTCGTCGCGGCCGCGCGGTAGGCGGCTTCGACCGCGGGTGTCGCACCGCCGGTGGCGGCGAGCCGCAGGGCCGCGTACCAGGCCGTGAACACGCCGACCAGGGGCCGGCCGTGCCGCGCCGCCAACGCGTCGGCTGCGGCGGCGTGCGCGTCCGCCGCGGCGAAGTCGGCCAGCGCCGACCGCGACTGCAGCCGGATCAGGTGGCCGAGGATCTCGTACGACGCGAGGCCGTGGCGGGCCGACAGCGCGACCAGTTCCGCGCCGATCGCGTCCCGCTGCGGCGCCAGCCCTGGCCGCCCGAACGTCTGCATGTAGCGGCCGTTCAGCGCGAACGCCAGCAGCGCCTGGTCGCCGAGCTCCCGCGCGATCCGCTCCGCCTCGACCGCGGCCCGCGCGCCCCGCGGCGTGCCGGTGCCGCGCGACTCGACGGCGATGGTCGCGAGCAACCGGGCCGCGACCGGCGAGCCGGGCGGCACCGCCGACAGCGCGCGCTGCGCGGCGGCCACGACCCGGGCGGCCAGGGGCGGGTCGTCGGATCTCGGCCAGATGGCGGGCACGTCGTAGCTGCCGATCACCCGGGCCGTCAGCTCCGGGTCGCCCAGGCGTTCCGCCGCCTCGATGATGGTCAGGCGCTGCTCGCGCGCCGCGGCCAGGCCGCCGCCGACCGCCAGGCCGCGCAGCAGGTCGACCGTCGACTCCAGGCGGGCCGGTGTGCCGGAGCCGACCGTGCGGTCGTAGGCCGCGGCCGCTTCCGCCCACAAGTCGTCCGTTGGGCGCAGGATGTCCGTTTCCAGGCGGCGTAGCTCCGGGCCCGGGTCCACTCCGAGCTGGTCCCGCAGCAGGGCGCGGGCCCGGCGCAGGACCGCGAGGGCGTCGCCCTGGCGGTTGGCTCGCCACAGCGCCTCCGCCAGCAGGCGCCACGCGGTCTCGCGCCACGGGTGGCCGGCCGCGTGGGCGTCCAGCTCCGGGACCGCCTCCGCGGCGCGGCCCGTGGACAGCAGCTCGGCGGCGTGCAGCTCGACCGCGCGCAGGCGCAGCTCCTCCAGGCGCGCCCGTTCCGCGGTGGCCCACGGCTCGTCCAGGCCGGCGTACGCCGGACCCCGCCACCAGCCGAGCGCCTCCGGCAGCAGGTCTTGTGCGGCGACCGCAGCCTCGAAGCGCCAGGCGTCGACGGCGTCCGGCGGCAGCCGCAGCGCGTACCCCGGGCCCTCGGTGACCAGCACGCGGGCCGGCGTGCGGGGTGGCCGGTCAGGTTCCAGCGCGCGGCGCAGCGCCGCCACGAACGTGCGGAGCGCACTCACCGCGCCCGCCGGCGGGTCCGGCCAGAGATCGTCCGCCAGGCGGTCGACCGGCACCACCCGCCCGCCGGCGGCCACCAGGCGGGCCAGCACCGCCCGGTGCCGCGGGCCGCGCAGGTCGATCGGGGTGCCGTCCGCGGCCCACGCGACCACCGGGCCCAGGACGCCGATTTCGACAGACACGCAGGTCAACGTAGCGCGCTCATCGGTTGCTCATCCGCCGCCGGCACGCTGGCGGTGATCGACCACGTTGAAGGGAACACACATGATCTCCGGTTTCGAGCAGCGCCGCGTCACCGTCGCCGACGGCGTGCGCCTGCACGCCGCGGTGGGTGGTGCGGGTCGCCCGATCGTGCTCCTGCACGGCTTTCCGCAGACCCACCTGATGTGGCGGCACGCCGCCGCCGACCTGGCCGCGGACCACACGGTCATCTGCCCGGACCTGCGCGGGTACGGCGCCAGCGACAAGCCGGCCGCGGTGAGCGAGGACACCTATTCCAAGCGGACCATGGCCGCCGACGTCGTGGCCCTGGCCCGTGAGCTCGGCCACGACCGGTTCGCCCTCGCCGGGCACGACCGCGGTGCGCTGGTCGCGTTCCGCGCCGGCCTCGACCATCCCGACACCGTCACCCACGTCGCGCTGCTCGACGTGCTGCCGACGCTGGACATGTGGGACGTGCTGCACGGCGTCGACGCGGCCGTGGCGTACCACCTCTATCTGATGGCGCAGCCACCCGGTCTGCCCGAGCGGATGATCGAGGCGAGCGCGGACGCGTTCTTCGGCTCCTTCCTCGACGCCTGGGGCAAGAACCCGGCGGCGATCCCGCCCGACGTGCGCGCCGCCTACCTGGCCGCCTCCCGGGCCGCGGTGCCGTCGATCGTGGCCGACTACCGCGCCTCCGCGGGCATCGACGTCGCGCACGACCGCGCCGACCGGGCCGCCGGGCACCGCCTGGCCATGCCGGTCACGGTCGTGCAGCAGGACTGGGGCGCGGCCCTCGGCTACGACGCGGCGGCGCTGTGGCGGGCCTGGGCGCCCGACCTCGTGCACCGCACCACGACGGCCGGACATTTCATGGTGGAAGAAAGACCCGCGGAAATCGTCAATCTGTTGCGTGAACTGCCTACTCGGTAGGACGATGCCGCACATCGGGTCCGTCGTGCTGGGCGGGGGTGGCGCTCTACGGTGGACAGCGATGCCGCAGTAGGGAAGGGGCCACGACCCGTGCACGAGGTTTCGGAGTCTCCGCAGGAGTGGCAGGGCGACGCCGTCGACGATCCACTGCCGACGGTCCACCGCCGGGTGATGCTGACCGACCTGCCAGAGAGCGGTCTGGCCGACATCGCCCGCCGGCTCAAGCTCGCCCTGCCCGAACCCGATCCAGCGAGACCCGAAACCGTGCGCACGTTGGCGCTCGACCTTGATCCTGCCTCTGAGTTCGAGCGCGGGCGCACGCCCGCGATTGAGCGCGGGTCCCAGCCCGCGGGCGAGCGCGGGCCCGAGCCTGAGGGCGTGGCCGAGCCCGAGTACGCGACCGCACCCCCAGCCGGAGCCGAGCCCGAGTCCGCAGCCGAAGCCGCAGTCGAGCTCGAACTCGCGACGGAACCCCACCCCCGGTTGGACGAGACCCGGCCCGCGCTCGCCGCCCTACCAGCAGCCGACATCGAGGAGCTAGCCAGCGGCCTGTTGGCGCGCGTCGTGGGCGGCCCGTCGCACGGCCAACCCGCCGCCACCGACGAGCTCTACCGGCACCTGTCACTCGCCAACGTCCAGCGGATCGACGCGTTCGTCTACCGGGTGGAGGTCGGCCGACCGGTCGTGGTCGTCCGGCCCTCCACCGCCCCCGAGGGCACCCGCACCCTGCACCGCGTCGTCCGCGCCGCGGACGTCTGGATCGGGGTGCCGACCGCGACGATCCTCAACCCACCGACCGACCTCCACGAAGCCGTCTACTACGCCCTGGACTAGGGCCTAGTCCACGAAGATCGTCTTCTTCTGGTTCTCGATGCTCTTCAGGATGTTGGGTGCGTCGCCCGGCTTCTTGATGAACTCCTGGAACGCCGGGATGATCACCGTGGAGGCGAAGTCCGGCCGGGTGTCCCGGTCGAGGAACTGCGCGATGTTCTTGGCGCTGCCGACCAGCTCCGCCGACTTCTTCTGGATCGTCGTGTAGGCGCTCGTGTCGGCCTTGGCGTTCGACGAGATGAACGGCTCGCCGAGCTTGCTCGCCTCCGCCGCCGCGTTCGGGCTGGCCAGGTAGGCCAGCAGCTTTTTCGCGCCGCCCTCGTTCTTCGGCTTCGCGCTCATGCAGAAGCCGTCGATCGGCGCGTCGATGGCGTCCGCGCCGATCGTCGGGTCGATCTCCGGGAAGGTGAACAGGTCGACGTCCTCCCGCTCGTCCTGCGGGAACTGGTCGAGCAGGAACGTGCCGAGCAGGTACATGCCGGCCTTCTTCTGCTGCAGCGCCTGCGCCGCCTCCTGCCACGTGCGGCCCAGCGAGTCGGTCGCGTGCAGCGGCAGGAACTGCGCCCACGTGTCGAAGACCTTCCGCACCTCGGCGCTCTCCCAGGAGCCCTTGCCAGCCATCAGGTCGACGTGGAACTGGTAGCCGTTGATCCGCAGGTTGAGGATGTCGAACGTGCCCATCGCCGGCCAGCCGTCCTTGTCGGCGAAGCTGATCGGGGTCAGGCCGTCGGCCTTCATCCTGCCGGCGAGCGTCACCAACTCGTCGAACGTCTGCGGCACGAGGTAGCCGCGCTCGGTCCAGAGGCTCTTGCGGTAGAACATCGCCCACGGGTAGTAGGACTGCGGCACGAAGTACTGCTTGCCGTCGTCGCCGGTCGACGCCGTCTTGAACGATTCGTTGACGCCGTCGAGGGGCCAGACGTCGCTGATGTCGCCGATCAGGCCGCGCCGGGCGAAGAACCGCATCCGGTAGCCCGCGAACCAGGAGAACACATCGTCCGGGTTGCCTTGCAGGTAGTTGTTGATGTTCTCCTGGAACGTGTTGTGGTCGATCTCGTTGAGCTTGACCGTGTAGCCGGCGTTCTTGGCCTGGAAGTCGGCCGCGGCCGCCTGGCGTTGCTTGGCGAACGTCGAGCCGACCTCGTTGGAGCCGAAGGTCACCTCGCCACCGGCGGCACCACCGCCGTTGTCGTCGTCGCCGCACGCGGCGAGCGCGGGCGCGGCCGCCAGGGCCGCCGCGCCGAGCAGCAGGGACCGCCGGGGCACGGGCATACCGAACAGGGCGGGAGCCGGGGAAAACTGGTCTTTCATCCGATCCTCCAGACGACGAGCGATGCAGATCAGCAGAGGAGGCGGGCGTCGGCCCAGTCGGCGTGGTCGTAGTCGACGCCGTTGCCGCCGTCGCCGACCACGAGGCGCAGCGCCGCGCGGCCGGTCACGTCGAGGTCGACCACCACCGGGCCGCTGGCGAGCGTCACCGCCGGGCTGGTGTAGAGGGTCGCGCCGTCGGCCAGCACCGTGAAGACCACCCGGGCGGTGGCCGAGCTGACCTCGGCGTCGATGCCCGCGACGGCGGTGAACCGCTCGCAGGCGCCGTTGAGGTTGACGGTCAGGTCGCCGGGCGCGTGCGCGCCGATGCCACGGACGTAGCTGACCCCGCCGACGGTGACCACCGCGCCGTCGCCCGCGGCCTGCTCACCGTTGGACTGGTCGCGCTCCGCCGGCCCCCAGCCGTTGCCGCCGGTGAACCCCGGCACCGAGCCGGTGCCGGGCGCCGCGCAGGTCAGCGTCGCACCACCCCAGTCGGCGTGGTCGTAGTTGGCGTTGTCCCGACCGTCGGTGACGCGAAGCTCCAATGTGGCGTATCCGCCCGTCGCCACGCGCAGCGAGGTCGGCCCGTCCGCGGCCCGTTTCACCGGGCTGTAGGCGAGCAACCGCCCGTCGCCGTACACCTGGAAGCGCACCGACGCGGCGGCGTTGGTCACCTCGTCGTCGACGCCGACGGACGCGGAGAACAGCGGGCAGGCGCGACCCAGGTAGAGGTGCACGGCGCTGTCCGCGTGCACGCCGACGCCCTTCGCGTACGTCGTGCCGTTGACGGTCAGTGTGCCGCCGTCCCCGGCGGCCTGCTCGCCGTTGGCCCGGTTGCGCTCGGCCGGACCCCAGAAGTTGCTGGACGCGAGCCAGGCCGCGTCGCCGACCTGGTGCGTGCCGGCCGCGGGTGCGGCGGCCAGGGAGCCGGACCGGTTGACCCGGAACATCGCGACGCCGTGCGCGGGCACGCTCGCCGAGACGGCCCCGGTCGAGGTCGAGGTGGCACCGGTCCAGAGGTTGCGCAACGCGTACCCGGTGGAGCCGCCGAGGCCGACCTCGGCGGCGGAGGTGGTGATCGTCGCGGTCGCCGCCGTGCGGTTGAAGAGCACGACCGCGGCACCGCCGTCGCTCATCGGCTTGGCCCAGACCTCCGTCTCGCCGAAGTCGCGCATCTTGCGGCCCTGCGAACCGCCCCAGTCCTGGTTGACCGCGATCACCTCGGCGTTGCGGATGATCGCAAGCGTCTGCGCGGACATCGACCGCAGGTCGTTGCCGAGCAGCAGCGGCGCGTTGAGCAGGGCCCAGAGGCTGAAGTGGGCCGTGTATTCCGTGGTGGTCATGCCGCCGTTGCCGACCTCGAGCATGTCGGGGTCGTTGAAGCCGTTGTTGCGGGCGAACGGCTCGAGCCCGACCTGCTGGTCGAGCAGCGAGAGCACGCTGCCCCAGGTGTCGGTGATGTCGCCGGTAGTGCGCCACAGGCTGCCGCCGACCCGGGGCGCGAACAGCCACGGCTCGGCCAGGCCCCAGTTGCAGATGCTGTAGACGATCGCCCGCCCGGACGCCTTCAGCGCGTCGCCCATCGCCTGGTAGCGCTGTGCGTCCGGCCGGCCCTGGTGGTTGCAGTTGTCGTACTTGAGGAGGTCGACCTCCCAGGCGGCGAACGTGTTGGCGTCGATCACCTCGTGGTCGAGGCTGCCGGGCAGCCCCTGGCAGGTCGCGGTGCCGGCGGACTCGTAGATGCCCAGCTTGAGCCCCCGGGCGTGGACGTAGTCGGCCAGGGCCTTGATCCCCGACGGGAACCGGGTCGGGTGGGGCTGCAGGCGGCCCTGCGCGTCGCGGGTGGAGGCCATCCAGCAGTCGTCGATGTTGACGTACCGGTAGCCCAGGTCGTCGAGGTTGTTGGCGACGATCGCGTCGGCGGTCTGCCGGATCAGGTTCTGGTCGATGTCGCAGCCGAACCTGTTCCAGCTGTTCCAGCCCATCGGCGGCGCCGTGATCGGCACGACCGGGGTCGCGGCCGCGGCGGGCGACGGGACGGCCAGTACGGCCGCACCGAGGATCATGGCGACCGACAAAGCGAGCGGTTTACGCATGATCAGCACCAATCTTCGTGCCGCTACAACGTTACGTCAGTAAATATTGACGGTTACGATCATGCAAGGTGTTCGATCTATGGAGGTGCGCGATGCGCAGCCCGAGACGGCTGACGGTGCGCGACCGGATCGTCGTCGCGCTGATGATCGGCGTACCGCTGCTGTTCGTGATCCTGCTGGTCTGGTTGCCGGCGCTCGGGTCGGTCGCCCTCTCGTTCTCCCGATGGGAGGGGTTCGGGGGCCTGGGCTCGATCGACTGGATCGGCTTCGAGAACTACAAGAACATCGCCACGATCTACCCGCCGTTCTGGCCGGCGATCTGGCACAACGTCATCTGGGTCGGCTTCCTGTTCCTGATACCGACGCCGCTCGGGATGTTCCTGGCTGTGCTGCTCGACAAGGAGATCCGCGGCAGCCGGTTCTACCAGACCGCGTTCTACCTGCCGGTCATCCTGTCGCTGGCGCTCACCGGCTTCATCTGGCAGCTCATCTACTCGCGCGACCAGGGCCTGCTCAACGCGGTGCTGGGGACGCAGATCGACTGGTACGGCGACCCGAACGTCAACCTGTGGGCGGTGCTGGCGGCCACCGCCTGGCGGCACACCGGCTACATCATGCTGATCTACCTGGCCGGGCTGAAGGCGGTCGACGCCGGCCTGCGCGAAGCGGCCAAGGTGGACGGTGCCAGCGAGGCGCGGACGTTCTTCTCGGTCGTCTTCCCGGTCATGCGCCCGATCAACCTGATCGTCCTGGTGATCACGATCATCGAGTCGCTGCGGGCGTTCGACATCGTCTGGATCGTCAACAAGGGCCGCAACGGGCTCGAGGTGATCGCCGCGCTGGTGGCGCAGAACATCATCGGCGAGGCCAGCCGGATCGGCTTCGGGTCGGCACTGGCGACCATCATGCTGCTGATCTCGTCGATCTACGTCGTCGTGCACCTGCGCGCCACCACGAGGGGTGATGACCGGTGAAGCCGCGTCTCGTGCTGCACGCATTCCTCGCCGTCATGGCGGTCGGCTGGCTCGTCCCGTTGCTGTGGGGCGTCTTCAACTCGCTGCGGGACTACAGCTACACCGGTACGCACGGCTACTTCTCCTTCGGCGGCTTCACCTTCCAGAACTACGTGGACGCCTGGGAGCGTGCGGAGTTCGGCGAGAAGTTCCTCAACTCGATCTACATCACCGTGCCGGCCGTGGTCGCGACGCTGTTCCTGGCCTCGTGCGCCGCGTTCGTCCTGGCCCGCTTCAGCTTCAAGCTAAACCTGACGCTGCTGGGCATCTTCGTGGCGGCCAACCTGCTGCCGCCACAGGCGCTGCTGATCCCGGTCTACCGGGCGTTCCGGGAGCTGGGGCTGCTCGACAGCTACATCGGCGTGGTGCTCATCAACACCGCGTTCCAACTCGGCTTCTGCACGCTGGTGCTGAGCAACTACATGAAGACCATCCCGCACGAGTTGTACGAGTCGGCAGAGGTCGACGGCGCCGGCGTCCCCCGGCAGTTCTTCACGCTGACCCTGCCACTGGTGCGACCGGCGTTGGCGGCACTGACCACGCTCCAGGTGACCTGGATCTACAACGAGTTCTTCTGGCCGACGGTCCTGATCACCGACGGCGACAAATACCCGATCACCAGCTCCCTGAACAACCTCCGCGGCGAGTTCTTCACGGACTACAACCTCTTGTCGGCCGGCTCGATCATCGTCGCGCTGCCCACGCTGCTGGTGTTCTTCGTCCTCCAACGACAGTTCGTCTCGGGCCTGACCCTGGGTTCCACGAAGGGCTAGACATGCCCCGCGCTTAGCGAACGGATCGCACGGCGACACGGCTCCTGGCGACACCCCAGCACGAACGGGAGGCTGACGCGTTCGCGGCGGAGTTCCTTACCCCGCGCGACAGCATCCTGCCTGCGCTGCCCGGCCGGGCAGAACTGCGCCGGTTGGCCGAGCTGCAAAAGGTCTGGGGTGTGTCGGTGGACTCACTCCTGTACCGATGCCGGGAGGTGGGGCTGTTGTCGGAGCAGGCCGCAGGCCGTGCGTGGCGGCGGCTGGAGCTTGTCACACCGACGTCCGGTGCTCCGGCTGGTTCCCTAGCCGGCTAGCGACCCGCCAGCGGGAGGACCGAATCCGGGAGGCGGCCCGTTGGGCGGTAGACCACGCACATGATGACGCGGTCGCCGTCCGCCCAGGTCTCGGCTGTTGGCAGGACCGGGTAGAAGTCGAGGCCCTCGGCCGACGGGCCGCGCCACAGTTTGTCGAATGCCTGGCCGCAGCGGTCCCAGCCGAACGCCGCGACGGTCGGGCGGTCGAAGGTGCCCTCGGCCGCGTGCACGAAACCGTACGACTGGTTGTCGGCGCCCTCCGTGCACGGCACGTAGACGACCACCTTGTCGTTGGCCATCCGGTCGTACTCCGGGTCGTCGAAGCACTCGGTGGCCTCGATGTTGAGCAGGCCGGTGGTCTCGGCGTCGAGGAAGGCGTCGGTCTTCTTCACCGGTGCGTCCGGCGGCGTGGCGAACAGCGTTCCGAGTGCCAGCGCCGTGGCCGCCACTCCGACCCAGCGGATAACAGGCACCCGGGGACCGTAGGCGGCCGCGCTGGCTGCCGGGCCAACGCCGGATGTCGGTCCGGCTGCGCTCGGATGGCCGCCTGTCAGCGGTCTTTCAGCTGTTCTTCAGTTCATCCGTAGGAAACGTCGAGGTGCGGTGGCCGTTGATCGGCTTTGGCTGAATGCGCGTGTCGCAAATCCCTGAGGAGGGACCAAAGTTGAGTGAGGTCAAGAGGCCTTTCCACGCCGGCCGTCGTCGCGCGGCGATCGCGGCGATCGGTGCCGCGGCGCTGTTCGCCGGTGGTGTCGCGTTCGGCCCGGCCGCGTTCGGTGACGCCGCGCCTACCAAGTTCCCGGCTGCCGAGTACTACAAGCCGACCCCGGTGCCGGACCGGGTCATCCTGATCCCGACCGACCAGCCCGCCACCAGCCAGCGCGTCTCGTGGCGCGCCGAGGCGTCCGCCGAGTGGGCGCAGGCGCAGATCCTCGAGGCGCCCAAGGCCCTCGGCGACGTCGCGCCGGCCGCCGGCGCGGTGCGCACCGTCAAGGCGTTCGCCAACACCCCGGTCAACACCTCGCTGGGGTACGCCTCGACGTACCACTCGGTGGAGTTCACCGAGCTCAAGCCTGAGACGCGGTACACGTACCGGGTCGGCGACGGCACCAACTGGAGCGAGTGGATCGACTTCACCACCGCCGCCGAGGGCTTCTCGCCGTTCTCGTTCATCTACTACGGCGACGCGCAGAACTACATCGACAGCGCCGTGCCGCGGGTGTTCCGCCAGGCGTTCGCCGACCGGCCGCAGGCCAAGGTGATCGTCAACGCCGGTGACCTCATCGACTCCGCGAACAGCGAGGAGCAGTGGGGCCAGTGGTACAAGGCCGGCAGCTTCATCGACGGCCAGATCAACAACATCTCGGTGACCGGCAACCACGAGTACAGCGGCACCAGCCTGTCGTCGTTCTGGGCGCCGCAGTTCCCGTACCCGGACAACGGGCCGGCCTGGGGTGACGAGCCGGCGCTGAAGTCGACGTCGTACTCGGTCGACTACCAGGGTGTGCGGTTCATCGGGCTGAACACCAACGTCCAGAGCATCCCGCAGTACATGGACGCGCAGACCGCGTGGCTCGAGGGCCTGCTCAAGGACAACCCGAACAAGTGGACCGTGGTGACCTTCCACCACCCCGTCTACTCGACCGCCGAGGGCCGCAACAACCCGATCGTCCGGGCGCAGTGGGGTCCGCTGTTCGAGAAGTACGGCGTGGACCTGGTGCTCCAGGGCCACGACCACACCTACGGCCGGGGCAGCACCACCGCCTCCAAGAAGTCGGCGACCGTGCACAACAGCACCGTTTACGCGGTGTCGGTGTCCGGCGGCAAGATGTACGACGTCGACGGTTCCGTGTGGACCGACAACGGCGCCGACATCATGGCGAAGACCGAGGACTCGCAGCTCTACCAGATGATCGACGTCAAGGCGGACTCGCTGGTCTACGAGGCCCGCTACGCCAACGGCAAGCACTTCGACGGCGTCGTCGTGCGCAAGAACGACGCGGGCGAGCGGACCGTCAACGAGTGGCGCACGCCCGAGACCACCACGGGTGAGCACGTCATCGTCAACACGACCACGCCGAAGGTGGGCAGCAAGCTGGCCGTCACCGCCTACGGGTACGACCCGAGCGAGTCGGTCGACATCTACCTGCGCAAGACCAGCACCGCCGAGGGCAAGCCCGGCATCCTGATCGCCACCAAGAAGGCCGACGAGCTGGGCCGGTTGGACTACACGTTCACCCTGCCGGGCAGCGCGGCCGGCGGCAGCACCCACACGGTGTACCTGGAGAGCCGCACCCAGCAGATCTACAGCCCGCTGATCACCGTCAAGAAGTAACCCAGTTTCTGGTGCGGGCCGGCGCTTTTCGCGCCGGCCCGCATCGTCGTCCTGTTTGGAGCATCCGTGAGACGGTTGGTTCTCGGTGCGCTGGTCGCGCTGGCCCTCTTCGGCTCGGCCGCGCCGGCCGCCGCGCACCCGTTCGGCCCGCCCTCGACCGCGAAGGTCACCGTGCGCGGCACCTCGCTGACGCTGGTCTGGCACGCGGCCGAGGACGACTGGGTGGCGCTCGGCCAGTCCCTCGGCGCGTTCGACGACCCGTCCACGGAGCTGACCGGCGAGGAGAAGCTGCAGCGCTCGCCGGCGGTGCACCGGTACCTGCTGGAGCGGATGACCGTGTCGCAGGCCGGCCGCCCGTGCCCGGGGGAGCTGGGCGAGCTGAACGACCTGCTCGGCACCGGCGCGACGATCGAGTTCGAGTGCCCGGCCAAGATCGACGAGGTGAAGATCAAGCTGGCGGCGCTGATGGACCTGAACGACGCGTACCGCACCGTCCTGGTCGGTGACTCCGAGGCGCTGTTCACGGTGACGACGCCGGAGCAGCAGGTGCGGCTGCACGGGTCGGCGGTGCCGGGGGCGGTGCTGCCGCTCGCGATCGGCACGTTCGCCGTGGTCGTGCTCGGCGTAGTCGCGGCCGTGGTCCTGCGTCGCCGGCGGCGGTCCGCGTGACCGGGATCGAGGAGCTGGACAACCGGCTGATCACATTGTTCGACGGCGGCGCGGTCTTCTGGGTGTTGCTGCTGGTCGCCCTCGGCGTGGGTGCGGCCCACGCGGTGGCGCCGGGCCACGGCAAGACCATCACGGCGGCCTATCTGGTGGGTACGCACGGCCGCTACCGCGACGCTGTGCGGCTCGGCGTGATCGTGGCGGTCATGCACACGTTCTCGGTGCTGGTGCTGGCCCTGCTCTGGGTGGGGCTCAGCGTGTCGGCGAGCATCGGCACGAAGTCGGTCACGGCGTGGATGCAGGTGGCGGCGGGCCTCGTGGTGATCGCCGTCGGCGGCCGCCTCGCGTGGCGCCAACTCCGCCACCGCCACCAGCACAAGCACGGTCATCATCACCATCACTCGCACGGCGAGGGCCACCATCACTCGCATGGCGAGGACGAGGCGACCGATCCGTGGTCGCGGCGCGGCCTGGTGGCCCTCGCCCTGTCGGGCGGCCTGCTGCCGTCGCCGTCGGCGTTCCTGCTGCTGGTCAGTGGGCTGCTCACCGGCCGGTCGATGGACGCGTTGATCCTGGTGCTGGCGTTCGGTGTGGGCATGGCGGTGACCCTGACCGCGGTCGGCGTGGTCACGGTGCGGGGCTTCGGCGCGCTGGCCGCGCGTACCCGCAAATGGTCCGCGGTCGCGGCCTGGACCCCCGCGGTGGCCGGTGTGGCCGTCGCCACCGCGGGCTTCCTCTACGTCGCCGCGGCAGTCTCCACACTCACCACCTAGCGCGGTTTCGGCCCGCACCGAGGTGGGAAGGCGGCTTGGTGTGGGCATGTCGACGGCGGGTGCTCCCGCGCAGACCGAGACACGCGCTGTCGGCGGTGTTTCGGCGCGTTCGCGGCTGACCCGCGCCGGCCTGCTGGCCGCCGGCATCGGCCTGACGGTCTGGGGCGCGTTCCACGCGAAATCCGTCGGCGCCTCGTGGTCGGCGGCCTGGCACCACGTGGTGCAGTTGGGCTGGCTGTGGCTGATCGGCCTGGGTGTGCTGTGGTTCCTGGGGTTGTGCGTGCACACGATCGTGCTCACCGCCTCGATGCCGGGTCTGTCGCACCGGCGGGCGTTGGCGCTCAACCTGTCGGGCAGTTTCGTCGCGAACGTGTTGCCGCTGGGTGGGGTGGCCGGCACCGTGCTGAACCTAGGCATGGCCCGCACCTGGGGACACAGCAACATGGACTTCGCCCGGTTCGTCGTCGTGTCGAAGGCCGCGGACCTGGTGGCGAAGCTGATCTTGCCGGTGGCCGCCGTGGTCGCCTTGCTGGCGTGGGGTTCGGTGGCGCTCGGCCGGGGCAGCATGCTGTGGCTGTTGGCGTCGCTGGCGTGTCTGGGGGTGGCGGCGCTCGTGGCCGCGGCCATCGCCGGCCGGGCTAGACCCATGCTCCGCATGGTCGCCGCCCTCGAACGTTTCTGCCGTTGGTGTACCCGAAAGGTGGGCGCCCGGATCCCCGTGGAGTTCTCCGCGGACGCGGTCCGCCTGGCGGAGACCACGGACGGGCTGGTGCGCCGGCGATGGCTGCAGCTGACCGTCGGAATGGCCGGCTATCTCGTGCTGCAGGGCGGGTTGCTGTGGCTGTGCATGGTGGCGGTCGGTGTCCACCTGTCGCCGCCCGTGATCTTCGCCGGCCTGGTCGCGGAACGGGTGCTCACCCTGTTCGCGTTGACCCCCGGTGGGGTGGGGCTGGTCGAGACCGGCGCGATCGCCGTCCTGATCGCCCTGGGCACCGCCCCGACCGGCGCGCTGGCCGGTGTCCTGCTCTATCGCGCGTACATCTTCCTCGCCGAGATCCCCTTCGGTGGCCTCGCCACCGTCCTGTGGCTGGTCGGCCGGGGCACCACCCGACGAAAGGCCGTGACGACCTGAGCACGTAGCTGCCACCGCCAGCGGACTGGAGGCCTACCGCGATGCGCATCGCCCACGTGACCGACGTCTATCTGCCTCGCGTCGGCGGGATCGAGTTGCAGGTGCACGACCTCGCGGCCAGGCAGCGGGCGGCCGGACACGAGGCGGTCGTCGTGACGGCCACGCCGGGACCCGGCCTGGAGTCGGTGGTGCGGCTGGGCGAGGGCGCACTCCAGCTCGGCACCTACCGTGGCATGTGGCCCGGTTCCGGCCGCCAGGCGTTGGCGCTGTCGGGTGCCGACGTCGTACACGCGCATGTCTCGTCCTTTTCGCCGCTCGCGTGGGCCGTCTGCCGGGCGGCCGCCGCGCGGGAGGTGCCGACCGTGGTGTCCGTGCACTCGATGTGGCAGGACGTCCCGATGTTCCGCCACTACGTGCGCCTGAAAGGGGCCGCCGGCTGGCCGGTCGTGTGGACCGCGGTCAGCAACGCGGCGGTAGGTGGGGTTCAGGAGGCCCTGCACGGGGCGCCGGTGGCCGTGCTGCCCAACGGAATCGACCCGGCCGACTGGCTGCTGCCGGCCCGGCGGCGCGGAGACGACGTGCTCACGTTCATCAGCGTCATGCGGATGACCCGCGGCAAGCAGCCACGGGACCTGCTGAAGACGCTGCTGTCGCTGAGCGCGAGCCGGCCCGGCCGGTTCCGGGCGGTGCTGGTGGGCGACGGCCCGTTGCTGCCGAGCCTGCGCCGCGACCTGAACGCCGCCGCACCCGGCACGGGAATCCGGCTGACCGGCGCGCTCGACCGGAGCAGCATCCGCCTGCTGCTCGCCCGGTCCGACGTCTACCTGGCGCCGTCCCCGCGGGAGTCGTTCGGCATCGCCGCGCTGGAGGCGCGCAGCGCCGGCCTGCCGGTCGTCGCGCGGGCGGGCAGCGGGGTGGCCGACTTCATCCGGCACGGCACCGAGGGTTGGCTCGTGCGCTCCGGTGACGACCTGGCGCGGACCGTCGCCGGCCTGCTCGACGAGCCGGGGCGGCTGGCCGCCGTGGCACGGCACAACCGCAGCGTGGCGCCGCGGATCTCGTGGCAGACGGTCCTCGACTCCGCCGACGCTCTGTACGCCGCGGCGGCCCGGCGGATCGGGCTCGAGCCGGGGGAGCGCGGGGAGTTCGGCGAGCTCGCGGAGTTCGGCGAGTTCCGCGAGTTCGCGGGAAGTGCGGCATGACCCGCCCGGGCGGCTTCACGGTGGTCGCCTTCCACGCCCATCCGGACGACGAGGCCCTGCTCACCGGCGGCACGCTCGCCCGGCTCGCCGCCGACGGGCACCGGGTCGTGCTGGTCGTGGCCACGCTCGGCGAGGCCGGTCTGTCCGCCGGTCCGACGGGCGACGCACTGGCCGCCCGGCGGCGCGACGAGCTTCGCACGGCGGCGTCGGCGCTCGGGTGCGCACGGGTGGTGGAACTCGGCTACCTCGACTCGGGACTGCGCGCCGACTATCGCCCGCCGGACGGTGCGCACCGCTTCGTCGACGTGCCGGTCGCGACGGCGGCCGCACGTCTCGCCGAGATCCTGCTCGCCGAACGCGCCGAGGTGCTCACCACCTACGACCCGCGCGGTGGTTACGGACATCCAGACCACGTGCAGGTGCACCGCGTCGGCGCGGCGGCTGCCCGGCTGGCCGGCACGCCGATCGTGCTGGAAGCGACCGTCGACCGCCGGCCGCTGCGCCCGATCCTGGCCGTGCTGCGGTTGACCGGGTCGCTGCTGCCCCGCCTGCCCCTGGGCGGAGCGAGCACCGTCTTCACCGACCACGCGGTCATCACGCACGCGATCGACGTGCGGCCCTTCCTGCGCCAGAAACGCGCGGCGCTCAAGGCGCACGCCAGCCAGACCGAGGGTGGTCGGGGGCCGCGCACGCTGGCCATCCTCAGCCGCCTGCCGCTGCCGGTGTTGGCGGCGGTGGCGGGCCGGGAATGGTTCGTCGAGACCGGCCGCGCCCCGGGGCAGCCGTTCGCGGACGACGTCTTTCTCAGCTTGCGAGAGCGACCGGCCAGGTGCTGACGGTCGCGCACCGCGCGGGCAACCGAGTCGCCGACCTGCGTGCGGCGCTGGCATCCGATGTGGACCTGATCGAGGCCGACGTCCACCTCCGCGCCGGCACCCTCCAGATCGGACACGGAATCCTCGGCCGCCGCCTCGTGCCCGCGCCGACCCTCGACGAGATCCTCGCGGTCATGGACGGAGACCCGCGGCTGCTGCTGGATCTCAAGGGCCTCTCGACAGCGGTGGCCACCGCGGCTGCGGCCATGTTGGTCGACACGCCTGTCGCGCTGTCCGCGCGCAACTGGCGGATGTTCGACGCGTTCGGTCCCCGGCAACGTCTCTGGCGCATCTATGCGGCCGGCAACAGGTGGGAACTGCACCGGCTCCGCGAACGGATCGGCCACCCGTCCATCCGGGCCGTGTCGGTCCGGCGCCGCCTGCTGACTCCGGCCGTCGTCGCCGAACTGCGCGGGCACGGGATCACGGTGCTGGTGTGGCCGGTGAGTTCTAAGGCGGCGGTCGCCGACGCCCGCCGCCTCGGCGCCTCGGGCGTGATCGGAAAGAACCTGGCCCTGCTCGAAGGCATCAACCGGCAGCCGTGAGGCCCGCGGCTGCCCCGCACGGAGGGTGATCCACGTGACGCAGATCAACATCACCAAGGAGTCGCCGTCGTTCTGGCGCGCCTCTTTCGACAACCCGCCGGTCAACGTCTTCGGCGCGCAGATGATCATCGAGCTGCGCGCTCTGCTGTACGCGGCCGAGAACGATCCCGACCTCGTCGTCATCGTGTTCGAGAGCGCCGATCCTTCCTATTTCATCGCGCACTGGGACCTGGCCGACGACCTGTCCGCTCTGGCCGACCAGCCGCCGCCGGTCACCGGGCAGCAGCCGTTCGTGGACGTCATGGTGCGCATGAGCAAGCTGCCGGTCCTGACGATCAGCAAGCTCCGCGGTCGGGCGCGCGGGGCCGGCAGCGAGTTCCTGCTGGCGACCGACATCCGGTTCGCGAGCCGGGAGCGCACCCTGATCGGCCAGTTCGAGATGGGCGCGGGCAGCGTCCCGCCGGGCGGCGGGGCGCCGGCCCGCTTGCCGCGTCTCGTCGGTCGCGGGCGGGCGTTGGAAATCCTGATGGGCGCCCAGGACTTCGACGGGGACCTCGCCGAACGGTACGGCTACGTCAACCGGGCCGTTCCGGACGCCGAGCTGGACGATTTCGTCACGGCTTTCGCGAGCCGGGTGGCGGCGTTCGACCGCAAGGCAGTGGCGGAGATGAAGGGATGGGTGGACGCGGTCACCCTTCCCGACGACAGCGAGTTCCCGGCACAGTCGGCCGCCTTCGCGGCCCGGCTGGGCGGGCCGCGCTACCGGAGCTGGGCGGAACACGCGTTCGCAGCGGGCCTGCAGCAGTCAGGCGACGTCGAGGAGCGCCTCGGCACCGTTTCCGTCGATTTCTGAGCGCGCAGCCGCCGGAGATCGGCGTCGGCTACTCGCGGGTTTCTGCTCCTATGCCGCTCCCCGCCGCGTCCGCTGTCTTCGGGTTGTTGGCGCTCGCGTCCGCGTCCGCGTTCGCGCTCGTCTTCGTGTCCGCGCTCGTCTTCGTGTCCGCGGTCTTGTTGGCGCTCGTGTCCGTGCCGGTGTTCGCGGTCGTGCCCGTTTCCGCGCGCGGGTCCGTGTCCGTGTTCGTCTTCGCGCTCGTGTCCGGACTCGTGTCCGGGCTCGTGCCCGGGCTCTTGGCCGTGCTCTCGACCGCGCTCTCGCTCGTCTCGGGTGACTTGGCGCGGTGGAAGGTCACGCTCATGATGGCCACGATCGCCGCACCGACGATCAGGCCGAGGATTGCGCTGGCAACCGTGTTGACCAGCCAGCCGACGATGCCACCGAGGGCGCCCGTGGCGTCGTGGGCCGCCTCCTCGATGTGGTGCACGAACTCGTAGAGGACGTGCAGACCTAGCTCGTCCGCACCGACCAGCAGGATGTGTCCGCCGACCCACAGCATCGCGGCGGTGCCTACCACCGTGAGGACGGCCAGGACCCGGGGCATCGCCTTCACCAGGCCGCGGCCGAACCGGGCGACAGCCTGGCCCGGTAGCTCGGCCAGGCGCAGGCCGACGTCGTCCATCTTCACGATCAGGCCGACCGCGCCGTACACCAGGACGGTCATGGCGATCGCGACGATCACGAGAATTGTCAGCCGGGCCACGAAGGACTCGTCGGCCACCTCGTTCAGCGAGATCACCATGATCTCCGCCGACAGGATGAGGTCGGTCCGGATCGCGCCGGAGACCAACGTCTTCTCGTCCGGTTGCTGTTTCTCGGCCGGGCCGTGGGCGTCGTGATGGGTGATCTTGGCCCAGACCTTCTCAGCGCCCTCGTAGCACAGGTAGGCGCCGCCGAGCATGAGCAGCGGGGTCAGCAGCCACGGGAGGAACTGGCTGAGCACCAGGATCACCGGCAGGATGATCAGGAACTTGTTGCGCAGCGAGCCCAGCGCGATGCGCTTGACGATCGGCAGCTCGCGCTCTGCCGCCAGGCCACGCACGTACTGCGGGGTGACGGCCGCATCGTCGATGACGACCCCGGCGGCCTTCGAACCGGCCTTGGCCGCGGCCACCCCGACGTCGTCGATGGACGCGGCCGCCGCGCGCGCCAAGACCGCCACGTCATCCAGCAGTGCTGCGAGTCCAGCGCTCACCAATGCTCCTTCGCCATCGACACGTGCGTGTGCCGGCCCATTCTCGCCCGCATCCGCAATACACGCAGCACTGGGCGCCCTCGGTGATCGACGGGCACGCCGCCGGCGGCGCGAGCCAGCTAACCTGCGGCCATGGTCGAGTCTGTTGATCTATCGAGCCCAGCCGCACGCCGGGAAGTGCTCCGAATGATCGACCTGGCCGACCCCGGCCCGCACCACGTGTTGCTCCGGGAGATCTTCGACCTCGAGCGGACCTGGCGCGAAGGTCCGGACGGCGGCGAGAGCGACGAGTTCGAGAACATCTATCTGACCGCCTTCCTGCTCTTCCTGATCGGCGATCCCACGGACGCGCCCCGCCTGTACGCGGCGAAGTACCGCACGCGGGACATGGACCTGGGGTCCGGCTTCGATGCCCAGTCGGCCTTCGGAGCGGGCAGGTCCGAAACGCTTCGATGGCTTCTCGAGAACGGTTACACCGAGGAGCACGAGCAGCTGTCGCAGTGGGATGAGGACGAGATCGAGCGCTGGGCCGGGTACGCACGGGGCTACTTCTACTCACCCGACGGCGTTCTGCTGCTGGACCCGCTCTAGGGCAAAAGGTGTTCGGCCAGGGCGCGGGCGTCGCGGGCCGGGTGTCCGGCGGGTCGGGCCGCGCCGGTGGCCAGGGTTCCTTCGATGAGCAGCATGAGTTGGTCCGTCACCCGGGCCGGGTGCGGCAGGCTCAGCCGGCTCACCTCGCGGGCCAGCAGTTGGTGCAGCGACTGCCGGTATTCCCGGGTGATCTCGTGCGCCGGGTGGGCCGGGTCGGCGAGCGCCAGGTCGGCGCCCAGGTAGCGGCAACCCCGGAAATCGGGTGCGCTGACGACCTGGTCGAGCATGTCGAAGACGGCCAGGAGCCGCGCCCTTGGATCGTCGCCGGCCGCGGCGATCGCCGACCGGTAAGCGTCGAGGTCTTCGGCCGCCGCGCGGCGTAGCACCTCGGCGATCAGGCCGTCCTTGCCGCCGAAGTGCTCGTAGAGCGAGCGGCGGGCGACGTTGGCCGCCGTCAACAGCGCGTCGACCCCGACGTTGACGCCCTGCTCGTAGCTCAGCCGCTGCGCCGCGGTGAGCAGCCGCTCCCGCGGGCCCGGCTGGATGCGCGTGCTCACCCGCCGATTCTGCCAAACCTTGACCAGTAGAACAACCGGTCGATATATTGCGGAGTAGACCGAACGTTCTATCAGAGAGGACGGCCCGTGGACGACACCGGCGAGATCATCCGGCGGTTCAACGACGCGTTCCTGCGGCACGACCCCGAGAAGCTCGACGACCTGATCGGCGAGGACTGCGTGATGGAGGCGATCCAGCCGGCTCCGGACGGGGCACGCTACGAGGGCGGCGCCGCGTGCCTGGCGTTCTGGCAGGCGCTGGCGGGCGACCACACGACCCAGTTCGAGGACGAGGAGATCACCGTGGCCGGCGACCGGGCGACCATCCGGTGGCGCTACCGCTACGGCGCCGGCACCGGCGACTACGTGCGCGGCGTCAACCTCATGCGCGTGCGGGACGGCAGGATCGTCGAGGCCCTCGGCTACAGCAAGACCCCGGGCGAGGAGGCCGTCCCGCTCGCCGCGCGTTAGGACGTCAGCGCGACGGCCGCGGAGGCCGTCCCGCTCGCCGCGCATTTAAGACGTCAGCGCGACGGCCGCAGAGGCCTTGACGCCGTTGACCGTGACCGTCAGCGTCACCGCGCCGCCGGCGCGCAGGGCGGTCAGCCGGCCGGTCGACGGGTCGAACCAGGCGCGGTCGCCCGGTCGGACGCCCAGCACCGACCCCACGTGCAGGTCCGGCGAGCCCGACCACTGCGCCGTCACCGGCGCGGCCACCGGCACCGCCCGGCCACCGGGCTGCGTCAGCGTCGCACCAACCGCCGCGGGCGTGCCGACCGCAACCGTCGCCGGCGCCGTCACGGTCACCGCGTCAACGTGTGGGTTGACCTCCGCATCGATCCATCGTGGACCTTCGGCCAGCGGGTTGAGTCGGGCCAGCGCGGCCTCGCCCGGCGTGACCGGGTCGATGCCGAGCATGGTCCAGCCGGTGAACCCGCCCAGGTGCGCTGCGGTCGACGGCTCCTTGCCGCTGTTGCCGTTGATCAGGTACGGCACGCCGTCCACCCGATCCGCGTGGAACGTGCCGACGTGCGCGCCCACGAACGCCGCGCCCTTGCCGGTGCGGTGCTGCAGGTCCGCCAGCCACTGCTCGACGAGTGCCGCCTCCTTGCGGTCGCCGAGCTGGCTCGCCTTGGCCGGGGTGGGATCGCGCGGCGGGTGATGGGCGAACACCGCCACCGAGCCGATCCGCGGGTCCGTGGCCGCCGAGTCGAGCGCGGCCCGCAGCGCGAGCAACTGGTCGAAGCCGCCGCCGCGCAGGCTGCCGGTGCTCGTGTCGAGCGTGACCAGGCGCGTCCCCTTGTGGTCGAACACCCGCGACGTCGGACCGAACGCCGACGTGAAGTTCGTGATCGGCGCACCCATGATCTCGTGGTTGCCCGGCACGTAGAAGTAGGGCAGTGCCCCGCCCAGCTCCTCGTCGAGGATCTGCTTCGCGAGGGCGAAATCCTGCGGGTACGCCGTGTCGACCAGGTCACCGTCGATCACCAGGAAGTCCGGCCGGGCGGCCCGGATCTCCCGCAGCGTCCGCCGCGCCCGTGCGACCTGGGTGCTGTCGGGGTCCGCGGCCACGAACTGCGCGTCGGAGAGCACCGCGAGCCGCCACGGCGCACCGTCCACAGTGCCGTTTCGCAGCACGACGCGGTCGGTCCGCGGCGGCTCCGGCGGCGCGTCGACCGGCGGCGCGACCCGCGCGACGATGTCGTCGATCACGATGTCGGTCTGGTACGCCTCCGCCGGGTCGGTCTCGGCCACGTAGAACCGCCGGATCCGCACGGGATACTGCACGCCCGGCGGCACCGCCATCTCCACGTACCGCCAACCGGTCCAGGTGATGTAGGGGCCGCGCAGCACGTGCTGCTGGTCGAGCGCGTCGTGCAGGTGCAGGCTCGGCCACTCGCCCTTGCCGTTGCCGTAGATCCACATGCCGAACGCCTGCGGCTGCCCGTCCACCGGGATCCACTGTGGCGGGTCGGCGTAAGCGGCCCGCGTGCCGGTCGACTGGCCGAAGTCGTACGCCATCCGCAGCCCGTTGCCGGTGTGGCCCGGCGCCGGCGCGACCGACCCGGTGGCCCGCGCGGCGCTGAATTTCCACGCCGCCGCGTCGTCGAACGTCGCGACCGGCACGTCGGTGAGGCCGATCGTCACCGGCACCACCGTGCGCTGCCCGTTGACGGTCGCCGTGACCAGCCCGGAGCCGCCCTCCCTGACGGCGCGCACGGTGAAGAAGCCGTTGGTGCCGGGCGTCACCTCCACCAGCGAGGGGTCGTACACGAGCCGCACGTCACCGGGCTCGATCGGCGCGCCGTTGCCCTCCGCGTCGTAGCCGACCACGCCGAACGTCCCGGTCGAGCCGGCGCCGTCGAGCGCCACCTTGTCGGCGGTCGCGTCCACCCTGGACAGTGGCCCGAGCACGACGAGGTCGACGGAACCCCGGGCACTCCCGCGCGACGCGGTCACGGTCGCCGAGCCCGGCAGCAGGCCGCGGAACACGCCGTCGGCCGACACCGTCCCGTTCAGCACCCGGTTGGACCGCCAGGCCGGCGCGCCCGCCGCGGGGCCGTAGGTCTCGTCGTAGCCGGCCGCCGACAACCGCCGGGTCAGCCCCGGGAACACCCGGTCCGGCCGCCCGCCGCGCACCGGCCCGATGCCCGGCGCGGCCGCCGGGTCGGTCACGGTCTTCACCCAGTACGCCCGCAGTAGCCCGCTCCCCTCGGGCGCGTAGACCGCCAGCCCGTTGGGCACCGGCCGCTCGGACCCGTCGGACGGCGCGTTCTCGACCCGCACGGCCGGTGCGCCCGGCTCGCGGGCCACCAGCGTCGACGAGCCGCCGCCGTCGAGGTTGAGCGCGTCGTGCGCGCCGAGAGAGGCCATCAGCCGGCCCAACTCGGTGAGCGTGACGCCGCGGCTGTCCGCCTGCCGCCCGTCCACGGTCAGCATGATCATTTTCTTGCCGTCGGCGGAGAAGCCGACCGCGGTGCGCGGCTCGGGCGTCACGTCGCCGATGTCCTGCGGCACGCCGCCCTTGACCAGCACCCGGTTGCCGCCGATGGCCGCCGCCACGGCCCGGTCGTCGGACGGCCGCGCCTTGTACGTCACGTCGACCGGGTCGCCCGCTCGCAGACCGGCCAGCGCGTCGGCGCCGGCGTCGCGGCCGAGCAGGACCGTCGTGCCCGCCGGGATCGGACCCCGCCCCGCGGCGTTCGCGACCGCGGCGACCCGGCCGCCGGCCAGCGTCACCTCCGTCACCCGCGCGGCGCCGGCCACCGCGCGGGCCCGGTCGTAGTCGCCCCACAGCGCGGTGAACACGCCCACGCCGCCCGCCTGCACGAGGTTGTTGAACTGCGTCAGCGTGATCGGGCCGCCGGGCAGCGCGGCGGTGCCCGCGAAGTAGAACTGCACGACGCGACCGACCCCGTCCGGCCCGACCGCGACGCCGTCGGGGTGGCCGGCGACCGGCGACTGCACGAGCGCGCCGTCCCGCACCCCGATGCCCTGCGCCGCACCGGACTGGTTGATGTCGAAGAAGTCCCCGTTGACCGCGGCGACCGCGCCTTCCTGGTCGACGACCCCACGCAGCGGTGCGGTCCTGGCCACCGCGCCGGTGTTGACGTACCCGACCGAGAGGCCGGAACTGCCGAGGTCGGCGGTCAGCGCGTCGGCCCGCGTCCAGCCGTTGGCGTCCAGCCGGTCGAAGGAGGTCAGCTCGAGCCCAGGCGCGACCGGCCGGGTGCGCCGGTCGGTCTCGATCGACTGCTCGACGGCCGGCGCCACCGACGTCGACGGTGCCGGGTATGACGACGCGGCGGTCGAGTCAACGCCGTCGACGGGCGCGGCGACGGCCGGACCACCACCGAGCAGCACGGCCAGCAGGGGCAACAGCAAAGGCGCGGCGGATCGACGGGAACCCATGCCGCGAGCCAACCGGAACCTGGAGAAATGTTCAAGGTACGGAGCAGTACGTGAAGGAAAACTCCGGTGGATCCCGTGACGGGAGCGTTCCTTTAGACGCTGTAACGGGTGGCAACGCACCGTTCGTTCGAAAGGAACAACATGCGCAGGATCTCCACGATCGCCGGTATCGCCGCGACGCTCCTCGTCGCCGGTGGACCGCCCGCCTCCGCACAGACCGACTACGACCAACCCCTCGAGACGGCCAACTCGACCACACTCTTCAACGGCTTCGCCGACCTGGCCAAGAGCGACGCGACCGGCCGGATCCTGATCAGTCCCGGTCGAGGTTTCGACGAGATCATCGTCGCCGACCTCGACGGGCAGGTGATCGGCGCGGTTCCCGGTCAAGCGGGGGCGACCGGGCTCGCGCTGAGCAAGGACGGGCGCACCGCGTATGCGGCACTGGCCGACGCGGGCGCGGTCAGCGTGATCGACGTGGCCACCGCCACCGAGACGGCGCGCTACCCGATCGGCGGCAACACCTGCCCGTACGACGTCGCGCTGGCCGGCGGCAAGCTCTGGTTCAGCTACGGCTGCTACGGCATCTCGAACTCGGCCATCGGCTCGATCGACATCGCCGCGCCGGGCACGCCGATGGCGCTGGGCCAGGGCGGCTACCTCACCTTCACACCGCGGCTGGCCAGCGGTTCCATCGACGACGGCGTGCTGTTCGCGGCAGTGGAGGGCGAGTTCCCGAACCGCCTGATCAGCTACGACGTCTCCGGGGGCACGGCGGTCCGGCGCACGGCTCTGGAAGACCGGCTGAGCAGCGTCAGCGAGTTCACGGTCACCCCGGACGGGTCGGCGATCATCGCGGCCACGCCCGGCGAATACCAGTTCACCACCAAGCTGGGCCGCTACTCGACCACCGACCTCACCGAGCAGGGCCGGTACGCCGTCCCCGGCCAGGTGGTCGGCATCGCCGTCGAGCCGGACGGGCGGGTCGCGACCTACTCCGACGACCACGGGATCGCCTACTTCGCCCCGGGTGAGTACGAACCGCGCTGGGTCGTCTACCGGAACTTCGCGCCCGGGCTCGACCCCGCCCACCGGGGCATCGCGATCGGCGGGCCGGGGCGGCTCCACCTGGTGCAGAAGATGCTCAGCAACTCGATGATGGCGCTGACGACGGTCGACGCCACGCCGATGGGCACGTCGCTGGCCGTCGAAGGACCTTTCTTCGCGTACGTCCGGAAGCCCGTCACCTTCACCGGCACGCTCGCGGCCGCCGACGGCACGGCGACCGGCGTGCGGACCGTGCAGGTCACCCGGCGCGACCCGCGCGGCACGACGGTCCTGCGCGACGTGCTGACCGCGGCCGACGGGTCGTTCACGGTCACCGACAAGCCGCGCGTGGTCGGCGAGACCACCTGGACGTTCACCTTCGCGGGCACGGAACGGTTGCTGCCGTCCACCTTCGACGTGGGGCTGACCGTCGACCGGTAACGTGCGATGGCGTGACCATCCGCGTACGGGAGTTCCTGGCTGGGCCCGGCGCCGGCACCGATCTGCTGGCGCTGGGCGAGCCGACACACGGTGAGCCGGCGTTCGCGTTCGCCCGCAACGAGATCTTCCGGGAGCTGGTCGGGCTGGGCTTCCGCTCGATCGCCCTGGAGTCCGACCGGATCGCCGGGCTCGTCGCGGACGCGTACGTCCAAGGTGCGCCGGAGACGCTCGACTCCGCGCTGGCCGACGGGTTCAGCCACGGCTTCGGCCCGTTGCCGGGCAACCCGGAGCTGCTCGACTGGATGCGTTCCCACAACGCCGCCCGCCCGGCCGCGGAGCGGGTCACGCTGCACGGCTTCGACGCGCCGCTGGAGATGACCGGTGCGCCGAGCCCGCGCCGCTACCTGGCGCACGTGCTGGCCTACCTGGGCGAACACGTCGACCCGCCGGCCGACATCGACGCGCTGGTCGGTGCCGACGAGCAGTGGACCGACGCCGAGGCGATCCTCGACCACACGCGCTCGGTCGGGCGTACACCCGAGGCGTTCCGGCTCCGCGCGATCGCCGCCGACCTGCGGACCGCGCTCCATGCGTCGGCGCCGCAACTCGTCGCGGCCTCCTCCCTCGCCGCCTGGCGGCGCGCCGACCTGCACGCCGACGTGGCCGAGCGGGTGCTGGGCTACCACGCCGAGGCAGCGGCACCGGCGCCGCAGGCGTTGCGCACGTCGCGCCTGCTCGGGGTGCGGGACGCCTGGATGGCGCACAACCTGCTCGACATCCGCGCCCAGGAGCAGCACCGCGGACCGACGCTGGTGTTCGCCAGCAACCGGCACGTGCAGCGCCCGCCGAGCACGTGGCAGCTCGCCGGCATGAACCTCGAATGGTCGTGCGCGGGATCGATCGTGTCGGCCCTGCTCGGCGACCGCTACCGGGTGATCGTCGGCAGTCTGGGCGCGAGCACGCCGTTGGGGCTGCCGGCCGCGGCCGAGGGCACGTTCGAGGCGGCGCTTTCCGCGGCGGCCGACGGAGCGACGCTCTTCGTCGGTGCGGCGATCGACGGCCGAACGCGGACCGACATGACGCCGGAACAGGGTTACTTCCCGCTCGACCGGGAGCTGATCGCCACCAGCGACGGGATTCTGCACATCCCGGGCTGAGCCGTCCCGAACATCGGTCAATACGAACTATTCGCGTTGCGGGACAAGGTCAACTAGCAGAGATCGATACTCTTCCACTCATGAATTCACGCTCGATGAGTGGTTGGGGGCCGTCTTGGCAGTGAGTTCCAGGTCCGTCTCGCGTGTGCGGCGGGCACTACGCAATGTGCTGGTCACCTCGGCGGTGGCGGCCGTGACGCTCGCGGGCGTCGCGGGGCCGGCGTCGGCCAGGCCCAAGCCCGGGCCGGGTGGCGCCGTCGACCAGCTCCAGATCAGTCAACGGCCGTTGGTCGACGCCGCCACGCGGATCCGCGCGGTGGTCGACGAGGAGCGGTCCAACTTCGCGGGCATCGAGCTCGTCGGCTCCACCGAGCTGCGGCTCTATTGGAAGGGCACGCCACCGCCCGCGGTGGCCAAGGTCGTCGGGCAGCTGCGGCCTCGCGTTCCGATCAAGGTGCTTCCGGCGGCGTACGCGCTGCGCGAGCTCAAGGCCGAAGCCACGCGGCTCGTCGCGTCCGGCACCGGCGTCGTCCTGGCCGCGCCGCTCACCGACGGCAGCGGCCTGCAGGTCCGCGTGACGGCGCAGGCCAGGATGGCTGACCCGCGCACGCTGACCGCCATGCCGACCAAGGTGGAGGTCGGCGACGCGCCGACCGCGACCGGCAGATGGGCCGACACGTCACCGTTCTGGGGCGGGTCGACCATCGAACGACAGGTCAGCCCCACCACGATCGGGCGTTGCACGAGCGGTTTCGCGGGTCAGCGCAACGGCCAGAAGGTGCTGATCACGGCCGCCCACTGTGGCCCCACGGGCGCGGTGTGGCGGACGCCGAGCGGCACCTACTTCCCGCCCATCGGCGTCGGCACGGCCAACCACCGCGTGGCCGACCTGGAGGCGCTGTTCATCCCGGTGGGCGACCACCGGGGCCGGATCTACGACGGCGGGGTCGACCCGACGGGCCAGGGCATCGGCGAGTTCTCCAAGGCGGTAGCCGGCTGGGGTCCGCCCGAGGTCGGTCAGTACGTCTGCCAGTCCGGCAGCTACTCCGGCGTCCGCTGCAGCCTGCGGATCACGCTGAAGTGGGTCAGCTACTCGCTCAACGGCGTCATCGTCACCAACGGCGTCGAGGCACAGCGCGACGACCGCGCCAACGCGGTCGGCAAGGGTGACAGCGGCGGGCCGGTGTTCCGGCTCTCCAGCGACCCGAACCGGGTCATCGCCCTCGGCGTCCAGTCGGCCGCGGACGGCAGCAAGCCGGCCACCTGCACGGGCATCGCGACCGAATGCTACTGGCGGCTGTACTTCGCCGACATGACCCAGATCGTCGGCCGCACCGGATTCACCATCACGGTCGGCTGACGGCACGACGGCGCCGGCGGAGCCGTTCTAGCTCCGCCGGCGCCGTTGCTTCAGTCGATCCGGATCGAGTCGGAGATCGTCGCGACCAGGGCGGGGTCGCTGGACACGACCTCGACGACGATGTCCCGGTCGGGCACCACCGCCATCCACCGGGTGCGCCCGTCGGGCAGGGCTCCTTCGCTGGTGCGCACCGCCACGCCACCGATCTCGGCGGGCGTCGTGGCCGCGCTGTTCGCCGGGTCGGCCGACAGGTCCGACTCGCGCAACTCCACGTAGCTGACCTTCGGCGCCGGGTCGATGGCACAGGTGGGCACGTTGCCGGGATCGAGCACGTAGGTGTCGGCCACGGGGGTGCCGCACTCCAACCGGTTCTTCGGCCACGCTTCGGGCACCACGACGCTGACGCCCTCTTTGCTGATCTCCCGGCCGGCGGCGGTGACCCGCTCACCGTCGCCCGACCCGCCGCGCACGAACCAGACCGCCGCGACGACGACCACCACACCAACGCCCGCGGCGCCCCAGACCCAGATCCTCTTCATCCCACCAACCCCACGTCGCCCGTTTCGGATTCGACGCCCAGCGCCCGCCCTCGGTTGCACTTCGGCTATCGGATCAAACCGGTCTCGGGATCGACCTGCGCGAGGAAGGCATGGATCGCGGCCCGATGGTCAGCCTCAGTGGATGATCTGCCGTCCGACGATGCCGAGCTGAAGCCATAGCCCGGGTTGGGCCCGGAAATCCAGGTGTAGTCGTACTGTCCAGGATGATCGCGGCGCGCGACAACGTCGAACACCTCTCCATCGACTTCGACGCGAACGGACGGCTGCACGTCTTCACGCTAGCCGCGCAGGGGAGACTCGTGTCATGACCTATCGGCGCTCGGCCGGGTCGCCGCGGGGGGATGCGCGGCGGCGGGAGTTGCTTGACCTTGTCACCGAGGATCTGGCTGTCAACGGGCTGGTCGACTTCTCGTTGCGCCGAGCGGCCAAGGCCGCCGGCACGACGCACAAGGTGCTGCTCTATCACTTCGAGAGCGCCGAGGATCTGTTGCAGCGGGCCGTGGCGCAGTTGCGTGAGCGGCGGATCGCTCGCGGCCTCGGGGCCGCTGCCGAGGCGCCCACGCTCGCCGGGCGGGTGCGCGCTCTCTGGCCCGTGCTGACCAGCGGGGAGTCGTGGGTGCTCGACCAGGCGATCGGGCTCGCGATCTACGACGCCGACCGGCACGGCGGGCTCGCGCGGGGCGGGACCCAGCAGTATCTTCCGGCGCTCGTCTCACTCTGCCCTCCGGCGTGGTCGCCGGAGCGTAAGACCGAGGTCGCCGCGATGATCCTGGCCACGCTGCGGGGGTTTCTCATCGATCTGCGTACGAGTGGCGGCGACCCGGTCAGCGTCGACGTCGGCTTCGCCGCGTTGAGTCGCGCCCTCGAACGTGAGGAGGCCGCGGGCTAGACGCTTTGCGAACCACGTGGTTCACTTCGAGGGAGAGACCTGGAAGGGGGACCAGGCACATGAAGACGATCCAGACCTCGGCCGGCCCGATCGCCTACACCGACTCCGGCGGAGGCGGCACCGGACCGACCATCGTGTTCCTGCACGGCATGCTGATGGACGGCTCACTCTGGGACCAGACCGTCGCCGCGCTCACCGCCGACCACCGCTGTGTGGTGCCCACCCTGCCGATGGGTGCACACCAACTGCCGGCGAAGGCCGACGCCGACCTCTCGTTGCCCGGCCTGGCCAGGTTGGTCGAGGAACTTCTCGCGGCGCTCGACCTCGACGACGTCACGCTGGTCGGCAACGACACCGGTGGAGCGTTGGCTCAGCTCGTGGTGGCCGGCGACCCCGCGCGGGTGTCCCGGGTGGTGCTCGCGTCGTGCGAGGCCTTCGACAACGTTCCGCCCGGCCTGACCGGCCGCACACTGGCGTTCGCCGGCCTGCTGCCACCGCGCCTGTTCGGCCTGTTCATGACCCAGATGCGGGTCCGCGCCCTGCGCCGCCTGCCGGTCGCGTTCGGCTGGCTGACGAAACGCGGCGACGCGACCACGGCGCGCTGGATCCGGCCCGTCCTGCGTGAGGCCGGCATCCGCCGGGACGCGACCCGCATGTTGCGCGCGATCCGCCGCGACCGGGACGTCCTCAACCGCGTGGCCGTGCCGCGACTGTCCAATTTCGACGGCCCCGCCCTGGTGCTCTGGGCCCGCGCCGACCGGGTCATGCCGCCGGTGCACGGCGGCCGCCTGGCCGCGCTCTTTCCGCACGGCCGCCTGGTCGAGGTCGACGACACGGCCACGCTGATCCCACTCGACCAGCCCGGCGTCTTCGCCAGGAACCTCGCCGATTTCGTCCGCGCTACCGCGAGAACATGCAGACCGGGTTCGACGCCCTGGTCGAGCTGTACTACACCTACTGGGGCGAATACTTCCACCTGGCCCTGTTCGAGCCGGGCGACGATCCGGCCGACCTGGTCACCGCCTACGAGCGCACCCACGAGCGGTACCTCGACGCGATCGGGGGCCCGGGCGTAAATCGGATCATGGACGTGGCCTGTGGTGGCGGGGCGCTCTCGGCGTGGCTGGCCGATCGCACGACCGCGGACGTGGTCGGCGTCGACCAGTCGGCCAGCCAGCTCGCGCACGCCCGCCGGTGGCTCGCCGGCGGAACCCGACCGAAGCTGCGTTTCGTCCAGCAGGACGTCATGCGTCTCGGTGACCTCGCCGAGCCGCCCGTCGATGCCGTGATCTGCCTCGACGCCGCCTGCTACTTTCCCGACCGCCGGGCGGCGCTGCGCGGGATGGCGGCCCGCCTGCGCCCGGGGGGCCGGGTGCTGCTGGTCGACTGGTGCCGCGCCGAACACGCCACCAGGCTGCAGCGCGAGCTGATCCTCGATCCACTGTGCCGCTACTGGGCGATCGCCGATCTGGAGACCGCCGAAGGCTATCGCCGGTCGTTCGAGACCGCTGGCTTCCACGTCCTCGCCCTGGACGACCTGTCCGACCAGGTGACGCCCAACTGGGAGCGCGGCTACCAGGCGGCGCTGCGCGCCGTCGCCGAACCGGTCCGGATCGACCGGATCCTGCGCCTGGCCGCCGCCGCCGTCAGGCACGGCAGCCTGGCCGTCCAAGCGGCCAAGGAGCAGTTCCAGGTCGCACTGCTCGCCAAGGCCGCCGCCGACTCGGGGCTGCTCCGCTACGTGTCGGTCCAGGCCGAGCGCGTCACGTGAGTTGAGCCAGCGGGAGCGGGCCCCGGGTCTTGACCGTGCGGATCGCGAACGTGCTGTGCGCGTCGACGATCGACGGGATGGTCAGGATCTGGTCGATGAGCAGGTGTTCGTACGCGGCCAGGTTGGCGACCGCCGCTTCGACCAGGATGTCGGCGCGGCCGGAGATGATGTGGCACGCGACGATCTCCGGGATGGCGGTCAGCGCCGCCTCGATCCGGGCGGCCGTCTCCCGGGAGTGGTGGTCGACCCGCAGCTCGACGAAGACCGTGAGGTCGAGGCCGAGCCGGGCGCGGTCGAGCTCCGCCCGGTAACCCGCGATCAGGCCGTCCGACTCCAGCGCCCGCACCCGGCGCAGGCACGCCGACGGTGACAGGCTGACCGCCTCGGCCAGGTCGACGTTGGCGATCCGGCCGTCGGCCTGGAGCCGGTCAAGGATGGCGCGGTCGGTGCTGTCGTACGACGTCATCGGCACATCATGCGATCGGAGGCGCGATCCGCGCAACGATGTTGCGCCTTGAAGATCAACAGCAGGCACATTTGCCATCGCGTGCGGCGGCACAGTTGCCAGACTCCGGAGTATGACCAGCGACATCGGCACAGCCCGTGGCAGCGCGCTCTACATCGGAGCACTGCTCGGTCCCGGTCTCCTGCTGCTTCCCGGGCTCGCGGCGCACCAGGCCGGCCCGGCCTCCGTCGTCGCCTGGGCCGTGCTGCTCGGCGCCTCGGCGCTGTTCGCCGTCGTCTTCGCGGCGCTCGGCGTGCGGCATCCGTCGGCCGGCGGCGTCTGGGGCTACGCCACCGCCGGGCTCGGGCCCCGCGCCGGCCGGGCGGTCGGCTGGTGCTTCCTGGCCGGTGTGATCGCCGGTGCGCCGATCGTCTGCGTGATCGGCGGCAACTACGTCGCCGAGTTGACCGGCGGCGGCGTCCGGGTCGCCGTCATCACCGCGGCCCTGCTGCTCGTCGGCACACTGACCGTCATCGCGCTGGGCGTGCGCGCCTCGGCGAGCGTCCAGTTCGGACTCGTCGCCCTGCTCCTGGTGATCGTGGTCGGTGCGGTGGTCGGTGCGGCGCCCGCCGCCGAGGCCGACAACTGGACACCGTTCGCTCCACACGGCTGGTCCGCGATCGGGCGGGCAGCCGCGACGCTGATGCTCGCGTTCGTCGGCTGGGAGGCGATCGCGCCGCTGACCACCCGGATCGCCAAGCCGCACCGGGTCATCGCGATCGCGTTCACCGCCACCGCGGTCATCTACCTGGCGCTGGGCATCGTGACCGTCGCGGCGCTCGGCGACCGGGCCGGCACCGAGGTGCCGCTGGCCGCGCTGCTCACCATCGGGCTCGGCGGCACGGCCGGCACCGCCGTCGCGGCGGTCGGCGCCGTGGTGCTCACGGTCGGGGCGGTCCTCGCCTACGTCTCGGGCGCGGCGAGCCTGGCCCGCGCGCTCCGGCCTAAGGGCGGGTCCTGCCGATCAACGCGGCCTGCGACGGGCCCAGCCGCCGCCTGGCGGCGTCTCGGGATCATCCGGATACAACACCGGTATCCGGGCAATCCCGAGCCACTGCCAGACAACGCCTGGACTCCGTCTCGGCTCACGTTGATCGGCAGGACCCGCCCTTTGCCGGTCCGGACCGACACCCTGCCGCCCTGGCTCGCGGGCGCGGTGCTCGTCTCCGGTCTCGTGCTGATCGGGCCCTTGGCCACCGGGCGGATCGACCTGACCACCCTGGTCAACGTGCCCACCACGTTCTTCCTCGTGGTCTACCTCGGCTGCACCGCGGCCGGCTGGCGGCTGCTGCGCGGCGGCCCGCGGATCTGCGCGGCGGTCGCCTGCGGCATGGTCGCGGTCGTGCTGGCCTTCTGCGGGTTCGCGCTGGTCCCGGCCGCCCTCGTCACGCTGGCAGCGGTCATCAGGTGGCCACGCTTGCTGCCGTTGCGGGCCGAGGCTAGTCTCCGCGAGAGGTAGCTCGAAACATTTTCGACGTGGGGAGACGAGGGTGCCGGAGGGCCCGCGGGCCACGCTCGCGATGGTGGCCGAGTCGTGCGGCGTCTCGCTGCCCACGGTCTCCAAGGTGCTCAACGGCCGCGCCGACGTCGCCGCCGCCACCCGGGCGCGGGTCGAGGAGGCGCTGCGGGCGCACAACTACCGCCCGCCGGGCGCGCGGACGCGGGGCATGCCGGCCGCTGCCCGCACGGTCGAGCTGGTCTTCGACGACATCATCAGCCCGTACGCGACCGAAGTGCTGCACGGTGTCACCGACGGCGGCGACGAGCTCGGCGTCGACGTGGTGGTCCGCCGCCTGCCCTCGCTCTCCGAGAAGCCGCCGCGCACCGAGGCTGCCTGGGCACGGCGACTGACCGAGGCCGGGCGCAAGGGCCTGATCGTGGTCACCTCCGAGCTGACCTCGCGCCAGCTCGCCGCGTTCGACCGCGCGGGCCTCTCGCTGGTCGTCATCGACCCGGTCAACCTGCCCCGCTCCGACGTGGTCAGCGTCGGCGCCACCAACTGGAGCGGCGGGCTGGAGGCCACCGACCATCTGATCCGCCTCGGCCACCGGCGGATCGCGTTCGTCGGCGGGCCGGTCGCGTCGTCGCCGAGCCGGGCCCGGCTGCACGGCTACCGCGCGGCCCTGGAGAACGCCGGCATCCGCTCCGACCCGGCGCTGATCCGCAACGGCTCGTTCGACTTCGTCTCCGGGCTGATGCTCGGCGGCGAGCTGCTGTCGGCGAAGGAGCCACCGACCGCGGTGTTCGCGGCCAGCGACCCCACCGCGGTGGGCGTGTTCGCCGCTGCCCAGGCACGCGGCCTGCGGGTGCCCGACGACCTGAGCGTCGTCGGGTTCGACGACACCTACCTGACGGTGATGTCGATGCCGGCACTCACCTCCGTGCGGCAGCCGCTGCGGGAGATGGGCCGGGTCGCCCTGCGTACCCTGTTGAGCTTGATCGCGGGGGAGAAGCTCGACTCGCACCACGTCGAGCTGGCCACCACGCTCGTGGTCCGCGAGTCGACAGCCAAGCCGCGACGCTAAACGGAAGCGGTCGAGCCTCGCACGACCAGCTCCGTCGCCAGCTCGACGTGGTGCGAGTCGAGTCGCTCGCCGGCCGCCAGCCGCAGGGCGGTGCGCAGCGCCACGCCGCCCATCTCCCGCAAGGGTTGGCGCACCGTGGTCAGCGGCGGTGAGGACAGGCGGGCGACCTCGGTGTCGTCGAAGCCGACCACGCTCAGGTCGTCGGGCACCCGCAGCCCGCGCGCCCGGGCCGCCTCGATCACGCCGGCCGCCGTCTCGTCGCTGCCGGCGAAGATCGCTGTCGGCGGCGCCGGCAGGTCGAGCAGGGCAGCGCCGCCCGCGACGCCGTCCCGATAGCGGAAGTCGCCGGTGCGCTGGTATTCGTCGGGCACCGTGACACCGGCCGCCTCCAACGCGGCCCGGTAGCCGTGCAGCCGGGCCTGGTTGCAGGCCGACCGGGTCGCGCCGCCGACGTAGCCGATCCGCCGGTGGCCCAGCGACAGCAGGTGCTGGGCCGCGGCCAGCCCGCCGGCGAAGTTGGTCGAGCCGACGCTGGTGACCCGGTCGCGCTGGAGGTTGAGCGGGTCGATCACGACGAGCGGCAGGTGGGCGCGGGTGAGCGCGGCGATGTCCGCGGAGGTCAGCTCGTCGACCACCGCGATCACCGCCCGGCGGCCCGCGGTGGCCAGGTCGCGGGCCCAGCCGCGCGGTCGCGAAGGGTCGGTGCCGGCCGCGGCGCGCGGGCGGACGCTGACCACGACCGCGACACCCGCGTCGCCGCCGGCCTCCAGCACACCCTGGATGATCTCCGTCGAGTAGGCATTCAGCTCGCCGTTGAACATCAGCTCGATCCGGGCCGTGGCCGGGCTGCCCTTGGCCGCCGGTGACCGGCGACCGATGTAGGCGTGCTGCTCCAGCAGCGACTCCACCAGCGCGCGGGTCTCCGGGCCCACGTCGGAGCGACCGTTGACCACCTTGGACACGGTGGTCACGGACACGCCGGCCGACGCGGCGACGGTGGCCAGCGTCGCGCGCCGAACCTTGGGCGGCACGGACGACCTTCCTCTCATCACGGACCAGTTGGTGCGACTGCCACCGGTGTGTCCAGGCGCCGGTCGTGCCCGACGACGCGGGTCGGCCCGGCGAGCCGTACCGTACCGCGCAGCGGCAGGTCCTCGGCGGACGTGCCGACCAGCACGTCGACGTCGCCGGCCTCGACGATCCGGCGCAGGTCGCGGCCCGTGAACGCGGTGCGGTCGGCGTGCACGGCGAACGTCACGTCGGCGGCCGCGCCGGGCGCCAGCTCGACCCGGGCGAACCCGGCGAGCTGCTTGACCGGGCGGACCACCTGGGCGACCACGTCGTGCAGGTAGAGCTGAACGACCTCGGCGCCGGACCGGTCACCGGTGTTGCGGACCCGGGCGCTGACGGTGAACTCGCCGTCGGTCGCCACCTCGGCAGCCGAGACCCGCAGATCGGAGACCACGAAGCTGGTGTAGGACCGCCCGTGCCCGAACGGGAACAGCGGCGTCGGGTCGAGGCTGCTGATGTCGGTGCTGTCCGCACCGAGCGGCGGTTGCAGGTAGGTGCCCGGCTGGCCACCGGGGTCGCGCGGGATCTGCACCGGCAGCTTGCCGCTGGGCTGCACCCGGCCGGAGAGCACGCCGGCGATCGCGGCGCCGCCCTCCTCGCCCGGCATGAACGCCTGGACCAGCGCGGCGGCCCGGCCGTGCACCTCGCCGAGCGCGTAGGGGCGGCCGGAGACCACCACCACGACCACCGGCGTGCGGGTGGCCAGCAGCTCCGCGAGCAGGTCGGCCTGCACGCCCGGCAGCCGCAGGTCGGGCGCGTCGCAGCCCTCGCCGGAGGTGCCGTGCGCGAACAGCCCGGCCAGGTCGCCCACGAACGCCACGCAGACGTCCGCCGCGCGGGCCGCCGCGACCGCGGCCGCGAAACCCGACCGGTCGTCGCCCTGGATCTCGCAACCCGGCTCGTACGCGATGTCCGCACCCGGCAGCTCGGCGCGCAGCGCGTCGACCGCGGTCGGCACGTCGACACCGAGGCCGAGCCCCGGGTGCCGGGGCAGCACGTGGTTGGGGAACGCGTAGCAGCCCATGAACGTGCGGGGCTCGGCGGCGCACGGCCCGACCACCGCGACCCGCCCGGTGCCGGCCAGCGGCAACGCGCTGCCCGGGTCGAGCAGCACGATCGAGCGCTCGGCGATCTCCCGGGCCAGCGCCCGGTTGGCGGCCGAGTCGAGCGCGACGGTGTCGGCGCCGGCGACCGAGCCTTCCGGTGTCCACGAAGGATCGAGCAGGCCCAGCGAGACCTTCTGGGTGAGCAGCCGGCGGGCGGCCCGGTCGACGAGCTCCTCGGGGACCTTGCCCGCGCGTACCAACGCTTCCAGCGCGGCGCCGTAGCCGATCGTGTCGGGCAGCTCCACGTCGATGCCGGCGGCCAGGGCCAGCGCGCCGGCCTCGGCGTCGTCGGCGGCGATGTGGTGCATGGAGGCCAGGAACGGCACCGCCCAGTAGTCGGAGACCACCGTGCCGGTGAAGCCCCAGTCGTCGCGCAGCACGTCGGTGAGCAGCCACCGGTCGGCGCCGGCGGGCACGCCGTCGACGTCGGCGTAGGAGTTCATCACCGAGCCGGCGCCCGCGACCGCCACCGCGGTCTCGAACGGCGGCAGGATCACGTCGATCAGCTCGCGCCGGCCCATCGAGACCGGGCCGTGGTTGCGCGCGCCGCGGGACGCGGAGTAGCCGGCGAAGTGCTTGAGAGTGGCGATCACGCCCGCGCTCTGCAGCCCGCGCACGTAGGCGGCACCCAGCATCGAGACCAGGTAAGGGTCTTCGCCCATCGTCTCCTCGACCCGGCCCCAGCGGTAGTCGCGCACGACGTCGAGCACCGGGGACAGGCCCTGGTGCACGCCGACCGCGGCCATGTCGCGGCCGATCGCGGCGGCCATCCGCTCGACCAGGTCGGGGGAGAACGTGGCGGCCCAGGCGATCGCGGCGGGGTAGACGGTCGCGCCGTAGCTGGTGAAGCCGGTGAGGCACTCCTCGTGCACCAGGGCCGGGATGCGCAGCCGATGGGCGTCGAGCACGACGTGGTGCTGCCGCACCAGCTCAGCCGCGCCCTCGACGGCGGTGACCGGTGCGCTGCCGTACACCCGGGTGAGGTGACCGAGGCCGTGCCGGCTGACCTCCTCGAGCGGCCGGTCGCCCGCGGAGAAGACGTCCTGCATCGGCGCGACGTTGTGGTCCTCGACGAAGATCGGCTCGGCGTCGGGCTCGTGCAGGTCCTTGCGCAGCCACCGGCTGCCGAGCTGGGCGATCTTCTCTTCGAGGGTCATCGCGCGAAGCATCAGCTCGACCCGGTCGGCGACGGGGCGGCTGGTGTCGTTCCACGGCTGGGTCGCGACCTGCGCGGGTTGGGTGGTCACGGGGTGGTGCCTCCTTCGCGCAAGATAGCGGAACGGTCTTCGAAACTTTCGAAGCTGGCGGTGCTCTTGCGGACCGTCCGGCTACCGGCGGTCAGCGTCGGGACCATGGCGACGTGCCTTGCGCTGGGCTTACTTTCGCCGATCAGAACGGCGGCTTCAAGCCCTTGACACGTTGATGGCGGAATCCTACGTTGACTTGAAAATTCTACGTTAATTTGCGAGATCACCGGCCGAAAATTCCCTGACCGGGCACCCATGTGCATGGCTGTGGGAGCGCTCCCTCACGGCCGGTGACGTCGCGCCCTCGATCGATCAGCCGCGCCTGACGCGGCACACGAGTACGGAGGTCAGCGTGGAGCGCAACATCCTGTCCCGGCGGAACTTCCTGGGTCTCTCCATGGGCGTGGGCGCCGGTGTCGCGCTCGCCGCCTGCGGCAGCTCCGGTCCCGGCACCGGGTCCGGTGGCGGCAGCGGTGCCGGTGCGGCCAGCTACTGGTTCCTCACCGGCGCACCTGGTGAGGGCATCCGCACCAACACCGTCAACCGGTTCAACCAGGCCAACCCCAACAGCAAGATCACTGCGACGACGTTCCAGAACGACGCGTACAAGACGAAGATCAAGACTGCCATCGGCGCCGGCCAGGCGCCGACCATCATCTGGGGCTGGGGCGGCGGCACGCTGCGCAGCTACGTCCAGGCCGGCCAGGTCGAGGACCTGACCTCGTGGTTCGGCGAGAACGCGGCCGTCAAGGACCGGCTGTTCCCGTCGTCGTTCGGTGCGGCCACCATCGACGGCAAGATCTACGCGATGCCCGCCGAGACAGTGCAGCCGATCGTCCTGTTCTACAACAAGCGGGCCTTCGAGAAGATCGGCGCGCAGCCCCCGACGACCTGGGGCGACGTCATGGACCTCGTGCCCAAGTTCAACGCGGCGAAGATCGCGCCGTTCTCCCTCGGCGGCCAGTCGCGCTGGACCAACATGATGTGGCTCGAGTTCCTCTTCGACCGCATCGGCGGCAGCGAGGTCTTCCAGGCGGTCTTCGACGGCCAGAAGGACGCCTGGTCGCACCCGGCCGCGTTGCAGGCGCTGACCATGACCCAGGACCTCATCAAGGCCGACGGGTTCATCAAGGGCTTCTCCTCGATCACCGCCGACTCCAACGCCGACCAGGCATTGCTCTACACGGGCAAGGCGGCGATGATGCTGCACGGTACGTGGACCTACGGCGGTATGGCCGCCGACGGAGGTGACTTCGTGTCCAGTGGCAGCCTCGGCTACATGAACTTCCCGCCGGTCGACGGCGGCAAGGGCGACGTCTCCGACACGGTCGGCAACCCCGGGCAGTACTACTCGATCTCCTCGAAGGCCACGGCCGAGCAGAAGGAGACCGCGAAGAAGTTCTTCAAGGACGCGGTGCTCGCCGACGCCGAGGTCAAGGAGTGGGTGGACGCCGGTGCGGTGCCGATCGTCAAGGGCACCGAGAGCGCGTTCAGCGCCTCCAAGGACGCCGACTTCCTGAAGTTCGTCTACAACACGTCGGCCAACGCCAAGACCTTCGCGCAGTCGTGGGACCAGGCGCTGAGCCCGACCGCGGCGGAGAAGCTGCTCGACAACATCGCGCAGCTCTTCCAGCTCAAGATCTCGCCACAGCAGTGGGTGACCAACATGAACGGGACGATCGGGCAATGACCACCCTCGCTCCGCCCGTCCAGCGGAGGAGCAGCGAACAGACCTCCGCGGGCGGGCGGAGCGGGCCCGTCGCGTGGCTGGCCCTCCCGGCGTTCCTGATGTTCGCCGCGTTCGGGATCATCCCGCTGATCGGCGTGCTGGTGCTCAGCTTCACGCAGTGGGACGGCATCGGCGACATCCACCCGGCGGGCTTCGACAGCTGGACCACGGTCCTCAAGGATCCCGGTCTGGTGCACGCGCTCTGGGTCACCTTCCTGATCATGGCGCTGTCCTGGGCCTTCCAGACCCCGCTCAGCCTGCTGATCGGCGTCTACCTGGCGACGCAGAACCGCTACCGCGAGATCCTCGCGGTCATCTACTTCGTGCCGCTGCTGCTCAGCTCCGCGGCCCTGGCGATCACCTACAAGGCGCTGCTCGACCCCAACTTCGGGCTGGGCGCCGGGCTCGGCATCCCGTTGCTGCAACAGGACTGGCTCGGCCGCGACAACCTCGCCCTCGGCGTGCTGGTGTTCGTGGTCTCGTGGCAGTTCATCCCGTTCCACTCCCTGATCTACCAGAGCGGCGTGCGGCAGATCCCGACCGCGATGTACGAGGCGTCCGAGATCGACGGTGCCGGCCGGGTGCGGCAGTTCTTCAGCATCACGCTGCCCCAGCTCAAGTACACGATCATCACGTCGTCGACGCTGATGGTGGTCGGCTCGCTGACGTTCTTCGACCTGATCTTCGTGCTCACCGCCGGCGGGCCCGGTGACGCCACCCGCGCGCTCGCTCTCGACATGTACAAGCGCGGTTTCCAGGCCAACCTGATGGGCCCGGCGAGCGTGATCGCGGTGATCCTCGTGCTGGTCGGCCTCGGGCTCGCGCTGCTGCTGCGCCGCCTGGGCGGGCGGGACGCGACCGAGAGCCAGATGGAAGGCGTGTGACGTGGCGACGACCCTGACGACGACGGCGCCCGACCGGACGACCGAACCACGCGCGCCGCACCGGCCCGTCCTGCGCGGCCGCCGCCGGCGGGTCAACCTGCCGGCCGGCGTGGCGGGCCTGATCTGGCTGGCGATCGTGCTGATCCCGCTCTACTGGATCCTCATCACCAGCCTCAAGACGCAGGCCAACTATTTCCTCAGCAACCCGTTCACGCCGCCGACCGATCCGACCCTCGACAACTACCGCATGGTGATCGAGGCCGACTTCGTCCGGTACTTCGTCAACAGCGTGATCGTGACGGCGGGCGCGGTCATCCCGGCCGTGGCGATCTCGTTCATGGCCGCGTACGCGATCGTCCGGGCCGGCAACCGCAGCCGGTTCCTGCGCGCGGTCAACTCGGTGTTCCTGATGGGCCTGGCGATCCCGCTGCAGGCCGTGATCATCCCGGTCTACCTGATCATCATCCGGCTCAAGATGTATGACACCCTGATGGCGATCATCCTGCCCTCGATCGCCTTCGCCATCCCGCTGTCCGTGCTGGTGCTCTCCAACTTCATCCGCGACGTGCCGCGCGAGCTGTTCGAGTCGATGCGGATGGACGGCGCCAGCGAGTGGGGCACGCTCCGGCACCTGGCATTCCCGCTCGTGCGGCCCGCGCTGATGACCGTGACGATCTACAACGGACTGTCCATCTGGAACGGCTTCCTGCTGCCGCTGATCCTGACCCAAAGCCCCACTCAGCGCACGCTGCCGCTGGCGCTGTGGACCTTCCAGGGGCAGTACAGCATCAACGTGCCCGCGGTGCTCGCGTCCGTGGTGCTGACCACCCTGCCGATCCTCGCGCTCTACGTGGTCGGCCGGCGGCAGCTGGTCAGCGGCCTGACGGCCGGCTTCAGTAAGTAGGTTCAACGTCCCCGCGCGGGGTATGCGGCCCGGAAGGGACTAGGGCCTGTCCTGCCGATCAACGCGGCCTGCGACGGGCCCAGCCGCCGCCTGGCGGCGTCCCGGGATCACCCAGATACAACACCGGTATCCGGGCAATCCCGGGCCACCACCAGACAACGCCTGGACTCCGTCTCGGCTCGCGTTGATCGGCAGGACAGGCCCTAAACCACGCCGCGAAGGGGACACCGTGACCAGCACAGCGACCATCGCCGACCTGTCCACCGCGCGCGAGGTGGCCCGGCAGCTCCGGGTCGACTCCGTGCGGTCCAGCACGAGCGCCGGATCCGGCCATCCCACCTCGAGCATGTCGGCCGCCGACCTGCTCGCGGTGCTGGTCACCCGGCACCTGCGCTACGACTGGGACAACCCGGGGAACGACGCCAACGACCACCTCATCTTCTCCAAGGGCCACGCCTCACCGCTGCTGTACGCCGTGTACAAGGCGGTGGGCGTGATCTCCGACGAGGAGCTGATGACCGGCTACCGGCGGTTCGGGCAGCGGCTGCAGGGCCATCCCACGCCGGTGCTGCCCTGGGTCGACGTGGCCACGGGCTCGCTCGGCCAGGGTCTGCCGGACGGTG
The DNA here is from genome assembly GCF_016862515.1 of Asanoa iriomotensis. Lineage (GTDB taxonomy): Bacteria > Actinomycetota > Actinomycetes > Mycobacteriales > Micromonosporaceae > Asanoa > Asanoa iriomotensis. The sequence goes on from NZ_BONC01000010.1 coordinate 105,698, forward strand.
TCGGCGTGGCGCTGGCCGGGCGCTACCTCGACGAGGTGCCCTACCGCGTCTGGGTGCTCTGCGGCGACAGCGAGATGGCCGAGGGATCGATGTGGGAGGCGCTGGACAAGGCCGCCTACTACCGGCTCTCGAACCTGGTCGCGATCGTCGACGTCAACCGGCTCGGCCAGAGCGGGCCGACGGAACTGCAATGGGACCTCGACGCGTACGCCCGGCGGGCCGAGTCGTTCGGCGCCCGCGTGCTGATCGTCGACGGGCACGACGTGGACGCGATCGACGAGGCGTACACCTCGGCCACAAACCGCACCGACGACCGCCCGACGGTGATCCTCGCCCGCACGCTCAAGGGCCGCGGCTTCAGCGAGGTCGAGAACCTGGAGGGCTGGCACGGCAAGCCGCTGCCGGCGGAGATGGCGCAGCGGGCGATCCGGGAGCTGGGCGGCGAGAGCGACCTGGTGGTGCGCGGTCCGCAACCGCCGGACGAGCAGCCGGCGACCCGGCCGGCGCCGCGGGAGATGCCGGATCTGCCGCGCTGGGAGGTCGGTGAGAAGGTCGCGACGCGGCGGGCGTACGGCGACGCGCTGACCGCGCTCGGCGGCGGCCACCCGCGGATCGTGGCGCTCGACGGCGAGGTCGGCAACTCCACCTACTCGGAGGAGTTCGCGAAGGCGTTCGGCGACCGGTTCTTCGAGATGTACATCGCCGAGCAGCAGATGATCGCGGCCGCGGTCGGGCTGTCCGTGCGGCACTACGTCCCGTTCGCCTCCACGTTCGCGGCGTTCCTGTCGCGGGCGTACGACTTCATCCGGATGGCGTCCATCTCGCGCGCGAACATCCGGCTGGTCGGCTCGCACGCCGGCGTCGAGATCGGCGCGGACGGGCCGTCCCAGATGGCGCTGGAGGACCTGGCAATGCTGCGGGCCGTGCAGGGCTCGACGGTGCTCTACCCCAGCGACGCGGTCAGCACGGCCGCGCTGGTGCGGGCCATGGTCGGGCTGGACGGCGTGAGCTACCTGCGCACGACCCGCGGCGCGTACCCGGTGCTCTACGACCAGGGCGAGGACTTCCCGATCGGCGGGTCCAAGGTGCTGCGGTCGAGCCCCGACGACGCGGTGACGCTGGTCGGTGCCGGCGTGACCCTGCACCAGTGCCTGGCGGCGGCCGACCAGCTCGCGGCCGACGGCATCCGGGCGCGGGTGATCGACCTGTACTCGGTCAAGCCGATCGACACCGCGACCCTGCGCGACGCCGTGGCCGCCACCGACGGGCGGATCGTCGTCGTCGAGGACCATCACCCGGAGGGCGGGCTCGGCTCGGCGGTCGCCGACGCGCTGCTGGCCGCCGGCGCGCCGACGCTGCGCTTCACCCACCTCGCGGTGCGCGAGCTGCCCGGCTCCGGCTCGACGGCCGAGCAGCTCGGTGCCGAGGGCATCGACGCCGACACCATCGCCGGCGCCGCCCGCGCGCTGACTAGTTGAGCTTGAGCTGCCAGTCGGCGGGCACCCGGTCGGCCGGGCCAGGCACGGACTGGTCGGCCGGGTGGCTCTGCGGGTCCGCGAGCGGCGGGCCTTCGAGGAAGTCGCCGGTCGTGTAGTCGTAGTACCAGTCCTCGCCGGGCTCGTACGAGCGGATGATCTTGTGTGTGCTCGTGGTCGCGTGCTTGGTGGCGTGCTGCGACGGCGAGTTGTCGCAGCAGCCGATGTGCCCGCAGGTGGCGCACCGCCGCAGGTGCAGCCACCAGCCGCCGCTCTCTTCGCAGTCCGCGCATCCGGTGCCGGACGGGGGCACCTCGGGTCGTACCAGTTGTTCGGTCACGGTTCCTCCTCCTGGTTTTCGCCTTGTACCCCCGCCGGGCCCGGTCTCACGTGATCATTCGAGCACCCCACGTAAGATCGCCAGGTGAGTGGCCTGCTCAACAGCCTGCTCGACCAGCGGGCGATCCTCGTCTACGTGATCGTCGGCCTGGTCGTGTTCGCCGAGGACGCCCTCTTCTTCGGCTTCATCCTGCCTGGCGAGACCGCCGCCGTCCTCGGCGGCGTCGCGGCGAGTCTCGGGCACGTCAGCGTGGTCTGGATGAGCGTGATCGTGGTGGCGGCGGCGATCATCGGCGACACGGTGGGCTACGAGATCGGCTCGCGCTGGGGCTACCGCCTGCTGAGCGTGAAGGTGCTCCAGAAACGTGAGAAACAGGTGGAGTCGGCCCGGTCGTTGATCGCCAGACGGGGCGGGCCGGCGGTGTTCCTGGGACGGTTCATCGCGTTCCTGCGCGCGTTCGTGCCGTTCCTGGCCGGCGCTTCGCACATGCACTACCGCCGGTTCCTGGCCTGGAACGCGCTCGGCGGCCTGGTCTGGGGCGTGGGCTCGGTGCTGCTCGGCTTCCTCGCGGGCCACTCGTACCAGATGATCGAGGCCGCGGTCGGCAAGTGGGCCGCGATCGGGATCGGCGCGGCCGTGGTGGCCGCGCTGCTGGCCTGGGCGATCTACCGCCGGGTGCGCGAGCGCCGCGCGCACTAGGGTCGCGCGGCCAGCTTGATGGCGGCGGTCAGGTCCGCGGCCGTGAGGGCGCCGTCGGGGTCGATCAGCCACTGGATGGCCAGGCCGGCCAGCAGAGCCTGGGCCAGACCGCCGAGCAACCGAGCCTCCTCGCCCTCGCCGGCGCCGAACAGCCCGGCCAGCTCGGTGCGGCCCGTGCGCTGGCCGGCGACCAGGAAGTCGTGGATCTCCGGCAGCCGGTCGACCTGGCCGGCGAGCTCGAACTGGGTGGTCCAGAGCGGGCGCTGCGTGCGCACCGACTCGATCACCGCCGCCCAGACCGCCTCGGCCGAGCCGTCGGTGGTCTGCAGCGCCGTGGCCAGCTCGCCGCCCCACTCGGCCAGTGCCTCCATCAGCGCCTGGTTGAGCAGCTCGCGGGTCGAGCCGAAGTGGTAGCCGATCGCGGCGAGGCTGACCCCGGCCGCCGTGGCGATGTCGCGGGCGGTGGTGCGGGTGTAGCCGATGTCGCGCAGGCACTGCTTGGCACCCGCGATCAGGCTCTCCCGGTTTCCCATCCGGCGATTGTACAAGTGTCCAAGAACGGCTTGGTGTACGACTTGTAACCGGCGCCCGACCTCTGTGACGATGGAGGGCATGACCGAGGAGTGCACCGCTCGCGAGGTGCTCGACCGGGTCGGCGGCAAGTGGAGCATCGCGATCATCGTGGCCGCGGCCCAGGGCCCGGTGCGGTTCACCGAGCTGGAGCGGTCGATCGACGGGATCAGCCGGCGGATGCTCGCCCTCACCCTGCGCAATCTCGAACGCGACGGCCTGCTGACCCGCACGGTCTACCCGACCGTCCCGCCCAAGGTCGAGTACGTCGCGACCGACCTGGCCCGGGAGATCTACGACGCGCTGGTCACGCTGACCACCTGGGCCGAGCGGCACCGCGCGGAGATCGCCGCCGCGCGGGCCGCGTACGACCGGCGGGCGGCGTCCTGACATGGAGCTGACCGCGGACTGCACCCGCTGCGTGGGCCTGTGCTGCGTCGTGCCCGCCTTCGCCAAGTCCGTCGACTTCGCGATCGACAAGCCCGCCGGCCAGCCCTGCCCGCACCTGGGCGGCGACTTCCGCTGCGGCATCCACAGCAAGCTGCGGGCGGAGGGCTTCCGCGGCTGCACGGTCTACGACTGCTTCGGCGCGGGCCAGCACCTCACCCAGGAGACCTTCGGCGGCCGCGTCGACCGGCCGGCGATGGTCGCCGCCTTCCCGGTGATGCGGGAGCTGCACGAGCTGCTCTTCTATCTGACCGCGGCGCTGGAGCTGAAGCTGCCGGGGTCGCAACGGGCGGCGCTGGAGACCGCCCGAGCGCAGACGGAGGCGCTGACCGGCGGCACGGCCGACGAGCTGACGAAGCTCGACGTCGCGCCGCACTGGGCGGCCGTCAACGACCTGCTGATCCGGGCGAGCGCCACCGTGCGCGGCACCGCCACCGGGCCGCACCGCGAGCGCCGGGGAGCCGATCTGGTCGGCAAGGACCTGCGCCGCACCGACCTGCGGGCGGCCAACCTGCGCGGCGCGTACCTGATCGGGGCCGACCTGCGTGGCAGCGACCTGAGCTGGGCCGACCTGATCGGCGCGGATCTGCGCGACGCCGACCTGCGCGGTGCCCGCCTGCGCACCGCGTTGTTCGTGACACAGCCCCAGGTCGAGTCGGCCCGGGGCGACCACGGGACGGCGCTGCCGACGGGGCTGCGCCGCCCCGACCATTGGGGCTAGCTGAGCTGCTCGCCCACTTCGAACTGGACCGCGCCGTTGGCGTCGACGGCCGCGTCCAGCGACTTGTCGTCGAGCACCCGGGCGGCTTCGCCGTCGAGGAACAGCCGGGCGCCGGACGTGTCGACGACCTGGTCGCCCTCCTGCGGCGAGGTGGCGAGGCTCATCGTGAGCGCGCCCTGTGTCGGGTCGGACGCGATGCGGACGCCGGCACCGTCCGGCAGGTTCTGCTGGCCGGTGAGGTCGCGGATCACCGCGACCGCGTTGTCGGTCACTGCGAGCATGGTGAAACCCTCCAGTTTTGCGGCAGGGGAAATCGTTGAGACCGCAACTGATAGGGAAGCCGTTCCCAAACGGCGAGCGGTTCTGCGGCCGTCCAAGAACCACGTAACCCTCCGGCGCCGGATCTCGCAACCCGAACGCGACTTAACATGAGTTCATGAACCCGATGCCCGGCTCTGTATCCATCCGCGAGGTCGCACCCCGAGATGGGCTCCAGAACGAGGATCCGGTGCCGACCGCGGCCAAGATCGAGCTGCTGGACGCGCTGTCGGGCACGGGCGTACGGCGGATCGAGGCGGTCTCGTTCGTGCACCCGAAGGCGATTCCCCAGATGGCGGACGCCGACGCGGTGTGGTCGCAGGTGCGCAAGTCGCCTGCTGTGCGCTACTCGGCCCTCGTGCCCAACTCGCGGGGTGCCCAGCGCGCCCTGGCGGCCGGTTTCACCGAGGTCGAGGTCGTGGTCTCGGCGAGTGACACGCACAACAAGCGCAACGTCAACCGCTCGACCGCCGAGTCGCTCGACGACATCGCCGCGCTGATCGAGGAACTGCACGGCGCGGGCGCGAGCGCCGAGGTGATCATCGCGACCAGCTTCGGCTGCCCCTTCGAGGGCGACGTCGACCCCAAGCGGGTCGCCGACATCGTCGACCGGGTGGTGGCGGACGGTGCCGACCGGATCGCGTTCGGCGACACGACCGGCATGGCCACCCCGCGCCGGGTCACCGACGTGGTCACCCTCGTGCGCGAGCGCCAGCCGGACATCCCGGTGCTGCTCCACTTCCACAACACCAGGGGCACGGCGCTCGCCAACATCCTGACCGCGCTCGACCTGGGCATCACCGAGTTCGACGCGAGCGTGGGCGGGCTGGGCGGCTGCCCCTACGCACCGGGCGCGACCGGCAACGTGGCCACCGAGGAGGTCGTGCACATGCTCGAGGACATGGGCATCGACACCGGCATCGACCTGGACGCGCTGGTCGAGGCGGCGGCGCTGGCGCAGCGGGTCGTCGGCCGTGAGCTGCCGTCGGGTGTGCTGCGGGCGGGTCCGCGCACCAGACTGGTGTCGTGAACGTCGAACACCTGCGACGGGCGCGCGATCTGATCGACCGGGAATACGCCCGGCCGCTGGACGTGCCCGCGCTGGCCCGCGCCGCGCTGATGTCGCCGTCGCACTTCGCGCGCCAGTTCCGTGTGGCCTTCGGCGAGACGCCCTACCAATACCTGATGACCCGGCGGATCGAGCGGGCCCAGGCGCTGCTGCGCCGGGGCGACCTGTCGGTCACCGAGGTCTGCGTGGCGGTCGGTGCGACCTCGCTCGGCTCGTTCAGCGCGCGGTTCACCGAACTGGTGGGCGAGCCGCCGTCGGCGTACCGCGCCCGGGACCACAGCCGGCTCGCGGCGGTGCCGGCGTGCTTCGCCAAACGGCTGACCCGGCCGACAAGAGCAGTTTCGGAGAAGCGGCGGGCGCCTGCCCGGGCCTAGCGTCGAAGGCATGAACCTGACGCTTTCGCACTGCTTCATCCTCGTCGACGACCAGGACAAGGCGCTCGCCTTCTACCGTGACGTGCTGGGCCTCGAGGTCCGCAACGACGTCGACATGACCGACTGGGGCAACCCCTGGCGGTGGATCACGGTCGGGGTGCCCGGCCAGCCCGGCATCGAGATCGGGCTCGACCCGGCGGTCTCGCGGGCGCCGGACGACCAGGCGGCCATCCGCGAGCTGATCGCCAAGGGTGCGCTGGCGGCGCTGATCTTCGACACCGAGGACTGCGACGCGACGTTCGAACAGGTCCGCGCGTCCGGTGCCGAGGTGCTGCAGGAGCCGATCGACCAGCCGTACGGGGTGCGCGACTGCGCGTTCCGCGACCCGTCCGGCAACATGGTCCGCTTCAGCGAGCGGCGCGGGTGAAGGAACGGTCCGTTGTTAATGCGTTAACAACGGACCGTTCCTTTCGCTTAGGCCAGGCTGGCGACCGCCCGCCTGGTCAGCACGCCGGCCAGGTGGCGCCGGTAGTCGGCGCCGGCGAGCAGGTCGTCGCTCGGCCGGGTGTCGTCGGCCGCCCGGGCCGCGGCCGCGCCGACGGCCGCCGGGCTGTCGGCGCCGGCCAGCGCCGCCTCGGCCCGGCGCGCCCGCAGCGGGGTCGAGCCCATGTTCGTCAGCCCGACCCGGGCCTCCGCGATCGCGCCGTTCTCCCGGCGGACCAGTGCGGCCACGCCGACCAGGGCCCAGCCCTGCGCGACCCGGTTGAACTTCTCGTAGCGGCCCACCCAGGAGCCCTGTTTGGGCACCCGGACCGCGACCAGCACCTCGTCGGGCGCGACCACGCTCTCCAGATAGTCGACGAAGAACTCGCTCGCGGGCACGACGCGGCGCCCGTGCGGACCGGCGATCTCCAGCGACGCGCCCAGCACCAGCGCCACCGCGGGCAGGTCGCCGGCCGGGTCGGCGTGCGCCAACGACCCGGCGAACGTGCCGCGGTGCCGGATCTGCCGGTCGGCCACCGTCGAGGTGGCCTGCGCCAGCAGCGGCACGTGCGCGTTGACCAGCGGATCCCGCAGCACGCGGGCGTGGGTGACCATCGCGCCGATGACGATCGTGTCGCCGTCCTCGCGGACGTGCCGCAACTCCTCGACGCCGCCGAGGTCGACCAGCGTGCTCGGGGCCGCGAACCGCATCCGCAGCAATGGCAGCAGGCTCTGCCCGCCGGCGATCACCTTGGCGTCCTCGCCCGCGTCGCGCAGTGCGGAGATCGCCTCGTCGACGGTCGTCGGTGCGGCGTAGTCGAACGTCGGCGGGATCATGCCGCACCTCCCTGGACGGCCCGCCAGACCCGCTCCGGCGTGCACGGCATCGCGATGTCGTTGACACCCATCGGGCGCAGCGCGTCGACGATCGCGTTGACGACCGCCGGCGTCGAGGCGATCGTGCCGGCCTCGCCGACGCCCTTCGTGCCCAGTGGATGGTCGGGGGCCGGGCTCTCCGTGCGGTCGGTGACGAACGACGGCAGGTCGGCCGCCGTCGGCAGGGTGTAGTCGACCAGCGTGCCGGTCATCAGGTTGCCGTCCTCGTCGTACACGGCCTCCTCGAAGAGCGCCTGCGCGATGCCCTGGGCGATGCCGCCGTGCACCTGACCCTCGACGATCAGCGGGTTGATCACCCGGCCGATGTCGTCGACGGCCACGTACTTCCGGATGCTCACCCGGCCGGTCTCCGTGTCGACCTCGGTCGCGCACAGGTGGGTGCCGTGCGGGAACGAGAAGTTGACCGGGTCGTAGACCGCGTCGGCGTCGAGCGTCGGCTCGATCCCGTCGGGCAGGTCGTGCGCCGCGAACACCGCCAGCGCGCAGTCGGCGAGCGTCCGGCCGCCGTCGGGGTTGCCGCGCACCCGGAACCGGCCCTCGGCGAACTCGAGGTCGGCCGGGTCGCACTCGAGCATGTGCGCGGCGATCGGTTTGGCCTTGTCGAGGACCTTCTGGCAGGCGTTGTAGAGCGCGATGCCGCCGACCGCGAGCGAGCGCGAGCCGTAGGTGTCGAGTCCCTTGTAGGAGGTGCGGGTGTCGCCGTGCAGCACCTCGACGTCCTCGAACGGCACGCCGAGCTGGTCGGCCACGATCTGGCTCCACGCCGTCTCGTGACCCTGGCCGTGCGGCGACGTGCCGGTGACCACCTCGACCTTGCCGGTGGGCAGCATGCGTACGCTCGCGGTCTCCCAACCACCGGCGCCGTAGCGCAGCGCGCCGAGCACCCGCGACGGCGCGAGCCCGCACATCTCCGTGTAGGTCGAGATGCCGATGCCGAGGTGCACGGTGTCGCCTTCCGCCCGGCGGGCCTCCTGCTCCTTGCGCAGCTCGTCGTAGCCGAACAGCTCCATGGCCTTGTCGGTGGCCTTGTCGTAGTCGCCGGAGTCGTACTGCAGGCCGCACACCGTGGTGAACGGGAACTCGTCGGCCTTGATCCAGTTGCGCCGGCGTACCTCCATCGGATCGAGCCCGAGCTCGGTGGCCAGCTCGTCCATCAGCCGCTCGATCGCGTACGTGGCCTCCGGCCGCCCGGCGCCCCGGTAGGCGTCGGTGATCGTGGTGTTGGTAAAGACACCCGAGCATTCGAAGCGGTACGCGGGGAACTTGTAGATCGCGTTGTACATGAACGCGCCGAGGATCGGTACGCCCGGCCCGACCAGGCCCATGTAGGCGCCCATGTTGGCCATCAGCTTGACCCGCAGGCCGGTCACGGTGCCGTCGCGGCGGGCGGCCAGCTCGACGTCCTGGATCACGTCGCGGCCGTGGTGGGCCGAGACCAGGCTCTCGGAGCGGGACTCCGTGTATTTCACCGGGCGCCCCAGCCGCTTCGCGGCCACGAAGGCGATCAGCTCCTCCGGCGTCACCTGCAGCTTGCCGCCGAACCCGCCGCCGACGTCGGGTGCGATCACGCGGACCTTGTGCTCCGGCGTGCCGGTGACCGCGGCGAGCAGGAACCGCAGGATGTGCGGGATCTGGGTGGCCGACCAGATCGAGTAGACGTCGCCGGTCGGGTCGACGACCACGCTGCGCGGCTCCATGAAGGCCGGGATCAGCCGCTGCTGGACGTACCGCCGACGGATCACGACCTCCGCGTCGTCGAGCGCCGCGGCGGCGTCGCCGCCCGTGCCGGCCTCGCCCGAGTCGAACACCCAGGTGTAGCCCCGGTTGGTGCCCTTGTCGGCGTGCACCAGGTCGGCGCCGTCGGCCAGGGCCGCCTCCATGTCGAGCACGGCCGGCAGCGGCTCGTAGTCGACCTCGATCGCGGCGAGCGCGTCGAGGGCCGCCGCCCGGGATCGGGCCGCCACCACGGCGACCGCCTCGCCCATGAACTTCACCTCGTCGACCGCGATTGGCGGCCGGTCGGGGAGCACCATGTCCTCGGTGACGGGCCAGGCGCAGGGCAGCGCGCCCTGCACGTCGGCGACGTCACGGCCGGAGAAGGCCTCGACGACGCCCTTCGTCGCCAGCGCGGGCGACACGTCGATGCTGCTGATCCTGGCGTGCGCCATCGGGCTGCGCAGGATCGCCAGGTGCAGCATCCCGGGCAGCGTGACGTTCTCCGTCCAGGTGGTGCGGCCGGTGATCAGCCGGGCGTCCTCTTTGCGGCGGCGGGCGCTGCCGACCTCGGTGACAGTCATCAGCTCTCCCTCACGGCACCGGCTGCGGGATGGTCTCGTCGGGCACGTCCTGGCGGGGCAGGCCCGAGTCCGGTGTCTGCGCCTCACCCGCCCGCGGGGACGGCGGGGCGGGCTCGGCGTCGCCGCCGGCGCTGCGGATCTCGGCGCTCGCCTCCCGCACCGCGCGGACGATGTTCTGGTAGCCGGTGCACCGGCAGAGGTTGCCCTCCAACCCTTCGCGGATCTCGGCCTCGGTCGGGTCGGGGTTCTCCGTCAGCAGGTCGACCGCGGCCATGATCATGCCGGGGGTGCAGAACCCGCATTGCAGGCCGTGTGCCTCGTGGAACGCCCGCTGCACCGGGTGCAGCGTGCGGTCGGGGCCGGCGAGGCCCTCGATCGTGGTGATCTCCCGGCCGTCGGCCTGGACGGCCAGGACCGAGCAGCTCTTGATGCCCTGCTTGCGCCCCTCGGGGTCGGTCATCAGCACGGTGCACGCGCCGCAGTTGCTGGTGTCGCAACCAACGACGGTGCCAACCTTGCCGAGGCTTTCACGCAGGTGATGGACGAGCAGGGTGCGCGGTTCGACGTCGTCCTCGTATTCGACTCCGTCGACTTTCATCGATACCCGGGTCATCAAGCCCTCCCGGCTTGCTCCACTGCGGCCGGTGGGGGCCGGCACGCATGCTCAGCTCAGGCGAAGCCCTTAGCCAATCCCGTCAGGAGCGACACCGCAAGGGGCCGCCGTGCTATTTCGCGATGATCAGCACTAGTTCGTCGAGCGCCTCGACGGTGTGACCGGCCACGAACTCGTCGAGGTGGGGGAGTGCCGCGGCCATCCCGCCGGCCAGCGGTGCGAAGCCTTCCTTGCCGCGGTGGGGATTGACCCAGATCAGCCGGTACGCGAGGCGGGCCAGGCGGTGTGTCTGCGCGGCCAAGGCGGCGGGGTCGCCGCGTTCCCAGCCGTCGCTGAACACGACCACGATCGCGCCGCGGGCGGTGCCGCGCTGGCCCCAACGGTCGAGGAAGGCCTTGACCGCGTCGGCCAGCCGGGTGCCGCCGTGCCAGTCCGGGATCGCGACCGACGCGGCGTGCAGGGCGGCGTCGGCGTCGCGGTGGCGCAGCGCGCGGGTGATCCGGGTGAGTCGCGTGCCGAGCGTGAACACCTCGGTGCGGGTCGGGCGGCGGCGGACGGCGGCGTGCGAGAACCGCAACAGGGCGTCCGCGTACGCGCTCATCGAGCCGGACACGTCGACCAGCAGCACGAGCCGGCGCGGCCGTTCGGTGCGGCGGCGCCTGGCCAGCGTGGTCGGCTCACCGGCGTGCCGCAAGGCCGCGCGTACCGTGCGGGTCGCGTCGACCTCACCCCGTCGGGCGGGCCGGCGCCGGCGGCTGCGGCGGGGCGCGGGTTCGGGCCCGAGGAGCGCGAGCAGGCGCCGGACCTCGTCGCGCTCGGGCGCGGTGAGCAGGGCGAAGTCGCGCCGGCGGAGGATCTCGACGGTGCTGGCGGACAGACCGAGCACGTGCGGCTCGTCGTCGGTCGCGGTGCCTTCGCCGGGCGGACCCGAGGTGTACGGCGCGGCGACGCTGGGCAGGGTCGGCGTGGTGTCGAACGGGGTGCCCCGGCCAGGTCGGTGGCCGCCGAAGTAGGCGGCGAACGCGGCGTCGTAGATCGCCAGGTCGTCGGGTTCGCCGCAGAGCGTCTGGCGGCCGGCCCAGTAGAGGTCGCGTTCGTCGACACCGAGCGCGTCGACCGCGCGGAGCATGGTCTGCACCCGGTCAGGCCCGGCATCGACTCCGGCGTGGCGCAGCGTCCGCGCGAACCCGACGACCAACGCCGTGAGGTCGGCGGTCATGGCCCGGCGATGCCGACGGCCCGCACGCGCGCGACGTCCTCGCGGTATTTGAGGACGGCACCCAGCGTGACCGCGGCCAACTCGGGGTCGAGCGACCGGGCTCCGAGCGCGACGAGCGCACCGGCCCAGTCGATCGACTCGGCCACACCGGGCGGCTTGATCAGGTCGAGCTCCCGCATCCGCCCCGCGGCGGCGGCGACCTCGGCGGCCAGCCGCTCGGTGATCGCGGGCAACCGCTCGCGCAGGATCGCCACCTCGCGCTCGAACCCGGGATGCTCGACCCAGTGGTAGAGACACCGGCGCTTGAGCGCGTCGTGCACCTCACGGGTGCGGTTGCTGGTCAACACGGTCAACGGCGGTGTCGCGGCGGCGATCCGACCGAGCTCGGGCACGGTGATCGCGGCCTCGGCGAGGATCTCCAGCAGGAAGGCCTCGAACTCGTCGTCGGCCCGGTCGACCTCGTCGACGAGCAGCACGCAGGGGTTGGTCTCCAGGGCCCGCAGGAGCGGCCGGGCGATCAGAAACCGCCGGTCGTAGAGCCCGGCCTCGAGCGCGGCGGCATCCAGCGGCGCACCGCTGGCGGCGGCCTCGGCGGCTCGCAGGTGCAGGATCTGCCGGGGAAAGTCCCAGTCGTAGAGCGCCTGCGCCGCGTCGAGCCCCTCGTAACACTGCAACCGCACCAGGGTGGCACCGGTCGCGGTGGCGAGGGCCTGCGCGAACGCGGTCTTGCCGACGCCGGCCTCACCTTCGAGGAACAGCGGTCGCCCGAGCTTGAGCGCCAGAAACCCCGCGGTGGCCAGCCCCTCGTCGGCGAGGTAGCCGGTGGTCGCCAACGCCGTGGCCAACGCGCCGGGGGATTCGGGCAGCGGAGTGCTCACGCCGCCAACTATGCCAGCTTTCGTGATCGCCGGAACGGGGAGCGGGCCGGTGTGCAGGTGCCAGAGCGGCCCGCTCCCATCGGTCGAGGTGCTACCGGTTCGCGACCAGGTCCGCGGGCTCTGCACCGCCGGACACCGGGGCCGGCTTGCGCAGGGCCGCCGCCGCGACGAGCGCTCCCACGACGGCGATCAGTGCCGCACCGATGAACGCGGCCGAGAAGCCGGTGGTCAGCGCGTCGCGATCCCCGAGCCGGTCCGCGCCGAACGCGGCGGCCACGGCGGTCATCGCCGCCAGGCCGAGCGCGGAACCCACCTGGTAGCTGGTGTTCACGATCCCCGACGCCAGCCCGCCTTCCTCGGGTCGGGCGCTGGAGATCGCTGTGCCCAGCGACGGGATGAAGGCCAGCGCCATGCCGAGAGCGGCCACGAGCGAGGCCGGCAGGACGTCGACCAGGAATGTGCCGTCGGAACGGGCCAGCGACAGCCAACCCATCCCGGCCGCGAGAAGGACCATCCCGGTGACCACCATGGACTTCGCGCCGAACCGGTTGATCGCCCACGGCGCCAGGACGATCATCCCCACCATGATGAGGACGGTCATCGGAAGCAGCGCGGCGCCACTCGGGAAGGCGCTGTAGCCCAGCACCTGTTGGAGATAGAGGTTCAGGAAGAACCACATCGGGATCCACGCGCCGCCCAGGAGAAGCTGGGCGAGGTTGGCCCCGCCGAGGTTCGGCGTGCGGAAGATGGCCAGCCGCATCAACGGCTGACGCCGGCGGGCCTGGATCGCCACGAACGCCAGCAGCAGTGCGACCGCCGCGGCCAGCACCAGCCACGTGCGTGCCGAGTCCCAGCCGACCTGCGGGGCCGCGACGATGCCGTATACGGCGGCACCGAGCCCGGCGGTCACCGTCGCCGCACCCGCCCAGTCGACGCTGCTGCGGCCGCCGGCCGCGCCGGACGGCATCAACGCCGGCGTGGCGAGCAGGGCCACGACCGCGACCGGGATGTTGACGTAGAAGACCCACGGCCAGCTGACGTACTCGGTGATCACTCCGCCGAGGAACACGCCGGCCGTCCCGCCGGCCGGCGCCGCCGCGCCGTACCAGGCGAGCGCTCGGGTCAGCTCCCGGGGCGCGCCACCGAAGAGCATCATGAGCAGCGTCAGCGCCGACGGCGCGATCAGTGCCGCTCCGGCGCCCTGGACGGCCCGACCGGTCAACTCCATCGGGACCGACGCGGCCGTCCCGGCGACCACCGAGCCGACGAGCAGGATCGCCCAGCCCGCGGCGAACATCCGGCGGGCGCCGAACAGGTCCGACAGGCGGCCGCCGAGCAGCAGCAGACCACCGAACGCGACGACGTAGGCGTTGAAGACCCAGGACAGGTTCTCCTGGGAGAACCCGAGATCCTCCCGCATCCTGGGCAGGGCCACGCCGATGATCGACGTGTCCATGATGACGATGAACTGTGCGGCGGCGACGAGCGAGAGCGCCCACCACCGCCGAGAAGACGAAGGCACCAGATGTCCCATCCGGCCCGACACCACGCGGCGCGGGCCAAGCCTGCTGTTGATTACGGTTCGCTGACTCGGTAGCCCGCGGCGGTCACCGCGGCGGCGACGGCCAGGTCGTCGACGTCCCCGGCCACGGTGAGCCGCCCGCTGGCGGCGTCGACCTCGACTCCGGTCACGCCGGAGACCCTCCGCACCGCGGCATCCACCCGGGCCGCGCATGACGCGCACGTCATGCCCACGACGAGGAACTCCCGACCAAGACCGGCTGTCGTCGCGGCCGGATCCGTGGGCTGGCATGAACAGCTGTCACACATCTCGCACCTCCTGCGCTGATACCCCTGGGGGGTATGACGGCGAGACGTTAACATACCCCCGGGGGGTAGGTAAAGCGGCGTGCTGGGGCTGTCAGTCGTCGGGCTCCACGGTGAACCACCAGTCGCCGCTGACGTGGACCTGCAGCCGGACGCCGAGGCTCGTGTCCGTGCGCACCTCTCGGGCGTCCTGGGAGCTGCCGGGTATGTACGAGTAGTACCAGTTCCACTTCCAGGAGTTGTCGCGGAGATGGAACGACGTGCCCGGACCCCAGCCGCCCTTCTCGATCCGGTACACGTCCACGCCGGAGCGCTCGATCGCGTCGGACACCCGGTCGAAGGCGGCCTCGCTCGCGCCGTCGAGCGCTGGTTCGGGGTCGCTCGGGTTCGCACAGTCCGCCGCGCGATCCCGGAACGCACCCTGCGACCAGGTGAACACCCGGCACGTCGACCGGCCCCACCCGCCGGGCTCGTACAGATAGCTGGTCAGTGCGAGGTCGGTCGTCGCCGGCAGCACCTGGCGCTGCAGGCTCTCGACGTCGTGCCGCAGCCGCTCGGGCGGGTAGATCGGCGGGTCACCCTGGTCCGGGAGCCCGCCGGCGCCCGGCCCGAACGGCACGGCGAACGTGCCGGCGTCCGGCAGTTGGATCGCGCCGCCCGCCGTGAGCCCGACGAGGACGGCCACGGCCGCGGCCACGCCGCCTCCGACCGTCCGCCGGGCGCGGCCGCGGCGCAGCGCACGTCGGGCGGCGGCGAGCGTCAGCCCGGCGTCCGGACCGTATTCGGGGTAGCCGGGAGCGCCGGCCCGCAGGCGGGTGACGACGTCGTCATCGTCGCTCATCGCAGTTCCCCTTCCGCGAAGATCTGACGCAGCCGGGCGATTCCCCGCGCGTGGTGGGACTTGACTGTGCCGACCGAGATCTCCAGCTCGCGCGCGACCTCGGTCTCGGTGAGGTCGAGCAGGTGCCGCATGACCACGACCCGCCGCTGCGTGAGCGGCAGCCGAGCTAGCGCCTGGACCACGGCGTTGCGGGCGACCACGGCGCCGGTGTGGTCCGGGCCGGCCCGGTCCGGCAGCGCGCCCGGGTCGACGAGCACCTCGCGACGCGTGCGACGCCACCCGTCGATGCGCAGGTTGACCAGGACCCGGCGCGCGTACGCCTGCGGGTCGCCGTCGCGTGCCGCCCGCCAGGAGCGGTAGGTGCGCTCGTAGGTGGCCTGGACGAGTTCCTCCGCCCGGACCGGGTCACCACACAACAGCACGGCGGTGCGCAGCAGATAGCGACCGGAGGCGGCCACGAAGTCGAGAAACTCTTCGTCACGCGTGCCCACGGCGGATCGCTCGCTGTCCATGCTCACATCAAGCCACCACGCAGCAGCATGACCGAACGTTGTCACGCGCGCGGAAGGATCAGGCGAACAGCGCGCTGACGGACTCTCCGTTGTGGATGCGGCGCATGGCCTCGGCCAGGGCCGGGGCGATCGAGAGCACCGTCAGTTGCGGGACGCGTTTTTCGGCCGGGATCGGGACCGTGTTCGTGCAGACGATCTCGCGGACCCCGTCCAGCGTCGCCAGGCGGTCCAGGGCGTCCTCCGCGAACAGGCCGTGGGTGCAGACCAGGCGGATCGAGCGGGCCTTGAGCTGGTGCAGGTGGTCGACCAGCTCGATCACCGTGCTGCCCTTGGCGATCTCGTCGTCCAGGACGATCACGTCGCGGTCCGTGACGTCGCCGATGACCGCGCTGATGCGGACCCGGTCCTGGAAGCGTTGTTTCGCGCCCGCCGCCACCGGTGTGCCGAGCATCCGCGCGAACGCCGCCGCTTCCTTCGCGTTGCCCAGGTCCGGCGAGACCACGACCGTCTCGCTCAGGTCCTCGCCCTTGAAGTGGGCGGCCAGCTCGCGCAGCGCGTGCAGGTGGTCGACCGGGATGCTGAAGAAACCGTGCACCTGCGGCGAGTGCAGCGTCATCGCCAGCACGCGGTGCGCGCCCGCCGACACCAGCAGGTCCGCGACCAGGCGGGCGCCGATCGAGATGCGCGGCGCGTCCTTCTTGTCCGAGCGGGCGTACGCGAAATGGGGCAGCACCACCGTGATCCGCCCGGCCGAGGCGCCGCGGGCCGCGTCGATCATGAACAAGAGCTCGACCAGGTTCTCCTGGGTCGGCGCGACGATCGGCTGGATCAGGAAGACGTCGCGCTCCCGGCAGTTGGCCTGCAGCTGCACCTCTAGGCAGTCGTTGGCGAAGCGGGAGATCCTGGTCGGCAGCAACGGCACGCCCAGGTGGGCGCAGATGTCCGTTGCCAGCTCGGGATGGGCACCACCGCTGAAGACCGCGATCTCGCGCACGGATTCGATCCTATTCGGGCGCCCACCGGCCCGGCACAATGGCCCGCATGCCGCACGTCGCCGCGATCGACCAAGGGACCACCTCCTCCCGCTGCATCGTCTTCGACGCCGACGGCGGGATCGTGTCCGTCGCCCGGCGCGAGCACCGCCAGCGCTATCCGCAGCCTGGTTGGGTCGAGCACGACGCCGCCGAGATCTGGGCCGACGTGCGCGCCGTCGTGGACGAGGCGGTCGCGGGATACGACATCGCCGCGCTCGGCATCACCAACCAGCGCGAGACCACCGTGGTCTGGGACCGGGTCACCGGCGAGCCCGTGCACCACGCGATCGTCTGGCAGGACACCCGGACCGAACCGATTCTGCGTACGCTCGCCGACCGTGCCGACGAGATCCGCCGGATCACCGGGTTGCCGCTGGCCACCTACTTCGCCGGGCCCAAGGTGCGCTGGCTGCTCGACCACGTCGACGGGCTGCGCGACCGCGCCGAGCGCGGTGACGTGCTGTTCGGCACCATCGACAGCTGGCTGATCTGGAACCTGACCGGCCGGCACGTCACCGACGTCACCAACGCCAGCCGGACGCTGCTGATGGACCTGCGCACCCTCGACTGGAGCCCGGACCTGCTCGACGCCATGGGCGTGCCGCGGGCGATGCTGCCCGAGATCCGGCCGTCGGCCGAGGTCTACGGGACGGCCCGCGGCGGGCTGGTGGACGGCGTGCCCGTGGCCGGCGCGCTCGGCGACCAGCAGGCGGCGCTGTTCGGGCAGGCCTGCTTCCAGCCCGGCGAGGGCAAGTGCACCTACGGCACCGGCAGCTTCCTGCTGGTCAACACCGGTGCGACCCCGGTGGTGTCCCGGCACGGGCTGCTCACCACGGTCGGCTACCAGGTCGGCTCCGGCGCGCCCGCGTACGCCCTGGAAGGCGCGATCGCCGTGACCGGCGCACTGGTCCAGTGGCTGCGCGACAACCTCGGCCTGATCGGCAGCGCCGACGAGATCGAGGCGCTGGCGGCGTCGGTCGACGACAACGGCGGCTGCTACATCGTGCCGGCGTTCTCCGGGCTGTTCGCGCCGCACTGGCGCGGCGACGCGCGGGGCGTGATCGCCGGGCTGACCGGCTACATCACCCGCGCGCACGTGGCCCGCGCGGCGCTGGAGGCGAGCGCCTGGCAGACCCGCGAGGTGGTGGACGCGATGAACGCCGACACCGACGTGGCCCTGCGCCGGTTGCGGGTCGACGGCGGGATGACCGTCAACGACCTGCTCATGCAGACGCTGTCGGACGTGCTCGACCTGCCGGTGGTGCGACCGCGGGTCACGGAGACGACCTGCCTCGGCGCGGCCTACGCGGCCGGGCTCGCGGTGGGTTTCTGGCCGGACCTCGACGCGTTGCGCGCGCACTGGCAGGCCGACCGCGACTGGCAGCCCCTCGTGGACAAGGCCCGCCGCGAGCGCGAGTGGGCACAGTGGCGCAAGGCGGTGTCCCGTACCCTCGACTGGGTCTAGTTTTACCAGGGTTCGCCGGTGAGCCGTTCGTAGATGTCGATGTAGCGCGCCCGGGTCACCGCCACGACGTCGGCCGGCACCGGTGGCGGCGTCGACTTCTTGTCCCAGCCCGCCTCGGTCGCCCAGTCGCGGACGAACTGCTTGTCGAACGAGAACTGGGCGCGCCCCGGCTCGTAGTCGTCGGCCGGCCAGAACCGCGACGAGTCCGGGGTCAGCACCTCGTCGGCCAGCACGAGGGCGCCGTCGGGCGCGCGACCGATCTCGATCTTGGTGTCCGCGATCAGCACGCCGCGCTCGGCCGCCAGCTCGGCGCCCCGCCGGTAGACGGCCAGCGTGATGTCCCGGATCGCCTCCGCGGTCTCCCGCCCGACCTCGGCGATCACCTGGTCGAAGGAGATCGGCTCGTCGTGTGCGCCGGCGGGCGCCTTGGTGGACGGCGTGAAGATGGGGTCGGGCAGCCGGGCCGCCTCGACCAGGCCGGGTTCGAGCGGCACCCCGGAGACCGTGCCGGTGCGGTCGTACTCCCGCTTGCCGCCGCCGGTCAGATAGCCGCGGGCGACGCACTCGACCGGCAGCATGTCGAGCCGGCGGACCCGGATCGCCCGCCCGGCGAACTCGGCCGGCACGTCGGTCCACGAGATCACGTGGTTGGGCACGATGCCGGCGAGCTGCTCGAACCACCACAGCGACAGCCGGGTCAGGATCGCGCCCTTGTCGGGAATCGGCGTCGGCAGGATCACGTCGTAGATGGACAGCCGGTCGGACGCCACCAGCACGAGCTCGTCGCCGTCGGCGTACACGTCACGGACCTTGCCCTGGTGCACCAGCTCCACGATTTCAGTAGATCACGGGCTGTTGACACCCGTCGGTACGGGCGGTCTAGTTGACGGTCCGGTAACTTGCCCCGACAGCGAGGAGTCCGCGCGTGCGCACCTTCCCCTGCCGGCCGGTGGTCGCGTTGCTCGCGGCCGTCTCGCTGCTGGCCGGCGGCTGCTCGGCGGGTCGCGAGGAAGGGTCGAGCGGCCCGGTGACGATCTCGGTTTTCTGGTACGGCGACCAGGCGCGCGCCGAACGCACCGAGGCGGCGCTCGAGCTCTACTCGACCCGGCACCCGGGCACCACGTTCAAAATCACCTGGCAGGGTGCGCAGGGCTACTACGACCGCCTGGCCACGCAGGCGGTGGGCGGCAACGCGCCCGACCTGTTCCAGATCGACGACAGCCGGCTGGTCGACTACGCCAACCGGGGGCTGCTGCTCGACCTGAGCGCGGCGGCCACGGACGGCCGGATCGACGTCACGGCGTTCCCGCCGGGGCTCGCCGGGTACGGCACCGTCAACGGCAAGGTGGTCGGGGTGGCCGCCGGCGCCGAGACCCCGGCCCTCGTCTACAACCGCACCATGGTCCGCGAGCTGCGGGTGGCCGAGCCGAAGACCGGTATGACCTATCCGCAGCTGTTCACCTGGGCCGCGGAGGTCGGCGAGGAGAGCGACGGCGAGATCGCGGGCCTGGCCGACGGGTCCGGCGACCTCGACGCGTACTGGATGTGGCTGCGGGCGCAGGGCAAGGACCTCTACGAGGGCGCCGCGCCCGGCTTCGCGCCCGGCGACACCGCACGGTGGTTCGCGATGTGGCAGGAGGCCCGCGCGGCCGACGCGATCGCCCGCCCGGCCGGCGAGCGGGCCCTGACCGAGGGTGCGGCCGTCGCCGCGTTCGGCTGGTCCGCCGAGTTCCCGGCCTGGCAGCAGCGCGACGACGACGATCTCGCGCTGGTCGCCCGCCCGGGCGACACCCGCGCGCAGTGGTCGCGGGCTTCCTACTACTGGGCTGGCTACCGCGGCACCCGGCACCCGGACGTGCTCGCCGACGTCGTCAACTTCCTGACCAACGACCCACAGGCCGGGCGCCAACTCGGCGACGTCCGGGGTTTCGCGCCGAACCTGGAGGTGCGCGAGGCCAACGCCACCGACCTGGCCGACGGGCCGGCCCGCACCGCGCACGAGTTCGAGAGCGCGATGCGTGACCGGATCGGCCCGTCGCCGGCCCCGCCGCCGGCCGCGCACGCCAAGCTGCGTGAGCTGCTGGCCGCGGCGGCCGCGACCGTGGCGAGCGAGAAATACAGCCCGGACGACGCCGCCGCCGAGTTCTCCCGCGCGGCCGCCACCGCCCTGGCGAGCTAGCCGCGCTTGCGGCTCCGCTTGGTGACGAGCACGACGGCGAGCACGATCAGCGCGATCACGACCAGGCAGCAGAGCAGGCTGCCGACGCCGAGGAAGCCCAGGCCGCCACGCCGGCGGCGGGCCGCCTCGTAGACGATCTCGGACGTGCCGGACGTGCTGGCCCAGGCGACGGCGGGCACGAAGACGGCCAGCGTCGCGGCGGTGACGACCGCGCCGACCCGGCCGGCCCATTTGCGGAGGAGTTCCATGTAGCCATCCTGCGGTGCGGGCGCAAGTGCCGTCGCATCGGGTCACGGGGCAGACACGAACAGAAGATCGTGACAACCTCTCCGCACGGTGGTCGCGTCCACCAGGGAGTGTCCGGCGGCGCAGCCGGGCTCGGTCGACAGGAGCGGGGATGTTCGGTCTGATCGTGCGCGCACTCGCCAGCCGGCGGGCGCCGTCGATCACCCTGTTCCTGCTCACGGTGCTCTCCGCCGGCGCGGCCGCCGCGGCACCGCAATACATCGCCGCCAGCACCCGCGACCTGGCCAGCGCGTCGGCGCAGGCGGCACCGGTCGCCGACCGGGCGGTCTTCATGCGGCGCGGCATCGACACCCGAGACCTGCGCCCCGACACGGTCAGCCAGGCCGAGCAGGAGGTCTCCGCGGCGATCGGGCTGCCGGCGTTGTCCGTGCACGGCACCTGGATGGTCAACGGCTCGGTGGTGCGGGGCCGGGACAGCAACACGATGCTCCTCGTCCACCGCAGCGGGTTCTGCGCCGAGGTGGTCCTCGACGGCACCTGCCCCAGCCGGCCCGGCGAGATCGCGGTCAACGAGGCCACGGCCCGGCTGCTCGGTGTCAAGGCCGGCGACCGGCTGCGCTACGCGCCCGGTTACGAGCAGCGGCCGCTGACGGTCTCCGCCGTCTACCGCATCGCGGACCCCTACTCCGACTACTGGGCCGCCGCGCGGTTGGTCGACGCCTCCCGGGCGCAGCCGGCACCGCTGCTCACCACGCCCGAGACCATCGTGGCCGCGCAGCCGCAGACGACCACGCTGGTCGTCGACGCGGTGGCCGGCGGCGACCTGTTCGCGCGGACCGCGCCCCTGGCCGTGCGCGACCACGTCATCGACGCCGGCCGGCAGCTCGGCCAACGCGGCTTCGAGCCGGAGACGCCTCTGCGGGTGCTCGCGGTCAACATCTACAACAGCCAGCTCGACATCGTGTACGCGGTGCCGATCAGCCTGGTCGAGCTGCTCGCGTTCTGCTGGATCGCGCTGTTCCTGGCGGTCCGGCACGGCGCGCTCGAGCGGCACCGGGACATCGGCCTGCTCAAGCTCCGCGGCGCCGGCCGGGCCCGCATGCTCACGCTCACCCTCGGCCAGAGCGCACTGCCGATGCTCGCGGGCGGCCTGGTCGGGTTGGCCGCGGTGCTCCCGCTGCGGGCCGGCACCGGCATCGGGGGCATGTCCGCCACGACCACCGACCTGCTCTCCGTCGCGGCGGCGACCGTGACCGTGGTCGGCGCGATCCTGGCCGCCGCGATCGCCGAGCGGCGGGCGCTGTCGGCACCGGTCGGGCTGCTGATGCGCGCGGTGCCGCCGCGGCACGTCGGCTGGCGATACGGCGCGGTCGACGGCGTGCTGGTCATCCTCGCGCTGGCCGGCGCGTACGAGGCGTGGTCCTATGCCAGCCGCGCCCCCGTGGCGGGCACGACCCAGCAGAGCACCTGGCTGGCCCTGCTCGCGCCGGCCCTGCTGGCCTTCGCCCTGGGTGTGGTGCTGGCCCGCGTCGTCGTGCCGGTGGCCGCCCGGGTCGGCCGGCGGGCGTTGCGGGCCGGCCGGCTGGGTGTCGCGTTCACCGCGACCGAGTTGGCCCGCCGACCCGCGGTGCCGCGGCTGACCGCCCTGTTGACCGCTGCCGTGACGCTGTTCTGCGTCGCGGTGACCACATCGGACACCACGACGCGGTCCGGCGCCGAGCGCGCGGCCAACGAGATCGGCGCCGACCAGGTGCTGCTGGTGACCGCGCCGAGCCGGGGCGCGCTGCTCGCGGCGACCCGGGCGGTCGACCAGCAGGGCCGGTTCGCGATGGCCGTCGTCGCGTCCGAGGACGCGGGGGTGCTGGCCGTCGACGCCACGCGGCTGGCCACCGTCGCCCGCTGGCGCGGCGAATACGGCGGCGCCGACGCCGCGGCGGTCGCCGCCCGACTGCGGCCCGAGGCGCCTGCGCCGCTGACCGTGAGCGGCGAGCGGCTGACGCTGACGGCCGCCGCGCCGCGGGGCAGCGCCACGGTCAAGGCCACCCTCGCCGCCGCCGGCGGCGCGGTGGTCACCGTGGATTTCGGTCGGGTCAGCGGCGCCCGCGCCGACTACAGCCGCCCGGCGGAGGGCTGCGCCGCCGGCTGCCGGCTGGTCTCGTTCGAGATCGTCGGCAAGGGCGCCGTCCGGCCGGTCGCCGAGCCACCGGCCACACAGCCGCCGGACGCGGCGCCGACCGTCGAGCCGGAATATCCGGCGCCGGACGCCGTGCTGTTCTCCGCGTTGCGCGGCGCGGACGGCGGCGTCGACCAGGCGACGTTCGCCGACCGGTCCCGCTGGCGCACCGCGGTCGGCGCCGGCCCCGCACCCGCGGCGGTGTCCGTCACCCCGCAGGGTCTGGTCATCACGCCGGGCCGGCCGGTCGACAGCGATCCGTACGTGTTCGTCGACGACAGCCCCGAACGACTGCCCGCCATCGCCGCCGGTGTCCGCGGCGCCGAGTTCGCCGCCTCCGACCCGCACGTGCTGGCGTTCCCGGGCATCGCGGTGCCGATTTCCGTCGCGGGGGCGGCGCGTGCGGTGCCCCGGGTCGGGCGCGACGCCGTGCTGATCGACCTCGAGACCGCCGACCTGATGGGCGGCGACCTCGGCGGCGGCGAGTCGCTGCAGGTGTGGGCGACCGATGCGGCGCCCGCCGACCTCGCCGAGCGGCTCGCGGACCACGGCGTGACGGTGTTCGGCAGCGGCACGATCGCGGCCCGGGCGGAGAGCTACTCGCGCCAGGCGCCGCCGTCCACGATCCGGTTCCAGTTGCTGGCGGCCGCGGTGATGGTGCTGTTGTCGGCCGGAGCGCTGGGTGTCATCGTCGCGGTCGAGCGCCGGCCGCGCGGCGGCGAGCTCGCGTCGCTGCGCCACCAGGGGCTCACGGCGCGCACCGCACGGCGGGCGATGTTCGGCGGCTACCTGATGGTGGCGACCGTCGCGCTGGTCGCCGGGGTGCTCACCGCGCTGCCCGCGCGCACGATCCTCGCCGCGCCGCTGTCCGCGTTCCCCGACCGCTGGGACGTGCTGCCCGCACCGCCCGCCGTGCGCCCCGGGCCGCTGCTGCTCGCCGCGGCCGCCGCCGCGCTGGTGTTCGCCCTGGTCGTGGCGCTCGCCTCGGGACGGCCGCGGCGCGACGGTGGGGAGTCGGCATGATCGGCGTGATCGTCGACCTGCTCCGCGCGGCCCGCGGGCGCACGGGCGTGCTGCTGCTGCTCGGCGCGCTGCCGGTGGCGGCGGCGGTGGCCGGCCCGGCCTACAGCGCCGCGGCGGAACGCTCGGTCGTCGCGACCGAGGTGGCCGCGGCCGCACCCCACGAGACCGTGTTCGGCATCCGGCCGTCTGCCGACGTCGCGGAGACGGGCGACAGCTTCGAACGGCTCGGCGCCACCCAGTTGGTCACCCCCGGGTTCGACCTCTACTTCGGTGCCGCCTTCGCCGTCGCACCGCGCGACCGCGACCTCGCGTGGCAGCTTTCCTACCGCGACGATGTCTGCGCACACGTCACCCTCGACGCCGGGCGCTGCCCGACGGGCCGGGGCGAAGTGATGATCGGCTTCCAGAGCGCGGCCCAACTCGACGCCGGGGTCGGCGACACGGTCTCGCTCCGGCAGTCGCGGTTCGACACCGTCGACGGCGCCGCCCAGCTCGTCCGGGTCGGCCGGGCCGTCTCGGTCTCCGTCGTCGGCGTCTACCGGCCGATCGAGCCGGCCGCGCCCTACTGGGGGCCGCTCTCGCCGTTCCCGCCCGGCCTGTTCAGCGACCCGAAGGTGCGCACCACCGCGACCATCGAGCGGATCGGCGTCGAGCCCGTCTACGGCTCCCGGGCCACCGGCCGGCTCTTCCAGCTCGAGGTGCCCGAGGCACAGTCCTACGACCTGGTCGCCGATCCGGCCCAGCTGACGGTCGACTGGGTCGACGGCTACCGGGCCGAGATGGCGGACCTGCAGGCCAAGGCCAGCGGGCTCGACGCCCTCCTGGTGCCCGGCACGGACGGCCTGATCGACCGGATCGGGCAGAGCCGGTCGGCGGTGCGCTCGCTGGTGCCCTGGCTGGCGCTGATGGTCGTACCCCTCTGCTGGTTCGTGATCTTCCTGGCTGCCGCGTCCGGAGCCGAGGCGCGCCGCACCGAGCTGGGCCAGGTCGCGGTGCGCGGCCTGCCGGTGCCGCACCGCTGGTGGCTCGCCGCGGGCCCGGACGCGGTCGCGGTGTTGGCCGGCGCGCCCTTGGGTTGGTTGGCGGGCCAGTACGTGGGCGCCCTCGCGGTGCCCGGCGGCGACGTCGACCTGGGTCTGGGCAGCAGCCTGCGCCGGTTCGCCCTCGTGGCGGTCGCCGGCGCCGTGCTGGCCGTGGCGCTCGCCTACCGGCCCTTGGTCGCCGGCCGGGCCGTCGACCTGCTGCGCCGGGTGACCCGGCAGGGCGGGGTGTGGCGGTCGGCGACGGTCGACGCGATGGTGGTCGCGCTGGCCGCGTTCGCCGTCGTCGAGGCGCGCACCGGCAGCGGCCCGATCCGCGGCGGTCTCGCATTGCTCGCGCCCGCCTTGCTGATCCTGGCCGGTGCGCTGCTCGCCGGGCGCCTGCTGGCACCGGCCGCGCGCCGGATCGGCCGCCGGGCGCTGTCCGCGGGCCGGCTGGCGGGCGCGCTCGCGGGCATCGAGCTGTCCCGGCGGTCGGCGCCCCGGCGCGCGGTGACGCTGGCCGTGCTCGGCGCCGCGCTGCTCTGCTTCACCGTGCTCGCGGTCGACGCCGGCGACGCCGCCCGGGCCAACCGCGCCGCTGTCGAGCTCGGCGCTGATCGTGTGCTCGACGTCAACCTGGTCAGCGGCGGCACCCTGCGCGCAGCCGTGCGCGCCGCCGACCCCGAGGGCCGCTGGGCGATGGCCGCGGTGGCCATTCCGACGACCGGCTCCGGGCCGCCGACGGTCGCGGTCGACACCGACCGGCTGGAGACGGTCTCCGTGGGCGGCGCCGTGCCCGCCGACCTCGTCAGCCGGCTCCGCCCGCCGGTGGCGCCGTCGGTCACGATCACCGGCAACCGGATCCAGGTCGACGCGACCGTGGCGATGCCCGGTTCCGATCCCGTCCGCGGCGGGTTCCGGCCGGGTTCTAAGCCGGAGCTGCGGGCCGTCGTGCAGCCGCCGGGCGAGACCGAACGCCCGGTGCCGATGGGCGACCTCCAACTCGGCCGGCACCGGTATGCCGGCAACCTGCCCGCCTGCGACGCGGGTTGCCGGCTGATCGCCCTCGAGGTCGAGCCGGTGCCCTCGACGCTCGCGCTCACCGTGCACGAGATCCGGCAGCTCGCGCCGGACCAGGTGGTGGCCGACGGCGCCGTGCTCGGCGACCCGACCCGCTGGCGGGGGTCCACACAGGACAACGTCACGGCGACCGCGCCGAGGCTGACCGCCGAGGGCGGCGTGGCCACCGTCGAGATGGCCACCAGCAACGCGCCGCAGCGGCTGACCGTGGCCGACGTGCCCGAGGTGCTGCCCGTGCTGCGGACCGACTCCGCGACGGCCCGGGAGACCGACACCGGCTGGGCGGTGGCGACGCCCGGCCACACGGAGCCGGCACCGGCGACGGCCGTCGGGTCCCTGCCGACGCTGCCGGGTGTCGGGGCCTCCGGGCTGCTGGCCGACCTCGACTATCTGGACCGGGCCGCACCGATGGGTGCCGGCGGGCGGCCCCAGGTCTGGCTCGGCCCGGACGCGCCCGCCGACGCGCTGAACCGCCTCGCCGACGCGGACCTGACCGTGTTGGGCGAGACCGCCGCGAGCGACCGGTCCGCCTACACCGACCGCTCGGGCGCCGCGCTGGCCGCCCGCTACGAACTGGTCACCGCGGCCTTCGCGGCCCTGCTGGTGCTGCTCGGGCTGGGCCTGGTGGCGGCGGTCGAGCGCACGGGCCGGTCGACTCGCGGCCGGATGCTGCGCGCCCAGGGCGTGGCAGCCGCGACGCTGCGCGCCGCCGCCCGGCGCCAGAGCATGTGGCCGACCCTGGTCGGCGTGCTGGTCGGCCCGCTGCTGGCGGTGGCGGCCTGGGCGGTCGCGGGCCCGGCCACCCCGGTCTTCCTGGACGACTCCTGGCCGGTGGCCCTGCCCGTGCTGCCGGACCCGGTCACCCTCGCCCTGGTCTGGGCGGCCTGCCTCCTGCTGGTCGCTTTCACCCTGGTCGGCCAGCGCCGCCGGTCGTCGCTCTGACGTCAGCCCGGCGCCAGCAACGTACGCACGACGCTCAGCTTGCCGTCACGAATGGTCACCACGTCGATCCCGCGGGACACCGGCGGCTTCCCGGGCGGCCCGACCCGCCACGGCAGGGCGGCGGTGTCGGGGCCGACGTATCCAGGGCCGTCCTCCTCGAACACCAGCCCCTTCAGCGGACCGTCCAGCAGTCGCTGTGCCTGGTCGTTCAGTGCCTGCCACCCCACGAACCTGCCGTCCGGATCGATGAACGTCACGTCTTCCGTGTAGGTCCGCTCGATCGCCGCCCACCGACGTCCCGGGTCCTCCTCGGAAAAGACCTCGTGCAGGTTGCTCTGCAGCAACTCCTCTGTCGTTGACATGGGACTACTCCTCTCCACAGTGACGGCTACCCGCTAGGCGGCGGACAAACGCTTCAGCACGACGCGGGCCGGGTCGTCGAGCCGGACATCGGCGGCGCCGAGGTTCTCGGCGAGGTGGCCCCGGGTGCGGGTGCCCGGGATGAGCAGGATGTTCGGCGCGAGGTCGAGCAGCCAGGCCAGCGCGACCTGGATCGGCGTGGCACCCAGCCGGGCCGCGACCGCGGTGACCGGTGGGTGGGTCAGCAGGCGTTGCCGCACGTCACCGGGCCAGCCGAGGGGGCAGAACGGCACGAACGCGATGCCGCGTGCCGTGCACTCGTCGAGGACGTCCCGGGACCGCTGGTCGGCCAGGTTGAAGAGGTTCTGCACGCAGGCGATCTCCGTCCGCTCGACCGCGCGCAACAACTGCCGCCGGGAGACGTTGCTGAGGCCGATGCCGTCGATCAGCCCTTCGGCGCGGGCTCGCACGAGGACCGCGAGGTGGGCGTCGAACAGCGGGTCCGGCTCCTGCGCCGGGTCCATCACCCGCAGGTTGACCGCTGCCAGGCGGTCGGTGTCGAGGGTGCGCAGGTTGTCCTCGATGTCCTGCCGCAACCCGCCCGGACTCTCCAGCGCCGGGAGCCCGTTGTCCGCGGCACGCACAGCGGCCACTTTGCTCACGATGGCCAGATCGGCCGGGTACGGGCGCAGCGCCGACGCGATGAGGGTGTTGACCGCACCCGCCCCGTAGTACTGGGCGGTGTCGACGTGGTTCACGCCGCGGGCAACGGCCGCCCGCAACACCGCCACCGCCTCGTCGGGGTCCCGCGGCGGTCCGAAGATCCCGTCGCCCGCGAGTTGCATCGCGCCGTACCCCGTCCGGTGGACGCGCCACCGTCCCAGCATGGTGGACCCGCCAAGCACGATGATCACCTCGATTCATGGATGGATCTGCGAGCCGGCACCGAGGTCGAGGCGCATCGACTGCAGGATGGTGAAGGTGGTGCTGGTGGTGAACGCCGCGACGTCCGCGGCGGCCAGCACGCCGGTGTACTTGGCGATGACCGGGGCGGCGGCCCGCTCGGTGACGGCGTCGAGGTAGCCGGCCACGCCGGCCCAGGCGTTCGCGCCGTACTTCCGGAAATAGGGTGTCGGATCGACCGAGGCGAGCGCGGCGCGCGCGTTGTCGACGATGTCCTCGATGTACTGCTGATGCAGGACGAGGTCGTCCCGGGTGCCGAGCCGGCCGAGATGACCGCCGATGAAATGCTTCCACGGGTACGCCGTCGCCCGCTCCGGCGCGGCGAGGTAGCCGGGCACGTCCTCGCTGAGATTGAGGTTGTAGATCGGCACCCAGCCGGCGTTGACGACGTCGACGAGCATCAGCGCGTCATGATCCGGAAAGTGGACGTAGATGTTGTCCGGCGAGTGGTTCGGCCCGTGGAACGCCAGCTCAGCCCGTTCGCCGCCGACGCGCAGCGTGTAGGTGTCGCCGAAGGTGACCTGCGGTGCCGGCCGGTTCGGATCGTCGTCCCGCAGCAGCAGTCGCCGCGTCTCGGCATGCCCGACGCGGACGACACCGTCGTCGAACAGCCCCGCCGCGCCGGCGTGGTCGGCGTGGTGGTGTGAGTAGACGAGGTGGGTCACGGTGTTGGTGACACCCTCCCGCGCCGCCACCTCGTCGACGGCTCTCCGCAGGTTGTGGCCGATGGTCGGCGGGGCGTCGAAGAGCACCACTCCGTCACGGGTGGCAAGGAATGCCGACTGGTACGTGCCGTCGGTGACCCAGAACAGGTTGCGCTCGACGCGGCCGACGTAATAGCCGTTCTCGTTCAACGCCGGGCCGAGGGAGGCGTCGGGCACCGGGACGTAGTCGGGCAGGACTGCTGAGGTCATCGTCTTTCTCCGTTTCGGGCCGCACGGTTCGGACGTTTCCCAGGTTCACCGCCGGGCAGGTGATCGGTCGTCACCGGATTCCGGTGATCTGACGCGGAGTTACGCTGGCCAGGTGCCGCGAGACGTCGAGCGTCGCGAGCTGGTCGCTGTTCTCGATCGCGCCGTCCGGAAGCGGGTGACGATCATCTCCGCACCCGCCGGCAGCGGGAAGACCTCGCTGCTGCGGGCGTGGGTCGCGGGCCCGGGTCGGGCGCACACGGTCGCGTTCCTGTCCGTCGAGCCCGGCCAGCACGACGCGCAACTCTTCTGGCTCGCACTGCTCGGCGCGGTCCGCACCGCGACCGGCGGCCCGCCGCCCCCGGCGCCGGCTCCACAGCTGGACGGACCGACCCTCGTGGACAGGGTGCGGTCCGAGCTGGCGTCGCCCGGCGGCCCCGACGTGCTGATCATCGACGACCTGCACGAGCTGACCTCGCACGATGCCACCGAACAGCTCACCGGGCTGCTGACCGAGCTGCCGCCGGGCGTACACGCGATCGTCGCCACCCGCCATGACGGCGCATTGCGGCTGCACCGGCTGCGGCTGGCCGGCGAGCTGTCGGAGATCCGGGCCGACCGGCTGCGCTTCAGCCAGGACGAGACCCGCCAGCTCCTGGCCGCCGCCGGGATCAGGCTGCCCGACCCGCTTGTCACCGACCTGTACCACAAGACCGAGGGCTGGGTGGCCGGTCTGCGGCTCGCGGTCCTGTCCCTGGCCGGACACCCCGATCCCGAGCGGTTCGTGGCCGACTTCTCCGGCAGCGACCGGACCGTCGTCGAGTACCTGATGGCCGAGCTGCTGGACCGGCAACCGCCCGAGGTCCGCCGGCTGTTGCTCCGCACGTCCTTGCTCGACCGGGTCAACGGCGAGTTGGCCGACCTGCTCACCGGCGGCACCGGGGCGGAGCGGATCCTGCTGGAGCTCGAAGACGACAACGCGTTCGTCGTGTCGCTCGACCCCGACCGCACCTGGTTCCGCTACCACCACCTGTTCGGCGGGTTGCTGCGGCTGGAGCTGCGCCGCACCAGCCCGCGGGACATCCCGGACCTGCACCGGACGTCGGCGCGCTGGCTGGCCGACCACGACCGGACCGCCGAGGCGATCGGGCATCTCCAGGCGGCCGGCGACTGGACCGACGCGACCCGGCTGCTCACCGAGCAGGCCCTCAGCCTCACGCTGGACGGCCGGGCGGGGACGGTCGGTGCGCTGCTGCGCGCCTTCCCGACGGGGATCGCGGACGACTTCCCCGGGCTGTCGGTGGTGCACGCGATCGCCGACCTCGACCAGGCGCGCCTCGACCAGGCGGGCGCACACCTCGACGTGGCGAGAGCGTTCGCGGCCACGGCCGACCAGGGGTACGGACTGCACGTGGCGGTCGCGTCGCTGGATCTGCTCCTGGCCCGGCTGCGCGGCGACCTCGACGCCGTCTTGAAGCAGGCGGGCGGTGTGCCCCCGCCGGCCGGTCGGTCCAACATCGACGTGGCGCTCGGCAACGACCTGCGTGCGCTCGCCCTGCTCAACCAGGGCGTCGCCGAGGCCTGGTCGGGGCGGCTGGCGGACAGCGAACGCCACCTGCGGCAGGGCGCCGCGCTCGCCCGCGACATCGGCCGCACCTATCTGGAGGTCGCCTGCCTGGCGCACCTGGGTTTCGCCACCACCGCCCACTCCCTCGACCAGGCCCGGCGGGACTGCGAAGACGCCATCGCGTACGCCGCGCAGCACGGCTGGGAGGTCGAGCCGGTGATCGCTCCCGCGCAGGCGACCCTGGCCGGAATACTCGTCTGCGTCGGCGATCTCGACCGGGGCGGGCATTGGCTCGACGTGGCGCTGCGGGCGACCCAGGGCGGGGGTGAACCGGGCATCCGGGTGCTGGTCCACCTGGTCGCCGCCGGCCTCGTGGCGGCGCGCGGCCGGCACCGCGACGCGCTGGAGGAGCTTCTGACCGCCGCCGCGGTACGGGCGCGGATGGCCGGCAGCCACGCGTTCGAGGCGCGGATCACCGGCTGGACGATCGCGACCCGGGCCCGGCTCGGGCAGGTTCAGCAGGCGCGCGCCACCCTCGCGACCGTCGACGCACGGTTGGCCAGCACCGCCGAGCTGCGCAACGCGGCCGCGGTCACCAGCCTGGCCGAGCACGACCCGGCCGGCGCCCGTCGCGAGGTCGCGGCGGTCCTCGACGGCCACGCCACGCGCGACACCCTGGTCGAGACCCACCTGTTGGACGCACTGGCGTGCCGGGATCTCGACGACGAGCGCGCCGCCAGAGCATCGTTGGAGCGGGCGCTGCGACTGGCCGAACCGGACGGGCTGGTCCTGCCGTTCGCGGTGACCGGCGCGTGGGAACTGCTGACGACGCTGCCGGCGCACGAGACGTCGCACGCGGCGCTGGTCGCGTCCATCCTGGACTCGGTGCACGGCGGCGGCCCGCGGCCGGCCGCCGACCGACCGACCGAAGACCTGAGCCCGAGTGAGCTGCGGGTGCTGCGTTACCTGCCGACGAACCTGACCCGGCCCGAGATCGCGGCGGAGCTGTCGGTGTCCCTCAACACCGTCAACACCCACATCCGCCGGATCTACGCGAAGCTGGGCGCCACGGACCGCTCCGCGGCCGTCCGACGCGGCCGTGACCTCAGGCTGCTGGCGTCGGGGTGAGCTGTTCCCGCTTGAGCTCGAGCACGGGGATCGTGCGGATTCCGGCGGCCTGGCGTTCGTACTCGGCGAAGCCCGGGAAACGGCGCGCCTGTTCGGCGTAGACACGGTCGCGTTCGGCGCCGGTCAGCTCGTGGACGGTCACGCGGTAGGTCTCGACCCCGCGTTCGACCTCGACGACACCGGCGGCGACCACGTTGTCGTACCACTGCGGGTTGACCGGCCCGCCACCCCTGGTCGCGAAGACGTAGATGGTGTCCGGGTCGGTCTCGTGCGGGAGATACATGATCGGGTTGACGTACTCCCGCCCGCTCCGGCGGCCACGGTGATGCAGCAGCACCATCGGCGCTCCCTCGAAGGTCCCGCCGACCCTGCCCTCGTGCGCCCGAAACTCCGCGATGGTCTTCGCGTTCCAGTCGGTCATGACGTCACCTGTCCTAAAGCGCTGCCGAGATGCGCGGTCAGGAGCTGTCCGGCCCGATCCAGCGCCGCGGTCGCCTCGTCCAGGACCGGGTAGTAGGCCTGGAACACATGCGGCACCCCGGGGGTGATGTCGAGGACGACCTCGACGTCGGCGATGGCCGCCGCCCGGGCGAGCCGGACGGCGTCGTCGAGCAGCACCTCGTGCGTCCCAGCCTGAATGACCAGCGGCGGCAGGCCCGACAGATCGGCGAAGATCGGGCTGACGAGCCCGAGCGCGGTGTCTGGCACCGGCACGTAGTCGGCGACCCGGTCGTGGAGCGCTCGCGGACTCATCAGCGGGTCGGCCGCACGCTTGGTTTCCATGGTCGCGCCGGCCAGGGTCAGGTCGGCGTAGGGCGACATGACGAAGGCCGCGGCGGGCAGGGGCAGCCCGTGATCGCGGGCGTTGACCATGGTGGCGACGGCGAGCCCGCCGCCGGCCGACTCACCCGCGAAGACGATGTCCGCCGGCGCGGTGCCGTCGCGCAGAAGGGCTTCGTAGGCGGCGAGAGCGTCGTCGACGGCCGCCGGATACGGATGCTCGGGCGCGAGCCGGTAGTCGACGGAGATGACCCTGGCGCCGGTCCGCCGACCGACCTGCGAGGCCAGATCGGCGGAGAGGGCGGCGTCACCCATCACGTACACGCCGCCGTGGAAGTAGAGGACAACATGGCGAGCGTCGACGCCATCGACGGTGATCTCGGCCGTCGGCACCCCACCCAGCACACCGGCGGTCACACTCACGTCGGCGGGCAGCGGCTGCGCCGAGGCCACCTCCCGCAGCAGCCGCCGCTGCTCGCCGAGGTCGATGTCGGGCGGGAAGGCGGACTGCCGCAGGATCGCTTCGAGCTTTTCGCGCTGCTGGACGCTCACGACGGGATCTCCCTTCGGCCTGGACCTACCAGGTTTGCCCGCAGGCAGGTGAGCAGACGTCGCCGGATCCCGGTGATTCCGCGCCCGGCGGGCAAGTGGCTGTGACCTGCGTCCTTGTTGCGCGAAAGCGAATCAGCCGGCGAGATGCGACATGGCAGGCTTGCTCGGCCCCGGACCCTTGGGGCGAGGAAGGACGCACAACCCATGCTCGTCTCCCGCGGAGCGCGGCACCTGGCTACCGCCATGGCCGCCGTGCTCGTGCTGACCGTTGCGGCCTGCCAGCAGGGCGCGCCCTCGCCACAGGACACCGCCGCCGCTGCGCTTACCCGGCTTTACGGCACCGATGGCAACATGATCAACACCTTTGGTGACGAGTTCAAGGATCAGGTCGGTCTGCTCGCCGGGATGAAGGGGACCACGCCGCTCACGCCGTTGTCCGCTGATTTCAAGGCGCGGCTCGAGGCCGTCCGGCCTGGTCTTTCCGACTTTCTGTTCGCGGGCGAGACCTACGACGCCGTGGTGATCAGTGTGCTTGCCGCCGAGCAGGCGGGCACCAACGAGCCCGCCTCGATCGCCCGGCAGATCAACTCGGTCACCACCGGTGGGACCGAGTGTGCTGCGGTGGCCGACTGTCTGGCGCTCGCCCGGGCCGGCACCGACCTCAACTATCGCGGCATCTCGCTGACCCGCGGTGGGTTCACCGATGCCGGCGAGCCGTCCACCGCCAGCTACGCGACACTGCATTTCGGTCCCGAGGACCGGCTCGACGACAGCAAGACCGAGTACGTCGGCGCCGGCGACGAGTCCGCCACCACCACGCGGAAGCCGCCCAAGAGTGCGCCCGCCCGTGGCACCAAGGAGCCGCTGAAGATCGGTGGCCTGCTGCCGGAGACCGGCGACCTGGCGCTCGCCAACCCGCCCATGGAGGCCGGCGCCGCGCTCGCGGTCGAGGAGGTCAACGCGGCCGGCGGTGTGTTCGGGCGGGACGTCGTGTGGGCGCCCGGCGACGACGGCACCAACCCGGCGGTCGCGAAGGAGACCGTGGCCAGGCACATCGCAGACCAGGTCAGTGTGATCATCGGAGCCGGCGCGTCCGACATCTCCCGTGAGGTGCTGCCTGACGTGGTCAAGGCCGGGCTGGTCCTGTTCTCGCCCTGCAACACCGACGCCGGGCTCAGCACGATCGACGACAAGGGCCTCTTCTTCCGCACGTCGCCCTCGGACGTCCTGCAGGGCCGCGCGCTCGCCGACGTCATCCTCCGCGACGGCCCGAGCCGGATCGCGATCGTGGCCCGCGACGACTCGTACGGCGTCGGCCTCAAGGACAACGTCATCTCCGAGCTGACGAAGGCGGGATTCCCGACCGACCAGGTCGAGACCCTGGTGTACGAGCCGCCGACACCCGGCGCCCCCGACATCGACTTCGCGTCCGGCGCCAAGCAGATCAGGGCCACCAGCCCCGACGGCGTGCTCCTCATCGGGTTCGGCGAGTCCGCACAGATCATCAAGGCGATCGCCAAGGCGGGCGTCCGCGTGAACCACGGCGCCGAAGCCAACTAACTAGCTAGCGCAACCCGGCTGCGGCGGCCGTGCGGACGGCCTTGGTCAGGGACGTGAGGACCGTCGACGTCAGCTTCCAGTGCTGCCAGTAGAGCGAGACGTCGAGGTGGTGGGCCGGCGCCAGGCGGACCACCCGGCCCGCGGCCAGGTCCGCCTCCGCGAGCTGTTCCGGCATCAGGCCCCAGCCCACGCCCAGGCGGATCGCCTCGGTGAAGCCCCACGCCGACGGCACGTAGTGGGTCGGCGGGTCGGGCGGGCGCGGGGTCAACGCCCGGAGGAAACGGTGCTGCAGCCGGTCCTTGCGGTCCAGGACCAGCATCGGCGCCTCGGCGAACTCGCCGGGCGTGCCGCCGGCGGGGAACCAGCGCCGGGCCAGCGCGGGTGTCGCCGTGGCCAGGTAGCGCATCGCACCCAGCCGCTCCGCGCGGCAGCCCTGCACCGCCTCGCGCTGCGCCGTCACCGCGGCCATCACCGCGCCGTCGCGGAGCAACTCGGCGGTGTGGTCCTGGTCGTCCTCGCGCACGTCGAACAGGATCCGATCGCCGGCCGTGACCAGCGCGGGCAGGAACCAGGTGGCCAGCGAGTCCGCGTTGACCACCACGGCCGCGCGGGACCACGGCTCGTCGCGCCGGCCGGCGGCGGCGAGGGCCTCGCGTTCCAGCACCGCGATCTGGCCGGCCAACCGCAGCAGAGGCCGGCCGGCGGGGGTGGCCCGGCACGGTTTCACCCGGCGCAGCACGACCTGGCCGACCGCCTGCTCCAGAGCCTTGATCCGTTGGCTGACCGCCGACGGGGTGACGTGCAGGACCCGCGCCGCGGCCTCGAAGCTGCCCTCGTCGACCACCGCGGCGAACGTCGCGAGCTGGGTCGAGTCGAGCGCCATGATGAAGAATTCTAAACAAGCATGAAAAACCTTAGCTGGAGTACGGGCGCCGCCCGCACGTACGGTTCCGCCATGCTCACCTCCGTGCTCGCCGGTTTCGCCAACTCGATCGCGCTCATCGCGGCGATCGGCGCCCAGAACGCGTTCGTCCTGCGCCAGGGGCTGCGCCGCGAGCATGTCTGGGCCGTGGTGATCACCTGCGCCGTCTCCGACGCCCTGTTGATCTCGCTCGGCGTGGCCGGGCTGGGCACCGCGATCGCCGGCCGCCCGACGCTGCTCCAGGTGGCCAAATGGTGCGGGGCCGCGTTTCTGCTGGGCTACGCGGTGCTGGCCGCCCGCCGGGCGCTGCGGCCGGCCGCGCTGCGCCCCAGCGACGCCGGACCCGCCACGCTGCGGGCCACCCTCGTCGCCTGCCTCGCCTTCACCTACCTCAACCCGCACGTCTATCTCGACACCGTGCTGCTGCTCGGTGCGATCGCCAACCAGCACCGCTACCAGTGGGTGTTCGCGGCCGGCGCCGCCGCGGCCAGCGGGGTGTGGTTCGCCGCGCTGGGTGGCGGTGCCCGTCGGCTGGCCCCGGTGCTCGCCCGGCCGGCGGCCTGGCGGGTGCTCGACGGCGCCGTCGCGGCCGTCATGGTGGCGATCGCCGCCAGCCTGCTCATCGCCTGACCTCGACAGGTCCACCTTCGACGGTCCCTCCGGCGGGACCAGAAAAGCAGGGTTGCGCGCACGCTGTGTGCGACCCCACCCTCTTGACACACGGCACCATTCACGCAACACGATCGGGTGAGCCCTCCGATCGGCATGGTGCACGTCCGGGTGAGAGGGGGACGGCATGGGGCGTGAGCCGGTTCCGGCGTTCGACGGGACGGGTGGGGAAGAGACGCGACAGCCGGCCGCGGTCGCGGTGGAGACGACGGTGCGCCTGCTGGCGCCGGACGCGACCGGGGTGCCCGTGTCCTGCGGGCTGCACTACGACCCGGCCGACCCGTACGCCGTGCAGGTGCGGTTCTTTCTCGACCGGCACCGGCAGGACGCGGTCAGCTGGTCGTTCGCGCGCGAGTTGCTCGCGGCTGGCCTCGACGAGCCGAGCGGCCTCGGCGACGTGCGGATCTGGCCGTGGCGCACCACCCAGGGCGACGCGGTCGCGCTGGCGCTGACCTCGCCCGACGGCCAGGCGCTGCTTGAGGCACCGCGGGCGACGATCGCCGCGTTCCTCGCGGACACCTACGCCCAGGTGCCACGCGGGAGCGAGGCCGACCGACTGGACCTCGACGCCGACGCGTGGCTGAGCGGGCAACTGCTGCCGGAGCTGCCCGACCAGGCCGACCCCGATCTCGATCAGGACGGGCGGTAGCCCAGGGAGTCGCCGACGCCGCTGATCTCGATCACCCGGGCCACGTGACCGTGCGCCCCGGTCAGCCGCAGCCAGCCGCCGGCCTCCGCACACCGCCGGTCGCCCCGGACGAACACCGTCAGCCCGGCCGAGTCGCAGAACGTCAGCGCGGTCAGGTCGACCACCACCCGCGGTGAGCCGCCCGCGGCCAGGTCGGCGATCCGGGAGAGCAACTCCGGCGCGGTGGACATGTCGAGCTCACCGGCCAGCCGCAGCCGCAGGACCTCGCCGGCCGGCTCCAGGGTCACCACGAGCGGCGCGGCGACCTCGGTCTCCTCGATGCGCGGGCCGCCGGTCGCCTGCCGGGGCGCCGGGTCGGTGCTCACTCCGCGCGCTCCCCAGCGCCGGCCGGGTCGGCGACCCGCCCGGCACCGTCCAACGCGGTGGTGATCTCCACCGTCGTGCCGGCCGGGCCGGAGGTCACCACCATGCTGTCGCTGAGCTGTCCGGCGAGCCAGAGACCCCAGCCGCCGGCGGTGTCGGGGGTCGGGCGCTCGTTGCTGGCCAGCCGCTCCGCGCCGATCCCGCCGCCGCCGTCGGAGACCTCGCAGACCAGCGTCGCGCCGACGCGCCACAGGCGGAGGCGGCCGGCGCCACCGCCGTGCCGGACCGCGTTGGTGATCAGCTCGTTGACGGCCAGGACGAAGTCGTCAAGGCGCTGGTCACGCAGGCCGGCGGCCTCGGCGCAGGCGGCGAACGAGTGGCGGAGATCGGTCACCTGACCGCGTGCGAACGTCTCGACGAGCAGCGGCGGCCCGGCAGCGGGCGCAACCGCCTCCGGCCGAAGGTGCCCGTCGTCGGTCATGTGCCGCCTCGGAATTGCTGGTCAGGGCCGCTTCCGCAGCCTGGAGCCACCGGCACGCGGCGGTGGCTCCCAATCACACTACGTCTTGCCGGCCACCCCCGCATCCGCCCGGGCGAGCCTCCGAGGGCCCTGGTGGCGCGCATCGCAAGCACAAGCGCGGCCGACTGTGGGATCGTCGGAGCGTGCCGGACAACCGGATGGACCCCGGAGGCGACGGCCCACTGGCCGCCCTGGTGGACGCCGCGGTTTCCGTGTTGGCAGAGCGGCTGGAGTGTTCTCTGGAAGAGGCGAGACAGCGCTTGCGCGGCCTCGCCGAGCGGTCCGGCGTCTCCGAGCCGGAAGCGGCCGCGGCGGTGCTCGACAGCTCACGCACGCCCGCCTCCACCGCGCCCTTCGACGAGGTGCGCCGGATGGCCAGCGCGGCGGCAGCCGAGGCCGCCCGGATGGCCGCCCGGGCCGTCGCGGCACCCGGCCGGGAGCCGCTGGCCGACCTGGCCGGCACGCTGCGTGAGCACCTCGCGCACGAGGTCGGCGCCGACGCGGTGGCCGTCTACGCGGCCGAGCCGGACGCCTCCCTGCAGCTCGTGGGTGCCGCCGGTGTGCCGCCGGCCGTGGTCGACGCGTGGAGCCGGGTGCCGGCGCACCCGCCGACCGAGGCCGGCTACGTCGCGCGTACCCGTGACCCGCTCTTCCTGCCCGACCGCACCGCGACGCCGCCGCACTACCTGCTGGTCGGCGGTCCCGGCGCCGAGTGGCCCTCCCGCGCGGTCGTGCCGGTCGGCGACGGGAACGCGGTCGCCGTCGTGGTCGCCTTCTTCGTCAAGCAGCAGCCGTTCCCGGCGCCGGTGCGGGCGGCGGTCACCCGGATCGTCGACGAGGTGGCCGGCGAGGTCGTCGAACGGCTCCGGGCCCACCCGCACCAAGCCGGCTGGATCACCGACGCGCAGTCGATGCTCGACGCCCTGCCGGGCGCGGTCGGCGTCTCCGTGCCGATCCGCGACGCGAACGGCACGATCGTCGACTGGGTGCTGGTCGCGGCCAGCCCGGAGGCCACCGACGTGACCGGGCTGCGCGGCCAGGAGCTGGTCGGCACGAGCACGGCGACCAGCTATCCGACCCTGGTCGGCACCGAGCTGTGGCACTCGCTGACCCAGGTGTTCGAGTCCGGCCGGCCGCGCGAGATCGGCCCGTTCACCTACACGCCGCAGTCGCCGGGCATCGAGACCGCGGTGTTCACCGTGCGGATCTCCCAGTTCGGCGGCGGCGTGCTGCTCACCTGGACCCGGCTCGACGAGGAGCGCCGCCTGGCCGCCCGGATCGCCCAGACCGAGCGGCTCGGCCGGCTCGGCTGGGGCGAGTGGGACCTGACCACGGGCAGCGTCTACTGGTCCGAGGGTCTCTATGCGATCTTCCGGCGGGACCCGGAGAGCGGGCCGCCCACCCTGGAGGAGGCCACCAGCCAGCTGCACCCGCAGGACGCGCCGCGGATCGCGCCGCAGCTCGCGCGGGTGTTCGAGCACGGCCAGGCCGCCGACCTCAACTTCCGGATCCTGGTCGGCGCGCGGGAGCGGCACCTGCGGGCCCGGTTCGAGACGATCCGTGACCGGACCGGCGGGGTGCTCAAGGTGTACGGCATCATCCAGGACGTCACGGCCCGTGAGGCCGCCGCCCGCGATCGCGCCCGCCTGGTCGACATCGAGGCCGAGCTGGCCGAGCGGCTGCGCAGTCAGCAGACCGAGCACCGCCTGGTGGTCGCGCTGCAGCAGATCATCCTGCCGATCCCGACCGGCGTGCTGCACCTGCCCGGGCTCGACGTCGCGGTCCGCTACCTGCCGGCCGAGGTGACGAGCCGGGTCGGCGGCGACTGGTACGACGTGGTCGAGCTGCCCGACGGCCGCAGCCTGCTCGCGGTCGGCGACGTGGCCGGGCACGGCATCACCGCGGCGGCCACCATGGCCCGGCTGCGGCACTCGGTGGCGGCCCTCGCCGTCACCAGCACCGAGCCCGGCGAGCTGCTCGGCTTCCTCAACCGGATTGTGCACGACGACGCCAGTGAACCCACGGCGACCGTCGTGGTGGCACACTTCGATCCGGAGACCCGGGAGCTGACCTGGGCGCAGGCCGGTCACCCGCCACCGATCCTGGTCTCCGGCGGCACGGCCTCGGCGCTCACCCGGCCACCCGGGATGATCGTCGGCGCGCGACCGGACAGCACGTACGAGACCGTCACGACCACGCTGGCCGAAGGGGACACGGTGCTGCTCTACACCGACGGCCTGATCGAGCGCCGGGGCGGCTACGACAGCGACTGGCTCGGCCCCCTGCTGCGCACGGTCGCCGGTGCCGGCCAGGTCCCGGTCGACCGGCTCATCGCGCGTCTCCAGCCGGCCAACCCCGGCGACGACACCTGCGTCCTCGCGCTCCGGCCCGCGTGATCCAGGCGACGTCCGCCGGCGGGCTGCAAGTCCCGCTGTGGCGCGCCATCGTCGTCTACCGGTTCGCCTCGCTGGCCTTCGCGCTCGCGCTGATCGTCAGCAACGTCGGCGACTACCGCCGCCCGCTCGCCGCCATCCCGGTGGCCGTCGTGCTGATCGGCTGGACGGTCGCGGCGAGCTGGCTCTACGCCCGCCCGCAGCGGCGCCGCTGGCCGCTGCTGATCGCCGACCTCGCGGTGACGGCCGCGGTGCTGCTGTCCGCGGAGTGGGTGATCGGCCGGGACGCGCTGGGCAGCGGGACGCCCGGTCTGGCCGTGGCCTGGCTGGCCGCGCCCGTGCTGGCCTGGGCGGTGGCCGGCGGCCGGCGGCTCGGCGTGGTGGCCGCCCTGCTGATCGGCGTCGCCGACCTGGCGGTGCGGCCGAGGTTGAGCCAGTCGTCGTTGACCGGCACCACCCTGATGCTGCTCGCCGCGGTCGGCGTCGGACACGTCGCCCGGCTCGGCGCGATCGCGGAGGCGCGGCTGCAACGGGCCACGGAGCTGGAGGCGGCCAACCGCGAGCGCGAACGGCTGGCCCGCGACATCCACGACTCGGTGCTCCAGGTGCTGGCGCTGGTCCGGCGGCGGGGCGCGCACCTCGACGGCGAGGCGGGCGAGCTGGCCCGGCTGGCGGGGGAGCAGGAAGCGGCGCTGCGCCGGCTGATCGCGACGGGCGCGCCGCCGCCGTCCGCGACCGGCGTGGTCGACCTCGGTGCGCTGGTCAGCGCGTACGCCAGCGACGTGGTCTCGGTGGCCGCGCCCGCGACGGCCGTGCCCCTGCCGGCGGAGGTCGCGACCCAGGTCGTCGCCGCCGTCGGCGCGGCGCTCGACAACGCCGCCCGGCACGCCGGTGCCACCGCCCGGGTGTTCGTGCTGGTCGAGGACGAGCCGGAGTCGGTGACCGTGACCGTCCGCGACGACGGCGCCGGCATCGCGCCGGGCCGGTTGGCGGCGGCCGAGCTGGAGGGGCGGCTCGGCGTCGCGCAGGCGATCCGCGGCCGGGTCACGGACCTCGGCGGCACCGTGCGGATCCAGTCGGCGCCGGGCCAGGGCACCGAGATCGAGCTCGTCGTACCTAAGCTGCACCCATGACCGTCCGCGTGATGGTGGTCGACGACCATCCGATGTGGCGCACCGGGGTCGCCCGCGACCTCGCCGAGGCGGGCTACGAGGTGGTCGCGACCACGGGCGAGGGGCGGCAGGCCGTCCGGATCGCCGGTGCGACCCGGCCCGACGTGGTCGTGCTCGACCTCCAGCTGCCCGACGTGCCCGGTGTCGAGGTGATCCACGGCCTGCGCGCGGCGCTGCCCGAGGTCAAGGTGCTCATGCTGTCGGCCAGCGGCGAGCAGCAGAGCGTGCTCGACGCGGTGAAGGCGGGCGCGACCGGCTACCTGGTCAAGTCGGCGGCGCCCGAGGAGTTCCTGGCGGCGGTCGCGCGTACCGCCGCGGGCGAAGCCGTCTTCACGCCCGGGCTCGCGGGCCTGGTGCTGGGCGAGTACAGGCGGTTGGCGGCCGCTCCCGAGCCGGCCGACGCGGGCGCGCCGGCGCTGACCGACCGGGAGACCGAGGTGCTGCGCCTGGTGGCCAAGGGATTGTCCTACAAGCAGATCGCCGAGCGGCTGGGCGTCTCGCACCGGACCGTGCAGAACCACGTGCAGAACACGCTTGGCAAGCTCCAACTGCACAACCGGGTCGAACTGACCCGCTACGCCATCGAACAGGGCCTCGACTGAGGAGCTGTGCTGGCGGGCCCGTCCTCCGCCGTCGCGATGCCGAGGGCATCGCCACGCCGTCCGGTCACTCGTACGGCGGCTCCTCCGTCTCGTGCATGGCCAGCTCCTCGGCCGTGGCGCCGCCGCCGGCCGCACCCGCGTCGTCCGCGATCGAGTCGCCCTCGTCGTCGATGAGGCCGCCCTCGGGCTCGTCCTCGCCGGCGAACTGGGCCGGGTCGACCAGTCGCCCTATCGGCCGACCACCGTCGTCGAGCTCGAGCCCGTCCGTGTCGTAGAGGGACGCCTCGGAGTCCCGGTTCTCGGCGGGACCGTCGTCGAGCACATCAGCGTCGAGCTGCGCCTGGGCGCGCTCGGTGCCCAGGTCCTCCTCGTCGCGGATCTGCTCGTCGGCCGGCGTGGCCAGCGGGTCGTCGACCGGGTCCGGGACACTCTCGCGGGCCAGCTTGTAGTCGAGCGACTCGCCCTGCTCGGCCTCGGCACCGGTGGTGCCGAAC
This sequence comes from Asanoa iriomotensis, assembly GCF_016862515.1. Lineage (GTDB taxonomy): Bacteria > Actinomycetota > Actinomycetes > Mycobacteriales > Micromonosporaceae > Asanoa > Asanoa iriomotensis. The sequence goes on from NZ_BONC01000010.1 coordinate 148,047, forward strand.
CGGTCGACGGCCAGCGGCGAGTCGACCGGCAGCGCGGCCGGGTCCGGTCCCTGGACCTCGCGCTCGGAGTCGACGTCGTCGTACGCGGTGGAGTCGTCGTCGGCGGTGCCGGGCAGGCCTTCGGCCTCAGGGTCCGACCAGGGCTCTGGGTACTCGTCTTCACGGCGCATAACGGGCCCTCTACCCCTATCCGGGCTGGCACAACCTGGCGTCAGGTGATGTGATAGATGCCTCGAAGCAACTAATTGCTTCGCTTTTCATTGCTCGGCTCGCACGGACCGACGTATGGTCACGTTTAGGGGACGGCTGCTGCGCAGCGGTTTCCGGGGTGCTCAACACGCGGGCATCAGAGCGCACATTCCACATACCCGGTGCCGACTCTCCCCGCCCCACCAGGGCGGCGGTGAGGGCGAACGAGGAGGCTGCGCGATGACCCTTCACAGCGGTGTGTCCGCTTCCGGTGAACTGGATCTGCCGGCGCTCGACGCCGTCGCCATGTCTTATGCCCAGCGATCGGGAGATGATGCGCGGCGCGCGGCGCGAGAAGAGCTCGTCCGCTCGGCGATGCCCTTCGCGGGCCGCCTCGCGCGGCGCTACCGAGGCCGCGGTGAGCCGATGGACGACCTGGAGCAGGTGGCCCGGCTGGGGCTGCTGAAGGCTGTGGACCGGTTTGACCCACAACGTGGGGCTTTCACCGGTTTCGCGGCGGCGACCATCATCGGCGAGCTCCGGCGGCATTTCCGGGACCGCACCTGGGGCGTCCACGTGCCGCGCCGGATGCAGGAGCTCAGCATCGAGGTCAACCGGGCGTCCACGGAGCTGACCGCCAAGCTGCGCCGCTCACCCACCGTGCCCGAGCTGGCCGAGCGCCTGCGGGTCGACGAGGAGGACGTGCTGGCGGCGCTGGAGACGGCGGCCGCGTACACGCCGCTGTCGCTGAACATGCCGGCCCGCGCCGAGAGCGAGGCCGAGCTGGGTGACCTGATCGGCGGCTCCGACGTCGGCCTGGAGGCGGTCGACGACCGCCTGACCGTGGCCAGCCTGCTGTGCCGGCTGCCCGAGCGGGAACGGCGGATCCTGGCGCTGCGGTTCTACGGCAACAAGACGCAGACCGAGATCGCCACCGAGCTGGGCATCTCGCAGATGCACGTGTCCCGGCTGCTCTCGCGGGCGCTCGCCTGGCTGCGCGAGGCGATGCTCAGCGACGCGCCGCGGCAGTGGCAGGCCGGCGCCGCGCCGGGTGACCACCACGAGATCACCGTCCACCGCGACGACAACGGCGGCACCGTGCGCCTCGAGATCAGCGGCGAGGTCGACCGGGACACGGCCGACCCGCTGCGCACCGCGCTGATCGAGGCGGTCGACCTGGCCGCGGGGCGCAACGCGCCGCGCGACCTGGCCGTGAGCCTGGCCGGCGTGCCGATCATCGACGCGGCGGGCGTGTCGGCGCTGCTCGCCGGCTACGAGGCAGCCCGGGCCGCGGGGGTCCGGTTGCGCATCGGTGACACGCAGCTCTACGTCCGCCGCACGCTCCGCGTGGCCGGACTTTCGCCGATCATGGCTGCTGGTTGATCCTGACCATGTTGCCGGCCGGGTCGCGGAAGGCGCAGTCGCGGACACCGTAGGGCTGGTCCATCGGCTCCTGGACGACCTCGGCACCGGTCGCCTGCACCCGCTCGAAAATGCCGGCCAGGTCGGGGGAGGCGAGCACGATCGACGCGTAGCTTCCCTTGGCCATCAGCTCGGCGATGGTGCGGCGCTCGTCGTCGGTGATGCCGGGGTCGGCGGCCGGCGGGTGGAGCACGATCGACGTCTGGCCACCGGGCGGCGCGACGGTGATCCAGCGCATGGCGCCGTGCCCCACGTCGTTGAGCACCTCGAAGCCGAGCGCGTCGCGGTAGAACTCGAGCGAGCGCTCCGGGTCGTCGGTCGGCAGGAACGTGTGTGCGATCGAAAGCCTCATGCTGGTCACGTTAGGTGCCCCGGTGCGGCGACCGCTTCTCGATTCCTGATCGGTCGCATGACCTGTTTCGCGACGCAGCCCGGGATGCCCGCACCGTCACCGGCGGCCCGCTGGCGGTATTCACTGGGCGACATGCCGACCAGCTCCGAGAAGCGGGTGCTGAAGGTGCCCAGCGACGCGCAACCGACCGCGAAGCAGACTTCGGTGACCGACAGGTCGCCCCGGCGCAGCAGGGTCATCGCGCGCTCGATGCGCCGGGTCATCAGGTAGCTGTAGGGCGACTCGCCGAACGCGGCTCTGAACTCCCGGCTCAGGTGCCCGGCCGAGAGGTGGACGCCGCGGGCCAGTGCCTCGACGTCGAGCGGCTGGGCGTAGTCGCGGTCGATCCGGTCGCGGACCTTGCGCAGCAGCCGCAGCTCACGCAGGCGCGGGTCGGAGGTGCCGGTCACGCTGTCCAGCGTGCCACACCTCAGTCGCCGTAGTCGGGTGCGACCACCGACCACACGACTTTCCCGTCGGGCAGGTCGGTGACACCCCAGCGCAGCGCCACCGACTCGATCAGGAGCAGACCCCGGCCGCCGTACGCGGTGGTCGGCACCGGCCCGCTGTAAACCGGCAGCGCCGGCGACCAGTCGCGGACCGAAAGATGCAGGGTGTCGGCGTCGGCACCGCGGCCGACCAGCAGGGTCATCGCCGTGTGTGCGTGCGCGACCACGTTGTTGACCAGCTCGGTGGCCACGATGCAGGCCGGGCCGGCCACCGCCGGCAGTTCCCAGCGGGCGCACGCCTCGGTGACCAGCTCGCGGGCCCGGCGGGCGGCGCCGGTCATCGGCTCCAGGTCGGCCCGGAGCAGGTGATCGACGGAGTAGGCGGGTGGGCGGGCGCCGTCCTCGGCGATCCGGAAGCCGACGCCCTGCCAGCGACCGGCGAACGCGGGCGGCACCCTGATCGCCGGGTGGCCGGCGGGCCAGTCGGCGGTCTCGCGGGCCACCTCGCCGAAGGTCGACAGGACGGCCGGGTCGTCGATCCGCAGGCCGGTCACCTCGATCACGGCCGGCGTGCGGTCGGCGACGACGGACAGCAGGGCACCACGCAGCGCCTCGGCCGACGCCCGGTCGAGCACACCCTGGAGCTGGACGACCGCGTACGGGTCGTCGGCGGCCACCAGAAAATGCACGTCGGTCGGCATGATCGCTCCATTGTGCAGGTCGGGGACGTAGGCGTGCGCCCTCCCACGCGAGTTGCGAGCCGTGGTCACCATCGCCGCCCCTGGACGTGCCGGCGAGCGACCGCGGCAAGGGTCCCGGCAGCAGTGCCGGCGGCGAGGCCGAGCACGGCGGACGCGCCCGGCACCGGCCGCAGGGAGAACCACGGACCACCGGTGTACGCCTCCCGGCGTGGCCTGGTCAGCAGCCGCACGATCGTCCGGGCCGCCACCTCCGGCGGCTGGACCGGGGGTGGCGGCGCGATGCGCCGGCCGACCGCGTACCGGCGGATCGGTGCGGCGGTGCCGGCGGGCAGCACCGTGCAGATGGCGATCCCGCGCTCGCCGGTCACCCGCAGCTCCTGGCGGACGGTGTCGGCGAGCCCGCGGACGCCCTGCTTCGCGGCGTTGTAGATCGACTGGTACGGCAGCGCGATGGTGGCCAGCGCAGAGGCGTTGTTGACCAGCACGCCGCCGCCGGACGCGCGCAGGTGGGGCAGGGCGGCCCGCATCCCGTAGGCGGCACCGAGCAGGTTGACCTCGATGACCCGGCGCAGTTGGCCGATCGGTATCTCCTCGAACAGCCCGACCGCGCCCGTGGCGGCGGTGTTGACCCAGGCGTCCAGACGGCCGCACACGGCCACCGCGGTCTCCGCGAGCCGGGCCACGGCCGCGGGGTCCGTCACGTCGGTGGGCAGCACCGAGGCCCGGCCGCCGAACGCCCGGCAGCGTTCGGCGACCGCGTCCAACGCCGGTTCTCCCCGCGCGGCCAGCACCACCGTGCCGCCGTTGTGCGCCACCTCGATCGCCGTCGCCGCGCCGGCGCCGCTGGAGGCTCCGGTGATCACGACCACCGCTTCGGCGAGCGGGCGGGTGAGCGCCATGGCTGTCCGATACCCCGTAGGGGCGGGCATCATGCGACCCGGTTTGCAGCAGCACCGGCCCGGTCGCCGCCGAACCGACGCAACGGCCCGCTCCAGCGGGTTCGCGCCGATCAGGAGGTTAGGGCGTGTCCTGCCGA
>NZ_BONC01000011.1 GCF_016862515.1 Asanoa iriomotensis
GGGCGGCGCCTGGGCCCGCCCCAGCCCGGCCCTGGATACGAAACACGGCCTAGAGGCGTTCGAGGAGGTAGCGCTCGATCTGGCCCAGGGACACCCGCTCCTGGGTCATCGTGTCGCGGTCCCGGACCGTGACCGCGTCGTCGGTCAGCGTGTCGAAGTCGACCGTCACGCAATAGGGCGTGCCGATCTCGTCCTGGCGGCGGTAGCGCCGGCCGATCGCCTGGGAGTCGTCGAACTCGACCACCCAGCGCGTGCGCAGCAGCGCCGCCAGGTCGCGGGCCTTCGGTGACAACTCCGGGTTGCGCGACAGCGGCAGGACAGCCACCTTGACCGGCGCCAGGCGCTTGTCGAAGCGCAGCACCGTGCGCTTGTCGACGCCGCCCTTGGTGTTGGGGGCCTCGTCCTCGTCGTACGCCTCGAGCAGGAACGCCAGCACCGCGCGGGTCAGGCCCGCGGCGGGCTCGATCACGTAAGGGACCCAGCGTTCCTTCTTCTCCGGGTCGAAGTAGGACAGATCGACGCCCGAGTGCTTGGAGTGCGTGGTCAAGTCAAAGTCGGTGCGGTTGGCGATGCCCTCGAGCTCCGCGAACTCCGTGCCGCCGAACTGGAAGCGGTACTCGATGTCGACCGTCCGCTTCGAATAGTGCGACAGCTTCTCCTTGGGGTGCTCGTAGAAGCGCAGGTTGGCCTCCGACAGGCCCAGGTCGCGGTACCAGTTCCAGCGCTCCTGCAGCCAGTACTCGTGCCATTTCTCGTCCGAACCCGGCTCGACGAAGAACTCCATCTCCATCTGCTCGAACTCGCGCGTGCGGAAGATGAAGTTGCCCGGCGTGATCTCGTTGCGGAACGACTTGCCGACCTGGGCGACGCCGAACGGCGGCTTCTTGCGCGCCGCGGTCGCCACGTTGTTGTAGTTGATGAAGATGCCCTGCGCCGTCTCGGGCCGCAGGTACTGCAGGCCCTCCTCGTTCTCGACGGGACCCAGGAACGTCTTCATCAGCCCGTTGAACATCTTCGGCTCGGTGAACGCGCCCTTGACACCGCAGTTCGGGCAGTTGATCTCCGAGAGGCCGGCCGGCGGGCGGTGGTGCTTGGCCTCGAACGCCTCCTCGAGGTGGTCGGCCCGGAACCGCTTGTGGCACGACTGGCACTCGGTCAGCGGGTCGACGAACTCGCCCAGGTGGCCCGAGGCGGCCCACACGTCGCGTGAGAGCACAACCGCGGAGTCGAGGCCCACGATGTCGTCGCGCTGCTGGACCATCGAGCGCCACCACTGCCGGCGGACGTTTTCCTTGAGCTCGACGCCCAGCGGACCGTAGTCCCACGCCGACCGGGTGCCCCCGTAGATCTCGCTGGAGGGGAAGACGAAGCCCCGGCGCTTGGCGAGGCTGACAATGGCGTCGATGCGATCGGCAGGCATGGCTTCTCTCCTACGCCGGCTGGCGGTCGGCGGGGGTGGCAATGGGACAGAGACACACAATGGGACAGAGACACACAATGGGACAGAGACACACAATGGGACAGAGACACAAACGACCACCCGACGGTACGGTTACCCGCCCGGCGATCGCGACCGAGATTAGTCGGTGACCCCGCAGACCTCGAACTCGCCCGTCCCGCTGTCCTGCCGAAGGACGAAGCGCAGGGTCGTCGTCGAGCCCGAGGCGTAGGTCACGTCCACCGGCACGATGATGTCCGTGGTGGTCGTCTGCGTCTTGTGGACCAGGAACGAGTCGATCCGCGGCGCCCGGGACTCCACCGCGGCGAAGTCGTCGGGCGTCTGCGCCACCTGCTGGGAGTCGCACAGCAGCGCGTACGCCTCGCCGTATTCCGCACGCTCCAGCGCGTCGACGTAGTCGGTGACCACGACCCGGGCCCGCTCGTCGATCGCCTGGACGCCGAAGATGCCCAGCCCGGTCAGCGCGGCGATGCCCCCGCCGCAGCAGAGCACCACGAACAGGGCGGCCGCCCCCAGCCCGAGCCAGAGCCGGGTCGTCCGGCCCTCGACGGGCGGCGCGGCGAACGGCGGCACGACACCGGGCCCACGCGGCGGGAGCGACGGGGGACCAGGCGCCGGGAACGGTGCCGGCGGCGGCGACGTGGGAATCACCGACGGCGGGCCGGTCGGGAATTCCGGCGGGCCGGACGTCGGGTTCATGTCCGCAAGCGTAGTGCGGACGGGCTCATCGCCCGGGCCCTACCGACCGGTCGCTGGCCCGGACCGAAACCTCGCCGCCGGGCTCAGCGGTCGCCAGCGGCTCGAACGCGGACGGCTCGTCGAGCGACTCGGCCAGCAGCGGCGTCGCGTGCACCTTCACGTCGAAAGCCCCCAGCGCCCGCCGGTAGGTGCCCACCGACTCCCAGTCGGTGACCAGGCACCAGGCGGTCGGGTCGTCGAGCCCGCGGACGAGCTGCCCGGACCGGTAGCCGGGGCGGGCGGCCAGCGCCGCGAGGGCGGCGTGGGCCCGTTCGGTGAACCCGTCGGCGGCCTCCTCGGCCACCACGAACCGGTTGACGACCAGCACGGACGAACCTCCTCGTAGAGTGTCGGCATGCAGCCTACGCAGCCGGGTCTCCCCCAGCGCCTGGCCCGGGTCAACCCGACGAAGGCGTTCCTGGGCGCGCTCGTGGTCATGCTGGCCGGGCTCTTCCTGCCGGGGATCATCGGCGGCCTGGTGCTGCTGATCCTCGCCGGCGCCATGATCGCGCTGACCAGGATGACCTGGTACGTCCAGGCACCGCAGACGCGCCTCGTCCGCCTCGTGCTGCTCACCGCCCTCATCGGGATCGCCGTCTTCAAGATCCTCTGAGCGCGTACCCGAAGAACCCATGCGTTTTTGACAATCAATTTCATTGTCGGCGACAGTGGTTGCCATGCGCCGCCGCCGTACCCTCTCCGCGGTCATCGCCAGCCTCGCCGCCCTGGCCGTGACCGGCCTCGCGGCCTGCACCACCGACTCCGCCGCCGCGGCCGGCAAGCTCGACGTCGTGGCCGCCTTCTACCCCCTCCAGTTCGTCACCGAGCAGGTCGGCGGCGGCCATGTCGCGGTGACCAACCTGGCCAAGCCCGGCGCCGAGCCGCACGACCTCGAGCTCAGCGCCCGCCAGGTCGGCCGGGTCTCCGACGCCGGGGTGATCGTCTACCTCAAGGGCTTCCAGCCGGCGATGGACGACGCGGTCGACCAGGTCGGCGGCGACCGGGCGTTCGACGTCGCCACCGCGGTCCCGCTGCTCGACGCGGGCGAGAGCGACCACGTGCACGATGGCGAAGAGCCCGACCAGCACGAGGAAGCCGCCACGGACCCGCACGTCTGGCTCGACCCCACGCGCCTCGCCACCATCGGCCAGCAGGTCGCCGACCGGCTCGCCGCCGCCGACCCGGCCAACAAGGCCGACTACCAGGCCAACGCGACCCGCCTGACGGCGCAACTGACGGGCCTCGACCAGGACTACGCGGCCGGCCTCCAGAACTGCCAGCGCCGGGAACTGGTGACCGGCCACGCCGCCTTCGGCTACCTCGCCGACCGTTACCACCTCGAGCAGGTCGGCCTGACCGGTGTGACGCCCGACACCGAGCCCGCGCCGCAGCGCCTGGCCGCCGTCGCGCAGGAGGCCCGCGAGCACGGCGCCACCACGATCTTCTTCGAGACGCTGGTCAGCCCCAAGGTCGCCGACACGATCGCCCGCGAGGTCGGCGCCCGGACCGCCGTGCTCGACCCGATTGAGGGTCTGCAGCCCGGCGCGACCGGCGACTACTTTTCGATCATGCGCACCAACCTGACCGCCATCCGCACCGCCCTGGACTGTTCATGAGCATCGTCGAGGTCAAGAACGCGGTCGTCGGCTACGACGAGCGGATCGTGCTGCGGGACGTCTCGCTGACCGTCACCCGCGGCGAGGTCGTCGCCATCCTCGGCGCCAACGGCTCCGGCAAGTCCACGCTGATCAGGTCGATCCTGCGGCTGGTGCCGCTGAGCGCCGGCGAGATCACCCTCTTCGGCGACAAGCGGTTCAAGAGCTGGGAGCGCATCGGGTACGTGCCGCAGCGCATCGGCGCCGGCGCCGGCGTGCCGGCCACCGTCGCCGAGGTCATCGGCTCGGGCCTGGTCGCCCGCCGCGGCATCCTGCGTCCGCCGCGCGCCGCCGACCGGGCCGCCGTCGCGACCGCGCTCGCCGCCGTCGGCCTCTCCGACCGTGCCGGTGACCCGGTGACCAGCCTTTCCGGCGGCCAGCAGCAGCGCACGCTGATCGCCCGGGCCCTGGCCGGCCGCCCCGAGCTGCTGATCCTCGACGAGCCCACAGCCGGGGTCGACGCCGCGAGCCAGGCCGCCTTCGCCGGCGCGCTCGGCGAGTTCGTCGCGGGCGGCGGCACCGTCATGCTGGTCGCCCACGAGCTCGGCCCGCTGCAGCCGCTGATCACCCGCTGCGTCGTCGTGCACCACGGCGAGATCGCCCACGAGGGCGGGGTGCCGGCACCGGCCGGCCACCACGCCGATCCGGGGCACGACCACGTCCACCCGCACGCGCCCGCCGAGCAGGGGATGTGGGGAGCATGAGCATCTTCGCCAACGAGTTCATGATCCGGGCGTTCATCGGCGCCGTGGTGATCGGCCTGACCGCACCCGCTCTCGGCATCTACCTGGTCCAGCGGCGGATGTCGCTGATCGGCGACGGGGTCGGCCACGTCGCGCTGACCGGCGTCGGCGTCGGCCTGCTGCTCGACCGCTCCCCCGTGCTCACCGCGGTCATCGTCTCGGCCATCGGCGCCATCGCCATCGAGCTGATCCGGGAACGCGGCCGCACCTCCGGCGACGTGGCGCTCGCCCTGCTCTTCTACGGCGGCATCGCGGGCGGCGTGATGCTCGTCGGGCTGTCCGGGAGCCGCAGCAACGCCAACCTGATGACGTACCTCTTCGGCTCGTTGGCCACCACCTCCCGGTCGGACCTCGCGGTGATCGTGGTGCTCGGCGCCGTCGTGCTCGGGCTGGCCATCGGCCTGCGCCCGGCGCTGTTCGCGGTCAGCCACGACGAGGAGTACGCCCGCGTCTCCGGCCTGCCCGTGCGGGCGCTGAACCTGCTGGTCGCGGTGCTCACCGCGGTCACCGTGACGATCTCCATGCGCGCGGTCGGCCTGCTGCTGGTCAGCGCGCTGATGGTGGTGCCGGTCGCGACCGCGCAGCAGGTGGCCCGGGGCTTCGTGGCCACGATGGGCCTCGCGATGGTGCTCGGCGTCGCGGCCGCCGGCTCCGGTGTCTGGCTCGCCTGGGAGATCGACACCGCGCTCGGCGCCACGATCGTGGTGCTCGCGATCGCCGGCTTCCTGGTCATGGCGGTGGCGGTGGCCGCCGTCCGGGCGGTACGTAAACGTGGCGCCCTGCGCGCCAGCCGGCCGGGTCACGCCGCGGCGGCCGAGCCGGAACCACACGAAGTCGTCCTGGATCGGGGCTGAGCTAACGTTCCCGGTATGACGGAGGGCAACGGGTACGAGTCGTACGAGCGGGCGGGCGAGCTCCTGCGCGCGCTCGCGGCGCCGATCCGGGTCGCCATCGTCACGGAGCTCGGCAGCGGCGAGCGCTGCGTGCACGAGCTGGTCGAGTCGCTGCGCGCGCCGCAGCCCCTGGTGTCCCAGCACCTGCGGGTCCTGCGCGGCGCCGGCATCGTCCGCGGTTCCCGGCGGGGCCGGGAGATCGCCTACTCACTCGTCGACGAGCACATCGCGCACATCGTGGCGGACGCGGTCAGCCACGCCCGGGAGGCATCATGAACGAGGCGGCCGGAACGTTGCGCAACACCCACCAGCGGCGTGCCGTCAGCTCGCTGCTCGGGTCGGTCGAGGGCTTCCACAGCGCCCAGGAGCTGCACTCGATGCTCCGCGACCGCGGCGAGCGGGTCGGCCTGACCACCGTCTACCGCACGCTGCAGAGCCTGGCCGACGCCGGTGAGATCGACGTGATGCGCCCACCGGGCGGCGAACACCTCTACCGCCGCTGCAGCGAGGGCCATCACCACCACCTGGTCTGCCGCTCGTGCGGTTCCACCGTGGAGGTCGAGGGCCCGGCGGTCGAACACTGGGCGGACCGCGTGGCCGAGAAGCACGGCTTCACCGACGTGAGCCACACCTTGGAGATCTTCGGCACCTGCCAGAACTGCTGCAAGAGCTGAGCGCCGTCGTGCGCGCGGCGGCGCGGTGCGCGACGCTGTGCTCGTGAAGATTTACGCCGACCGCTTTCCTCGTTTCGTTCTCCAGGCCGTCAGCGACCTGCTCGTGGTCGCGTGGGTCTACGCCTGGATCCGCGCCGCGCTCTGGCTGCACGACCAGGTCGAGAAGCTGGGCGTGCCCGGTCAGAAGCTGGAGGGCGCCGGCAGCGCGCTGTCCGCCAACCTGGCCGACGCGGGCAGCAAGGTGGGCCGCGTCCCGCTGGTCGGCGACGAGCTGACCAGCCCGTTCGAGAAGGCGGCCGGCGCGGCCCAGGCGGTCGCCGAGGCCGGCCAGGCCCAGCAGGAGGTCGTCGGCAACCTGGCGCTGGCGCTCGCGGTGATCACCGCGGTGGTGCCGATCCTGTTCGTGGTGCTGCTCTGGCTGCCGCTGCGGGTCCGCTGGATCCGCCGGGCCAGCGCCGCCGCCCGCGTCCGCCGCGCACCCGCCGGTCGCGACCTGCTCGCCCTCCGGGCGCTGGCCACCCAGCCCCTGAGCAAGCTCGCCAAGCTCGGCCCCGACGTCGCCGAATCCTGGCGCAGCGGCGACGAGTCCACAGTGGATGCGCTGGCCGCGCTCGAGCTCAAGGGCCTTGGCCTGCGACAACGCTGAGCTAGGCTATGAAGATCACGTCTGTCGTCAACGCGATCTTCAGCCATGGATGGCTTTCTGGACTTCCTTGATCCGTTCATCACGTCGCCCTGGGTATACGGCGTCGTGTTCGCGCTGGCGGCGCTCGACGCTTTCCTCCCGATCGTGCCCAGTGAGGCCACGCTGATCACCGCCGGGGTGTTCGCGGCCAGCGGCGAGCCCAACGTGCTGCTGGTCATCCTGGCCGGCGGGGCCGGCGCGATGGCGGGCGACCACATCTCCTACTTCGTGGGCCGGGCCGGCGGCGAGAACGTGATCAAGCGGATACCCGAGGGCACCCGAAGGGCCAGGACCTTCGCATGGGTACGGGAGTTGCTCCTCGCGCACGGCGGGGTGGCACTGGTGATCGCCCGGTACATCCCGGGCGGCCGGACCGCGATCACGCTGACCACCGGCGCGATCGGCTACCCGCGCCGCCGGTTCACGCTGTTCGACGCGTTGGCGTGCTTCACCTGGGCCGCGTACACCACCTTGCTCGGTTTCCTCGGTGGTTCGGCCTTCCAGAACAACCCGCTGCCGGGTCTCGCGCTCGGTTTCGGGCTCGCCCTGGCCGTGGCCGGGCTGGCCGAACTGGTGCGCTGGCTGCTCAACCGGCACCGGCGCCGGCCGGCCACGCCCACCGAGGAGCACGCGGTGGCCGGCGGCCACCACGACCGGACGTGAAACGGCCCGGGCCGAAGCCCGGGCCGTTTCCGAAGTGCGTCAGGAGGCCGGCGGTACGCGTCGGCGGACGTCCTGCGCCGTCGACGGGCCGGGGTGCCAGGTCGACACCCAGGGCTCGTCGCCCTGCGGGTGCACCACGCCCTCCTCGAGCCAGGCGTAGCGCCCGTCGAGGATGCGCTTGGCGGCCTTCGCGTCGACCGCGTCCGTGTTGTCCCACAGCGCCGCGAACAGGGCCTCGGCGCGGACCTTGGCCTGCTTGCAGAACAGGTCGGCCAGCTCCATGCCCTCCGGCCGGTCATCCCGCTCGGAGGTGGCCCGCACGCAGACCGCGGCCATCGCGAACAGCTCCGCGCCGATGTCGACGATCCGGCCGAGGAAGACCTCGCGGTCCTCCATCCGCGCCTGCCAGCGGGACATGCCGTAGAACGTCGACCGGGCCATCTTGCGGGAAGCCCGCTCGACGTAGCGCAGGTGGTGCGCCAGCGGCCCGTACTCCGCGAAGGCGTTGGGGTTCTGGCCCTTGCCCACCGCGAGGCCCGGCAGCCACTTCGCGTAGAACGCGGTGGCGCGGGCACCGGCCTTGGCCTTGCGGCCCAGGTCGGCCTTCGGGTCGATGATGTCGCCGGCGACGGAGAGGTGCGCGTCGACGGCCTCACGGGCGATCAGCAGGTGCATGATCTCCGTCGAGCCCTCGAAGATCCGGTTGATCCGCATGTCGCGGAGGATCTGCTCGGTCGACGCCGCCCGCTCGCCGCGCGCCGCCAGCGACTCCGCCGTCTCGTAGCCGCGGCCGCCGCGGATCTGCACCAGCTCGTCGGCGATCTTCCAGCCCATCTCGCTCGCGTAGAGCTTGACCAGCGCCGCCTCGATGCGGATGTCGTTGCGGTCGTCGTCGGCCAGCATGCAGCAGAGGTTGAGCATGGTCTCCAGGCCGTACGTGGTCGCCGCCATGAAGGCCAGCTTCTGCGCGATGGCCTCGTGGTCACCGACCGGGCGACCCCACTGCACCCGCTCCGCGGACCACTGCCGGGCCACGTTGAGGCACCACTTTCCGGCGCCGACGCACATCGCGGGCAGCGACAGCCGGCCGGTGTTGAGGGTGGTCAGCGCGATCTTGAGGCCGCGGCCCTCGCCGCCGATCATCTGGTCGGTCGGCACGAACACGTCGTGGAAGCGGGTCACGCTGTTTTCCAGGCCCTTGAGGCCCATGAAGGCGTTGCGGCGCTCGATCGTGATGCCGGGCGAGTCGCCCTCGACCACGAACGCCGTGATGCCGCCGCGCCGCCCCTCGGACTTGGGCACCCGCGCCATCACGACGAGCAGCGTGGCGACCGTGCCGTTGGTGGCCCAGAGCTTGACGCCGTTGAGCCGGTAGCCGCCCTCGACCGGCTCGGCGATCGTGCCGAGGCGGGCGGGGTCGGAGCCGACGTCGGGCTCGGTGAGCAGGAAGGCCGACACCTCGCCGCCGGCCAGCCGGGGCAGGTAGCGGCTCTTCTGCTCGGGGGTGCCGAACAGCTTGAGCGGCTGGGGCACGCCGATCGACTGGTGCGCGGAGAGCAGCGCGCCGATGGCCGGGCTCACCGAGCCGACCAGCATCAGGCTGCGCGCGTAGTCGAGGTTGGTCAGGCCGAGGCCGCCGTACTTCTCGTCGATCTTCATGCCGAACGCGCCGAGGCGGGACAGGCCGTGGAACACCTCGTCCGGGATCCGGTCCTCGCGCTCGATCCGCTCGCCGTCGACCTCGCTGCGCACGTACGCGTTGAGCTTCTTGACGAACTCGTCGCCCTTGGCGGCCCGGATCGGGTCGGGCTGCGGCCAGGGATCGATCAGGTCGAGCCGCAGCCGGCCGAGGAACAGCTCCTTGCCGAAGCTCGGTTTGGCCCAGTCGGTCTCGCGGGAGGCCTCGGCGACCTCGCGGGACTCCTGGTAGGAAACCGTGCCCGCCTCCTGCGGCAGGGCCCCGGCACCGTCGGCGCCGCCGGCCTCCGGCGGCCTGTTCTGGGTGGTCGTCACGGCTTCCCCCTTTTGTCGGGCTTGGCTGTGCTGGTTCTGACGGTACCTCGCTCTATTACCCGTCGGTAGGTTTCTCGAACTCCTCCGGATGCTCCCGCCTCCTGGTGATCTCCGCCTCGGTTTCGTCAGGTTCGCCCCAGTCGCGCCGCGCCCACGGCAGGACGGCCCAGAACGTGAGGAAGAAGATGGCGGTGAGGCCGCTGAGAATGATCGCGACGTGCCGCGACAGGATGAAGTCGGTGATCAGCAGGACCGCGCTGACCATCGAAACCAGCAGGAACGACAATCCGCCCGTGGCCATCCGATGGCCGAAGCGGACCAGTTCCGGCTTGCGGCCCTGGCGGAACAGGGCCTGGTGGAAGGCCACCGGTGCGATGATCATGGCGGTCGCCGCGGCGGCGGACAGCAGCGCGACCACGTACGTGTTGCGCTGGAACTCGGTCGTCCGCGGGAAGCCGTTGCTGAACGGCAGCGTCAGCAGGAACGCGAACAGGATCTGCACGCCCGTCTGCGCGACCCGCAGTTCCTGGAGCAGGTCGTTGAAGTTGCGGTCCCACCGTTGTTTCGGCGTCTCCGGTGGTCGCTCCTCGGCCATGGGCCCATGGTCGTCGCTGCCCGGGCCGGCGCGGGGCGAACCACGAATTACCGTTGAGCCGTGCCCGACTACGGCCGTGACATCACGTTCGGATACTTCCTCGTCCCCAACGCCGCCGACCCGCTGCTCGCCACCGCGCGGGAGATCGAGGACCGCGGCCTCGACTGGATCGGCGTGCAGGACCACCCCTACCAGCGGCGGTACGTCGACACGTTCGCTCTGCTGAGCGCGATCGCCGCGGTCACCACCCGGGTCGGCGTCTTCCCCGATGTCGCCAACCTGCCGCTGCGGCCGCCGGCCGTGATGGCCAAGGCCGCGGCCAGCATCGACGTGCTCAGCGGCGGCCGGTTCGAGCTGGGGCTCGGCGCCGGATCGTTCTGGGACGCGGTCGAGGCGTACGGCGGCCCGCGCCGGACGCCCGGCGAGTCGCTGGCGGCGCTCGAGGAGGCGATGGCTGTGATCCGGCTGGTCTGGAGCGGGCAACGCAACCTCCGCTTCGAGGGCCGGCACTACCGGCTGGCCGGCGCGCACTCCGGGCCCGTGCCACCGCACGAGATCGGCATCTGGCTCGGGGTGTACGGACCCCGCGCCCTGTCCCTGGCCGGCCGCCTCGCCGACGGCTGGGTGCCGTCGCTGCGCGGCGACATCGCACCGGTCGCGGCCGCCGCCGCCCGGCTCGACGAGGCCGCTGTCAGCGCCGGGCGCGACCCCGCCGACATCCGCCGCGTGCTGAACATCAACGGCCGGATCACCGACGGGGCAAGCGAAGGCCTGTTGCAGGGGCCGGTCGACCAGTGGGTCGACGAGCTGACCGACCTCGCGGTCGGCTACGGCTTCGACACGTTCCTCTTCTGGGGCGAGGGTCCCGACCAGCTGCCCCGCTTCGCGGCGGAGGTGGCGCCGGCGGTCCGCGAGCGCGTCAGGGCCGAGCGGTGACGCCGAGCATCAGCCGCAACTGGGCCGTCAGCACCTCGCGGAACTCGACCGGCGAGGGCATCGGCTGCTGCTGCACGCGGGCGACGATCAGCCCGGCGAGGGCCGAGAGCAACAGGTCCGTGACGGCCTCCGCGCTGTGCGCGGGCTTGAACGCACCGCGCGCGACGCCCTCGCGCACCGCGGCCAGGAAGGGCGCCCGGTAACGTGCCGCCACCTCGGTGCTGTAGTCGCGCAGGTCGTCGTCGCGCATGGCGGACCGCCAGAACTCGACGAGGATCTGCCGGGTGCGCTCCGAGTTGTGCAGGCTCCGGTCGGCCATCGCGACCAGCCGCCGCCAGGGGTCCGGCTCGGCGGCGGCCACCGCCTCCAGGGCCACGACCTCCTGGTCGGTGAAGGCCTCCATGGCCTCGATGACCATGTCCTCGCGCGAGCCGAAGTAGTTCTGCAGGGTGCTGATCGCGACACCGCTGGCCGTGGACACGTCGGTGAAGCGCGTGTTCTCGTAGCCGCGCGCGGCGAGCACGTCGGCCACGGCGTCCAGCACGGCGGTCCGTTTGGCGCCGCCGGCCCGCCGTCGTCTCATGTCCTGGGTGGAATGTTGAAGTTCGCGCGGAACATGTTTTCCGGATCCCAGACGGTCTTCGCCGCCCGGAGCCGCTCGTAGGTCTCTTCGTCATACGCCTGCCGCACGCCCTGCACCGTAGCGTCCGCGGGCGAGAGGTAGCCGGGGTGCTTGGGGCTGCCTTGTCGGGTCAGCCGGTCGGTGAGCTCTTCGGCCACGTCTCTTTGCAGCGTTTCGCCGGGTGGGACCACGGTCAGTGCGAAAAGGGCGAAGGCGATGTCCCGGCGCACGGCGTTCGGCCGTTCCGGCGTTCTCGCGAACGCCCCGCCGAGCTGGGTGAGGTTGACCAGGGTGAGCCGGCCGCCGGCGGCGAGCTCGACGATAGCGTCCACCGTGGACGGTGTCAGCTCGTCGAGCATCGCGAAGTGTTCGACGGACGTGCCCGGATCCGTCGGGTCGTTGGCGATGGTGGCGATCCGCGCGTACGGCATGGTGGTCACGGTGTCGGCGAGCGCCGGGGCGGCGGCCCGCAGCGGCGCGATCAGCGCTTCTCCGTCGGACGCCGGCCCGTGGTAGGCCACCCGGACGAAGACGCTGAGCTTGCCGCGGATGAGCTCGGGGACGAACGGCAGGTCGGGCGCGTGCAGGAAGACGATCGACGAGGTCAGCTCGTCGGGCGCTCCCGCGGTGAGCGACCGGTAGGCCTCCAGCACCGCGCGGGCGTGCTCACCCGCGAACTGGAGGAAGCCCCCGTACAGCTCGTTGACCGGGAACAGGCCGAACTCCAGCGCGGTGACGACGCCAAAGTTGCCCTTGCCGCCGAGCAGCGCGAAGAACAGTTCCGGGTCGTCGTCCGGGGTGACGTGGCGCAGCACGCCGTCCGCGGTCACCAGGTCGACCGACAGCACGTGGTCGGCCGCGTAGCCGTAGGCCCGGCCGAGCGCGACACCCACGCCGCCGCCGAGCGTGTAGCCCACCACGCCGACCTGCGGCGCGGAGCCCGCGAGCGGTGCCAGCCCGACCTTGGCGGCCTCCTCGACCACCTGTCCCCAGGTGACGCCCGCCTCGACCGTCGCGGTCCGCCTTTCCGCGTCGACGCGCACACCGGCCATCCGCCGGGTGGTGATCATCACCGCCTCGTCGGTCACCGACCGGGACGGGCCGTGCCCGGTGTTGAGGACGGCGACCGAGCGGCCCTGCTCACGGGCGAAGTCGACGGCCGCCTGGACGTCCGCCGCCTCGGTCGCCCCGACGATCACACGCGGCTCGTGCGCGACGGTGGTGTTGAACACCGCCGCCTCCTCGGCGAAGCCCGCGTCGCCGGGGAAGAACACGGGTCCGCGGACGGTGCTCAGCAGGTCGTGAAGCATCTCGAAACCTTCCTCGACCAGGTCAGGTATATCCGTACGGTACCGTCGTACCGGTCAGCCGTCGCCAACGATTGTGGCGTGAACCACCCAGTTTTGCCCTTACCACGGCTGGATTACGGAGAAAGTCGAGTTATGACCACCGTTGAGCTCACCCGCTTCCGGGCGGCCCGCGCCGACGCCCTGCTCGCCGCACGGCCGGCCATGCTGCGTGACTTCGAGAGCGACCGCACCGGCTTCCTCGGCGCGCGCCTCATCCGCGTGGGCGAGGACGAGTGGCTGGACATCGTCTACTGGCGCACGCCCGAGGACTTCGCCGAGTCCCGGCGCCGCGGCGGCGACCGGCCCGGCATCCAGGCGTTCTTCGAGCTGATCGACGAGTTGATCAGCTCCGAGGAGGGCACGACCACCGACATCGCGGGTCCGTGATGCGGGCGGCCTGGTACGACCGGCAGGGTCCGCCGCGCGAGGTACTCCAGGTCGGCGAACTGCCCGACCCGACGCCGGGCGAGGGCGAGGTCCGCGTGCGGGTGTCGGTCTCCGGCATCCACGTCGGCGACCTGGGCAAGCGCCAGGGCTGGTGGGGTTCGACGATGCCGTTCCCGCGGGTCATCCCGCACGGCGACGGCGTGGGGACGATCGACGCGGTCGGGCCGGGCGTCCACAAGTCACGCGTCGGGGAACGGGTCTGGGTCTACCTGGCCCAGTCGTACCGCCCGTTCGGCACCGCCGCGGAGTACACCGTCGTGCCGGCGCACCACGCGGTGCCCCTGCCGGCGGGCGTGCCGGACGAGCAGGCGGCGGGCCTCGGCATCCCGGGCATCACGGGCCACCGGGCGGTCTTCGCCGACGGGCCGGTGGCCGGTCAACGGGTGGTGGTCACCGGGGCCCTCGGTGCCGTGGGCCGGGCCGCGGTGGCGGTGGCCCGCCGGGGCGGCGCGACCGTGATCGCGACGGTGCGGGGCACGGACCAGGTCGACGCGGCCCGGGCCGCGGGCGCACACGCCGCGGTCGACACGACCCGCGGCGACGTGGCGGAGCGAATCCTCGACGCGGCGGGCGGTGAGCCGGTGGACCGGGTCGCGGAGTTGGCGTTCGACGCGAACATGGCGACGAACCTGGAGATCCTGGGGTACGGCGGCGTGATCGCGACGTACGCCACACAGGATTCGGATCCGACCGTGCCGTACTGGTCGCTGGCCTTCAAGAACATCACGGTGCACTTCCTGAGCAACGACGACTTCCCGGAGTCGGCCAACGAGGCCGCCGCCGGCGATCTGACGGCGGCCCTGGTGGCGGGCGACCTCCGCTATCCGATCGCGGCGCGGCTGCCGCTGTCGGAGATCGCCCAGGCCCATGAACTCACGGAACACAGCGCGAGCCGCGGCCGCGTCGTGCTGGACGTCTAGGGGAACTGCAGCATCGCCGGGTTGGCGGCCAGGGCGGCGATCTGGTCCATGGTGAAGGGCAGGGTGGTCAGGGACGGCTTGATGCGGCTGTTGCCGCGCGTCCCGTCCAGCGGTGCCTGTGTCTCGTCGGAGCGCAGGCCCTGCGCGGCCGCGACGACGAGCGCGCCGCCGTCGAGCGGCCGGCTGGCGCTGATGTGGCGGCCGGACCCGTCCTGCCAGGTGGTCAGAGTGACGCGGACGCCGTCGACGGTGCGCACCTCGCAGTGTGTCGAGGGCGGCTCGGCGGCGCACCCCCCGGCGAGCAGGTCGGGGCTCGCTGTGGCCCAGATGTTGGCGCTCAGCAGCCCTTCGCGGCCGCGGGAGTCGCTCAGCAGGATGCCGGCGAACGCGACGCTCATGATGCCGTTCTCCGGCGCCGGGACCGCGCGGTTCGGCAGCACCGCGGTGGGGTCGAAGTCCGTGTCGTAGTTGACCGGGAAGTCCCTCGTCGCGTAGCCCGCGGGGACGGTCGCCAACAGTTGGCGCCGTAGCTGCGTCGCGTGGGTGCCGGCGGCCCGGGCGCGCGGCGTGTGCTGTGGCTGCGCCTTGGTGGCCGGCGGCGGCGCGACGGTCGTGGGCGCCGGCGCAGCCACGGGTGGCGCCGGCACGGCCGACCCGCCCTGCAACGTCAGGGTCACCGCGACGGCGACGACGGTTAGGGCGCCCGCGGAGGCCGCGGTGGCCTGGCGGCGTCGCCGCACCGAACGGCGGGCGGCGGCGAGCACGTCTCCGCTGTCGCGCAACGGCGGTGGCGGCGTGTCCAGCATGCGCTCGCAGATCTCCCGTACCTCGTTCACGGTTGTCCTCCAGAGGTGAGTTCGGCGCCGAGCAGGGCGCGCAGCGCGACCAGGCCGCGGGATGTCTGGCTTTTGACGGTGCCGGTGGAGCACCGCAGGATGTCGGCGACCTGCTCGACCGACAGGTCGTCCCAGAACCGCAGCACGAGCACGGCCCGGTGCCGCGGCGAAAGCCGCGCCAGTGCGGTGTCGAGCAGCTTCCGCTCGTCCGGCGCACCGGGTTCGTCGGTCGCAACGCTGTCCAATGTGGAACTGCCCGGCGTGGTGGCCAGCTCGCGGCGCCAGGGCCGCCGCCGCTCGTCGAGGAACGCCCGCAACAGCACCCGGCGGGCGTACTGGTCGAGCACGTCGTGCCGCTGGATCCGGTGCCAGGCCCGGTAGAGGTTGGTGAACGTGATCTGGGTCAGATCCTCGGCGAGATGCCAGTCGCCACACAACAGGTACGCGGTGTTGCGCAGGCTCCTGGCCCGCGCCGCGTAGTAAGCGACGAACTCCTCGTCGACGTCATGCCGACCACCCCGCCACGCGAATGCCATCAGCTCGGCCGCCCCTTCCAGCCTCGGTCATGGCTAGACACGTAACGGACCGCCCAACGGGTTCCCTGGAACCGCGCTACTCGGCGCCCAGAAGACAGATCACGAGGGTCCGAGGTCGAGGTGGGCGCGGAGTGCGGTGGCCAGGGCGTCCTGGTGTTGTTCGGTCACGCGCCGGGCTTCGGGTGCGCCGAGGTACGCGAAGATGCCTGGTCCGCGGCGGTCGTGCGGTAGGTCCGGCATGCGCGGCACCACGTGGAAGTGCACGTGGGCGAAGCCGTCCTTCTCCGCGAATTGCACCACGTAGGTCTTCACGCACCCCGTCACCGCTCGTAGCGCCCGGGAGAGGCGAACCTGCCACGTGCCCAGGGTGGCCGCTTCGGCGTCCGTCAGGTCAGCGATCGACGTCACGTGGCGGCGCGGCACCAACACCAACCAACCCGACAGGGCCGCGTCGAAGGCGTGGGCGACCCGCCAGTGCTCGTCACCGCAGACGAGCTCGCGCGGCGGCAGCACCGATTGCTGGTTGTTGCGGCACGAGTGGCAGACCATGGGCGGACATTAGCGGGTGCGGTGGAAAGGGCTCCGGCCCGGCGGAAATCCGCCGGGCCGAAGCTTCTTCTAGCCAGTGAGCCTGACGAGTCAGCTCGTCCTGACCGATCCGTTGACCTTGCTGTCCCGCACGGTGGCGCCGATGGCGTCCACCCCGCCGTTGACCCTGCTCTCCACGATCGACACCACGGAGGCGTCGGTCGCGGTGACCCCGCCGTTGAGGGTCGAGTTGAAGGCGATCAGACCGGCACCCGGCGCGACCTTGGTCGCCCCGTTGACGGTCGCCCCGTCCAGGCAGGTGATGCCGGACGTGATGTCGAGCCCGCCGTTCTGCCGGTCGGTCAGCACGGTGGTGCAGGCCGGGTAGCTGGGCTGGGTCTGCACGTTCAGCTCATCGAACGCCACGGCCCGCGCGT
Source organism: Asanoa iriomotensis (assembly GCF_016862515.1). Lineage (GTDB taxonomy): Bacteria > Actinomycetota > Actinomycetes > Mycobacteriales > Micromonosporaceae > Asanoa > Asanoa iriomotensis. The sequence goes on from NZ_BONC01000011.1 coordinate 16,730, forward strand.
TGTTGGTACGCGGGTCGTCCAGCTTGAGGACGTCGAAGCCCTTCTGGATGTCGTTCGAGTAGATGTATCCATTGTGGTAGTACGTCGACCACGCCCCACCGGTGATGTTGCGGGTGTCCGAGAGCGGGCCCCGCTCCCAGAAGGCGATCTCGACCGGGTTCGACGAGTCGGTGAAGTCCCAGACCGAGACGCCGCCCTGGTACCACGCCTGGACCATGATGTCGCGGCCCATCGCCGGGATCAGCGAGCCGTTGTGCGCGACGCAGTTCTCCCGAGTGGTGTTCAGCCGCGGGATCTTGAAGTAGCTCCGGAAGACCAGCTCGCGGTCGGCACCGGAGCCGACGATGTCGTAGATCGCGTCGGCGCCCTGGTTGGGCCGGTGGTTGCCGGAGCAGATCGCGCCGCTGCCGCCGCCGAGCTCGTCGGTGAAGACGACCTTGGTGCCGGCGTTGTTGAAGGTCGCCGAGTGCCAGAACGCGAAGTTCGTGTCCCGGACCTGGCTGATGATCACCGGGTTCTCCGGGTCGGAGATGTCCATCAGGACGCCGTCACCCATGCAGGCGCCGGCGGCCAGGTCCAGCTCCGGGTAAACGGTGATGTCGTGGCAACCGCTGGTGTTGGTGTTGCCGGCGGTACCCGGGAAGAGGACCGGGGTTGCCACCACAGCGGCGCCGGTGGGGTCGTCCAGCGGCACCTTGATGATCGAGATCTTGTCGTGCGGCGTCTTGCAGTAGAACGCCGTGCTGGACGGGCTGTACGACTGGATGTAGACGTAGACGCTCTTGCCGTCCTTGCTCGGCACCAGCGTCTGGGTGTGCGAGCCGCAGTCGGTGCGGACCGACTTGATGTACCGCGGGTTCGCCTTGTCGCTGATGTCGAAGATCCGGATGCCCTCCCAGGAGCTTTCCTGGGACGAGGATCCGCTCGTGCTGTTGCACGAGTCGTCGCTGCGCACCGAGTCGACCGCGAAGACCAGCAGGTCACCGAAGACCGACGGGTCGCCCTGCGAACCGGGGCAGATCACCTGGCTGACGACCTGCGGCGAGGCCGGGTTGCTGACATCGAGCGTGGTGAACCCGTTGTAGTTGCCGGAGAAGACGTAGTTCCCCTGGAACGCCAGGTCCGAGTTGAGCGCCGCCTCGGTGTTGAACGAACCGACCTTCGGTACGTTGGCGAGCTGCTGGAGGTTGGGGCTGCTGGCGATCTCGTCGACGCCGGGAATGGTGTTCTCGGCACCGCTCGCCGGCGACGCAGCCACGGCAGTGAGTAGCAGGGCGCCCGCGGCGGCCAGGCTGAAAGCCCGCAGCCGTCGTGACCCTCGTGGGGTGGATTCGGACATGTAGCGACACCCTTCGTTCAGGGAGCTGAGCTGAGTAGCGGGACGATAACCTGCGATAGGGGTCACAAATCTCCCTGCCGGCGGTAACGGTTCAGCAACTAGAGCGGTATCTTGGCGGCACAAATTGCCGCAGGTGGGGTCACTGGGTCATTTCGCGGAGCCCGCCCCTCCCGTCGCAGCTCATGCCCGCGTTAACATCCCGGCCAGCCTCCGGGACGACGGCGGGAGTCGAGTTGTGTTAGGCGTACGGATCCGTGCCCTTTTCGGGCGTTCGCGGGCGATTGTGTTGATCGAACTGGCGATCCTCGCGGTGCTGGCCGCTGGCGTCGCGGTGGCCATCTGGTGGCCCGACGGCGATCCGAAAACGGCGACGAACGCGGCCGCGCCGGAGTCCCTCGACCTGCCAGGGCTGCCGGACTCCACCGCGCCGGTGCTGATGCCCGGCCGCCCCGGCGAGCCGGCGAAGACGGCCCAGGCGAACGAGGTGTCGCCGATTCCCCGCCAGCCGCACAACGACGCCGACGTCCGCTTCGTCACGATGATGATCCCGCACCATGAGCAGGCACTCGTGATGGCCAAGCTGGTGGCGGACCACGGCGAGAATCCGAAGCTCAAGCTCATCGCCGATCGGATCCTGGCCGCCCAGGAGCCCGAGATCAAGACGATGGAGACCTGGCTGGCGGACCGCGGCCTCAACCGGAACTCCGGCGGTGGCCACCAGCACCCCATGTCCGGCATGCAGTCGGCCGAGGCGCTGAACCGGCTGACCGCCGCCGGCGGTGCCGAGTTCGACCGGATGTTCGTCGACATGATGACCGCGCATCACCAGGGCGCCATCGACATGGCCGACGAGGTTCTGGGGCTCGGCGCCGACGTCATCGTCAACGAGATGGCCAGCGACGTCGTCGTCGAGCAGCAGGCCGAGATCAACCGGATGCGGGAGGCGCTCGCCACGAAGTAGGCCCCGGCCGCTGTCCTGGCAGCCGTCCGCGCGACGGACCCGCACCTGCTGGAGCCGCCGCAACGGCAACGCAGCAACACCTCGCTGACACCGAGCGGCAGTGGGCGGACTTCACTGTGGACGGTCCTGAGGCGACGCGGGTCGCCAGCGAACCGGACCTGTCCCGATGTTGACGACACCCTGGCCGGCGGCGTGCGACGAGGTGCGCATCGCCGAAACCGGCTCGCCGCCCGGCCCCGTGGTCCGAGCGGCGAGCCGGCGGCGGTCACTCGCAGAAGACCTGGACCTTGGCGTCGGGCTGGTCGACGTCGACCGTGATGTCGTCGAGGTGCTCGACGAGCTCCTCGATGTGCTGCGGCTTGAGCTGGGTGAGGTCGATCGGCACGCCGGAGCGGGCCAGCTCGGCGTTGGCGTGGGCGAGCGCCTGCGGCGGGATCAGGCTCGTGAGCCGCACGCCGGCGCGCAGCAGCTGGATGGGCACCCGGACGTTGACCCGACCCGGGCCGTCGCCGCCGAAGTTGTCGGTGGAGCTCACCACCACGCGCAGGTATTTGGGCCGCGGCTTCGGGCCCGGCGGCGTCTCGGGTTGCTCCCGGGTGACGGCGTCGATCAGCCGCTCGGCCTCGTCCGCCGTGATCTTGCCCTCGGCCAGCATCTGCAGGATCTGGCGGCGCTGTTCGTTCATCGTTGCTCTCCCCGTCTGACTCATCTGACGCTTACCAGCACGGCCGTGCGGCCCTGCTCGATCTCGATCCGGGTGCCGCGCAGCGCGCCCAGCACCGACCCGGTGCCGCGCAGCGCGCCGACCGGACTGATCCGGAAGACGACGCAGGCGACGAGCCCGGCCACCATCGCGAGCAGCAGCACCGGCGACAGCACCAGCAGCACCGGCAGGACCGGCACGTAGAGCCGGAGCCAACGGCCGTTGCGGCGGCGACTGCGCACGGTCACCAGTTGCGGGATCATCGGGTCCTCCCCAGCTCCTCCAGCGCCTCGTCGACGCTGATCTCCCCACGCCGCAGGCGGTCGACCACGTCGGCACCCGTGGGCGCCGGGTCGGTGTCGACGAAGTCGAGCTGCTCGGCGATGCGGTTGAGCCGGGCCTTGATCGTCGGGTAGCTCACCCCGAAGATCCGCTCCATCTCCTTGATCGAGCCGTGCGACCGCACGAACGCGGCGACGAACACCTGGTCGTCGACGCCGAGCGCGGCCAGTTGCGGCGGCTCGAACGAACCCTCGACCGCGACGCCGCTGCCGGCGAGCCGGACCCGCTCGACCACGAACGGCTGCCCGCGGGTCAGGTCCGTCAGCTCCTGCCAGTCCACCGTCGTCTCCCTACTCTCAGCGACGTACTCACGATTCATTTGTATCTTCAGTTTTTCAAGCTGTCAATGCTCAAACCTTGATTTTCTTAATTCGATCTTCAAAGACCCTGATCTGGGTACGTGACAGGGGTCGTGTCAGCAGCGTGTCAGGGCGGTGGCGGCCGGGCCGCCGACAGTAGGCGCATGACAAGCTCAGCGATCGCGGCCACGGGGCTGCGGAAGGCGTACCAGGACAAGATCGTCCTCGACGGGATCGACCTCGAGGTGGCCGCGGGGACGATCTTCTCGCTGCTCGGCCCCAACGGTGCCGGCAAGACGACGACGGTCAACGTGCTGACCACGTTGATGAAGGCCGATGCGGGCACGGTACGCGTCGCGGGTCACGACGTGGCGACCGACACCAAGGCCGTCCGGGCGGCGATCGGGGTCACCGGCCAGTTCGCCGCGGTCGACGACCTGCTCACCGGGCGCGAGAACCTCAAACTGATGACCGACCTCAAGGGCCTGCGCGGCGACGAGGGCAAGCGGGTCGTCGCCGACCTGCTGGAGCGGTTCGACCTCACCGGGTCGGCGGACAAGATGGCGGCCACGTACTCCGGCGGCATGCGCCGCAAGCTGGACCTGGCGATGACCCTGGTCGGCAGGCCCAGCATCATCTTCCTCGACGAGCCCACGACCGGCCTCGACCCGCGCAGCCGCCGGACGATGTGGGAGATCATCCGCCAGCTCGTCACCGACGGCGTGACCATCTTCCTGACCACGCAGTACCTGGACGAGGCCGACCGGCTCGCCGACCGGATCGCGGTGCTCGACCAGGGCACGATCGTCGCACAGGGCACCCCGGCCGAGCTCAAGAGCCAGATCGGCGGCAGCCACGTCCGGCTCCGGTTCGCCGGCGACGCCGAGATCGAGGCCGCGCGGCGGATCCTGACCGGCACCACCACCGACGCCGAGGACGACCTCGTGCTGCGGGTCCCCAGCGACGGCGGCGCGAAGTCGGTGCGCACCCTGCTCGCCCAGCTCGACGCCCATTCCATCGAGGTCGAGGAGTTCTCGGTGCACACGCCGGACCTCGACGACGTCTTCCTCGCCCTGACCGGCCGCACCAGCGAAAAGGTGAACGCGTGATGAGCAGTGCCACGACCATGCTCGGTCGCAACTTCAAGCACACCCTCCGGAACCCCGTCGCGATCTTCAACGGCGTGCTGTTCCCCATCGTGCTCATGCTGATGTTCGTCTACGTCATCGGCGGCGCGTTCGACATCGCCGGCGACTACGTCGACTACATCACCCCCGGAATGATCATCCTGACGATCTGCTACGGCCTGTCCGGGACGGCGCTGGCGGTCAACTCCGACATGACCAAGGGCATCATCAACCGGTTCAAGGTCATGGACATCTCCCGCAGCGCGGTCCTGTCGGCCCACGTCGCCGCCAGCGTGCTCCGCTCGCTGATCGCGATCGCGGTCCTCGTCGGCGTCGCGCTGATCATGGGGTTCCGGCCGGCCGCGAGCTTCCCCGACTGGCTCGGCGTGATCGGCCTGGTCGTCCTGGTCACCTTCGCCACCAGCTGGTTCACCGTCGCCCTCGGCCTGGCCGCCAAGACGCCGGAATCCGCCGGTCTGATCTCCGTGCCGCTGGTGATGCTCCCGTTCCTGAGCAGCGCGATCGTCCCCGCCGAGACGATGGCGGCCGGCGTGCGGCAGTTCGCCGACTACCAGCCGTTCACACCGATCATCGAAACCCTGCGCGGGCTGCTGAACGGCACGCCGTCAGGCGGGGACGCGATCGCGGCCATCGCCTGGAGCGCCGGCATCGCCCTGGTCGGCTACGTCTGGGCCCTGTCCACCTTCAAGAAGCGCGCCTGACCTCAGTTGGCGAGCGCCGCCTCGACCAACTGGGCCGGACTCGAACCCGCACCCTCCTGCGACACCTCGGCGAACCGTTCCTCGCCGAGGTGTCGCCGCGCGTCCCGCTCGATCCTGGTCGCGTCGGGGTTGCCGCGGTCCGGCAGCCCGCGCACGCCGAGGCTGGCCGCGAGCAGCCGGGCCGCCTGCTCGTAGTGGTCGTGCCGGACCGCGAAGTCCGCGACGCCGACCAGCGCCTGGGCGATCATGGGTGCGTAGCCCGCCTCGGACGCCGCCTGCCACGCCGCCAGCCGGTGGGAACGCGCCTCGCGGAGGTCGTCGGCCAGGTAGCCCAGCATGTCGTGGATGCCGGCCCGGATGTGCGCCTCCTGGGCTTCGTCACCGAGCAGGGCGGTCGCGATGCCGAGCTGGTGGCGCGCCTCGGCGACCTCTCCGACCCAGCGTGCGAGCTCCGCCTTGGCCAGCGCCAGCTCGAGCAGGGCGTGCGGCCAGGTGACCCCTTCGGCGCGCAGCTCCGCCTCGGCGATGGCGGCGGCGCTGGCGTCCCGGTCGCCGAGCAGCCAGTGGAGCAGGGCCTGCTGGGTCCGCAGCCGGATGACGTCCTCGACGGCGCCGACCTCGGTGACGACCGTGACCGCCTGCTCGTAGCGCTCGACCGCCCCGGCGAGATCACCGCGCAGGGCGAGCTGGCCGCCCAGCTCGGACAGGACGATGGACATGCCGAACCGTTCGCCGAGGGTACGGAACTCGGCGAGCGCCTGCTCCAGGTTGTTTTCGGCCTCCGGGCCCGCCTGGCCGAGCATGATGCGCATCTTGCCGGTCTGGAAGCGGGCGAGTGCGCGTACCCACGGATCTTCGTTGTCCAGCACCGACTCGAACGCGGTGACCGCGGCGGCCGGCTCGCGCAGCAGGCGTTCCAGGGCGTCGACCAGGCGCAGCAAGGGGTTGCGGTGCGCGGACTGCTGGCTGAACTGGTGTGCTTTGTGGATCCACTCCGCGCCCAGGTGCTCGTCGCCGCGGCCGGAGGTCACGAAGAGCACGACCATGCCGTACGCCATGGCCCGCACCTCGTCGGTCACCTCACCGGGGACCTTCGTGGCCGCGAGCATCAGCTCGATGCCTTCGGCCCGGCGCCCGCCGAGCCACCAGTACCAGCCGGCGGCGCCGGCCAGCCGCATCGCCGATTGGGCGTCACCGGCGGCGATCGCACCCCGCATGGCGGCGCTGATGTTGTCGTGTTCGGCTTCGAGGGTTTCGAGCCAGGCCAACTGCTCGGCGCGGCGCAGGTGCGGCTCCGCGGTCTCGGTGAGCTGGACGACGTAATCGAGGTGCGCCCGGGCCGCCTGCTCCGACTCCCCCGCTTCGGCGAGCCGGTCCGCGGCGTACTCCTTGATGGTGCTGATCATCCGGTAGCGACCGTCACCCCCGGTGACGAGCAGCGACTTCTCGGCGAGCGAGGTGAGGTGTTGCTCGCACTGCTCGCCGCCGCAGACCGCTTCGGCCGCCTCCAGGCTGGCGCCGCCGGAGAACACGGAGAGCCGGCGCAGGACGGATTTCTCTTCGTCGGTGAGCAGCTCCCAGCTCCAGTCGACGACGGCGCGCAACGTCTTGTGGCGCGGCAGGGCGGTGCGGCTGCCGCTGGTCAGCAGGCGGAAGCGGTCATCGAGGCGGTTGGCGAGCTGGTCGATCGTCATGGTGCGCAGGCGGGCGGCGGCCAGCTCGATCGCGAGCGGCATACCGTCGAGGGCGCGGCAGACCCGCACCATGGTCTGCTCGTCGTCGCCCAGCTCCTTGCGCACGGCGCCGGCCCGGTCGCGCAGCAGCCGGACGGCCGTGGTCTCGACGTCCAACGGCTCGACCTGCCAGAGGGCCTCGCCGGTGATGCCGAGCGGCTCCCGGCTGGTCGCCAGGATCCGCAGGCGGCGGCATTCGCCCAGCACCCGCTCGGCGAAGCGGGCCGCGGCGTCGATCACGTGCTCGCAGTTGTCGAGGATGAGGAGGGCCTCACGGTCCCGGATCGCGGCGATCAGGGCGTCGGTGGGCTCGGCACTGGGGCCGGCGCCGAGCAGGGCGTCCCTCAACCCGAGGGCGGCGAGGGTCGCCTGCGCGATGTCACCTTCGGTGGGTGCGAGCTCGACCAGCCAGACCCCATCCGGAAGATCGGCGACGAGGGTACGGGCGGTCTCCGTCGCGAGCCTGGTCTTGCCGGACCCGCCGGGACCGATGAGGGTGGTCAGTCGATGGTCGGCGACGAGCTTCCTGACCTCGGCGACGTCGGCGTCGCGGCCGACGAAGCTGGTGAGCTCTTCCCTGACGTTGGTCTTGCGACCCTCCTGGCGGCGGGCGCCCAACTCGCCGCGCAGGAGTGCTACGTGCAGGGCCGCCAGCTCCGGTGAGGGATCGACGCCGAGGGCGTCGGCGAGGGCTTCTCTGCTGCGCTCGTAGGTCATGAGGGCATCGGAGTCGCGGCCGGCGGCGGCCAAGGCACGGATGAGGGCGGCGACGAGGGGCTCGCGCAGGGGGTGTGCGGCGACGGCGTCGGTGAGCTCGGCGAGGACGTCTGGGCCGTTGCCTAGGGTGACCTCGGCCTCGAACCTGTCCTCCATGGCGGTGAGCCTTAGGCCTTCGAGCCGTGTCACGGCGGCGTCGAAGGCTTCACTGTCGGTGAGCTCGACGTCCTGCATGGCGGCGCCGCGCCAGAGGCTGAGGGCGTCACGCAGCAGGCTCGCCCGTGCTCTCGTGTCTTCCTGGCGAGCCTTGGCGATGAGCCGCTCGAACCGGAGGGCGTCGACGTCGTCGGGGTCGATCGTGAGCCGGTAGCCGCCGGTCTGCCCTTCGACCGCGCCGGGCGGGAGGGCCTTGCGGAGCCTGGAGGCGAGCCGCTGGAGGGCGTTGGCGGCGTCGGCGGGTGGGTTCTCGCCCCAGATCCAGTCGACCAGGGCGGCCTTGGAAACCGGGCGGCCGGGTTCGAGCGCGAGGGCGATCAGCAGCGCGCGGAGACGGGCGCCCGAGACGTCGGCCGGGATGCCGTCGTTCGTGCGCACCTCGAACGACCCAAGCATCGCGACCTGCACTCACTTATCCTGCCACGGGTGGTCGCGTTGGTTGGTTGGCCGTCGTCCCACGACCGGTTCCGCTTCCTCAGCTCCAGTCGACAACGGCGCCTTGGAGACTGCGGCGGCGGGCCTAGGGTTTCGTCGTGGCTGTGGATGACGGCGATGTTTGGACGTTGCACCGGCGGGACGGCGGCGAGAAGGTCGCTGATCTCGTGGTGAACGGTGGCGATTTCCCGTGGTTGAACGCCCGCGTTGATGCGTGCGACGGGTTCGCGGCGTTGCGGCCGCTCTTTGCCGAGGAGCTGCGGCTGCTCGGTGGCATCGACGAAGATGTCGAGTCTTGGGAGCGTGCTTATGACGTGGTTCGGAACGCCGTGATGTTGCGGTATCCGGACGGGGAGGATGTTCCCGAGTTTCTTCTCCACGTTGACGGGGATGAAGCGTGGTGGCGGTGGAGTGACGAGCCCTTTGACGAGGAGGCGGAGCGATGAGGACGCTGCACTTCGGGTTGCGGGTCGCCGATCTCGAGCGGTCGCTCGCGTTCTACACCGGGTTGGGATATCGGGTGTTGGGGAGTGTGGCCGAGACTCCGTTCGGGAGTCTGACGATGATTCGGTTGCCCGGCGACGAGTTCGTGGCCATCGAGTTGGTGCACGACCCGGCTCGACCGCCGGCCGGCAACCGGCTCAACCACTTCGTCGTTCGGGTCGAGTCGATGGCCGGCGCCGTCGAGGCGCTGGCCGCGCGGGGCATCTCGGTCGAGGAACCGTCCTCGCCGGACGGCACGGCGGAGTTCCTGACCGCGTGGGTCACCGACCCCGACGGCAACCGCATCGAGCTGGTTCAGTGGCCGCCGGGGCACTCCGATGGCATGAGCGAGTCAGACCTGGGCGGCTGAGCGCCGGTCAGCGATCGCATTCCGCTGCTCCTCCGCGAGGATTCGGGCGCGCAGCCAGTTCCTCCGCACCGCCCCGCCGGCGTTGGCCGAGCACGTCGACGATCTCGTCCGCGGTGGCGGCTGCCCGCAGTTCGCCCATCAGCTCGGCCTTCGGTCGGGGTGGCGGATCGTGTGGGAACCGCCGGCGCAGTCTGGCCACCTTGACGTCGCCTCGCGTCATGCACGACGGGCATGGGCACGGGCGCCGGCCGTGGGCGTCCGGGAAGTAACGCCAACCCACTCCCTGCGGGACGGCGCGGATCCCCCGCACCTCGCCGGGCCGGATCGCCCGTGGCACGAAGACCTCGTAGCCGCGCGGGTCGGCGACGCCGCGGATCCGGGCCACGGCCTCCGCGGCGACCACCTCGTCGGGTGCGGCGCGGTAGTGGCCCACCGTCACCGGCTCGTCGTCCGGCAGCCGCAACCGGACCGCGACCAGCACTCCCGGCTTCCAGCGTCGCAGCTCGCGGACCCACTGGTGGGTGAGCGTGTACGACGGCAGCACCGGCATGCAGTACACGCCGCGCCCGCCGGCCCGGCCGTGGCTGCGTGCCGCGATGCCCGAGCGCGCGACGCGTCGCGCCGTGGCCGCCGTGGTGACGTGCACGAACTCCGCCATCTACGGCTTGCGGTTCTCGGCCATCCAGCGCTCCGCGAAGTCGACCGCCGCCCGCTGGGACATCAGCCGGGACAGTGCCCCGCCGACCCGGCCGACCCGGGCCGCGCCGGTTGCCTCGAAGTCCGTGCCCAGCAGCTCGAAGTCGCCCTCGTCCAGGTCGACGTCCTCCCACCAGACCCATTCCCGGTCGCCGTCCGCGGTCTGGACCGCGGCGCCCAGGCGGGCGTTCGGCGCCGACGGCTGGCGGTACTCCGCCAGGTGCAGCGACGTGTTCGAGTCGTGGCCGACCCCGAGCAGCAGCACGTCGCCGTCCAGGCCGTAGATCTTGCCCAGCGGCGAGTCCGGGCCCAGCATCCCGGAGCGCGGCTGGCCGTAGACCACCTCCGTCGCCAGTCGGCCCAGTGCCGCGAACGACACCTGCGGGTGGTCGCTGCGTTGCGCGCCCGGCCACGTGCGGACCACCTCGGCCATGGCGCCCATCCAGCGGCTCGGCGTCACCGCCGGGTCGAAGCCCGGCATGTTGTCCCGGATGACCGGCCACCATTCCGCGGGTACGGGCGGCGCCTGCCACACAGCCGGGTCCGAATTGTCCGGGGTGTGCGTCGGCACCACCAGCGTGCCGTCCGGGCCCAGCGCGTCCCGCAACGCCAGCACCAGCGCGTGCGGGCCGCCCGCGATGTAGCCGACCGGCTTCAGCGACGCGTGCACCAGCAGCGTCGAGCCCGGGCGCACACCGAGCGCCAGCAGGTCCGCGGCCAACGACGCGCGCGTGTGCGGCAGCCGCGCGTCCGCCTCCGACGGGTGGTTGCTCACGACGCCTCCGCGATCCGCGCCAGGATCGCCTGGGCGAGCACCTCCGGCTGCGCGTCCGTGACCCAGTGGTCGACGCCCGGCAGCGGCAGGAAGCGGTAGTCGCCGGTCACGTGGTCAGCGGTCGCCGCCGCCGCGAGCGCCCCCACCGCCACGTCCCGGTCGCCCCACACGTAGGTCGTCGGCCGCGTCACCGGACCCACCTTCACGAGGTCCTTGAACACCATGGCCCGGTACCAGTTGAGGGTCGCCGTCAACGCCCCCGGCTCGAGCAGCGGCGCCGCGTACACCTCGATCCGTGAACCGACCCCGTCGAGCACCTTGCGCAACCCGGCACCGCCGTCGCGGGACAGGACGTGCTCGGCCTTGCCGACCGTGCGGAACAGCTCGAAGTAGGACGATCTGCGCTGCTGGTCCGGGTCGGTCGACAGGGCGTGCGCGAACGCCGCCGGGTGCGGCACCGAGACCGCCGTCAGCGAACGCACCCGCTCCGGGTGCGAAGCCGCGAGCTGCCACGAGACCAGCGAGCCGAAGTCGTGGCCGACGACGTCCGCGCGCCCGCCGGCGAGCTCGTCGACGAACGCGACCGCGTCCAGAACGCACTCTTCCGCCCGGTACGCGTCGACCCCGCTCGGCCGCGCGCCCGGCGAGTAGCCCCGCTGGTCGATCGCGTACGTCCGCAGCCCGGCCGCGTTCAGGAACGGCGTCACGCCCGCCCAGAGCTGCCGGTTCGTCGGGAAACCGTGCAGCAGGATCACCACCGGCCCGCCGGGCGGACCCCCTTCGGTGACCTCGAACGTCAGCCCCCGCACCTCGATCCGCATGCGCGCGAGCGTACCGCCCGGGACCGGTGTTAGCCTGCAGAGACAACTTCACATCCGACAGGGGAGCGCACAGCGCTGAGAGTGCGGGCCAATCCGCAGACCCTCGAACCTGATCTGGGTAATGCCAGCGCAGGGAGCTCGGTCTTTCTCCAGCCGCGCCATGTCCGCCCAGGACATGGCGTGCGTCTTCTCCTGGTTCACCGAACTGGGAGGTCACTCGCCATGAGCAACACCGACAACCGCTGGCGTACGGTCGACATCGTCGTCGCCGCCGTCCTGGGCGTCGCCTTCGGCGTCGTCTTCTGGGCCTGGGGCCTCCTCTACAACGGGCCCGCCGACGCGATCCCCCTGCCGGCGCGCACGCTGCTCTACGGCATCTGGCTGTTGCCGGCCGTGCTCGGCGCGCTGGTCATCCGCAAGCCCGGCGCGGCGCTGTTCACCGAGACGGTCGCGGCGCTGGTCTCGGTCGCGTTCGGCACAGCCTGGGGCTGGACCCTCGTGTTGCAGGGGCCGCTCGAAGGGCTCGGCGCCGAGTTGGTCTTCGCGCTGTTCGCCTACCGGGTCTACCGGCTCCCGGTGGTCGCGCTGGCCGGTGGGGTTGCCGGGCTGGTGGCCGCGCTCTACGACGTCATCTACTGGTACCCCGGCAACTCCTGGGCCAGCTTCGGCATCCCGTACCTCGCGATCACCGCGGCCAGTTCGGTGGTCATCGCCGGGTTCGGCGGGTGGGCGCTGACCCGGGCGCTGGTCAACACCGGCGCCCTCGACCGGTTCCCGGCCGGCCGCGAACGCGCGGCGGTCTGAGCGTTGAGCGCCGTCGAACTCCGCGGCTTCGGCTGGCGGCACGCCGGCCGCAAGGCGTGGGCGGTACGCGGGGTCGACCTGCGCGTGGAGCGGGGCGAGCGGGTGCTGCTGCTCGGCCCCTCCGGCGCGGGCAAGAGCACCCTGCTCGCCGCGCTGGCCGGCCTGCTCGCCGACGACTCCGGCGAGCGGGAGGGCGTCGCGGAGATCGACGGGCTCGACACCCGCAAGGCACGCGAGCGGGTCGGCATCGTGTTCCAGGACCCGGCGACCCAGCTCGTCATGTCCCGGGTCGGCGACGACGTGGCGTTCGGTCTGGAGAACCGCGGCGTGCCGCGCGAGGAGATCTGGCCGCGGGTCGCCGAGGCGCTCGAAGCGGTCGGCCTCGCCCATCCGCTCGACCGCGACACCCACGCGCTCTCCGGCGGCGAGCAACAGCGGCTGGCGCTGGCCGGCGCGCTCGCGCTGCGGCCCGACCTGCTGCTGCTCGACGAGCCGACCGCCAACCTCGACCCGGCGGGCGCCGCGTTGGTCCGCGGTTCGCTGCGCCGGGCGCTGTCCCGGGACACCACGGTCATCATGGTCGAGCACCGGCTCGACGAGGTCGTGCCGTTCGTCGACCGGGTCGTCGTGCTCGCGCCCGGCGGCGGCGTCCGCGCGGACGGCTCCCCGGACCAGGTGTTCGGCACACTGGGCAAAGCGCTCGCGGACGACGGGATCTGGGTGCCCGGGCAGCCGCTGCCCCCGCCCCGCCGGGCCGCCGCGCCACCGGGCGAGGTGCTCGTCACCGCCGACCGGGTGGCGCTGGCACCACGGCTGGCGCCGACGGACCTGTCGGTGCGCACCGGCGAGGCGCTCGCCGTGCTCGGCCCCAACGGCGCCGGCAAGTCCACGCTGGCCCTGCTGCTCGGCGGCCTGCTCAAGCCCACCGCCGGCCGGGTCGTGGCGTCGTCGGTGCTGGCCGGCGCCGACGCCGCCCGCCCACCGCACCGCTGGCGCGCCGCCGACCTGACGGCCCGGATCGGCTCGGTGTTCCAGGACCCGGAGCACCAGTTCGTCGCCTCGACGGTCCGCGGCGAGCTGGAGGTCGGCGGGCGGTCGCCGCGGGTCGTCGACGAGTTGCTGGCCCGGCTGCACCTCGACCATCTCGCGCGGGCCAACCCGTACACCCTCTCCGGTGGTGAGGCGCGGCGGCTGAGTGTCGCGACGGCGCTGGCCGCGGCACCGCGCCTGCTGCTGCTCGACGAGCCGACCTTCGGGCAGGACCGGCGCACCTGGATCGAGCTGGTCGCCCTGCTGTCCGACCTGCGCGACGAAGGGCACGGCGTGCTCGCGGTGACCCACGACCCGGCCTTCGTCGACGCGCTGGCCGATCGGAGGTTGGCGCTGTGACGATCGCCGCCGTGATGCAGCGGTCGACCGCGCCGCTGGCCCGCCGCAACCCCGTCGCCAAACTGGTTGCCGCAACGGTCTTCGCGGTCGGCATCCTGTTCACATTGGACCCGTTGACCCCGGCGCTCGCGATCGCGGCCGAGTTGGTCCTGTTGCCGCTGTTCGGTGTCCGCTACCGCACCCTGCTGCGCCGAGGGTGGCCGCTGCTGCTGTCGGTGTTCGGCGTCGTGCTGACCACCATCCTGTTCGGAGCCGACCGCGGCGGCGAGACGGTGTTCGGGCTCGGCCCGCTCGACGTGACCACGGGCGTGCTGGCCGTCGCGCTCGGGCTCGCGCTGCGGCTCGTCGCGCTCGCGCTGCCCGGCATCATGGTGTTCACCACCACGGATCCGACCGACCTGGCCGACGCGCTCGTGCAGAACGCCAAGGCGCCCGCCCGGTTCGCGATCGGCACCCTCGCCGCGTTCCGGCTCGTGCCACTGCTCGGGCAGGAGTGGCAGGCGCTGCGGATGGCCCGGCGGGCGCGCGGCATAGACGCCGGCGGCAACCCGGTGGCGGCGGCGCGGCTGTTCGCCTCGACGCTGTTCGCCCTGCTGGTCGGCGCGATCCGGCGCGGCACCCGGCTGGCGACCGCGATGGACGCGCGGGGCTTCGACAGCGGCGTGTCGCGTACGCACGCCCGTGAGCAACGCTTCACCCGCGCCGACTGGGTGTTCGTGCTCGGCGCGGTCCTGCTCACGGGAGCGATCCTCACGGTGAGCATCGCCACGGATACGTTCCGGCCCGTTCTCGGCTAATGTCACCCACCGACGCGTGCGTGACGAGGCGGTGGACGATGGGCGTACGACTGGCCGAAGTGACCGATCCGACGGCGGTCGACGCGCTCGCGCCGCCCGCGCACCGGATCCTGCAGGACCTGGTCTCCTCCGGAGCGGCGCTGGGTTGGGCGCTTCCGCCCGCCCAGAGCGAGGTCCGCGACTTGCTGACCGAGTTGGTCGAGGGCGCGGCGACGGCCGAGGCGGCGCTGCTGGTCGCCTACGCGTCCGGTGACGACATCCCGGCGGCGGTGGGATTCGACCCGCCCAAGCCGCTCCCCGACGGCAGCGTGCTCGCCGGGCTCGGCTACTGGCGTCGCTACCAGCGGCAGACCCACCGGCCGCACGCCGATCTGGAGCGGGTCGCGGTCGCGGCCGGGCACCAGGGTCGCGGGATCGGCCGGGCGCTGACCGAGGGGTTGGTGGCGAGCGCGCGCAAGGCCGGCATCGAGGTGCTCACCCTCGACGCGCGCGGCGACAACGAGCGTGCGCTGACGCTCTATCGCACGCTCGGCTTCAACGAGTACGGGCGGCTGGTCGACTTCGTCGCGGTCGGGCATCTCCGCTACGACAAGGTTTTCTACGCGCTCGACCTGCGCCACCCCTGGCCCCGCTTGTAAGGAACGGACCGTTGTTAACGCATAGCGTTAACAACGGTCCGTTCCTTACTCCTAGGCCCGCCGGAAGGCGTAGCGCTTGGGCTGCGCCGCCGGCTTGCCGCGACCGCCCTTTGTGGACGGCGTGGCGCGGTCGTGGCCGCGGTGCGACGAGGACTTGCCCCGCCGCGCCTCGCGGTTGCCGCCGAGGTCGAGGTCGGGCAGCTCCACGTTGGACAGATCGACGGTGAACTTGTCAGGTGCAGGCATGCGAAGGCCTCCGCGAAGAGGTGGAGAACAGACGGATGCCCGGCGGCGTGCGCGAAAGAAGGTAGGAATGACGCCCCGGGCGCTCGAAGACTGCCGACGAAGCGGCAGACCGGCACACAGAAATCCCTGAGGGCATCAGTAACGCATGCGACGACGGTACACCGCCGCCGCCGTGGTGCGCTAGGCCGTTTCCGGGGCGGCGGGCGGCGGCGCGATCGGGTTCGGGATCGCCCCGCCGAAGCGCCGGTCGCGCTTGGCGAACAGCTCGCACGCGTACCACAGGTGGCGCCGGTCGAAGTCGGGCCAGAGGGTGTCGAGGAAGACCAGCTCCGCGTACGCGGACTGCCAGAGCATGAAGTTCGAGGTGCGCTGCTCGCCCGAGGGCCGCAGGAACATGTCCACCTCGGGCACCTCGGGGTGGTAGAGGTAGCGCTGGATCGTCTTCTCGGAGATGCGGTCGGGGTCGACCTTGCCGGCCATGGCGTCGCGGGCGATCGCGGCCGCGGCGTCGGCGATCTCCGCCTGGCCGCCGTAGTTGACGCAGAACTGGAGCGTCAGCTTCGAGTTGCCGCGGGACATCTCCTCCGCGGTCTGCAGCTCCGAGATCACGCTCTTCCAGAGCCGCCCGGCCCGACCGGACCAGACGACCCGCACGCCGAGGTCGACGAGCTGGTCCCGCCGGCGCCGGATGACGTCGCGGTTGAAGCCCATCAGGAACCGGACCTCTTCCGGCGAGCGGCGCCAGTTCTCGGTCGAGAACGCGTACGCGGTCAGGTAGGGAATCCCGATCTCGATCGCGCCCTCGATGGTGTCGAAGAGCGAGTACTCGCCACGCTCGTGGCCGGCGGTGCGGGGCAGGCCGCGCTCCTTGGCCCAGCGGCCGTTGCCGTCCATGACGATCGCGACGTGCTTGGGCAGGCTGCCCTCGGGGAGCTTCGGCGGCCGGGCGCCCGTGACGTGCGGCGTCGGCGGGCGCACCTCGCGGCGCGCGGCCAGGCGTGACCTGATCATTTCGGTTCGTCCCCCGTCGTGCGATCGACCAGCGGCAGCGAGCGTAACCCGCGCTCGAGGTGCCACTGCAGGTGTGCGGCGACCAGCCCGCTGCACTCGCGGCGCACGCCCGCGTCGGCCGCGTCGGCGACGTGCCAGTTACCGGACGAGAGGGCGATCATCAGATCAAGCGTCGCGGGGGCGGGGTGAGCGGCACCCGGCGGTCGACAGTTCGGACAAACCGCCCCACCGGCGGGCACGGAGAACGCCTTGTGCAGGCCGCGAGTGCCACAAACCGCACATTCCGCCAACGCCGGCGCCCAGCCCGCCAGCCCCATGCCACGCAGCAGGTAGGCATCGAGCACCAGCGTCCCGGCATGCTCCCGCGCGGCCAGCGCCCGAATCGCACCGAGTGTGAGCAGGAACAACCGCAACGAGGGCTCCCGCTCGACCGGGGTGAGCCGCTCGGCGGTCTCGGCGATCGCGCTGGCGGCCGTGTAGCGGGGGTAGTCGTCGAGGAACCGCTTGCCGTAGAGCTGGACGGCCTCGACCTGACTGACGGTGTGCAGGCCGCCGCCGCCGTTGGGGTCGCCGGCGATCTGCAGGTCGACGTGCCCGAACGGCTCGAGCCGGGCCCCGAACCGCGAGGTGGTCCGCCGCACACCGCGGGCCACGGCCCGCAGCCGACCGTGCCGGCGGCTGAGCAGCGTGATGATCCGGTCGGATTCGCCCAGCTTCTGCACACGCAGCACCACCGCGTCGTCGCGGTAGAGCTGACGGCGATAGCCCGGCACCCGCCAATTGTGGTCCCTGTTTCACCGACCTGTCGCGGCGGGTGTTATGAAGATCAAAATCATGCGGTCCCGGGCCCGCGGTGGTCCGGACCGTCGCTCCCGCCGGACCCCAGGTCCACGGCCGGTCCGTATGAGACAGGACGCTGCCAACGGCTGCAACGCCGTTCGCGTCCGCGAACGAGGTCGGTCGGCGGATCCTGGTAATCGATTGCTGCTGGAGCAGCAGTGATTTACCAACGTCGGGCGAGGCCGGACGGTCCGCGGCATCCAGGACCAACAGCAGGGGTTGACGCAGGCACTCCCGCCGGGCGCCAGGTCCGCCGGTGACATCGGTCGATCTGTCGGGCTAGCGTGTCTGTCCATGACGCGCCGTCCCCGCATCGACCCGGTCGTATGGCGACCACCGGCTGCGCCGGCCCGGGCCCGCCAACGTTCCAGCGACCCGCCGATGCCGGCGCCGGCCGTCCTGCCGGTCGACGCGGTGGGCCCGGAGGACGTCGCGGTGCACCCTGACGGCCGCCTCTACACGGGGGTCGAGGACGGGCGGATCCTGCGGCTGTCGGTGTCGGGAGGCCCGGTGGCGGTGGTCGCCGAGACGGGCGGGCGGCCGTTGGGTGTCGAGGTGACGCTCGACGGTGACCTTGTCGTCAGCGACGCCTACCGGGGGCTGCTGCGGATCGACCCCGGCTCCGGCGCGGTCGAGGTGCTGGCTTCCGGTTTCCGGCTGTGTGACAACGCGGCGGTTGCCCGGGACGGCACGATCTACTTCAGCGACTCGTCGCAGCGGCACGGTCTCGACCATTGGCGGGCCGACATCCTGGAGCACACGGGCACGGGCCGACTCCTCCGCCGCGACGCGAGCGGTGCGGTCTCGGTCGTCCTGTCCGGGTTGCAGTTCGCCAACGGGGTCGCGCTGGCAGCCGACGAGTCGTTCGTGGCGGTCGCGGAGACCGGCGCATACCGGGTCAGCCGGGTGTGGCTCTCGGGCCCGTCCGCCGGGAAGCATGACGTCCTCGTCGACAACCTGCCCGGATTCCCGGACAACCTGTCGACCGGGAGCGACGGCCGCATCTGGATCGCGCTGGCGACGCCGCGCAACCCGGCGCTCGACCGCCTGCACCGGCGCTCGCCGGTGTTGCGGCGGGCGGTCTGGGCGTTGCCGACGGCACTGCAGCCGGCTCCGGCGCGCACGACCTGGGTGATTGCCGTCGACCCGACCGGCACTGTGGTCGCGGACCTGCAGACGGACGCGGGCGACTTCCACATGGTGACAGGGGTCCGCGAACACGCGGGCAGCCTCTACCTGGGCAGCTTGGCCGAGACCGGCGTCGCGGTGGTGCCGCTGGCTTCGCCAGCCCGCTGATCACTGTCAAGGAGGTGCCCGGATGCCGGCGAGGGCCTCGTCGGCATCCGGGCAGGGGCGCGGCTGTCGGTCGCCTGGGCGCGGCGACCCAGGTCGGCGAATCGGTCCGGATCAGGGCCTGCCCTGCCGATCAACGTGAGCCGGGCCGAAGTCGCAGCCGGTGGCCCCGGGATTGCCGGGATACCGGTGATCCCGGGACGCCGCCAGGCGGCACCTGGGCCCGTCGCAGGCCGCGTTGATCGGCAGGACAGGGAGGCCCTAATCAGGCGTGGCGGCAAAGCTTGCGTTAGGTGCGGGGTTGTCGTCTGCTGGCTCGTGGTCCCGCGGGTTCTGCACTCCACCGCCGATCCGCGACAGGTCCGCGCGGGCGGCGCCGCTGCTGGTGGCAGTGCCCGCGGCAGTGCCGTCGGCGCCGTACGCCGTGACGGTGATCGACTCCGGTCCGGTGTATCCACGCTCAGTCGTGTATGCCTCCGGTGGCAGCGGTTTCGCGTCGCGCACGACCCAGAACAGCGTCCATCCGGTCGCACTGTTCACCGCGACGGTGGCGTCGGACGTCTTTCCCTCCGAGGCGACAGTGATACCTCGCGCGGGCCCGCTGAATATCCCCAGATCGAGCAGTCGGCCCGGTTCGAGAAGGAGTTGGGCGCTGTAGAAACGATGGCTCGGGTCACCGGGTCGCTTGCCGGCGATGTCACCGTCCGGTGCGCGGGGCAAGCTAACCATGTCCCACGGAACGACCGAAGAGGTGGCCGAATCGCGGAACGCCACGGTGAACATCGCGTCGTCGCGGGTGCCCAAGAAGCCAAGGACGATGTCGTATTCGCGGCCGTCCGTGGCGCGGAGGACGGCACCGGTTTCGACACCCCCGCCGAGGAAATCCGGGCCCGCGCCCGGCGAGCTGGCCACAACCTGACCACCGGTCGACCCTGACTCGATGAGTGCGGACGCGACGGGAACCGCCAGGGCGACGGCCGCCAACAGCGCCGTCGCGGTGACAACGTGTCGTCGCCGCTGGAGGTGGTGGCCTCTCCGGCGAACGGCCGCCAAGTCGATGTGGCTCGGGACTACGGCGGACTCCTCGTGAAGCGCGCGGCGCAGATCCTGGATGTCTCTCATCTCCGCTCCCTCGTGCAGTTCGTAATGTTCGCCATGAACGGGTCCACAAGCTCCGGTGAAACGCGCAGCTTGGCCAGCGCACGCGCGTTGGTGCTCTTGACCGTTCCGAGTGATATGCCGAGCTCGCGGGCCGTCTCTTGCTCCGTCAGGTCGGCGAAATACCGCAACACCACGACGCCGCGTTCGCGGCGAGTCAGTTCGCGTAACGCTCGGGTGACGCTGTCACGACTCGCGATGTCGCCGTCATGCCCGCCGATGCTCGTCTCCGGCAACCGCTCGGTCGGAACCTCCGGCCGCCGCCTGCGCCTGCGCCACCAATCGGTGTGCAGGTTGACGACCGTCCGACGCGCGTAGCTGAACGCGTCAGCTGAGCGCACCCGCGACCACGAGACGTAGAGGCGGGCAAGGCCCTCGGAAACGAGATCGTCGGCGGCCGAACGATCGCCGCCAGTCAGCAGAGTGGCGAACTGCACCAGGCGGTGACCATTACCTCGAACGAACTCATCGAATCCGTCATCATCCCGCATAGGCCTCCTCGCCTTCCATCCGTCGCCTCTACTACGACGGCAGCGGCGCGGATGGTTGCGCGAGCGGAGCAACGACCCGAAATGGCATCAGGGACGGGATCGAGTCGCTCGAGGAGGTCTCGTCAGGATCTGTCAGCGGTCGAGGCCGTAGCGTTCGCGGGCCTCGCGGACTGTCTCCGGTTTGATGTCGCCCCGGCGGGCCAGGGCGGCCAGGGCCGCGACCACCACCGACTGCGGGTCCACGCCGAAGTGGCGGCGAGCCGCTTCGCGGGTGTCCGAGAGGCCGAAGCCGTCCGTGCCGATCGACGTCCAGTCCTGCGAGACCCACTGGGCGATCTGGTCCGGGACCGCGCGCATCCAGTCGCTCACCGCGACCACCGGACCCGGGGCGCCGTCCAGCGCCCGCGTCACATAGGGGATCCGCTCCTCGCCTTTCAACGCCGCCGCGTCGCAGGACAGGGCGTCGCGGCGTAGTTCGCTCCACGATGTCGCCGACCAGACGTGCGCCGCTACGCCCCAGTCCGTGGCCAGGAGGCGCTGGGCCGCCAGCGCCCAGTGGATCGCCGTCCCCGACGCCAGGAGCTGCACGGCCGGGGCATCCGCCGCCGGGTCCGCCGCGCGGAACCGGTACAGGCCCTTGACGATGCCCTCCTCAACGCCGGCGGGCATCGCGGGCTGGATCTTCGGCTCGTTGTAGACCGTCAGGTAGTAGAAGACGTCTTCCGCGTCCGGGCCGTACATCCGGCGCAGTCCATCTTGGACGATCACCGCCAGCTCGTACGCGAAGGCCGGGTCATAAGAGACCGCCGCCGGGTTCGTCGACGCGATCAGGTGTGAGTGGCCGTCCGCGTGTTGGACGCCCTCGCCCGTCATCGTCGTGCGGCCCGCTGTCGCGCCGATCAGGAAGCCTCGGCCCAGTTGGTCCGCGAGCGCCCACAACTGGTCAGCCGTGCGCTGCCAGCCGAACATCGCGTAGAAGATGTAGAACGGGATCATCGGTTCGCCGTGCGTCGCGTACGCCGTCGCGGCAGCGGTGAAGTCCGCCAGCGAACCCGCTTCCGTGATGCCCTCGTTGAGGATCTGCCCGTTCGTCGCCTCTTTGTAGTAGAGGAGCATGTCGCGGTCGACCGGGTCGTACGTCTGCCCTACCGGCGAATAGATGCCGGACGAGGGAAACAGCGACTCCATCCCGAACGTACGCGCCTCGTCCGGCACGATCGGCACCCACCGCCGGCCCGTCTCCGGGTCCCGCATCAGGTCCTTGACCAACCGTACGAACGCCATCGTCGTGGCGATCTCCTGGTTGCCCGAGCCCTTCGCCAACGCCTCGAACGGCTTGGCTGACGGCGCCGGCAGCGCCACCGGGCGCACCGCCCGTGCGGGGGCCGGGCCGCCCAGGGCCGCGCGGCGCGACAGCAGATAGCGCACCTCGGGCGAGTCGGGGCCGGGATGGGCGTACGGCATGACGTCGCCGGCAAGCGCACTGTCCGGAATGGGCAGTCCCAGCACGTCACGCAGCGCGCGGAACTCCGTACCGGTGAGCTTCTTCATCTGGTGGTTGGCGTTCCGCGACTCGAAGCCGGGACCCAGCGTGTAGCCCTTGATCGTCTGCACCAGGATCACGGTCGGCGCGCCGCGATGCGAGACGGCGGCCTGGTACGCCGCGTACACCTTGCGCGGCTCGTGACCCGCCCGCGAGTGCTGGAAGCACTCGACGATCTTCTCGTCGCTCAGCGATGCGGCCAGCGAGACCAGAGCAGGGTCGGCGCCGAAGAAGTGCTCGCGGATGTACGCGGCGTCGCGGGCCGCATACGTCTGGAACTGCCCGTCCGGCACCTCGCGGAGCCGGCGCACCAGCGCACCCGTCGTGTCCAGCGCGAACAGCTCGTCCCACGCCGAGCCCCAGAGCGACTTGATCACGTTCCAGCCCGCCGCGCGGAACTGGGCCTCCAGCTCCTGCACGATCTTGAAGTTGGCCCGCACCGGGCCGTCGAGGCGCTGCAGGTTGCAGTTGATCACGAAGGTGAGGTTGTCGAGGCCCTCGCGGCCGGCCAGGGCCAGTGCCGCCGTCGACTCGGGCTCGTCCATCTCGCCGTCGCCGAGGAACGCCCACACGTGCGAGCCGGACGTGTCCTTGATGCCGCGGTGCTGCATGTACCGGTTGAACCGCGCCTGGTAGATCGCCGACAGCGGGCCCAGGCCCATCGACACCGTCGCGAACTCCCAGAGCCACGGCAACCGGCGCGGGTGCGGGTACGACGGCAGGCCGTCACCGCCGGCCTCCTGCCGGAACCGGTCGAGCTGGTCGGCGCTGAGCCGCCCGTCGAGGAACGCGCGGGCGTAGATGCCGGGCGACGCGTGGCCCTGGATGTAGAGCTGGTCGCCGGACCCGTCGCCCTCCTTGCCGCGGAAGAAGTGCTGGAAGCCGGTCTCGTAGAGCCAGGCCGCCGAGGCGAACGTCGCGATGTGCCCGCCGAGCCCGAGCCGGCTCCCCCGGCTCACCATCGCGGCCGCGTTCCACCGGTTCCACGCGGTGATCCGCCGCTCCAACTCCGCGTCGCCGGGGAACTCCGGCTCGTCGGCGGTCGGGATGGTGTTGACGTAGTCGGTCTCCAGCAGCGGCGGCAGCCCCAGGCCGGTGCGCGCGCCGTGTTCGAGCGTGCGACGCATCAGGAAGGCGGCCCGGTCAGGCCCCGCGGCCTCCCGCACGGCGTCGAGTGAGGCGGCCCACTCGGCGGTCTCCTCCGGGTCCCGGTCCGGGATCTGGTCGAGTGCGCTTGCCGGCTTTCGCCCGATATCGGTCATCCTGCGCCACCTTCTGGGTGCTCCAACCTCTCCTCGGACTATAACCCTCTGATCGATGATCGATCAAAAGCCAAACCAAACAAGGCACGCGGGGGTACGACCAGCGTTCAGAGCTGCGGCGCGCAGCCGAGCACGTGCTCCTTGACCAGCTCACCGATCCGCGGATCCCGCCGCCGAAAGGCCTCGACGATGGCCTCGTGCTCCTCCGCGTACGACTGCTGACGGGTCCCCAACCACCGGATCGACAGGTTCGTCCACACCTCGATGCCCAGCGACTCCCAGGCGTGCGCGAGCACCGTGTTGCCGGACGCGCGCACCAGCAGCCGATGGAACTCCACCGTGTGCCGCACCTGCGCCTCGGCATCACCGCTGCGGTCCGCCGCGCGGAGAGCGGCGACCGAAGGCTCCAGGACGGCGACGTCGAGCCGGGGCGCGGCGAGCGAGGCAGCGAGCTGCTCCAGCGCCGCCCGCACGGGATAGATCTCCTCGAGATCGGCCGCGGTGAGGTTGCGGACCCGGACGCCCTTGTTGGGCGCGGACTCGATCAGCCGCAGCACTTCCAGCTCGCGCAACGCCTCCCGGATCGGCGTCTGGCTGACGTTGAGCTCCGCCGCGATCCGCCGTTCGACGATCCGCTCCCCCGGCTTCCAGCGGCCGTTGACGATCCCCTCGACGATGTACTCGCGGATCTGGCGAGGCAGCGATTGGACGACCGGCGACGCCATGGCGGGCTCTCCTCGGAAACTGACGGCTGTCTCGACAATACGGCGACGCGCACCGCTGCCCCGGCAACGGTGCGCATTCGCGGCACGAACGGATCACCGTTCGCGGGCCCGGACCCGCAGGGCCAGGGCGACCACCAGGACCAGCCCGACCAGCGCGTCGAGGGCCGGCAGGGCGAAGTTCAACACGGCGTCGAGGTGGAGCTGGGCCGGGGTGGCGGCGACCGCGAGGCCCTCGCGCGCCTGCGCCCACTGCTGCGGCGTGCCGGTCAGGTGCAGGGTGAGCCAGGCGGCGGCCAGGCCACTGGCGTCCCAGAGGGCGTGCAGCGCGGCGACGGCCACGAAGGCCAGGGCCACCGGCCGGGCCCACAGCGTCGCGCGGCCCCGGCGGCCGGCCACGGCGAACAGCGCCGCACCCGCGATCGCCGTCCACAGCCCGTGGCCGAACGGGGTCAGGATCCCGCGCAGCAGTTCCGTCTCGACGACGCCGAGCAGCGACAGGCCGTTCTGGCCGTTGAACAGCGCCTGGAACGCGTACCCGGCGCTCTCGAAAGCGGCGAAGCCGAACCCGACCGTGGCGCCGAGCACCAGGCCGTCACGCATCGTCCAGCGGCCCAGGCCGCGGGCCATCAGCCACAGCACCACGAGCTTGACGCCCTCCTCGATGAGACCGACGCCGACGAAGCCACCCGCGGAGGTGTTGTGCACCAACGCCGCCTCCAGGACCGAGGCGCCGAGTACGCCCAGCACGCCTCCGTACAGGAAGGCGGTGAAGATCTTCGGCGGGGTCAGGATGCCGTCGGCGTGGTCGAAGGCCCAGGCCACGAACGCGACCGGGACCAGGAACGCGCCGACGAGGATGATGGTCGGCACCAGGTTCGCGTTGCCGGTGACGAACGTGATGACCACAGTGGCCAGCCAGAGTGCGCCGCCGCCGAGCACGATGCGGGACCACGTCGGCAGGTGGCGGCGGGTCCTGGCCCGCGGATAGGTGATGGTGTACGGGAACGTCTGCGTCGTCATGGCTGTAGCGTCCCGCCGGCGACGGGGTCGGCGCTTCGCGGCCAGCCGCCATCCGCGCTACCGGCTAGCGGGTATCTTCGCGGTCAGCGTCGTGCCTTCGCCCGCCGGGCTGGCCACGGTCAGTCGACCGCCGAGGGCCTCGACGCGGTCGGCCAGGCCGACCAGACCCGTGCCCGCCGACCGGTCCGCGCCGCCCACACCGTCGTCGCGGACCACCAGCTCCAGCGCGCCGCCCGACTCCGCCGCAACGACCTCCACATAGGACGCCCGCGCGTGCTTGGTCGCGTTGGTCAGGGCCTCGGAGACCACGTAGTAGGCGGCCGACTCCACGTCGGCCGGCAACCGGTCCGCGAGGTCCACCCGCACCTCGACCGGCAGCGCGGCGCGGCGGGCCAGCGTGCGCAGCGCCGCGCCCAGGCCGCTGTCGGTGAGCGCGGCCGGCTGGATCCCGTGCACGAAGTCGCGCAGCTCCTCGGTCGCCGACACGAGCCCCGAGGCGATCTCGTCGACCTCGTCGCGCAACGACTCGGGTGCCTCGGCGCGCAGCGCGCGCAGGTCCAGCGCCAGCGCGACCAACCGCTGCTGCAGGCCGTCGTGCAGGTCGCGCTCGATCGACCGGCGGACGCGGAAGTCGGCGGCCACGATCCGGGCGCGGGACGCGGTCAGCTCCTCGCGGGCCGACGCCAGCCGCGCCGCCATCGCGTTGAGGGCGCGCTCCAGGTCGCCGACCTCCCCCACGCCGGTCGTGGCCAGCCGGGCGTCGAGGTCGCCACCGGCGAAGCGGCGGGCCACCGCACCGGCGCGGCGGATCGGCAGCGACACCGTCCGGGTCAGGTAGATGCCGACCAGCACGACCGCGACCAGCGACGCGGCGAGTCCGATGCCGGCGGCGGTGACCGCGCGGGTGGTCGCGGCCGAGGCCGCCCGCTCCTGCTCGGCGGCGACCGTCCGTTCCTGCGCGAGGAACGCGTCGAGCCGGTCGTCGACGGCGGCGAGCAGCACGGCCGCCGGGTCCGCGCCGCGCTGCGACCGGCGCAGGTACGCGTCGGAGGCGGCGGTCAGGTCGGCGACCCGGCTCTGCTCCCCCGCTCCCCGCAGGTCGAGCTCGGCGAGTGCCGAGGCCTGCGCCCGCACCCGGTCGGCGGCGGCGAGCTCCGCGGACGCGCTGTCGGCGACACCGAGCAGCCGCCCGCGCTGGGCCAGCGCCACGTCGCCGACGGCTCGCGACAGCCCCTCGGCCGCGATCACCGCCTCCTGCGAGGTGGCGACCCGGCCCTGCGCCTCGCGGACGGCGCCGATCGAGCCGAGCATGATCCCGAAGGCCGCCGCGGCGACGGCCGTGGGCACGCCGGCGCCGAAGAGCACCCGCCCGAGCAGACCGATCCGCACGCGCCCGCTCCTTCCACCCGGTCATGATCTGCGGCAGTACCATGGTGCCGCCCGCACGCGGTCCGACGACAGGGGCGGTCATGACGATCCGGGCGGTGCTCGCCGACGACGACGTGCTGCTGCGCGAAGGGCTGGCCGGGCTCCTGGAGCAGGCGGGCATCGAGGTCGTCGGCAAGGCCGGCGACGCCGACACCGCGGTCGCGCTGGTCGGGCGGACCGCGCCCGACATCGCCATCCTCGACGTGCGCATGCCGCCCGACCGCACCGCCGGCCTGACCGCGGCCGAGACCATCCGGTCCCGGCACCCGGGCACCGGCGTGCTGGTGCTCTCCGCGCACGTGGCCGTCGAGCACGCGCTGCAGCTGCTCAGCGCCGAGGGCGGCGTCGGCTACCTGCTGAAGAACCGGGTGACCGACGTCGCGAGCTTCGTCGAGGCGGTGCAGCGGGTCGCGGCCGGCGGCTCGGTCGTCGACCCCGACCTGGTCCGCGAGCTGGTCAACGCCCGCCGCCGGGTCGACCCGCTGGCGCCGCTGAGCCCGCGCGAGCGGGAGGTGCTGGCGTTGATGGCCGAGGGGCGCTCCAACGCCGGCATCGCGCAGCAGCTGTGGCTGGCCGAGGGGACCGTCGAGAAGCACGTCCGCAGCATCCTCGCCAAGCTGGAGCTGCCCGAGACCGAGGGCGACCACCGCCGGGTGCTGGCCGTGGTGCGCTACCTCGAGGCGCGCTGAATCGCCGCGACCGACAAGTCGGACTTGGCGACGAAACCGACCGCCGCGGAGCCGGCGAGCAGGTCGGCCACGTCGTCGGCGGCCAGCGTCGAGATCAGCAGGATGGTCCCCCCGAGCCCGCGTCGGGCCAGCGCGTCCGCGACGCCGACCCCGCTCTCCCCGCCGAGCTGCACGTCGACCAGCGAGACGTCGACCGGGGTCGCGGCGGCCGCGGCGAGCGCGTCGGCACCGGTGGCGACGGTCGCGACCACGGTCGCGCCCTCACGCTCCAGCAGCCGGCGGGCCGACCGGACGAACCGCTCGCTGTCGTCGACGATGAGACACCTCACCGGACCACCATGACGCGCGGGACCGCCCGCGGGCATCCCGGCTAGCCGGCATCTTCGCCGCGAGCGACAGCTAGATCCGCGGGCCGGGGGCGCCGGCGGTCCAGCGGGAGACCACCGCGTCGTGGCGGCGCTCCTCAAGCTGGGCCGGCGCGCCGGCCCGGTCCCAGCGCCAGAGCAGCGTGGGCCGCTCGGCGGATCCGGCTTCCACGGCGGCGGGTGCCGGCGAGACCGGGATCGGCAGCGGCCGACGGCGGCGGGCGCCGGGCAGCAGCGTCGCGGGGCGCCGGGCGGACAGGTCCTCGACCCAGCCGAACGCCGCCACCGCGGCCGTGACCAGGAGGACCACGAAGACCAGCCGGACCGCGACCCGGTCCACCTGCAGGCCCTCGTAGCCGAACGGCGCCGTGGCCCAGGCCACCAGGATCACGATCGGCATGTGCCAGAGGTAGATCGTCAGCGCGCGCGAGTTGAGCACCGTGACCGCCCGGTCGAACCAGCCCCAGCGGGTGATCCACTCGGCGCGGGACGGCATGAAACCGAGCGCGACGAGGATCAGGCCCGCCGACCACAGCGCGTTGCCGAGCGGGATGTCGTTGAGGTCGTACCCGCGGAAACCGGGATGCGTCAGGATCCAGGCCAGTCCGGTGGCGCAGAGCACCGCGGCGGCGATCGCGAGGACCGTGCGCGACCAGCGCCGCAGCAGGCCGTCGTGGTGGGCGAAGCCGAGCATCCAGGCACCGAAGTAGAGGCCGAAGTCGCGCAGCACCGGCGGGCCGGAGAGCAGGCCGAGCTCGAAGACCACCAGCAGGAGGTACGGCGCGACGAGCATCGGCACGGGAGCGCGGCGGAACAGCCACAGCGCGAGCGGGGAGGCGAGCACGAACCAGAGGTAGTCGCGCAGGTACCAGATCGTGCTCAGCGCCAGCGCGCCCCAGTGGTTGGCCGGCGGGTCGGCCAGCGGCACCACCCACAGCAGAAACTTCCAGTGCGCGTCGAGCCCGGTCAGCCACATCGCGGGCACGAACACCGCGGACACCAGCCACAGCGACGGCAGCAGGCGGCGCAGCCGGCGACCCACCGCGCGCACGCCGGAACGGTCCAGTGAGGACGCCATCAGCGAGCCGCCGAGCGCGAACATCACGGACATCGCGGGCAGGAACGAGAGCAGCGTCCACCCTGACGTGTGGTAGACGACGACACGCGCGATCGCGACGCCGCGCAGGAGGTCTATGTAACGGTTCCGCATCGCGCCAAGCCGTACCCCGGTGCCTTTCACCTTCAAACCTCGACCACCCGTGAGCAACTCCACATCACCAGTGGGGCTTGCCCAGCGGCAGCGCGCCGAACACCCCACCGAGGTGCGCGTGCGCGGCCGCGTCGCTGGGCGCGGCCAGGTGGGCGACGGTGGCGGAGTCGTCCGCGGGCGTGTAACCGACGTCGCGGTCGAGCGCGAGCCAGCCCGCGGAGTTCGCGCTCACACCCCACACGACGCGAAAGCCGGTGACCGGGGTGTCGACGAGCGCGCGGAAGAGGCGCACGCAGTCGTCGGGCGACAGCCAGATCGGGACGTCCACTTCGGACAGCGGCGTCGCCTGGAACGCGCCGATCCGCACCGCGAACACCGTCATCGCGAAGCGGTCGCTGTAGAGACTGCCGAGGGACTCGATCGCGCCCTTGGTCCAGCCGTAGAAGGTGTCGGGTCGGGGCGCGGACTCCGCCGGCAGCGCGGTCGCGGTCCGCGTCCGGAAGCCGGCCGCGTGGATCGACGAAGCCAGGATCACCTTGGGTACGCGCGCCAGCCGCGCCGCCTCCAGCACGGTCCGCGTGCCGTCGAGGTTGACCCGCAGGAGGTCTTCCCAGAGCGCCTCGCTCGGTATGCCGGCGAGGTGGATGACCGCGTCGACGCCGGCGCAGGCGGCGACCATGGCGTCCAGGTCACCGATCACGCCGCGCACGGTCTCGACACCGTCCCGCGGCTCCTGCGCCGCCACGTCGAACGAACGCACCTCGTAGTCAATGGAGAGACGCTCAGTGAGGAGGCTGCCGATCCGACCGGCGCCCCCGGTGATCAGCACCCGCGGCATCGGTCGTCCCTCCAAAAGATCATGGCCCGGACAGTCTAATGCCGCCAGATGGACGGATCCTGTGCGAGTGCTGGGTCAGAAACCCAGCTTGCGGAGCTGCCGCGGGTCGCGCTGCCACTCCTTGGCGACGCGGACGTGCAGGTCGAGGTAGACCCGGCGGCCCAGCAGCGCCTCGATCTCCTGGCGGGAGCGGGTGCCGATCTCCTTGAGCCGGCTCGCCCGTGCGCCGATCACGATGGCCTTCTGACTCTGGCGCTCGACGTACACGTCGGCGTAGATCTTGGTCAGGTCGCCCTCGTCGAACATCTCCTCGACCACGACGGCGATCGAGTGGGGCAGTTCGTCGCGGACGCCCTCCAGGGCCGCCTCGCGGACCAGTTCCGCGATCAGCACCTGCTCGGGCTCGTCGGTGATCATGTCGTCGGGGTAGAGCCGCGGCGACTCTGGCAGGAAGCCGGTCACCACGTCGACCAGGGTGTCGACCTGTGCGCCGGTCTGCGCGCTGACCGGGACCACGGCGGCGAAGTCGGCCAGCTCGCCGACGGCCGCGAGCTGACGCGCCAGCGTCGCCTTGTCGACCAGGTCGGTCTTGGTGACGACGGCCAGCACGGTGGCCTTGAGCTCGCTCAGCTCGCCGGTGATGAACCGGTCGCCGCGGCCGACCGGCTCGTTGGCGGGGATGCACAGGCCGATCACGTCGACCTCGCTCCAGGTCGTCCGGACCAGGTCGTTGAGGCGCTCGCCGAGCAGCGTCCGCGGCCGGTGCAGCCCGGGGGTGTCGACCAGCACGAGCTGCGAGTCGTCGCGGTGCAGCACCGCCCGGATCACGTGGCGGGTGGTCTGTGGCTTGCTGGACGTGATCGCGATCTTCTGCCCGACGATCGCGTTGGTCAGCGTGGACTTGCCGGCGTTGGGGCGCCCGACGAAACAGGCGAAACCAGCGTGGAAGCTCATGCCGTGACCGTGCCCAGGACCTTGCCGTCCGGCGCGGCCAGGTGGATCGGCGCGTCGGCGGAGAGGTCGCGGACCACGGCGTGGCCGGGCCCGTCGAGGGTGCTGGCCTCGGTGACCACCGCGGCCGCCTCGATCTTCGTGGCACCGGCGGCGGCCGCCGAGGCGACGGCGAGCTGGAGCGCGGTCATCGTCAGCGAGGGCAGGGCCACGGTCGCCGCGGCGTACGTGCGGCCGTCCTGGTCGCGCACCGCGGCACCCTCCACGGCGGCGGCGCGGGCCCGGGCGGCGCGCGCCAGGGTCACCAGCTTGGTGTCCTCGGCGTCGAGCTCGGCGGGCGGCCCGAGCTGGGGCGACTCAAACATCCGCTGGTTGCCTCTCGTCACTGTCTTCGTTGTTGTCGTCGTTGTCGTGTGAGGCCCGGCGGACCAGCACCGTGTCGATCCGGTTGCGGCGGCCGACCACGCCCTCCGCGACCATGTGCAGGCCGTCGACGGTGGCCTCGGCTCCCGGGATCGGCACGCGGCCGAGCGCCTGGGCCAGCAGGCCGCCGACCGTCTCCACCTCGTCGGTGGGCAGGTCGACGTCGAACAGCTCGCTCAGGTCCTCGACCGGCACGCGCGCCGCGACCCGGACCGCGCCGTCCGCGAGGTGCTCGATCGGCGGGCGCTCGTTGTCGTACTCATCCGTGATCTCGCCGACGATCTCCTCCAGGATGTCCTCGATCGTGACGAGGCCGGCGGTGCCGCCGTACTCGTCGACGACGATGACCAGGTGGGTGCGCGCGGCCTGCATCTCGGAGAGCAGGTCGTCGACGGGCTTGGACTCGGGGACGAACGTGGCGTCCCGCATGATCTCGGAAACCGGCACGTCGGGCTCCCGGTCCAGGTCGCCCTCGCTGCGCCGGATCACGTCCTTGAGATAGAGGATGCCGAGCACGTCGTCGACGTTCTCGCCGATCACCGGTATCCGTGAGAAGCCGGAGCGCAGGAACAGCGCCAGCGCCTGGCGCCCGTTCTTCCCGCCCTCGATCCAGACCATGTCGGTGCGCGGCACCATCACCTCGCGGGCGATCGTGTCACCGAGCTCGAACACCGAGTGGATCATCTGGCGCTCGCCGCTCTCCACGACGCCACGCTGCTCGGCCAGGTCGACCAGCTCGCGCAGCTCGACCTGGGTGGCGAACGGGCCTTCGCGGAAGCCGCGCCCGGGTGTCACCGCGTTGCCGATCAGGATCAGCAGCGAGGCGAGCGGGTTGAGCGCCCGGCCCAGCCAGCGCACGAGCGGCGCGGTGGCGCGGCCGACCGCGTAGGCGTTCTGCCGGCCTATCGTCCGCGGCGCGACGCCGACCACGACGAAGCTGACGACCGTCATCGCACTGGCCGTGACCAGCGCCGCCCGCCAGCCGGCACCCCAGGTGTCGACGGCGACCAGCGCGGCCAGGGTCGTGGCGGTCAGCTCGCAGATCAGCCGCAGGAGCAGCAGCAGGTTGATGTGCCGGACCGCGTCGGAGGCGACGATCTGCAGCGTGCGGGCCCCGCGGACGCCCTCGCGGGCCAGCTCACCGGCGCGGGCCGGTGACACCGCGCCGAGGGCGGCGTCGGTCATCGCGAAGAACCCGCCGAGAACGACGAGCCCCGCGGCGATCAGGAGGAGCTGGATGTCGGGCAACCCCGGTTGGATCGCGGCGGCGTCGGCGGCTAAGTGGATCACCGGGTTCGCGCCGCCCGCCAGCCGGTCAGGAGCCGCGACTGCAGCTCGAACATCTCCCGCTCCTCGTCCGGCTCCGCGTGGTCGTAGCCGAGCAGGTGGAGGACCCCGTGCACGGTGAGCAGGTGCAGCTCGTCGGCGGCGGTGTGGCCGGCGGTGACCGCCTGCTTGGCGGCCACCTCGGGGCACAGCACGATGTCGCCGAGCAGAGCCGGCTCGCTGCCGGTGATCTCACCGGGACCGTGGTCGACGCTGCCCTCGTCCATGGGGAAGGCGAGCACGTCGGTGGGGCCGTCACCGCCCATCCAGCGGTGGTTGAGCTCGGTCATGTAGTCGACGTCGACGAGCAGCACGGACAGCTCGGCGAGCGGGTTGACACCCATCTCGTCGAGGGCGTGGCGGGCGACGGCGAGCACCTCGTCGGTGTCGACGGCGACGCCCGACTCGTTGGCGATCTCGATGGACAACACTGCCTCTTTCGGAAAAAGCTATCGGCGCCGGCTGCCGCGCTGGGCGGCCGCGCCCCGGCCGGGCACCGCGTGCACGCCCTGGGCCTGCAGCGCCTCACGCTCGGCGTCCCACTTGCCATAGGCGTCGACGATCTCGCCGACGAGTCGGTGGCGCACCACGTCGCTGCTGCTCAGCGTCGCGAAGTGGATGTCGTCGAGCCCGTCGAGGATCTCACGGACCAGGCGCAGGCCACTGGTCGAGCCGCCGGGCAGGTCGACCTGGGTGATGTCGCCGGTGACGACCACCTTGGAACCGAACCCGAGCCGGGTCAGGAACATCTTCATCTGCTCGGGCGTCGTGTTCTGGGCCTCGTCGAGGATGATGAACGCGTCGTTGAGCGTGCGGCCGCGCATGTAGGCCAGCGGTGCGACCTCGATCGTGCCCGCCGCCATCAGCTTCGGGATCGACTCCGGGTCGAGCATGTCGTGCAGCGCGTCGTAGAGCGGCCGCAGGTAGGGGTCGATCTTCTCGTAGAGCGTGCCGGGCAGGAAGCCGAGCCGCTCACCCGCCTCGACCGCCGGCCGGGTCAGGATGATCCGGTTGACCTGCTTGGCCTGGAGTGCCTGGACGGCCTTGGCCATGGCCAGGTAGGTCTTGCCGGTGCCGGCGGGGCCGATGCCGAAGACGACGGTGTTCTCGTCGATCGCGTCGACGTAGCGCTTCTGGCCGAGCGTCTTGGGGCGGATGGTGCGCCCGCGCCGGGACAGGATGTTGAGGGTGAGCACCTCCGCCGGGCGCTCGACGGTGCCCTGCTCGAGCATCCCGACGGTGCGCCGGACCGCGTCGGTGGTCAGCGTCTCGCCCTTCTGGATCAGCTCGAGAAGCTCCGTGAAGAGGCGCTCGGCCTGCGCGTTCTCCGCAGGGGCGCCGGTGATGGTGATCTCGTTGCCGCGCACGTGGACGTCGCTGGCGACCGAGCGTTCGACGAGTCGCAGGATCTCGTCTCCCGCGCCGAGGAGGTTGACCATGATCTGCGGGTCAGGGACCGTGATCTTGGTCTGCACCCGGGGCTGGCCGGGGGGTGGAGTGCCGGTCATAAGTCGGACCCGCGGGCCCTGCGCCACCTGCTCTCATCTCGTGCGGACGTAGGAGTCAATCGTATCGGTTGAACGTCGTGCTCACCGCGCCCATTTCCGGCTCATGCGGTGAAGGAGTGCCCCTCGAACGTCTGCTGGTCCCGGGTGAGCCGGTAGGTGGCCCAGTGCATCCGCACGACCCGCCCGTCGGCGGCACGCGTCAACCGGAGCAACTCGCCAACCTCACGACCGGATACGGTACGCAGAATGTCCGGATTGTCGGTTGATGGGCGGAACACGGCCGGCGGCCGGCCCGCCGGGTCGGCGGCGCCCCGGGACCGCAGCGCCCCGTCGTGCCAACTGAACACCTGCTCGAAGCCCTCGCTCCACCAGCGCCCCAGCACCGACCGGTAGGCCTCCGGCGCCGGCTCCCCCGGCGTCCAGGGCTCGATCTCGGCCGGATCCTGCTCGGCGGCCGCGTCGAGCAGCTTGTGCGGCAGGTCCACGGTCTCCAGCGCGGTGCCCGAGGCGCCCAGCACCGCGGCACCGAACCCGGCCGGGCCGGGCTGGCCGGTCAGCGCCCGCGGTCGCCCGTAGACGCCGGCCAGGAAGCCGGGCATCGCGCCGTCGTGCCCCACGTGCACCACCCGGTCGCCGCGCGGCACGAGGATCAGCCCGAGGCCGAAGCCGACCGCCCAGAGCCCCTGGTCGGTGGTGGTGGCCGGCCAGCGCATCTCGTCGAGCGTGGCGGGCGCCAGCACGGCGCCGGCCGGGTCGACGGCGGCCGGGTCGGCGAGGAACGCCGCCCACTTGGCCATGTCGGCGGCCGTGCTCCAGAGCTGGGCGGCCGGGCCGACCGCACCGAAGTCCAGCGGCGGCTCGGGGCGGGCGGCGTCGGAGTACGCGTCGACCAGGTAGCCGGTCGTCGCGTTCTCGGGCCGGGCGACCGAGGTGCCGGTCAGGCCCAGCGGGCCGAGCACCTCGGCGGCGAGCACCTCGCCCCAGGTGCCGCCGCGCAGCCGGCCGACCGCCAGGCCGAGCAGGGCGACGCCCAGGTTGGAGTAGTGGAACCGGCGGGCCGGCGGCAGCACCCGCTCGACCCGCTCGAGGTCGGCGACGAGCGTGACGGCGTCCGGCGCGACCAGGGTGTCCCAGACGTCGCCGTAGGGCTCGCGCTGGATGCCGCTGGTGTGCGAGAGCAGCCGGCGGACGGTCAACTCGCCGTGCGCGGACACGTCGAGGTGCCGGCCGATCGGGTCGTCGAGGTCTAGCAGGCCGGCGTCGCGGGCCCGCATGACCAGCACCGCGGTGAACGTCTTCGTGACCGAGCCGATGCGGAAGGCCGCGTCGGGCGCGGCGCCGACCGAGTGGGTCCACAGCGGACGGTCGGCGCGGTGCACGGCGGCGGACAGCGCCGGGATGCGGGCCTGGGCCTGTGTCTCCCGGACCAGCCGGTCGAGCGCCTTCACTTGCAGACCATCGGGCCGACGGGCTCGCCGCCGAGCACGTGCGCGTGGACGTGGTCGACCTCCTGGCCGCCGTACAAGCCGGTGTTGAAGATCGTCCGGAAGCCGTCGGCCAGCAGGCCCTCGCTCTCGGCGACCACCGCCACGGTTTCCATCAGGTCGCTGGTCAGCTCCCGGTCGGCAGTGGCGAGGGTGGCGATGTCGACGTAGTGCTCCTTCGTCACCACGAGCACGTGCACCTCGGCCTTGGGGTTGATGTCGCGGAAGGCCAGCGTGGTGTCGGTCTCGCGGACCACGGTCGCGGGCAGCTCCCCGGCGACGATCCGGCAGAACAGGCAGTCGGTCACGAGGGCGATCGTAGTTAGCGACCAATAAGGCATGATGACCCGCGTGGAGCAGACAGCGCACCGGGCCGCGATAGAGAGCGCTCTCGCGACCCTCGACCTTGACACCAAGGTCCGACTTCTCACAGGTCAGGACTACTGGCGGCTGCCGGCGGTCCCGGAGATCGGGCTGGCCGCCCTGACCATGTCGGACGGCCCGATCGGCGTCCGCGGCGTGGTGTGGTCGCCCGATAACCCCTCGGTCGCGCTGCCCAGCCCGACCGCGCTGGCCGCGACCTGGGACCCGGAGGTGTCGCGGCTCGCCGGCCGGGTGCTCGGCCAGGAGTGCCGGTCGCGGGGCATCCACATCCTGCTCGCGCCGACCGTCAACCTGCACCGCAGCCCGCTGGGCGGCCGGCACTTCGAGTGCTACTCGGAGGACCCGCTGCTGACCGCCGAGATCGGCATCGGGTACGTGACGGGCCTGCAGGAGCAGGGCGTCGGCGCGCAGGTCAAGCACTTCGTCGCCAACGACTCCGAGACCGACCGGTTCACGGTCGACGTGCGGGTCTCGCAGCGGGCGCTGCGCGAGCTCTACCTGGTGCCGTTCGAGCGGATCGTCGCCGCCGGGGTGTGGAGCGTGATGGCCGCGTACAACGGCGTCAACGGCTCGACGATGACCGAGCACGACGAGCTGGTCAACGGGCTGCTCAAGGGCGAGTGGGGTTTCGACGGCGCGGTGGTCTCCGACTGGACCGCGGCCCGCACCACGGTGGCCACCGCGACCGGCGGCCTGGACGTGGCCATGCCGGCGTTCGCCGCACCGTGGGGCGACAAGCTGCTCGCCGCCGTCCGCGCCGGCGACGTCTCCGAGGAGCAGATCGACGACAAGGTGCGGCGGATCCTGCTGCTCGCGGGTCGCGTCGGCGCCTGGTCCCAGGTGCCGCCCGCGGTGCCGGCCTCCTCCTTCGCCGGCGGCCTCGACGTCGAC
The DNA here is from genome assembly GCF_016862515.1 of Asanoa iriomotensis. GTDB lineage: Bacteria > Actinomycetota > Actinomycetes > Mycobacteriales > Micromonosporaceae > Asanoa > Asanoa iriomotensis. The sequence continues at coordinate 53,183 of NZ_BONC01000011.1, forward strand.
GCCGCGGCCCGGGAGATCGCCACCCGCTCGTTCGTGCTGGCCCGCAACGAGAACGGCGCGCTGCCCCTCGACGCCGGCGCGGTGCGGAAGGTCGCCGTCCTCGGCGCGCTCGCCGACGACGCCCGGATCCTGGGTGGCGGCTCGGCCCGGGTGCTGCCGCGGCACATCGTGTCGCCGCTGGCCGGCCTGACCGCCGCGCTGCCCGATGCCGAGGTCGTCTACGCGGTCGGCGCCGACCCCCGCCCGGAGTTGGCCGCGGCCACCGGTCTGGAGTGGACGCCGATCACCACGACCCTGCGCGACGCGGCCGGCGACGCGCTCTACGAGTCAACGATCGACGCCGCGGACGTGCGCTGGATGGGCGACCTGCCGGAGAGCGTCGACCCGGCGACCGCCGCGACCGTCGAGATCTCGGCGACATTCACGCCGTCGGTCACCGGCACGCACCTGCTGGCCGCCAACGGCTTCGGCGGCCTGGTGCTGCGGGTCGGCGGTGAGACGGTGTTCGAGGACCAGGTCTACGCGCCCGGCGACGACCCCGTGACCACCGCGTTCCTCACCCCGGTCGAGCACCGCGTCCCGGTGGAGGCGGTCGCCGGCAAGCCGGTCGACGTCGTGCTGACGCACCGGATCTACCCGGGCCGGCACGGCTTCGTGACGCTGACGCTCGGCCACGGCCGGCCGGTCGCCGACGCCGGGACGCTGCTCGACGAGGCGGCCCAGGTGGCGGCCGAGGCCGACGTCGCGGTCGTGGTCGTCGGCACCACCGAGGAGGTCGAGTCCGAGGGCTTCGACCGCACGACGCTGGGCCTGCCCGGCCGGCAGGACGAGCTGGTCGCCCGGGTCGCGGCCGCCAACCCGCGCACCGTGGTCGTGGTCAACGCCGGCTCGCCGGTGCTGATGCCCTGGGTCGACGACGTGGCCGCGGTGCTGCTGACCTGGTTCCCGGGTCAGGAGGCCGGCGCGGCGCTGGCCGACGTGCTGCTCGGGCTGGCCGAACCGGGCGGGCGGCTGCCGACCACCTGGCCGAGGGCCACCGCCGACCTGCCGGTGCTGTCGACGACGCCGACCGACGGGACGCTGACGTACGCCGAGGACGTGCTGATCGGCTACCGGGGCTGGACCGCCGGGCCAACTGCCGGTCTCGAACGACGAGACCGCGAGCCGCTCTTCCCGTTCGGCCACGGGCTTGGTTACACCACCTGGGCGTACGAGTCGCTGACCGTCGAGAACGGCGCCGCCGTGGTCACCGTCCGCAACACGGGCGCGCGGGCCGGACGCGAGGTCGTCCAGGTGTACGTGGGCGCGACCACCGGCGACGGGCCGGTGCGGCCGGCGCGCTGGCTGGCCGGGTTCGCCTCGGTGACGGCGGCGCCGGGTGACGCCGTGACCGTGCGGATTCCGTTGCCGGAGCGGGCATTCCAGGTCTGGGACGACGGCGGGTGGCGCACGGTCGCGGGCACGTACCGGGTCGAGGCGTCGGCCTCTGTCAACGATCCGAAAATCACGGCCACGGTCGATGTGTGACCTAAGGTCGATCTTGCCCTGGTCGGCAAATGGCGAATGTTCGACGTTCGCCCGAACGGGGAAGGCGGACTTGCTGAAGACCGGGTGATGTGGTCTCGTATATGGGACGGCCGGCGCCTTCCCCCGTGGGTGCCGGCCGTCGACCATGTTCAATGGCTTTCCTGTGCGTCGGCTATGTGTTCCAGCGACCCAACCGGGCACTGAGGACAGCCAACGCCGCCACTCCGGCGGTCGACGTGCGCAGCACCGACGGGCCCAACCGCACCGCGACGGCGCCGGCATTCTCGAACGCCGCCAGTTCCTCGGGCGTGATGCCGCCTTCCGGGCCGACCACCAAAAGCACCTCGCCGCGCGCCGGCAGTGACGCCGTGGCGAGCGCGGTGGACGCCTCCTCGTGCAGCACGAAAGCGGCCGCCGCGGCGCCCAGCCGGGCGGACACCGCACGCGTCGACTCGTCGGGATCCCCGGCGATGGTCGGGCACCAGGCCCGCCGGGACTGCTTGGCCGCCTCGCGGGCGGTGGTGACCCAGCGGTCGCGGGCCTTGTCGCCGCGTTCGGCCCGCCAGCGGGCCACCGAGCGGGCCGCCGCCCACGGCACGATCTCGTCGACGCCGACCTCGGTCATGGCCTGGACGGCCAACTCGCCCCGGTCGCCCTTCGCGATGCCCTGCACCACGACGAGGCGGGGGTCGGGCGGCGGCTCGTACCCCCGCGATGTGACCGCCAAGGTGAGCGCGCCCTTGCCGACGGCCGTGACCACCGCCTCGGCCGTGCCGCCGCGCCCGTCAGCGAGCAGCAGCTCCTCGCCGGCGCCGATCCGCTGCACGGTCGCGGCGTGGCGCCCTTCCGGGCCGTCGAGCACGAACTCCTCGCCCGACGGCAGCGCGTCGACGAGGAAGAGGGGTCGGCTCAATGGAGCTTGCGACACATGGCGTCAGTGGCCGTTGAAGGCGTCGCGCATCCGGGAGAAGAAGCCGCCCTGCTTGGTCAGCTCGGCCACCTCTTCGCCACGGGAGCGGGAGAACTCGCGGAGCACCCGCTCCTGGTCGGCGGTCAGCTTGGTCGGCGTGCGCACGTCGAGGTGCACGTAGAGGTCGCCGCGGCCGGCGCCGCGCAGGTGCGGCACGCCGCGAGCGCGCAGCCGCAGCGTGGAGTTGGGCTGGGTGCCCGGCTTGACGTCGACCGTCTCCTCGCTGTCGAGGGTCTTGATGGTCAGCCGGGTGCCGAGCGCCGCCGCCGTCATCGGCACGGTCACCCGGCAGTGCAGGTCGTCGCCCTTGCGGGAGTAGACGTCGTGCGGCCGCTCGTGGATCTCGACGTAGAGGTCGCCGGCGGTGCCGCCGCCGGGGCCGACCTCGCCCTGCTGGGCGAGCCGGATCCGCATGCCGTCCTCGACGCCGGCCGGGATCTTCACGGTCAGCGACCGCCGGGTGCGCACCCGGCCGTCGCCGGCGCAGGTCGGGCACGGGTGCGGGATGACCGTGCCGTAGCCCTGGCAGACCGTGCACGGGCGGGACGAGACGACCTGGCCGAGGAACGTGCGCTGCACCGACTGCACCTCGCCGCGGCCGCCGCAGGTCTCGCAGGTGGCCAGGTGGGTGCCGGCGGCCGTGCCGGCGCCGGAGCAGGTGGTGCAGAGCACGGCGGTGTCGACGGTGATCGGCGCCTCGACGCCGAACGCGGTCTCCAGCAGGTCGAGCTCGAGCCGCAGGATCGCGTCGGCGCCGGGCCGGGTGCGCGGGCGCGGGCCACGCGCGCCGCCGCCGGCCGCGCCGAAGAACGCGTCCATGATGTCCTGGAAGCCGACGAACGGGCCCGCGCCGCCGGGGCCGCCGCCCGGCCCGCCGCCGCCCGGCGCGAGCGGGTCGCCGCCGAGGTCGACGATCTGCCGCTTCTGGTCGTCGGAGAGGACCTCGTAGGCCGCGTTGATCTCCTTGAACTTCTCGGCCGCCTCGGGATCGGGGTTGACGTCCGGATGGTACTGACGCGCCAGCTTCCGGTACGCGCGCTTGATCTCGTCGTCACTGGCGTCCCGGGCGACGCCCAGAATCCCGTAGTAATCCCTGGCCACTGTGTTCTGAGTCCTCATGTCGTCTCGCTTGTGCCGGCCGCCGGTGATCAGGTCTAGGGGTGTGTCAGTTCTGCGCCAGCATCTCGCCTACGTAGCGTGCCACGGCGCGCACGGTCGCGATGGTGGCGGGGTAGTCCATCCGCGTGGGTCCGAGCACACCGAGCCCACCGACGATGGTGACACCCGGGCCGTAGCCGGTGCTCACGATCGAGGTGGACCGCAAGTTGTCGATCTCGGTCTCGTCGCCGATCCGGACCCGGGTGATCGGCTCCACCTCGCCGATCAGCTTGAGCAGGATGACCTCTTCTTCCAGCGCCTCGAGGATCGGGCGCAGCGAACCCTGGAAGTCGAGCAGGCCGCCGCGGGTCAGGTTGGCCGTGCCGGCCAGCGCCACCCGCTCCTCGTGCCGCTCGACCAGCGTCTCCAGCAGCACCGTCGACAGCGCGATGGTGGCCGGGGTCAGCTCGGGCGCCGACTCGTCGACCAGCGCCTGCACCAGCGGAGGCGTGTCGGCGAGCTTGCTGCCGCAGAGCTTCTCGTTGGTCAGCCGGCGCAGCGTGGTGACCTGGGACTCGTCGATCGGCGCGGGCAGGTCGACCACCCGCTGCTCGACCCGGCCGGTGTTGGCGATCATGACGACCATCAGCCGGGTGGTGGAGATGGGCACCAGCTCCAGGTGGCGGACGGTCGACCTGGCCAGGCTCGGGTATTGCACGACCGCCACCTGGCGGGTGAGCTGGGCCAGCAGGCGGACTGTCCGGTGCACGACGTCGTCGAGGTCGACGGCGCCGACCAGGAACCGCTCGATCGCCCGGCGCTCGGCCGGGCTCAGCGGCTTGACGGTCGACAAGCGGTCGACGAACAGGCGGTAGCCCCGGTCGGTGGGCACCCGGCCGGCGCTGGTGTGCGGCTGCCGGATGTAGCCCTCTTCCTCGAGCACCGCCATGTCGTTGCGCACGGTGGCGGGGGAAACGCCCAGTTGGTGGCGCTCGACGAGGGACTTGCTGCCGACCGGTTCCTGGGTGGCGACATAGTCCTCGACGATCGCCCGCAGCACGTCGAGCTTGCGGTCATCGAGAGCCATCCGTCACCCCTTTCCGCCTTCTTGGCACTCGACTGTAGCGAGTGCCAGTCTACGACGCACCGGTCTACCTAGCGATGATCGCTGTTCACGGAGGCCACGCTGTCCAGAAAGAGTCACAACTCGCATCTGGCGCGGGTTGATCGATACCCCTACGGTGTGGCCATGACTGAGCCACCCCGGCCGCCCGGCGAGGGCAACCCGGATCCCAATTACGCGCCTCCCCCCACCTCGGGTGGCGGCGCATACCCGCCGCCCACCTCGGGTGGCGGCGCATACCCGCCGCCCGCCGGTGGTTACCCGCCCCAGGGCGGTGGCTACCCGCCCCAGCAGGGTGGTTACCCGCCCCAGGGTGGCGGCTACCCGCCCCAGCAGGGTGGCTACTACGGTGGCGGCGCGCCCGCCACGAGCGAAGACAAGACCTGGACCCTGGTCGCGCACCTCGGCGGTGCCCTCGGCGCGCTGATCAGCCTCGGTGTCCTCGGCTTCGTCGGCCCGCTGGTCGCCTACCTGGTCCGCGGCCAGCAGTCGCCGGCCGTCCGGGCGCAGGCCGTCGCCGCGCTGAACTTCCAGGTGCTCTGGTCGATCATCGCGTTCGTGCTGACGTTCATCAGCTGGTGCCTGCTGTTCGTGCCGAGCATCATCGTGGTGGCGATCCAGGTGATCTTCGGCATCATCGCGACCGTCAGGGCCAACGAGGGTCAGCTCTACCGCTACCCGATGAGCCCCACCATGATCAAGTAAGTAGGTCGCGCACGACGGCGTCGGCGAGCAGTCTGCCCCGCAGGGTCAGCACCGCCGCGCCGTCGTCGATCTCCAGCAGGCCGTCGCCCGCCGCCCGTTCGGCGGCGGCGCGGCCCGCCGGGTCCAGCACGTCCAGCGGCAGCCCGGTGGCCAACCGCAGCCGCAGCATGACGTCCTCGGTGTGCTGGTCGTCGGGTGACAGCACCTCGCGGCCCGCGCCCGGAGAGACACCCTCCGCCAGGCGCTGGGCGTACGCCGCGGGATGTTTGACGTTCCACCAGCGCACGCCGCCGACGTGGCTGTGCGCGCCGGGGCCGACGCCCCACCAGTCGCCGCCGCTCCAGTAGAGCAGGTTGTGCCGGCACCGCCCCGCCGGCGTGGTGGCCCAGTTCGACACCTCGTACCAGTCGAAACCCGCCGCGGTCAGCGCCGCCTCCGCGGCCAGGTAGCGGTCGGCGGCCACGTCGTCCTCGGGGTAGGGCAGCTCGCCCCGCCGCATCTTCGCCGCCAGCCGGGTGCCGTCCTCGACGATCAGGGCGTACGCGCTGACGTGGTCGACACCCGCACCGATCGCCGCGGCCAGCGAGGCCGCGAAGTCGTCGGGGCTCTCACCCGGCGTCCCGTAGATCAGGTCCAGGTTGACGTGGTCGAAGCCGGCCGCCCGGGCCTCGGTCGCGGCCTGCGCCGCCCGACCGGGCGAGTGCCGACGGTCCAGGACCCGCAGCACGCCCGGCGCCACCGACTGCATGCCGAGCGAGACCCGCGTATAGCCGGCGGACCGCAGCGCGCGCAGGCTCTCCGGCGTCACCGTCTCCGGGTTGGCCTCCGTGGTCACCTCGGCGCCGGGCGCCAGGCCCCACGTCTTGTCGACCGCCGCCAGGATCCGGGCCAGGTCGTCGGCCGGCAGCAGGGTCGGCGTGCCGCCTCCGACGAAGACCGTGTCAACGGGTGGTGCGGTGCCCAGCGTGCGGGCGGCCAGCTCGAGCTCGGCCAGCACCGTGTCGGCGTAGCCCTCCGTGCGCCAGCCCGGCAGGTCGCTGGGCGCGTACGTGTTGAAGTCGCAGTAGCCGCACCGCGACGAGCAGAACGGCACGTGGACGTAGACACCGAAGCCGCGGGCACCGACCGCGCGCAGGGCGGAGTCCGGCAGCGCGCCGTCCGGCGGCATCGGTTCGCCGTCGGGAAGAGGACCGGGCATTCGTCTAGTGTGCGCCCCATGACTCTCGTACGGGTCGACACCGACCGCGGGGTGGCCACCCTCACCCTGGACAGCCCGCACAACCGCAACGCGCTCTCGACGCCGCTGATGACCGAGCTGCTCGACGCCCTGACCGCCGCCGTCGCCGACCCGGCGGTGCGGGCGGTGGTGCTCTCGCACACCGGGCCGGTGTTCTGCTCGGGCGCCGACCTCAAGGAGACCGCCGCGGCGTACGCCTCCGGGAAGGTGCCGGTCGGCATGCTCGGCGACGTGCTGGCGGCCGTGGTCGACTGCCCGAAGCCGGTGGTGGCCCGGATCGCCGGCCCGGCCCGGGCGGGCGGCCTGGGCCTGATCGCCGCAGCCGACATCGCGATCTGCGCGGCGGAGGCGACGTTCGCGTTCACCGAGGTCCGCCTCGGTGTGATCCCGGCGGTGATCTCGTCGACCGTGCTGCGCCGGCTGGCGCCCCGGGCGGCACAGGAGCTCTACCTGACCGGCGAGCTGTTCGACGGCACCCGCGCCGCCGCGATCGGGCTGGTCACGCTCGCGGTCGGGGTCGAGGAGCTGGACGCGACCGTGCGGTCCTACTGCGCGGCGCTGGTGCGGGGCGCGCCCGGTGCGCTGGCCGGCACCAAGGAGCTGTTGGCGCGCACACCGTTGGCCTCGGTCCGCGACGACGCCGCCGAGCTCGGCGCCCGCTCGGTCGGCTACTTCCTCTCGGACGAGGGTCGCGAGGGCGTGACCGCCTTCCGGGAGAAGCGGGACCCCGCCTGGATCCCGGGTTAACGCCACACGTCTGCGTTTGCGTTTCCCGGTTTCGTACCCGCGTCGTAACCTGTGCCACAAGCGGAGCGCGGAGGTGTCGGTGCGAGGTCGGGGCATGGTTGTCGGTATCGTCGCGATCTTCCTGATCGCGGCGTTCGCCGTCTGGCTGAGTTCGCAGGACTTCAAGGCACCCAACATCACGCTGCCCGTCCCGGGCCGCGACTGCACCGTGCGGGCCGGCGACGACAGCCCGCCGGTCACCCTCGACGCAGCGCAGATGGCCAACGCGGCCACGATCACCGCCATCGGCGTACGCCGGAAGATGCCGGAACGCGGCGTGGTGGTGGCGCTGGCGACGGCGCTGCAGGAGTCGAAGCTGGAGAACCTGGCCGGCGGCGACCGGGACTCGGTCGGCCTGTTCCAGCAACGGCCGAGCCAGGGCTGGGGCACGCCCGAGCAGATCCGGGATCCCCGCTACGCGGCGGGCAAGTTCTACGCGGGCCTCAAGAAGGTGCGCGGCTGGCAGGACATGCGGGTCACCGACGCCGCGCAGGCGGTGCAGCGGTCGGCCTTCCCGGAGGCCTACGAGAAGTGGGCCGACGAGTCCGCGGTGTTGGCGGCGGCCCTGCTCGGCCGCGCCACCGGAGCGGTCGCCTGCACCGTGCCCGGCGAGCCGGTGATCCGCGGCGCGCTGGCGGCCACCTCGCTGACGAAGATCCTCAACCTCGACTGGGGCACGGTCGAGCTGGTGCCGGCGAACGCGGGCTTCGCGGTGGCGGCGGCCGACCAGACGGCGGGCTGGCGCTATGCGCACTGGCTGGTCTCGCACGCGACCGATCACGGCGTCAAGACGGTCAGGTTCGCCGGGATGGAGTGGTCGGCCGACGGGGGCCGCTGGTCGTCCGTCGACGGTGCCGGCAGCGACAGGGTGCAGGCCGAGGTCTTCGGCGACGCGTGACCGTCTATACACCTGATCGTCCGCGACGCGCCCGACTGAGTTTAATCTCACTTTCTGTATGATCTTGCGCCCAGCTTGACCGGATTTGCGGGCATCCGGTGTCGCTTGCGGTAGTGATCCCCCTCCATATCGTACGGATCACCTCATCGCCGCCGATCTTCGAGGGGCCGGAGTGCTTCCCTCCCGGCAATGGCCTCTAGCATCGCCGGATAACGCAAGAACGCTTCTGATTTCGCGTTATCCCGGGGCCGCCCAGGCCCGAACCGCCGGTCGAAGTGACGGCCTAGCGACGTCATGGGGAGGAAATGCACGTGTTCGACTACGAAGGCCGTACGGGCTACGAGCCGATCAGCGAGGTCGACCGCAAGGAGTTCCACGAGCAGGGCTTCATGCTTCTGCGTAACGTCCTCACCGAGGACCACCGGGCCGCCCTCGAAGAGGCCGTCGACCGGGTGTACGCGGAGGAGAAGGCGGCCGGTCGGACCACCAAGGACGGCACCCTGCACCTGCTCGGCTTTCTGGACCGGGACGAGCTCTTCGGTGAGCTGCTGACCCACCCGATCGCGTTCCCGTACATGTGGGGCCTCGCGGGCTGGAACATCTACACGCACCACAACCACCTCGACGTCACGCCGCCGGCCGCCGAGCCGGAGAAGCCCTACTGGGGCTGGCACCAGGACGGGTACCGCCAGAACTCCGACCCGGAGACGATGGACCCGAACCTGCCGCGCCCGATGTTCTCGCTGAAGGTGGCGTACGTCCTGTCGGACCTCTCGGAGACCGGCCGCGGCGCCACCAAGGTCATCCCGGGCAGCCACCTGTGGAACTCGCTGCCGCGCCCGGCAGACCTGACGGTGCACAACCCGGACCCGGAGGGCACGGTCGAGATCACCGCGAACCCCGGTGACGCGTTCATCTTCGACCGCCGCCAGTGGCACTCGCGCTCGACGAACCTGTCGAACATCACGCGCAAGATGCTGTTCGTCGGCTACACCTACCGGTGGATCCGCCCGCTCGACGAACTGCACGTCGACCCGGCCTCGGAGTGGTACCAGAACCGGACGCCGGTCCAGCGCCAGCTCATCGGCGAGGGCACCCACACCGCGAACTACTGGGGCATCAACTGGGACGGCTACATCGACGACGAGATCCCGCTGCGCAAGGAGCTCAAGACGCGCGGCCTGCTCGACCGCAGCGTCCCCTGGCTGCGCTGATCTTTTCTTTGTTGACGGCCCGGCCCTTTACTGGGGCCGGGCCGTTCACTTCTTCAACCGTCGACGAACCTTGCCACGCAATGGCTCGGGCAGGTCGTCGACCGCCGGCAGCAGCCTGGGCAGCAGGTCGGGCTCGCCGTTGAAGGCGCGGAACAGCACTCCCACGGTGACGTCGTGGTCGGGGCGGTGCACGACCTCGATCCCGTCGTCGGCGCCGACCTGCCCCGGGGTGACCACGCTCAGGTAGGCGCCGGGCGCGCCGTGCTCGGTGAACCGCTTGATCAGATCGGGTACGCCCCAGAAGCCGGTGAACGTCATGCACGGCGTGCGGGGCTTGGTCACCTGGACGACGGCCGAGCCGACGGCCCAGCGCTCACCGATCAGGGCGTTGGTGACGTCGAGGCCCTCGGTGGTGAGGTTCTCGCCGAACGACCCGGCTCCCAGCTCGCGGTCGAGCTCACCGGCCCACCAGTGCGCGTCCTCGACGGCGTAGGCGTAGACGGCCTGGTCGGGGCTGCCGTGCACGCGGCGGTTGCCGATGTAGTCGCCGTCGACGCCGGCCGGGCTCACGCCGACCCGGTCGGTGGTCGGCAGCTTGTCGATGCCGGTCTGCCCGCCCGGCCCGTCGGCGTAGTCGGTGATCTTGCGAGTGCCGAGGTTGACCGAGATGACGCGCCCCGTTGCCATGCGGCCCAGGCTACGCAACGAGGGCCGCACCGCGCGTTGCGCGGGTGCGACCCTCGGCGAAATCGTGAACTGGCGGGTTCGCTCCAGCTCAGGCAGCGGGCGCGCTGAGCTTCTTGGCGATGGCCGACTTGCGGTTGGCCGCCTGGTTCTTGTGGATGACACCCTTGCTGACGGCCTTGTCGAGCTTGCGCGAAGCCTCGCGCATGAGCACGGTGGCCTTCTCGGCGTCGCCGGCCGCGGTCGCCTCGTGGAACTTGCGGATCGCGGTCTTCAGCGACGACTTGACCGACTTGTTACGCAGCCGGCGCTTCTCGTTCTGCCGGTTGCGCTTGATCTGGGACTTGATGTTCGCCACGCGACAGCCTCGTCCTGCTCCTGGTTGGTGTGTAAAGGGCGCAGGCGAACGTCGCCACACGCGAAAAACCAGACTACCAGTTACCCATTGACGGGCCAAAACGCCCCTCGCCGGCGCTCGAGTGTGTAGGCCGCGGTGACGGCGACCACCCGGTCCGCGTCGTGGGAAAGATCGTCGAGAGCGCGCGCCGCGCTGTCCCCCGGGATGTCCGCGAGCGCCTGTGCCAGCCGGCGACGTGCCGGCGCCTCCTGGTCGGCGAGGGCGGCCACGAGGCTCGCGGCGATCCGGTCCGCGGACGCGGGATCGCCGGCCAGTGCGCCCAAGGCGTCGGCCGCGTCGGCATCGGCCTTCTCCTCGACGATCATCCGGATCAGCGGCGGGATCGCCTCCGGTGCGCCACGGGTGCCGAGCGCCAGGGCGGCGGTCGTGCGCACGTCGGCGTCGGCGTGCGCGAGCGCGCCCCGCAGCAGGTCGGTCGCCGCCGCGCCGGGGATCTCGGCGATGCAGTGGACGGCCCGTTTGCGCCTTTGGGGCGTGGGCGCGCGCAGGCCCTCGGCGAGCAGGGCCAGCGCGTCGTCGCCGGACCGCGCGAGCGCCCAGCGGAGGGCGCCGGCGACGTTCGGGTCGGTCTCGCCCAGGGCCGCCTCGACCAGCGCCGCCACGGGCACGTCCGAGGTCAGCGCCGCTCGCTGGCGCCGCCCGGCGTCGTCGGACCCCAGGGCGTGGAGGAGGGCGACGGTCTGGAGGACGTCCGCCCAGTCGCCCGGTTCGGCGTCGTTGATCCGGTCGAGCCGGGTGAGCAGTTCCTGCTGCGCCGCGATCCGCTCCCGCGTCTGGCGGATGAGGTCGGCCACGAGCCCCGCGGGCGTGAATCCGGGATCGTCGAGCGCGCGCCCGACGTCCCGCAACGACAGCCCCAACGACCGCAGGCTCTCGACGTGAAAGATCCGGCGGATGTCGGCGCTGGAGTACTCGCGGTAGCCGCCGTGCGTGCGCCCGGTCGGCCGCACCAGCCCGAGCGAGTCGTAGTGCCTGAGCATCCGCGCACTGACCCCGGACCGCCGCGCCACGTCACCGATCAACACCGTCTAAGACCCTTCCTGGCTGGTGGTGCCGAGTGCCACGATCCGATTCGCCTCCTCGATCGCCAACTCGAATCCGGCGTCCGGGTCGCGTGAGAGCCGTTCCGTCGCGATCGCGTGCTGCCGCACCCGCGGGTCGGCGTCGGTCATCGCGGCGCGCAGGGTCGGCATCGCCGCCTCGCCCAGCGCGACCAGCGCCCGGCTGAGGCTCAACCGGGTTTCGCGGCCGCCGCGCCCTAGCTGTGTCGCCAGCGTCCCTGCCAGTGCGGGCTCGGCACTGTTAGGCACCAGCGCGACGGCCGCCCGCCAGGCACTCCGCGCCACCTCGTCGTCGGCATCGGTGAGCAGCGCCGGCGTGATCGCGGGCCAGGCCCGCCGATCCCCGATCTTGGACAGGGTGTGCAAGGCCTGACTCCGGGCCTGCGGCCGCGCACGCCGGAGCTCGGCGACGAGCTTGGGGATGGTCGCCTCCGGCGCGTGGCGGGTGAGCGCCCAGGTGAGCATCTCGCGCACGCTGAACTCGCTCTCGACCGCACACCGCTCGACGAGCTTGTCGACCAGCCGCGGATCGGGTGCCGTGCCCACCGCCATCGCCGCCCGCAACCGCACCGACGCGCTGCCGTGCTCCAGCGCCCGGCAAGCCCGCGCCGTTTCCGGGTCCTCCATGGCGACCACCTCCTCGGCCACAGCGAAGGGCTTGTCACCGTGTCAAGGTCAAGCCTGGCGAAAGGAACGGTCCGTTCCTAACGCTTTCGGCAGAGGAACGGTCCGTTCCTAACGTTCGGGCAACGCGAACCCGGCGGCATGGCGAAGCGGAGCGTTGGCAGGCGGAAGTGCCCTGAACAAACCCCCGCTGTTGGTCTTGGATGCAGCGGACCGTCACGGCTCGCGCGCTCAGCACGGCGGACGTTGGTAAAACATCGCTGCTCCAGCAGCAATCGATTACCACGATCGCCGCCGCCCGCCGAGTACGGCGACCGCCCCCGGGCCGACCTCGTTCGCGGAAGCGAACGGGCGGAGTGGCGTTGCTGCCTTGGCAGCATCCTGTCTGATGCCAACCAGCCGCGGACCTGGCAGCGAAGCGGTGACCGGCGGGAGCGACGGTCCGGACCACCGCGGGCCCGGGACCGGCTTCTGCTCCATGCTTGGCAATTGATCGCCACGTGGCCGGTGCAGCCGCCCGGCGTTGCCGGCCGGCCAGCTGAGTCCGCCCTCCGGGGAGGTATCAGCGCCAGCCCTGGCGGGCTGACAGCCAGGACAGGGCCGCCTCGCCGTGCCAGCGTTGGTGTTGGCGGACCGTTGGGGCCGCGTCGTTGGGTGGGGCCGCGGAGCGGGTCAGGAAATATCCGGACAACGCGGCCAGGGCCGCGTCGAGGGCGCCCGTCGGCACGCCCCTCGCCGTCGGGTGGGTCGACCAGAGGGCGTCCGCGTCCAGGCCGCCCGCGTGGGCCGTGATCAGCAGGACCGCCGTGTCGAACCAGGCCGGGCCGTGGCAGAGCCAGTTCCAGTCGCAGAGCCAGGCCTCGCCCGACGCGTCGATGATGACGTTGTCGAGGCGCAGGTCGCAGTGCATGAGGTTCGGGCCGGTCGGTGCGACCAGGGACGGCGCCGACGCTTCCAGGGCGGCGAGCGCGGCCAGGCGGGGGCGCGCCGGCTCCGCCCACTCGGGCATCGGCACGCGGCCCTCGGCGATCCAGCGCCACCCGCCGAACTCGTCGGCGACCATCGGCGCGAGCGCCGGCAGCTTCAGGTCGAGCAGGGCCCGCGTCGGGTGGGCGAGGGCCGCCGCAGCCTCGGCCCAGGCGTCCAGGGTGGCGGCCAACTCCGCCTCCTGCCACGGCAGCGTCGGCGTCCGGCCGGGGACCACCGCCTCCGCGCACAGGACGAACCAGTCCGGCGTCGCCAGGGTCCAGAGCGGGCGCGGCGCCCGGACCGCCGCCGGGAGGGCGGCGGTGACCAGCGCCTCGTGGGCGTACCAGTCGCAAAGATGACGCTGGTCCGCGGAGCGCGCGGCCTTGACGAAGACCTGCTCCCCCGCGGCCGTCGTCAACACCGCGGCGAAGCCGCTGGTGAAGCCCGCTCCGGCAGTCCGCGCGCCGACGACCGGAGAGGCCAGCCGGTCCTCGATCGCGGCCCGCATGCCGGCGGCCAACGACTCCCACGGCGGCCGGACGGCGGTCGCGTCGTAGGCGAAGGGCGGGGTCGCGAGCATGGCGGCAATCGTGCCGGACCGCTCCACGCCGGGGCCACCCAATTGGACATGGGAACATAGAGAGCGACCTTGACCACCGCCGATCAGAACGGACCACCGTGCCACCCACGCTCGACCGCGGCGCCAACCTGCCCGGCGCTACCGACCCGGTGCGCATCCGCAACTTCTGCATCATCGCCCACATCGACCACGGCAAGTCGACGCTGGCCGACCGGATGCTGCAGCTGACGGAGGTGGTCGACCCACGGCAGATGCGGGCGCAGTACCTGGACCGGATGGACATCGAGCGCGAACGCGGCATCACGATCAAGTCGCAGGCGGTCCGGATGCCGTGGACCGTGCGCGCCGGCGAGCGGGCCGGTGAGCAGGCCGTGCTCAACATGATCGACACGCCCGGCCACGTCGACTTCACCTACGAGGTGTCCCGCAGCCTCGCCGCCTGCGAGGGCGCCGTGCTGCTGGTCGACGCCGCGCAGGGCATCGAGGCGCAGACGCTGGCCAACCTCTACCTGGCGCTCGAGAACGACCTCCACGTCATCCCGGTGCTCAACAAGATCGACCTACCGGCGGCGCAGCCCGACAAGTACGCCGAGGAGCTCGCGCACCTGATCGGCTGCCAGCCCGAGGACTGCCTGCGGGTGTCCGGCAAGACCGGCGACGGCGTACCCCATCTGCTCGACGAGATCGTCCGGCAGTTCCAGCCACCGGTCGGCGAGCCCGACGCGCCCGCCCGGGCGATGATCTTCGACTCCGTCTACGACATCTACCGCGGCGTCGTCACGTACATCCGGGTGATCGACGGCAAGATCGAGGCGCGCGACCGGATCAAGATGATGTCCACCGGCGCCGCGCACGAGCTGCTCGAGCTCGGCGTCATCTCGCCCGAGATGGTCAAGTCGTCGGCGCTCGGCGTCGGCGAGGTGGGCTACCTGATCACCGGCGTGAAGGACGTCCGCCAGTCCCGGGTCGGTGACACGGTCACGCTCCAGAGCCGGCCGGCGACCGAGGCGCTCGGCGGCTACAAGGACCCGAAGCCGATGGTCTACTCGGGCCTCTACCCGATCGACGGCTCCGACTACCCGGCGCTGCGCGACGCGCTCGACAAGCTCAAGCTCAACGACGCCGCGCTGGTCTACGAGCCGGAAACAAGTGCCGCGCTAGGGTTCGGCTTCCGCGTCGGCTTCCTCGGCCTGCTCCACCTGGAGATCATCCGGGAGCGGCTGGAGCGCGAGTTCTCGCTCGACCTCATCTCGACCGCGCCCAACGTGGTCTACCGGGTGCTCATGGACGACGGCGAGGAGCTGACGGTCACCAACCCGAGCGAGTTCCCGGCCGGGAAGATCGCCGAGGTGTACGAGCCGGTCGTGCGCGCGACCGTCCTGACTCCCAACGACTACGTCGGCGCCGTGATGGAGCTGTGCCAGGGCCGGCGGGGCTCGCTGCTCGGCATGGACTACCTGTCGACCGACCGCGTCGAGCTGCGCTACACCCTGCCGCTCGCCGAGATCATTTTCGACTTCTTCGACCAGCTCAAGAGCCGCACCAAGGGCTACGCGAGCCTCGACTACGAGCCCTCCGGCGAGCAGAAGGCCGACCTGGTCAAGGTCGACATCCTGCTGCACGGCGAGCCGGTCGACGCGTTCAGCGCGATCGTGCACAAGGACAAGGCCTACAACTACGGCGTCAACATCGCCTCCAAGCTGCAGAAGCTGATCCCCCGGCAGCAGTTCGAGGTGCCGATCCAGGCCGCGATCGGCAGCCGGGTGATCGCCCGCGAGACGATCCGCGCGATCCGCAAGGACGTGCTGGCCAAGTGCTACGGCGGTGACATCACCCGCAAGCGCAAGCTGCTCGAGAAGCAGAAGGAAGGCAAGAAGCGGATGAAGATGGTCGGTCGCGTGGAGGTGCCGCAGGAGGCCTTCATCGCCGCGCTGAGCACCTCGGACACCGCGGCTGCCGACAAGGCTGCCAAGAAGTGATGCCGCTGGCGTCCGGACCGTCGGCCGGTTTCTGTGCCCGCTGCGGTGGGGCTCTGGTCTCGCGGCCGCCGACGGCGTGTCCGTCCTGCGGCTATCAGCTCTATGTGAACGCGCGGCCGACCGCGAGCCTGGTCGTTCTTGACGATCTTGGTCGATTTCTGGCGTTGCGGCGGGCGATCGAGCCGATGGCCGGGCTGTGGGAGACGCCGGGCGGGTTCTGCGACGGCTTCGAACACCCGCGGGACGCCGCGCTGCGCGAGGGCCGCGAGGAACTCGGCGTCGAGGTGCAGATCAGGGACTTCATCGGCATGTACGTCGGCGCGTACGAGTTCCAGGACGAGCTGCTGCCGGTGCTGGACTGCTTCTTCTTCGCGACCGTCGACCCGGCGGCGATCCGGCTCGACCCGGCCGAGTCGACGGAGCTGACCTGGTTCGACCTGGCCGATCCGCCGAAGATGGCGTTCTCGACAATGGACGAAGCCCTGGTCGACGCGGCCCGCCTCCGCGAATCGTTGCCGTCGGGGAAATAAACCTGCCATCCGGGGGATAGATCCGGTTTGGCGCTCCACCGCCTCGGGAACTTACGGGCTGTCACACACCCCCCGAGGAGGAGGAAGGGCCATGACCGCAGGTGGAATCATCACCGCACTGATTATCGGTCTGATCATTGGTGCCCTGGGCCGGCTGGTCGTGCCCGGCCGCCAGAACATCCCGATCTGGCTGACGCTGGTCATCGGTGTCGTCGCCGCGCTGCTCGGTTCCGCCATCGCGCGTGCCGGCGGCTTCGCGGACACCGGCGGCTTCGTCGACTGGCGGGAGCTGCTGCTGCAGATCGTCCTCGCCGCCGTCGGCGTGCTGCTGACCGTCAGCATGTACGGACGCCGCCGGGGCCGAGTCAGCCGGTACTGACGCACGGTAACGACGTAGCACCGGAAACGGCCGCCCCTCGGGGCGGCCGTTTCCTATGTGTGATGTGGAGGCCTGTCGTAAAAGAAATTTACGTACTACTCTGCCGCGAAGAAGGTTACCTACAAACCCCGAGCCCCCATCGCGGAAGGGAATGCGTCGTGAAGACGAGGCGGAGACCGTTCCAGGTTGTCACGGTGATCCTCACGGCAGCGATGCTCGCCACTGCGTGCGGCAGCAGCGATGACGATAGCGGCAACGAGCAGGCACCGGACCCGGCCAAGCTCACCGTCTGGATGATGGGTGAGGGCGGGGACGCGCAGAACTCCTTCCTCGACGATGTCGAGGCCGAGTTCAAGCAGAAGCACCCCAACACCGACGTGGTCGTGCAGTACATCCCGTGGCTCGAGGCGCCCAAGAAGTTCCAGGCGGCGCTGGCCGGCGGCGAAGGCCCCGACGTCACCGAGCTGGGCAACACCGAGACCCAGGGCTGGGCGCAGCAGGAGGCGCTGGCCGACCTGACCGAGCGGCTGGGCGGCTGGGCGCCGGGCAAGGACATCCTGCCCGACCTGGTGAAGAACGCGCAGCTCGACAGCAAGCAGTACGGCATTCCGTGGTACGCCGGCGTGCGCGCGATCTACTACCGCACCGACTGGTTCCAGGAGGCGGGCGTGCAGCCGCCGAAGAACTGGGACGAGCTCGTAGCCGCGGCCAAGGCCGTGCAGGCGAAGAAGCCCGGCACCTACGGGATCGCCCTGCCGGGCAACTCGGAGCTGCCGTTCTACTCGTTCCTCTGGGGCGCGGGCGGCGAGATCGCCACCGAGCAGGGCGGCACCTGGAAGTCCGGCCTCACCTCGGCGGAGTCGCGCCAGGCGGTCAAGTTCTGGACCGACCTGGTGACGGTGCACAAGGTGGCACCGCCGGCCTCGGCGGCGTGGAACGAGATCGACGCGCGCACGCAGTTCGCGACCGGCAAGGCGGCGATGGCGTTCGCCGGCAGCTGGCAGCAGGCCGCGATGCTGAAGGCCGACCCCAAGCTCGACCAGGTCTGGGGCACGTTCCCGATCCCCGGTCCGACCGGTGGTGAGGCGCCCGCGTTCGCCGGCGGCTCCGACATCGCGATCTGGGAGGACAGCAAGGCCAAGGACGTGGCCTGGGACTACATGACGGTGCTGCTCGACAAGCAGAACAACAAGAAGTGGGCCGACAGCCTGAAGTTCTTCCCGGTCTACTCGGACCTGGTCGCCAGCGGCTACAACGACGACAAGATCATGGCGGCGTTCGCGGCGAGCATGAAGAGCACCAAGCTCACCCCGATGACGCCGAAGTGGGTCGAGGTCAGCCGCACCAAGACGGTGACGCAGGCGATGAACAGCTCGGTCATGAAGGGCCAGAAGACGGTCGACCAGGCGACGACCGACGCGGCCGCCGAGATCGAGAGCATCCTCAACGCCAAGTGACGACGTCTCCTACCCGGCCGGCCCCCGCTTACCGTCGGGGGCCGGGCCGGCTTCCGTACCTCCTGCTGCTCCCCTGCCTGGTGGTCATCGCGGCGCTGCTGCTGTGGCCGCTCGGGCAGGTGGCGGTGATGTCGCTGTACGACCTCGACAGCGTGCGTCAGGTGCGCGGGCAGCGGCCGTGGCCGTTCGCCGGGCTGGCGAACTACCGGGAGATCCTGTCGGACCCGTTCTTCCACACGGTGCTGCGTAATACGGTGCTGTTCGCGCTGGCCAACGTGTTTTTGACGATGGTGCTGGGCACGTTGGTCGGGCTGCTGCTGCACCGCCTCGGGCGGCGGATGGCGGCGTTCGTGGGCGGTTGTGTGCTGCTGGCGTGGGCGACGCCGGCGCTGACCGGCACGATCACCTGGAAGTGGATCTTCGATGACACGAACGGGTTGGTGACGTGGCTGTTCAACGCGCTGCCCTCCGGGTTGTCTTCCTCGTTGTTCGGCCGTTCTGAGTGGACCGGGTATGGCTGGTTCAACTCGCCGTTGTCGTTCTTCTCGATCCTGACTCTGGTGGTCGTGTGGCACTCGTTCCCGTTCATCGCGGTGTCGGTGCTCGCGGGCCTGAAGAGCCTGCCGGGTGAGCTGCTGGAGGCGGCGCGGGTCGACGGAGCGGGCCCGTGGCGCTCGTTCTGGTCGGTGACGTTCCCGCTGCTGCGCCCGGTGTTCGGGATCCTGGTCGTGCTGTCGACGATCTGGGACTTCAAGGTCTTCACCCAGCAGTACGTACTGGCCGGCGGCACACAGGACCGGCCGACGTTCATGCTGTCGATCTACTCGTACGCGACGGCCTTCTCGCCGCCACCGAAATACGGCCTGGGCGCGACGATCGCGGTCGTACTCACGGTGATCCTGTTGGTCGTGACCGGCGTGTACGTGCGGTCCCTGCTGAAGCAGGAGGAGCTGTGAGACGACGACACGCGCTGAACGTTGTCGGCCTGCTGGTGGCGCTGTTCGCGGTGTTCCCGGTCGTCTGGATGGTGTCGACGTCGTTGAAGTCGACGCCGGAGATCTTCTCAGGTGGCCCTTTGCCGTTCCCTCGGTCGCCGACGCTGGAGCACTATCGGACGATCCTGACCGGGGACCTGATTCCCGGGGTGACGTTCGTCGATTTCTTCCGCAACAGCGTCCTGGTCGCGTTAGCCACGGTGTTGATCAGTGGCCTGATCGCGCTGCTGGCGGCGACGGCGGTGGCGCGCTTCCGCTTCCGCCTGCGCACCAGCTTCCTGGTGATGCTGCTGGTAGTGCAGATGATCCCGCTGGAGGCGCTGGTCATCCCGCTGTTCCTGATGATCCAACGGCTTGGCTTGTACGACACTCTGGCGAGCCTGGTCTTGACGTATGTGGGCTTCTCGTTGCCGTTCGCGGTGTGGATGCTCCGCGGCTTCGTGGCTGCGGTGCCGGTGGAACTGGAGGAAGCGGCGGCGATCGACGGGGCAAGCCGGGCGCAGATCTTCCGGCGGATTCTGCTGCCGTTGGTCGCGCCGGGTCTGGCGGCGACGAGCATCTTCTCGTTCATCGTGGCGTGGAATGAATTGATCTTCGCGTTGACGTTCTTGAACGATCAGTCGCGTTACACGCTTCCGGTGGCCATGACCTTCTTCTTCGGCCGGGACGACACCGCTTGGGGTCCGGTAATGGCGGCGTCGACAATCCTGACGATCCCGGTGCTGGTCTTTTTCCTGGTCGTGCAGCGCCGAATGGTTGGTGGGCTGGCGGCGGGCGCACTGAAGGGGTGAGTGGGTCGCCCGCTGATCTGACTCGCCGCCCGCGATGCGGCGGGTCGTGCCAGCAGTCGGTCGAGCCAACGGTCCGATCAGCCTTGACGTCTCGCTTGCCGGCGCGCGCTCCTTGGCCGGACGGCCGTGCATCGCGGCGGTCGCCGGCAGGGCGACGAGGTGGCGGTGGCACCGCTACGCCCGCGAAGCAGGCCACGTTTGCTGCGCCCGGGGACCAGGCGGCGGCGCATCGCGGTGGTCGCCGACACAAGCGACGCCGTAGCGGTGGTGCCGCACACCCGCGCAGCAGGCCGCGTTTGCCGCGACCGCCCAGGCGGCCAGCCGGCCCCGCATCGCGCCGGTCCCCGACACGGCGACCCCGTAGCGGTGGCGCCGCACACCCGCGCAGCAGGTGGCGGTGCTCTCTATCTGGACGAGATCACACCCGACCGGCGAGCGGCTTCCCAACCCGCGTGCCGCAACGAGTTGGTGGACGTGGCCGGCGGCCGCGTTGCGGTTTGTTGACCACCGGCACTGGTCGGTAGGACTGCGCCGCAATGAGCGCTTCGGTCTGCCAGAGTGGGGGCGGTCACCGACCACGGCAACAAAACCTTGTGGTCCCATCCGACCAACATCGACCATCACCGAGCCGACGAGTGCGAAGACGAGCCGCCCAACGTCGCGCACAGTGTTCGGTGGGCCTGCTCTGTCGTCTAGGGGCCTGCCGATAGCACAGGCGGTCTACCGCCGGGCGACCGTCGCTCGGTGGCGTGAGCGCTCCTGGCGGCTATTCGTAGCGGCGTGTCGCGGAGTGACGGGCGCGTTGAGCCGGGGTGTCGAACACATCGCTGGCCCGCGCGGTCGGCGTTCGTGCTGTCCGGCCCTGGTTGAGGTCGGCCGGTGGTGAGTTGACGACCGCCGCCGGGTTGCCTTGTCGGGCCACTGGAATGGCTCCACGATGGACGCCAGTGGTGTCGTCGCCGTCCTCGTCCAGGTCGATCTGAGAGTCGGGTCCCGGCGCCGCCGTCGGGCTGCTGGCCTCGGGCGGCGCGGAGCGGTAGACGCGGCCGATCTTGTCAGAACCCGCTCCACCCGGGACGGTCGCCCGCCCGACCGTCCGGAACGGCCGCAGTGGCCGGCGAACGAAGCCGCCACCGCCGCGGCTCTCGGCGGCCCGCACCGCCGCACCGGCGACCACGTCATTGACCTTGACCATCGCCGCGATGCAGATCGGCAACAGGACGACGCCCCAAAATGGAATCAACTCGGCGAGCGCCAGGATGACCGCGAACGCGGTGGCACCCTCCAGAAAGACGAAACAGACCGTCGAACTCGGATTGATGTGCTTGAGCCGCAGAGCGCGGGCATAGAACGGACGCCCACTCACATCACCAACGGATGCGAACTGTGCCGCGAGCCGTCGCGCCGTCATCGGCCACCACCCCGCCTGCCAACTGCCGCGATCCTACGCCGGTCGACGAGAAAGGAAATGCGCTTCGATGGGGCCGTTCGCGCCAAATTTGGCGACGATGCGAATGTCGCTGGCAAACCCTCAGCTCGCAATGGGTTGAACTGAATCGCAAGACGCCGCGCCGCTGTCGCCGGCCGGCGCACCGCGACCGGCAAACCCCTATCTCGCGGCAGATGCGACCGGACCGCAAGACGCCGCGCCGCCGTCGCCGCCGGCCACACCACAGCCCGTGGCGAACCGTCAGCCCGCAACGGACGCACCCGAATCGGGAAACGCCACACCGCCGTCGCCGTCGGTCGCGCCGACGCCTGATGCAAACCGTCAGCTCGCGACGGAGGCGCTTGGGTCGGGAGATGCCGCCGCGTTGTTGTCGGCTGGCCCGCCGCGACCGACGGCAGACCGATGGCTTGCAGCGGGCGCGACTGGATCGCTAGATGTCGCGGCGCCTGCGGTCGCGCCGCAGTCGCCGGCGTTCCGCCAACTCGCAGTGGGTGCCGCTGAATCGCATGGTGTCGGGTCGGTGTCATCGGCTGCCGCCGGTGCGTCGGTTGCCCGACGGCGAACCCCTGCCGGCTGCCGCAGCGCGTGCGGCGGCCCGGCCGTCCATCGGTCGGCCGGCGTCCGAGGCGCCTCCGCCCGATCGGCGAGGGGAGCCGCCCGGTGCGTCGGCGCCTGGGCCGCTGCGACCGGCGTCCCCGGCGCGGGCGGCCGCGACGGCGAAGACGGCGCGTTCCAGCGCGTACCCCCGGTCGTCAGCGCCGCCCTTGACCTCGGCATTGCAGTCGGCGGCGGCGCGCATCGCGACGACGAGGCCCTCCGGGGTCCAACCGCGCGCCTGGCGCTGCGCGCGCTCGATCTTCCAGGCGGGCATGCCGAGCGTGCTCGCCATCTGGTAGGCGTTGCCGCGCCCCGCCGACGCGACCCGCGCCACAGTGCGCACGCCGTCGGCGATCGCGTCGGCGATCGGGACCGGGTCGACGCCGACGTGCAGCGCCCAGCGCAATGCCTCCAGCGCGCCGGGCACGTCGCCGACCATCGCGGCGTCGGCCACCGTGAAGCCGCTGACCTCCGCCCGGCCGCGGTAGTAGCGGGCCACCGTCGCGGCGTCGATGCGGCCCTCGACGTCGGCGAGAAGCTGCGAGCAGGCGGCCGCCAGCTCGCGCAGGTCGTTGCCCACGGCGGCGAGCAAGGCCTCTGCGGCCTCCTCGGAACCGCGGGTGCTCCCCCGCCGTAGCTCCTCCCGCACGAACGCCACCCGGTCGCGGTGCGACTTGAGCTTCGCGGCGGTCACCACGTCGGCGCCGGCCTGCCGAAGCCCCTCGGCCAACGCCTTCGCCCGGCCGCCGCCTGTGTGCGTGACGACCAGCGTCACGTCGGGATCCGGGTGCTTCGCGTAGTCGAGCAGCGCAGCCACCAGGTCCTTGCGGGCGTCCTGGCCGCCGCGCACGACCACCAGGCGGCGACCGCCGAACAGCGACGGACTGACCATCTCGGCGAGCTCGCCGGCGGCGAGCGCGCTGGCGTCGTACTGCCGCACATCGGTGGACGCGTCCGCCTCCTTCGCGGCCTCGGCGGCCCTGTCCACGGCGCGCGTCACCAGCAGCTCCTCGTCGCCGAGCACGAGTTGAATTGAGGGAAGGCCGCCGGTCACCGGGCCATACTCGCACGCGCTCCTGACCGACCGAACGTCCTCACCCATATGAGTTGTCGATCACTCATCAACCGCGAATCCCGACAAATTGGTGTCCGTCACGTGGTGTGCGGTGATGCGCCGATCATCCCGTACACGGGATTAGCCTCGACCGCCTTGGCTGCCGGATGAGACCACCGCTAGACCACCTCCTCTCCGCACGACCGCCAGGTCACCGCCCAGGTCCGTACGCAGAACTCGCGCTCCGTCGCGGGCCAGCCGGGCGATCAGCGCCGGGTTCGGATGGCCGTAGTCGTTATCGACACCGACCGACACCAGGGCCACCGCCGGGTCGACGGCGTCGAGGAACGCCGGTTCTTGGTACGCGCTCCCGTGGTGCGCCACTTTGAGCACCTGCGCCCGCAGCGCCGCCGCGCCGTAGTGGTCGATGGTCGCCCGCTGCTCCTCCTCTTCGGCGTCGCCGGGAAGCATGACGCCCACCCCGCCGACGGTCGCCCGGAGAACGAGGGAGTTGTTGTTCGGATCGGATCGTGTTCCGGACATCTCCACCGGCGGCCCCAGCACGACAAGGTCGACCGGCCCTACCGCCGATCGCCATCCCGCTTCGACGGGCGCGAGCACCGCACCCGCCTCCCCTGCCGCGCCGGCGACCAGGTCACGACCGCTGACCGGTTCCGCGTGCCGCGGCGTCGCGACGGCCTCGATCCGGCGGCCGCGGCCGATCCCGTCGACACCGCCCACATGGTCGGCGTGGAAGTGGCTCACGACGAACAAGCGCACGGTGCGCACGCCGAGGCGGTCGAGGCAGCCGTCGGCCGCGGCCGGATCGGGCCCCGCGTCGACCACGATGGCGGCCGCGTTGCCGGCCGGAAGCACCGTCATGTCGCCCTGACCGACATCGCACGCCACGATCAGCCAGCCGGCCGGCGGCCACGTGCTGGTGAGCACCCGTACCGGTAAGGCACCCACCACCGCCGCCACCGCCACGACGGCGATCAGCTGGCGTGCCAACCGGCGTCGCACGGCGACCAACACGAACACGGTAAGCAGACCCATCAGGAGCCCGCCGCCGACGCCGCCCGGCCACGGCACGCTGCCCATCGGCGTCGCGGCGCCCTGGCGGGCGATCAGCACCAGCCACTGCGCCGGCCAGTGCGCCACCCAGGCCAAGAACCCCGCTCCCGCGGGCCACACGGCCGAAACGATGGTCGCGAAGACACCGAGGACGGTCGCGGGCGCGACAGCCGGTGCGGCCAGCAGGTTGGCCGGTATCGACACGAGGCTGACTGCGCCGGACAGACCGGCGACGACCGGGCCGCACGTCACCTGAGCGGCCGCCGGGATCGCGAGCGCTTCCGCCAGACCGGGCGGCACGCGTCTGCGGCGCAGCCAGTCGCGCATCTTCGGCGCGAGCAGCAGCAGGCCTCCCGTCGCCAGCACCGAGAGCGCGAAGCCGGCGTCGCCGGCCAGGTCCGGGTCGACCACCACGAGCACGACGATCGCCGCGGCCAACGCTGGCACCGCGGCACGCGACCGTCCGCTGGCCAGAGCCAACAACCCGATCGCGCCCATGGTGGCCGCACGCACGACGCTCGGCGACGGACGCACGAGGATGACGAACCCGACCAGAGCCAGTCCACACAGGATGGCGGCAGTCCAGCGGCCGGCCCGGCACCAGCGGGCCAGGAGCAGGACGAAGCCAATCACAATTGCGACATTTGCTCCCGAAACGGCAGTAAGATGCGTGAGGCCAGTGGTTTTGAAGTCGTCGGCCACCGCCGGGTCGAGGCGGCTCGTGTCGCCGAGCACGAGGCCGGGCAGGAGACCGCCTGGCTCGGGCGGCAACGTGGCGCACGCGCGCTGGAGGCCGGCGCGCAAGAATCCGGCGGCCCGTTGCACCCATGACGGTCGCCCGACAAGCTCCGGTGCGGCCGAGGAGGAGATGACCGCGGCGGTCAGGTCGCCGCCGCGCGGGCGGGCGAGCCTGCCTTCCACGCGTACGCGCTGGCCAGGAAGCGGCGCACCCCACGCCTGGTGTGTGGCGAGAACCAGGATTCGGGCTCGCACGCCGATCCGCTGCTCGTCCGTGCCGACGGGCCGCAGCCACCTCAGGTCGCCGGCCACGACGTACATCGGTCTGGTCCCACCGCCGACCAGCCGCGGGTCGTCGCGCACGACGACCTCTGCCACCACAGAGGTTCGCCGGTCGGTGAAACCCGCGATCGCTGACGCGTCCCGCACCGCCACTCGCGCCGCGGTCGCCCCGGCACCGCAGACGATGCCGAGCAGGACCGCGACGGCGACCCGGCGCCCCACCATGCCCTGCGCAAGGCCACGCAACCGCCGCATGAGCCGCGGGGCCAGGCTCACGCCTCTAAAGCTCGGCCTGGCAGACGGGCGTGATGTGCCGCCCAGGGGTGGCCATGAGGTCAGGAGCGCCCGGTCCCTTCCAGCGAGTTGTGCCCGGTCGCTCCTCGGCTCAGCGCGGCGCCAAGCCCCGGTGCGGATGGCGCCGTTCGACAGGAGCAGCGGGATGGTGACCGCGGCTGCCACTGCTGCCGCCAATGCGCTGACTCGGGCGCTCAGGTACAGCGCCGCCAAGGCGCTCAGCCAGGTGCCGACGGCCATGCCGGCCAGGCGGAGGTCCGGTGGCGGTCGCTCGTGCCCGGCAGGCGTCTCGGGCGCCCCCGGCGCGTCGGTGGTCATACCGTCACCAGGTCTTTGAGCTCCTCGAAGCGGCTGGCGCCGATGCCGTCGACGTTGCGGAGGTCACCGACGGATTTAAAGCCGCCCTTGGCCGTGCGGTGGTCGAGGATCCGTTGGGCCAGGACCGGGCCGACGCCGGGCAAGGAGTCGAGCTCGGCCAGGGTGGCGGTGTTGAGGTTGACCTTGCCTCCCCCGGCCGCCGGGTCCGCGCCAGCCGCATCGGGGGCTGGCGCGCCGGGCGGTGGCGTGACGCCGACCAGCACCATTTCCCCGTCGGCGAGGTGGCGCGCGAGGTTGATGGTGGTCAGGTCCGTGCCGGGCAGGGTTCCGCCGGCCGCATCCACCGCGTCGGCCACCCTGGCACCGGCTGGTAGGCGTACCAGACCTGGTTTCCTAACCTTTCCCGCGACCGACACCATGATCTCGGCGGGACCGGTGGTCGCCTGGGCCGGGACGTCGGCCGCGGGCGGGGGCGACACGGCGGCGACCGGTTCGACCTTCGGCCGAGCTCGGTAGGCGAAGAACGCCGCGACCAGCACCACCACGGCGGCCACCGCCGCGAGGGCCTTGATGCCACGACGACCGGGGTCGAACGGGCCGGCGCCGCCGAGTAGGCGTCGCCGCTCGGTGACTGGCTCCGGGCCGAAGCCCTCCGGGGGCAGTGGCTCGGGTGGCTGCGCCGGCTCGGCCGGCAGGAATGTGGTCGCGAACGTCGCCGGGTGGTCCAGCTCCTCGAATGGCGACCGCAGCGGACGGGTCAGCGCCGTGTAGGGGTCGCCCGGGTTCGGCTCGGCGCTCAGCCGCGCCAGGCGTTGGCGTACGAGGGTCTCGTCATCGGACACGCCGGCGACGCTAGGCCTGACGGGTCACTCGGCGTGTGCCACCTGTCGCGGCCTGTGGATAACTTTCGCCTGTGGATAACTCAAACGATCTTGACCAGTCGCGCTGACACTGGGTCCTCGAATGCGACGGCGACGAAGGGGGCAGCCAGATGATTTCCAGATTGGACAACCTCGGCCGGTCGACGGGGACAGACCACTACGGACGACGATGTACGACGACCGATGCCAGACCGGGACCGACGTGGGCGGCGACGGCGGCACCGATCTCGGTCACGTAGCAGTCGCGGAGGCGGTCTCCGAGGCGTTCCGTGAGGGTCGATGCCAGGTGGTCGGCGCGTTCGGCGCCGTCGAGGTGGTGCACGGCCACGTCGACGGCCGTGTCGTCGGCTGCCTCCACCGCCAGGTCGACCAGTCGAGCGAGGCCGCGGCTAGCGGTGCGTACCTTGTCGCGGACGACGATGGCGCCGTCGACGACGTTGAGGATCGGCTTCACCGACAGGGCCGTGCCGAGCAGGGCCGATGCCGCGTTGATACGCCCCCCGCGGCGGAGGAACTCCAAGGTGTCGACGTAGAAGAGCGTCGAGGTGCGCTCCGCTGCCTCGACGGCGGCGCGGCTGACGGAGTCGGCATCCCCGCCCTTGGCCGCCGCGGCGCTCGCGGCCAAGGCGGGAAAGCCGAGGCCCATGCCGGTGGACTTCGCGTCGACGACCGTGACCGCCGGGCCGACCTCCGCGGCGGCCAACCTGGCGGCCTCGACCGTGCCGGAGAGGTGGGCTGACAGATGCACCGAGACCACGGCGGAGGCGCCGTGGTCGAGCAGCCGCTGGTACACGGCAGCGAACGCGGCCGGTGACGGACGGGAGGTGGTGACCGAGAAACGGCGGCCGCCGAGGGCGCGCGCCACCTGTGCGGGCGTGACGTCGACGCCCTCCGAGCCTTCGACGCCATTGATCACGACGGTCAACGGCACCACCGTCAGCGCCGCCGGCGCGGAGGGGGGCAGGTAGGCGGTGGAGTCGGTGACGACCGCTACGGACATGCCGGCACGTTAGCCGAGATCAGCCACCGCCGCGGACGATGCCAGGAAGAAGGTCGCTCATGAGCCGATGACGAATGCGACAAAGCTCAACCACCCAGGACGGCCCGGACCACGCAAACCGAGCCACCAACGGCGTCCTTCGCCCAACCGCCGCCCGCGAAGCACGGCCACAACGCGCGGGCCGCAGGCCGCCGCGAGCACGAAGGCCAGAGCGCTGGCGCGGTTCAAGGTGCGAGCCCCGACGCGCGGCCCGACACACGAGGCGCGAGGCTCGACGCGGCGCGAGCACCGACGCGAGGCTCGACGCACAGCGCCAGCCCGACGCGAGGCGCGGCGCGCGCCGAGGGGCCCGAGGCTCGACGCCGCGCGAGGCCCGGCGCGGGGCGCGAGGCCCTGCGCGGCGCGAGGCCCGGCGCGGGGCGCGAGGCCCGGCGCGGGGCGCGAGGCCCGGCGCGGGGCGCGAGGCCCGGCGCGGCGCGAGGCCCGGCGCGGCGCGAGGCCCGGCGCGGCGCGGCGCGTGGGGCGCGACCCGATACGCAAGCGTATCGAGGCTCGATGCGGCGTGAGGCCCGACGCCAGGGGCGGCGCGAGGCCCGACGCGAGGCGCAGCGCGCAGCGCGAGCCCGACGGGAGGCGCGGCACACAGCGCGAGCCCGACGCGCAGCGCGGGGCGCGCGGGCGGTCAGGGTTGGGTGAGGACGCCTACGTTGTGGGCCGTCAATTGCCAGCCCGTGCCGCCCACCCGGCGCGAGCGGTCGCGGAGCTCGGTCCAGTGGCAGTTGTAGAGCGACCCCAACGTCCGCGTCGCCTCGTTGGGCCAGCCCAACAGCGCGCCGCAACCCTGCCGGGCCGCGCCGCCGTGGGTGGTCACCACCACCGTGCCGCCCGGTGCCAGGGCTGCCGCGTCCTGCAGGGCGTCGAGCATGCGCTTGGCGAGGTCGTCCAGGCTCTCGAGGCCGCAGCCGGGCGACGGGTCACCGGCGCGCCAGCGGGCGTACTCGGTCGGGTGGCGGGTTTCGATGTCCTTGAGCAGCTCGCCCTGCCACTCGCCGAAATGGCGTTCGCGCAGGCGTGGGTCCGGCGTCACCGTCAAGCCCGTGAGGGACGCGAGCGCCGACGCTGTGTCGTGGGCGCGCGACAGGTCGCTGCTGACCAGTGCGTCAGGATGGAGAGTCGCGAGCACGGCGGCGGCTTCGGCTGCCTGGTCGCGGCCCCGGGCGTTCAGGGGTGCGTCCGTCTGGCCCTGGACACGGCCCCCCGCGTTGTAGTCGGTGTTGCCGTGCCGCCAGACCAGCAGCCTGGTCATTCGGCCGGGCTCGCCTCACTGCCGGAAGCCGAGGCGGCAGACGCGGGGGCGGGAGCCGCCGGCACCAGGTCGCGGTCGACGAACGGGATCGTCGGGCAGTCCTTCCACAGCCGGTCCAGCGCGTAGAACTCGCGCTCCTCCGTGTGTTGGACGTGCACCACCAGGTCGACGTAGTCGAGCAGCACCCACCGGCCCGCCCGCTCGCCTTCGCGGCGCACCGGCTTGGCCTTCTCCGGCAGGTTGATCAGGCGCTCCTCGATCGCGTCGACGATGGCGGTGACCTGCCGCTCGTTGGGCGCGGACGCGATCAGGAAGGCATCTGTGATCACCAACTGGTCGGCGACGTCGATGATGACGATGTCTTGCGCCTTCTTGTCGGCTGCGGCCTGCGCGGCGGCGAGCGCCAGCTCGCGCGTGCGGTCGGAAGCGGTCACCGTGCTCCTCTGGTTGACGGCATTACCCTCCAAGCCTCTCACATGCCGCGACACAACCGCTGACCAGCGGACGCGAGTTCACGCACGGTACAGGTGACGTTTCGCGATGTACTGGACGACGCCGTCGGGCACGAGATACCAGACCGGCTTGCCGGCGGCGACCCGGGTGCGGCAGTCCGTCGAGGAGATGGCCATCGCCGGGACCTGGATCATCGAGACCGCGTCCGCCGGCAGGTGTTCGTCGCTCAGGTGGAAACCCGGGCGGGTGACCGCGACGAAATGCGCCAATTCGAACATCTGGTCGGTGTCTTTCCACGACAGGATCCGCGCCAGCGCGTCCGCCCCGGTGATGAAGAACAGCTGCGTCTTGGGGCCGTACATGGCACGGATGTCACGCAGGGTGTCGACGGTGTAGGTGGGGCCCTCGCGGTCGATGTCGACCCGGCTCACGTGGAACCGCGGGTTCGACGCCGTCGCGATCACCGTCATCAGGTAGCGGTCCTCCGCCGGGGAGACCTCGCGAGCGTCCTTCTGCCACGGCTGCCCCGTCGGCACGAACACGACCTCGTCGAGCGCGTAGTTGTCCGCGACCTCGCTCGCCGCGACGAGGTGGCCGTGGTGGATCGGGTCGAACGTGCCGCCCATGATCCCCACCCGGCGCACGCCGAGATCGTCGTCACCGCTCATCACCGGATCGTAAGCCTGTCACCTCGCCCGGGCAGCCAGTGCGAGACGAAGGTCATCATCGTTGTCGATCACAACCCGGCGCAGGACGGGCGGCAGGTCGCCCGACGCGAGCATCGAAGCCGCCAGCTCCCGGGTGCGCGGCGCGACGTGGTAGCGGGGAAACGCCAGGTCAGCGAGGCGTTCCGCGGCAAACGGGGTGCGCCGCCGCGCCGCAGCCGGCATCTCCAGGAAGAAGCGCTCGACGTACGGGGCCGTCAGCTCGATCTGCTCCGGCTGGAACAGCGCCCGCCCCTTCGCCTCAAGGAGCCGGTTGGACAGCGAGTCATCGTTGATCACCGCCGCCCACGCGGCCGCCTTGGCCGCCGGGTCGGGCCGCGCCGCGTCGGCCCGGGCAGCCCACTCGGCACCCGCCGCGCTGCGGTCCGCCGCCAACTCGGCCGCGATCCGGTCGCCGTCGATCGCCCCGAGCACGGCCAGCCGGTGCACGACCCGCCACCGCAGCTCCTCGTCGACCTCGATGCCGACCGGCACGCCCTCGCCGGACAGCCAGCCGAGCAGCCGCGCCGTGTCGACGCTGGCATCGACCAGCGCCCGCATCGCGGCCAACCGGTGGGAGGCACCGGCGGGCGCTTCGACCAAGCGATCGCAGACCAAGGCCACCTGCGCCAGCGCGGCCAACCGGGCAGCCGGCTCGAGATAACGGTCGATCAGCCCGCGGGCCTGGACCAGCGCATCCGCGACGACGATCACCTCGGTCTCCGCCGGCAGGGCGGCGACCAGCAGGGAGACCAGGTCCGCGACGGGGCGCTCCGCGTCGCGTACCGCATCGATCATGGAAGTCCAGACCACGGCCCGGCTCAGCGGGTCGCGCAACGTCGGCAGCACGGTGGGCACGGCCGCGGCGGAGGTCGCGTCGAGCCGGACCTTGGCGAAGGTCAGGTCGCCGTCGTTGAGCAGCAGCAGGTCGGCCGCCGGCTCGTCGCGCAGCGCGGGCACCTCGGTCCGCGCGCCGTCGACGTCGACCTCGACCCGCCGCCGCAACACCGCTTCACCGGAAGCGCCGCGGTCGTAAAGGCCGAAGGCGACCCGGTGCGGCCGCAGCACCGAGCCCGACTGGAGCACCGCGACCCCGTCAGCGCTGTCGACCCGCAGCGTGTTGACGCCGGCCTCGCGCAGCCACAGCGCCGCCCACGCCGACAGGTCGCGCCCGCTCGCCGCGGACAGCGCGCCCAGCAGGTCGGCGAGCGTCGCGTTGCCGAACGCGTGCGCCTGGAAATGCGCCCGGATGCCGGCCAGGAACGCCTCGTCGCCCACCCACGCCACGAGCTGACGCAGGGCGGAGGCCCCCTTCGCGTACGAGATGCCATCGAAGTTGACCAGCGCGTCAGCGGAGTCCGGCACGCTCGTCGGCGCGACGGGATGGGTGGACGGCCGCTGGTCGGTCTCGTAGCCCCAAGCCTTGCGCCGCATGCCGAACGTGGTCCACGCGTTGCGGAAGCGGGTCGCCTCGGCCGTCACCCGCGTGCCCATGAACTCCGCGAACGACTCGTTGAGCCACAGGTCGTCCCACCACCGCATGGTGACCAGGTCGCCGAACCACATGTGGGCCATCTCGTGTGCGATCGTCGTGGCGCGCAACTCGCGCTCGGAGTCGGTGACCGCCGACCGGTAGACGTAGTCGTCGCGGATCACCACGAGGCCCGGATTTTCCATCGCGCCCGCGTTGAACTCGGGCACGAACGCCTGATCGTATTTGCCGAACGGGTAGCGGAAGCCGAACAGCTCGTGGAACTTGTCGAGGCACTGCCGGGTGATCTCGAAGATCTCGTCGGCGTCCTTGTCGAGGTGCTCCGCCACCGAGGCCTTGCAGTAGATGGCCATCGGGATGCCGTCGTGAGTGGACTCGACCACGTGGTAGGGCCCGGCGATCACCGTGACGAAGTAGGTCGCCAGCGGCTTGGTCGCCGCGAACTCCCAGGTGGTCGTCGCGCCCGCGGGCACCGCCGAGGCGACCGCGGCGTTGGCGGCGACCCGCCACCCGGTCGGCGCGGTGACCCGCATGTGCACGGGCGCCTTCAGGTCGGGCTGGTCGAAGCAGGCGAAGATGCGCTGCGCCTCGTCGAGGAAGGACGTCGCGTGCAGGTAGACGCCGCCGTCGGCCGGGTCGACGAACCGGTGCAGTCCCTCGGACGTGTTGGAGTAGGCCATGTCGGCCTCGACCGTGAGCACGTTGTCGGCGCGCAGGCCGGCGAGCGTCAGCCGGTTGCCGTCGAGGGCGGCGGGGTCGAGCGCGGCGCCGTTGAGCGCGACCGCGTGGAGGCGGACCGGCTTGAGCTCGACGAACGTGGCGGAGCCGGGGCTGGCAGCGCGGAACCGGACGGTCGTGGTCGACCGGAAGTGGTCGTCCGTCGTGACGTCGAGATCGATCGTGTAGGACTCGACGGTGATCGCGGCGGCCCGGTCGACCGCCTCCTGTTGGGTCAGGCTGCGCATCCGCCTATCGTGCACGAACTCGTTCGGGCACGGCGACCCGAGGCCGATGCGGTATAGCCTGACTGTCCGCCCCCGCGGCCAGGACATCCGAGGAGCAGCGCGATGGCACACCATCCCAAGGGAGACTTCGACCTGACGCGGGCCGAATGGCAACGGGTCGGCGACGCGGCGACGGAGCAGGGCGCGGTCGAGGTCGCGTTCGTCGACGACCTGATCGGCCTGCGCAACTCCGCCGAACCGCAGGGCCCGGTGCTGGTCTTCACGCAGGCCGAGTGGGACGCGTTCGTGGCCGGCGCCCGCGACGGCGAGTTCGACCTGGCCTGAGCCGGTCATGCCGCGGCCAGCAGATCGCGGATGAGCTGCATGTGCCGGATCCGTGGCACCAGCGCGCGCAACTGCAACGCCAGGTTGGTGGCCGCCAGGATCGGCTCGTCGTCGGGCAGGTCGTAGCCCATCCGCTCGCGCAGCCAGGGTGACACCTGCGCCCAGCTGTAGTAGCTGGTGTCGCGGTCGGGCTCGAGCGGTGCCGGGAAACCGCCCGGCCCGCGCCGGCCGACCGCCCACAGTCGGACGATCTCGCGCGACCGGCCGATCCGCGCGGCGATCTCGGCCAGGGTCAGCCAGTCGCGGTCGGCCACGCGTACGACATGCAGATCGGTCCTGGTCTCGACCTGGTCGATCGCGGTCGCGATGCCGTCGGCCAGCGCGGACGCCGGACGGTCGAACCCCAGCCGGTGCGTGCCGTCGACGCCGGTCGACAGCCGCGGCGGCGCGGGCAGACCGGCCAGCCGGCGACGCTCGATGAGACCGGGTGCCCGGTCGACGACCAGTAGGAAGTGTTGGACCCGCATCGCCGCCTCCCCCGCCGGGCGCCCCGCGCACCCGCTCGCGACTTGAGTTTGGCCGCCGGCCGGCTCCCCGGGAGGGGCCAGCGGAGGGGGCCATCGACGGCGCGCGCGACGCACACCGACTGCTAGAGTCAGCCGGATGCGGACGCTGAGTTTCCTCGGCTGGTGGTCGCCCTAAGGGCGGCCCCGCATCCGCGTGCCCACGTCAACGGCCGCCCGACTCCGGGTGGCCGTTTTCGCGACCCCCGGCTCGCGCGGCTCCTCTCGTCCCACGGAGGCAGCCATGACCACCACCGTCGCGACCCGCCGCCTGACCGGCCTCAAACCCACCGGCGAACTGCATCTGGGCAACCTGCTCGGCGCGATCGCGCCGATGGTCCGCGACCAGTACACGACCGACTCGATCGTCTTCCTCGCCGACCTGCGCGCGCTGACCATGGCGCACGAGCCCCGCACGCTGCGCGAGACCACGCTGCGCCAGGCGACCGTGCTGCTGGCCGCCGGGCTCGATCCCGACCGGACGCTGTTCTACGTGCAGTCCCAGGTGCCCGATCACGCCGAACTGCACTACCTGCTGGAATGCACGACGTGGTACGGCGAGGCGATGCAGGCGGCCGACATCCTGCTCCACGACGCGACGCACGTGCCGGTCGGCGACGACCAGCGGCAGCACGTCGCGCTCACGCGGGAGGTCGCGAAGCGGTTCAACCGGCGCTACGGGCCCACGTTCGTCGTGCCCGAGGCGGTCGTCCCGCCGGTCGCCGCACGGGTGATGGACCTGGCCAACCCCACGGTCAAGATGGGCAAGACGACCTCGTCGGCATCCGGCGCGATCGGCCTGCTCGACCCGCCCGCGCTGGTCATCCGCAAGATAGAGCGCGCGGTCACGGACTCCGACGGCAGCATCGGGTACGACCGCGCGTTGCGACCCGGCGTCAGCAACCTGTTGGAGATCCTCGCGGCGTGCGTCGGCGGGTCGCCGGTCGCGGTCGGTGCGGAGCTTCGGGGGTACGCCGAGCTCAGGCGCGCCACGGCCGAGGCGGTGCTCGGGCTGCTCAGGCCGTTGCAGGCGGCCTACGGGACGCTGGCGCGGGACCCCGGTTACGTGCGCCGGTTGCTGGCTGAGGGTGCTGAGCAGGCGCGGGCGCGTACCGCCGAAACGGTCTTCCGTGCGAAGCGCGCGATCGGGGTGCTCACCTGACCCTGACTTTTGTCGGAGCCGCGTGCTAGACCTACCAGGCACGCTCACGTTCGAGGGGGTCCATCATGACCACACCGACCGTCGCACCCACGCAGGAGCGCCCCGCGGGCAACCCGTGGCTCGTCCTGGTGACGCTCTGCCTGGGCTTCTTCATGATCCTTCTCGACACGACGATCGTGAACATCGCGATCCCCGACATGAGCACGAGCCTCGACGCGTCCCTCGACCAGATCCTCTGGATCATCAACGCGTACGTGCTGGTCTACGCGGTCCTGCTGATCACCGCCGGCCGGCTCGGTGACATCTTCGGCCCCAAGCGCCTGTTCGTGATCGGCCTGGTGGTCTTCACGGCGGCGTCGGCCGCGTGCGGCCTGGCCGGTTCGCCCGAGCAGCTGATCGTGTTCCGGGTCGTGCAGGGCGTGGGCGGCGCGTTGCTGACACCGCAGACGCTGGCCACGATCACCGTGATCTTCCCGCCCGACAAGCGCGGCGTCGCGTTCGGCGTGTGGGGCTCGGTGGCCGGTGTCGCCACGATCGCGGGCCCGACGCTGGGCGGCTACCTGGTCACCGACTTCGGCTGGGAGTGGATCTTCTTCGTCAACGTGCCGGTCGGCGTGCTGACCGTCGTCCTGGCCCTGGTCGCGATGCCGGACCTGCGGCTCAACCGCCGGCACCGGCTCGACTGGACCGGCACGGCGCTCGCCACGATCGGCCTGTTCCTGCTGGTCTACGGCCTGATCGAGGGCGAGTCGCACGACTGGGGCGAGGTGTGGGGCCCGATCACGATCGTCGAGGTGATCGGCGCGGGCGTGCTCGTGCTGGCGGTCTTCATGGTGCATCAGTACGTGACGCGGTCGGGTGAGCCGCTGGTGCCGTTCACGATCTTCAAGGACCGCAACTTCGCGGTGATGAGCTGGATCAGCGCGGCGATCGCGTTCGGCATGCTCGGGCTGTTCCTGCCGCTGGTCATCTACCTGCAGTCGGTGCTCGGGCTGACGGCGCTGCAGGCCGGCCTCGCGGTCGCGCCGCTGTCGCTGGTGTCCATGGTGATCGCGCCGTTCGCCGGGCGGCTCGCTGACCGCGCGGCCGGCAAGTGGGTGCTGACGTTCGGGCTGGTCCTGTGGTGCGCGGGCATGGCGACGGTGGTGGCGCTGGCGGACGTCGGCACCGGGCAGTGGGGGCTGCTGCCCGGCCTGCTGATCGCGGGCGCCGGCCTCGGGTGCGTGTTCGCTCCACTGCAGACGATCGCGATGCGCGACGTGCCGCCGCGGCAGGCGGGCGCCGCATCGGGTCTGATCAACACGACCCGGCAGCTGGGCGGGGTGATCGGCTCGGCCGCGGTGGGTGCGCTGCTGCAGGCGCAGCTCGCCACCAAGCTGACCGCGGCCGCCCGCGCCAACGCGGCCGACCTGCCGCCGGACGTGCGGCAGCCGTTCGTCGACGCGGTGGCCGGTGCGACGGGCGGCAGCCTGCACATCGGGGCCGGGCAGTCGGGTGCGGCGCTGCCGGCCGGGGTGCCGGAGCAGTACCGGCAGGCGCTGACCGACATCGCCGCCCGCACGTTCCACGAGGGCTTCACCAACGCGATGAAGACGACGCTGCTGCTGCCGCTGATCGTGCTGGCCGTCGCCGCGGTGAGCTGCCTGCTCGTCCGCTCGCGACGGGCCGATCCGACGCCGCCGGCCGACCGACTAGCCGAGGCACCGGCGGAGGTCTGACAGCGGCCGGAGACTCGTGCGGATCAAAGCGACCGACGAGACCGGCTCAGGCCCGCGCCGGTGCCTTGAGCGCCTTCTCGAAGCAGCGGCTGAACGGGTTGCTCACGTACTCGCCGTAGGTCGGGATCGGGCGGTACCCGGCGTTGCGGTAGAGGCCGAGCGCGGCCGGCAGGTAGCTGCCGGTCTCCAGCCGGGCGACCGTGAAGCCGTCGGTGGCGGCGCGTTCCTCGAGCACCGCGAGCATGGTCCGGCCCAGGCCGTCGCCGCGCCGTTCGGGGCGCACGTACATCCGCTTGATCTCGACGGCCCGGTCGTCGATCGCCTGCAGCGCGCCGCAGGCGACGACCTCGTCGTCGACCACGACCACGAGATAACGGATGTCGTCGTGCAACGGGAAGGAGCCGTCGATCGCGTCGCTGGCCCGCTCCGCGGCCCGCAGCTCCTGCTGCTGGGCGGTGACCAGCGCGACCAGGTCCGGTTCGTCGCCCCGCCGGGATTCGACCTTCACCGGCCGACCCTAGCGACGTGCGATTTCCGGGCTGTTACGACGCGTCGTCATCGAAGTCGGTGCCGTACTCGGGCAGGTCCGGCGTCGGCTGGCGGCGGGCCTTGCGGGCCGCGAGCCGCTCGGACGCCCGGGTGCGGGTCGGGCGCTCGGTGATCCGCGGGTCGGTGCCGCGCAGGCCGGCGGTCGGGTCGATGCCCGCGCCCAGGGTCGGCTCCCAGTCGAACTCGCGGTCGCCGATCCGGACCAGGCTGCCCTGCACGGCGCCGGCCTTGGCCAACTGGTCCTCGACACCGAGCCGGTTGAGCCGGTCCGCGAGGTAGCCGACCGCCTCGTCGTTGTCGAAGTTGGTCTGCCGGACCCAGCGCTCGGGCTGCGGGCCGCGCACCACGAAGGCGCCGTCCGGGTCCTCGTGCACCGTGAAGCCGGCGTCGTCGACCGCGCGCGGGCGCAGGATGATCCGGGTCGGCTCGCCCTCGGGCGCCGCGGCCCGCTTCTCGGCGACCAGTTCGGCGATGCCGTACGTCAGCTCGCGCAGGCCCTCCCGGGTGGCGGCGCTGACCTCGAAGACGCGATAGCCGCGCTCCTCGAGGTCCGGCCGGACGATCTCCGCGAGGTCGCGCCCGTCCGGCACGTCGATCTTGTTGATCGCGACGAGCCGGGGCCGGTCCTCGAGACCGCCGTACGCGCTCAGCTCAGCCTCGATCGCGTCGATGTCGGCGACGGGGTCGCGCCCGGGCTCCAACGTGGCCGCGTCGACCACGTGCACCAGCACCGCGGTCCGCTCGATGTGCCGGAGGAACTCCAGCCCGAGCCCCTTGCCGTCGGCGGCGCCGGGGATCAGACCCGGCACGTCGGCGATCGTGAAGGTGTGGTCGTCGACCCGCACGACGCCCAGGTTCGGCACGAGGGTTGTGAACGGGTAGTCGGCGATCTTGGGCTTGGCCGCCGAGAGCACGGAGATCAGCGACGACTTGCCGGCCGACGGGAAGCCGACCAGCCCGACGTCCGCGACGCTCTTCAGCTCGAGCACCACGTCGAGCCGCTCCCCCGGCTCGCCCAGCTCGGCGAACCCGGGCGCCTTGCGGCGCGAGTTGGCCAGCGAGGCGTTGCCCCGGCCGCCGCGGCCGCCCCGGGCCACCTCGACGGTGGTGCCGGCGCCGACCAGGTCGGCCAGCACCTCGCCGTCGCTGGTGAGCACGACGGTGCCGTCGGGCACGCGCAGCACGAGGTCGTCGCCGGTGGCGCCGTCCCGGTTGGAGCCGGCACCGCCGGCGCCGTTGGACGCCTTCACGTGCGGCCGGAAGTGGAAGTCGAGCAGCGTGTGCACCTGCGGGTCGACGGTGAACGAGACGCTGCCGCCGTGCCCGCCGTTGCCGCCGTCGGGCCCGCCGAGCGGCTTGAACTTCTCACGATGGATCGACACGCAGCCGTGCCCACCGTCGCCGGCCCGCAGGTGCAGGACGACCCGGTCAACGAACGTAGCCACGGTTCCTCATTTCCATCGAACTCACTGCTCGGGCCACCGATCAGTTTCCATTGTGACCGCGATGTCGGCCCGCAACGAACGGCGCGGTCGTGACCTTGGTCAGCCCGCGCCGGCAAACGCGAAGCGGGCCGGGACACCTGGTCCACGGCCCGCTTCGGCTAAACGCTGGTGTGGGGAAGCCCCCGCCTCAGTGCTCGCTCGGCACGATGCTGACGGTCTTGCGGCCCCGCTTGGTGCCGAACTGGACCGCGCCCGCGGCCAGCGCGAACAGCGTGTCGTCGCCGCCGCGGCCGACCAGGTCGCCCGGGTGGAACTTGGTGCCGCGCTGGCGGATCAGGATCTCGCCGGCGCTGACCACCTGGCCACCGAAACGCTTGACGCCCAGGCGCTGAGCCGCGGAGTCGCGACCGTTGCGCGAGCTGGACGCACCCTTTTTGTGAGCCATCGCCTAAACGCCTACTTCCCGCTGGAGATGCCGGTGACCTTGACCTGGGTCAGCTTCTGGCGGTGACCCTGGCGCTTGTGGTAGCCGGTCTTGTTCTTGAACTTGTGGATCCGGATCTTGGGTCCCTTGGTGTGCGCGGCGATCTCGCCGGACACCGAGACCTTGGCAAGCTGCGCCGCGTCGGTCACCAGGTCGTCACCGTCAACGAGGAGCACCGCGGCGAGCTTGACCGCGTCACCGGGCTCGCCGATGAGCTTCTCGACCTCGATCACGTCACCCTCGGCGACCTTGTACTGCTTGCCGCCGGTCTTGACGATCGCGTACATGGGACGCGGACTCCTGTCGTAGCGTGGCGGTGGTCTTTCGGCGTTCGCCGCGGCGCCTGCGTGCGAGAAGCACGATCGGCGGGCACACGTGAACGCGGCGCACGGGGGTGCGCCACAGGCAAGCGTACGGCATGCCCGCCCCGCTCCCCAAACTGGGGATCCTCGGCCGGGGCGACCCACCGCAGGCCACGCGGCTCCCACCGACCCCAACCGGACAGGAGCTTGAACGACCCAACGGGGCAAACCACCCCGGGAGTCAGGCCGCACCCACCGGCTCGGGGCGCGCCTCGGCGATCCGGAGGGCCTCGACCAGCTTCCGATAGAGCGAGTCGGCCGCCAGCAACTCGGCGTGCGTCCCGCGGGCCCGGATGCGCCCCTCCTCCAGCACGATGATCGTGTCGGCGTCGAGCACCGTCGACAGTCGGTGGGCGATCGTGACGACGGCACCGGCGGCGGCCCGTTCGCGGATGCACTCGTGCAGGGCGGCCTCGGTCAGCCCGTCCACCTGGGCGGTGGCCTCGTCGAGCAGCAGCACGTCCGGTGTGCGCAGGATCGCCCGGGCCAGCGCGATCCGCTGCCGTTGCCCGCCGCTGACCTCGTTCTCGGTCAACGACGTGTCGAGCCCCTCGGCCAGCGAGTCGATCTTGTCGTCCAGCCGTACCGCCCGCAGCACCGCCATCACCTCCGCCTCCGTGGCGTCAGGGTGGGTGAACAGCAGGTTGTCGCGAATGGTGCCGGGCACGACAGGGGTCTCCTGCTCGACGTACGCCAGGCGCGCCCGCACCTCGTCGTGCGTGTAGGACCGGTAAGGCCGCCCGTCGAGCAGCACCTCGCCGCTCTCCGGCTCGAGGAACCGCAGGATCAGCGAGAACAGGGTGGTCTTGCCCGCACCCGACGGCCCGACGATCGCGGTGTGCCCCCGGCTCGGCACGGCGAGGTCGATGCCACGTACCGCCGGCTCGGTGCCTGGCGCATATCGGGCGGTCACGGACCGGAACTCGAGGATCGGCACCTCGCCGGAGCCCGCCGCGACCCGCGCCACCCCGGCGTCGATCGGCGACCCCGGCTCGACCTCCATCGCGTCGACCTGCCGGATCCGCGCGGCCGCCGCCATCCCCGCCTGCAGGTTCGTGACGTTCTGGGTGAGCTCGGTGACCGGACCCATGAGCTGGAACGCGTACAACAGGAATGCGATCAGACTCGACACCTCCAGCAGCCCGCGGTCCGCGCGCCAGGCACCGATGCCGAGGATCACGATGATCGCGAGTTGGATGCCGGTCCACGAGATCGTCCAGACCGTGGCCGTGCGCCGCGCGGCGCGGATCGCGTGCGCCGCGGAGTCACGCGCGTCCGCCACGATCCGTTCGGTCTGGCGTTCCTCGGCCCGGCTGGCCTTGACCGTGCGAATCGCGCGCAGCGCGCCTTCGAGCGCGCCGCCGAGCCGGCCGACCGACTCCTGCGCCGCCTCCTGCGCCTTGGCGATCGCCGGCATCAGCGCGGTCATGACGGCGCCGACCACCAGCACCGAGGCGAGGGTCAGGCCCAGCAGCACACGGTCCAGCACGCCCATCAGGATCAGCGTCGCCACCAGCGCGAGCGAGCTGTTGAGCAGCCCGACGATGCTGGCGGAGGCGTTGTGCAGCAGCCCGGCGTCGGAGGTGACCCGGGTGACCAACTCGCCGCTGGGCCGCCCGGTGATCTCGCGCACGCGAGCGACGAAGTAGCGCCGGATCATCGACACCCGGGCGTCCAACACCACCTTCTCCGAGACGGTGCCCATGATCACCCACTGCCACATCGAGATCGCGGCGCCGACCACCACGAGCCCGAGCAACACGCCGACGGGCCGCCAGAGCGACGTGTCGGACTGCCCCAACGTGTCGATCACCCACTTGGTGACCATCGGAGTGGCAAGCCCGACGGCGCTGCCCAGCAGCCCCAGCAGAAAACCGGCGACCAACACCCGCCGGTGCGGTGTGACGAACGAGACGAGAGTGCGGAGCCGTTGAAAACGAGGAGGCGGCACAGTCATGCGCTCTAGTGGAACAAAGCTGTTCCACAAGAGTCAAGCGCGTATCCGATCTGAGACTGCTAACGTCAGCGCTGTGCCAGAGAACGAACGTGGTGCGCGGGCCCGCACAAGGCAGGCGATCCTGTCTGCCGCGATCGAGGTGCTTGGGCAAAACCCGAACGCGGCCCTGAGCGACATCGCCGCGGCGGCGGAGGTAGGCCGCACGACGCTGCACCGCTACTTCCCTGAGCGCTCGGACCTGCTCCGGGCCGTCGCCGCCGAAGGCTCCGCCCGCCTGGACCGGGCCACGGCCAGCGCACGCCTGGAGGAAGGCACCGGCTGCGAGGCCCTCCTCCGCCTGTGCCGCGAGTACTTCGACCTGGGCAGCCTGCTCTCCCTGATCTTCACGGACCCGGACTGCATGAGCGACGCGACCCCGATCGTCGACGACGGCTGCGACGACCGCTTCACCACGATGATCAACCGCGGCCACCGCGACGGCACGATCGACACAGGCCTACCCGCGCCGTGGCTGTCCAGCCTGATGTGGTCGCAGCTCTACGCGGGCTGGAGCTACATCACCCAACACAACGCCTCCCGCCACGAAGTCCTGGACCTCCTGGTCCGCACGGTCGACGGCGCGGTCACCCCCCGCACCACCAATTAGGACCATTTCTCCCGGGCCCGCCGTGGGCACGACCGCCGCTCCCGCCGGACACCGCTCCGCTTCGCTCCGCTGCCAGGCCCGCATTGGCAAATCTTGGTAATCGGTTGCTGCTACCGCAGCAATGGATTACCAACGTCCGCCGCGCGCGCCACATCCCCCGGGTCTACCGATGGGAGCTGCCGCGCCCGGAGGCTCGCGAAGCGTGCCGGGCCAGCGAAGAACAGCAGCCGGGCTTGACAGGACACTCCCGCCGGATGCCGCGTAAGCGACGCCTGCCGAAGAAGGTGGAGCGTGCGCGGTGCGGTCAGTTAGGGCAGAGGGTGTCCAGGCGGTCCTGGATCGCGCCCAGGGTGGCGTCGTCGATGGTTGCCACATTGGACGTCATCGAGTCGACCTGGACCGCCAGCTGCGACAGCGTGGTCTTGAGCTGGGCGTCCGTCGCCGTCGTCGAGGCCTTGCGGAGGTCGGCCGCCCAGGTG
This sequence comes from Asanoa iriomotensis, assembly GCF_016862515.1. Taxonomy (GTDB): domain Bacteria; phylum Actinomycetota; class Actinomycetes; order Mycobacteriales; family Micromonosporaceae; genus Asanoa; species Asanoa iriomotensis. The sequence goes on from NZ_BONC01000011.1 coordinate 95,505, forward strand.
TCGAGCGTGGTGCCCAGCTTCTTCTCTGCGGCCGCCTCGGCGGTCTTGTCGTTCTTGCCCTGCGCCTCCAGCACCGCCGTGAGTTGCTGGACGAATGCCGTCGTGCCGGTCTCGCTCGCCTTGAGCACGTCGGCGCAGATCTGCGTCGCGTTGCCGCCCGCCTTCGCGGTCGGCTCCGGGCCCAGCGAGATCTTCGGCGCCGCGGTGCCCAACGGGGCGGCGCCCGACGGGGTCGCACCAGGGGACGAAGACGGCGCCGCGCTCCCGCCGGGGGTGGCGCTCGCGTCACCGCGGCCCTCCACGTCCGCGGAGCAACCGGCGACAAGGAACAGGGCGACGGATACGACGAGCAAGCGACGCAGGCGCATCGGGGTGTGTCCTCCGGGGGTGGCGGCGGAACGATGCCGCGACCCTAACGCGCATTCATGAGCCCTGCTCGTCCGACCCCGCACACGCCGCCGGCCGGCCAGCAAATCGCCGCCACCTAGGCCCGCCGCAACCCAACCCCCAGACACGCCACCGGCCAGCCAACAAATCACCGCCACCCAGGCCCGCCGCAACCCAACCCCCAGACACGCCACCGGCCAGCCAGCGAAACGCCGCCACCCAGGCCCGCCGCGGCTTGACCCCGGATATGCCGCTGGCCGGCCACCCCCAGGGAGGTGGCCGGCCAGCGAAAGCGATCTAGCTAGGGACGGGTGCGGCGGCGGGCGCCGCCGCGGCGGCCTCGGCGGCGGGTTGTGCTGGCCTCGGCCAGCTCGCCGTCCTCGTCGTCGCCGGCCGCGTCCGGGTCGTCCGTGCCGGCCAACCGGCCGTTGCTCGCCGGTGCGACGTCCGGTGCCTCGACCTCGTCGACCGGGTCCAGGACGACGTCGTCGTAGCGGGACAGGTCGTACCCCATCGTGTCGTCCTCGTCGTTGACCACCGCGGGCTCGACGGTGTCCGGCGCCGACGACTGCGGCGCCGCCGCCTTCCGACCCCGACGCCGCGAAGAAGAGGACGACGCGGACGCGGCGGTGGCAGCGGGCGCGGCCGCGACGGCCTTGACCTTGTCGGCGGAGCCCGCACCGTTGGCGCCGTGGCTGTGGGCCGACGAGCCCGACGGGGCACCCTTCACCGGCACCGGCTCCGTGTGGATGATCAGGCCGCGGCCCTTGCAGACCTCGCACGTCTCCGAGAACGCCTCCAGCAGACCGGCGCCGATCCGCTTCCGCGTCATCTGCACCAGACCAAGCGAGGTGATCTCGGTGACCTGGTGCTTGGTGCGGTCCCGGCCCAGGCACTCGGTCAGCCGCCGCAGCACCAGCTCGCGGTTGCTCTCCAGCACCATGTCGATGAAGTCGATGACCACGATGCCGCCGAGGTCGCGCAGGCGGAGCTGGCGGACGATCTCCTCGGCCGCCTCGAGGTTGTTGCGGGTGACCGTCTCCTCGAGGTTGCCGCCGGCACCGGTGTACTTGCCCGTGTTGACGTCGACCACCGTCATCGCCTCGGTGCGGTCGATCACCAGGTGGCCGCCCGACGGCAGGAAGACCTTGCGGTCGAGACCCTTGAGGATCTGCTCGTCGATCCGCTTCTCGGCGAACACGTCGACGGTCGACGTGTGCCGGTGCAGCCGCGGCACCAGGTCCGGCGAGACGTGGCCGAGGTAGGTGTCGACCATCTCGTACGCCTCGTCGCCCTGCACGACGATCTCGCGGAAGTCCTCGTTGAACAGGTCGCGGACGACCCGGATCAGCAGGTCGGGCTCCTCGTAGAGGAGCGTCGGCGCACCGCCGGCCGCCGCCTTCTCCTGGATGTCCTCCCACTGCGCCTGCAGCCGCTTCACGTCGCGGGCCAATTCGTCCTCGGACGCGCCCTCGGCCGCGGTCCGGACGATCACGCCGGCGCCCTCGGGCACCAGCTTCTTGAGCACGTCGCGGAGCCGCTTGCGCTCGGTGTCGGGCAGCTTGCGGCTGATCCCGGACGCGTTGCCGCCCGGCACGTAGACCAGGTGCCGGCCGGAGAGCGCGATGTGGCTGGTCAGCCGGGCGCCCTTGTGGCCGATCGGGTCCTTGGTGACCTGCACCAGCACCGAGTCGCCGGACTTGAGCGCCTGCTCGATCGAGCGGGCCCGGCCCTCCAGGCCGGAGGCGTCCCAGTTGACCTCGCCGGCGTAGAGCACCGCGTTGCGGCCCCGGCCGACGTCGACGAACGCCGCCTCCATCGAGGGCAGCACGTTCTGCACCTTGCCGAGGTAGACGTTGCCGGCCATCGCGCCCGACGACGCGCGGGTCACGTAGTGCTCGACCAGCACGCCGTCTTCGAGCACACCGATCTGGGTGCGGTCGGCGCGCTGCCGGACCACCATCACCCGGTCGACGGCCTCGCGGCGGGCCAGGAACTCCGACTCGCTCAGGATCGGCGGCCGGGTGCGGCGCTGCTCGCGGCCGTCGCGCCGGCGCTGGCGCTTGGCCTCGAGCCGGGTCGAGCCGGAGACGCCCTGCACCTCGTCGGAGGTGCTGCGGGGCTCGCGGATCCGGACCACGGTGTGCACGCCGTCGTCGCCGCCCGTGTCGGCGTCGCCCTTGCGGCGGCGCCGCCGGCGCCGGCGGGTGACCCCGTCGCCGTCCTCGTCCTGGTCGGCCTCGTCGGCCGCCGCGGCCGCGGGCTCCTCGATCTCGTCGGCCTCGTCGGCCGGGCCCTTGCCGCGCCCTCGGCCACGGCGGCCACGGCGGCGCCGCCGGCGACCGCTCTCGTCCTCGTCATCCTCGTCGACCTCGGCGTCGGCCTCGTCGGCCGCGGTGACCTCCGCGACCTCCTCGGCCTCGACGGGTGCCGCCTCCTCGCCGGTGCGCCGCCCACGGCGACGGCGACGGCTGGCGGTGGTCTCGCCGGTCTCGGTGGTCGAAGCCTCCGAGGTCTCGGCCGGCTCGGTCGGCTCAGCGGTCTCGGTGGGCTCAGCGGGCGAGGCGGGCGAGGCGGCCGAGGCGGCACCAGCCCGGGTGCGCCGCACCCGCCGGGTCGGCGCCTGCTCCTCGTCGGGCTCGGGCGCCATGAACAGCAGAGGCGCGGCGGTGCGCCGGCGCCGGCTCGGTGCCGGCTCCTCGATCACCTCGAGCGGCTCGGTGGTCGCCTCTTCGGCTTCGTCCTCGGCGCCGGGCTCCTCGGCCCCCTCGCTGTCGGCCAACTCCGGGTCGGCGTCGGGCGCCCCGGCGACCGCGGCGCCAGGCTCGACGTCACCGACACCGGCGACCGGCTCGGCGGCGGGGTCGGCGAACTCTTCCGCGATGGCCGCGCGGGCGGACCGCCCGCGCCCGGGAGCGGGCTCGACGTCACCGACTCCGGCGGCCGGGTCGGCCGCGGGGTCGTCGGACTCCGCCGCGACCACCGCGTCGACGGCGCGACCCGCGGGGGCGGCGTCCTCGGTGGCGGCCTTGCGGCGCCGGGTCCGCTTCACCGGCGCGTCATTCGCACCCTCTGCCGGGGAATCGCCCTCGGTGTCGGCTTTGGCGGCAGTTGTCGCCTTGCGCCGGCGACGCGTCGCCGGCGGCGCCTCTTCGGGAGCAGCGGAAGAAGCAGCAGAGGCAGCAGCCGCGGTCGTCTTCCGGGCACGGGTGCGCTTGACAGGTGTCGCAGGCGCGTCGGTCTCGGCGGCGGGCTCGTTGCCCTGGACCTCGCCGCCCGTTGGCTCGTTCTCGAGCATGGACGTTCTCCAGTTCTGACAACCCCGGGCGCGGGTGAGCGCTGCCACGCAGGGTCGCCGCAAAGTGTTTCCGGTGCTGCGCGCCACAAGGGAGCGGCGAACAGACCGAAGTCTGGCGGGCTAAACGCCGATCGCGTCGCCGCGGTCAGCGTTCACCGACAACAGCCCCGTCGCGGTCCGCCTCCAACGGATCCGCGATCGCCCCCTGCGCGGTCAGCCTGCCCTGCGCCAGCCGGGTCGCCCGTGGCGGGACCGGCGGCTCCAGGTCGGCCACCACGCGGAGGCCGGCAAGGACGTCATCGGGTCGTACGGACGGGGTGACCTGCCGCACGACTACGTCGAGTATCGCACACGGTGCCGCGGGGGCTCCGGAAGCCGCCGGACCGGAATCGATCACCTCGATGGAAGCGACCGCCGCCCGCGTGTCGAACGTGCGGCGCCCCTGCTTGGTCTGCCGCTCGACCAGGACCTCCGACGACTCCCGAAACGTGGCGACCGCCGCCGACACAGTGGCCGTCGACAGCCCCGGCAACTCCACCTGCCACCGCGACGCGTCGATGCGATCGGCCAGGCCCGACCCCGACGCGACCACCGCGTCGAGCACGTCCAACCCCGGCGAGAGCGCCGCGTCCAGCGCACCGCGCACCCACGCCGGGTCGACCTCACGCTGCAGGCCGATCTCCAGGTATTCCGCCTCGCTCGCCGTGCCGGTCGGCGCCGCACTCGCGTACGAAATCTTGGGGTGCGGGGTGAAGCCCTGCGAGAACGCGATTGGCACACCGGCCCGCTTGACCGCCCGCTCGAAGGCGCGGGCGAAGTCACGGTGTGAGGTGAACCGCAACGGCCCGCGTTTGGCGTACCGGATCCGGATGCGCTGGACGACGGGCGCCTGCCCGCCCTCCGGCTGTGGCTTCCTGCTGATCGCGTGCTCCTCGCAAGTTCGGACCGTTCGCATCCATCCTCCCACCACCTAGCCTCACGTCATGAGGGACGTCGACCCCAAGGCGCGCATCGCGGGTGTTTTCGATCGCGCCGCGCCCACGTACGAGCAGACCGGGGTCGAGTTCTATGGCCCGCCGGGACGCGCGCTGGTCGCCCACGCCGGGATCACCACCGGTGAACGGGTGCTCGACCTCGGCTGTGGCCGGGGCAACGTGTTCTTCCCGGCCGCGGCCGCGGTCGGCCCGACCGGCACGGTGGTCGGCGTCGACTTCGCGCCGGTCATGCGCCGGCTCACCACGGAGGCCGCGAAGGACCTTCCGTGGGTACGCGTGACAGCCGGCGACGCGGAGTACCCGGACTTCCCGCCGTGCTCCTTCGACGTGGTCACCGCCGGCTTCATGATCTTCTTCATGCCCGACCCGGCGGCCGCCGTGGCTCGCTGGGCCGGCCTGCTGCGCCCCGGCGGCCGGCTGGCGATCAGCACGTTCGCCGAGTCGATGACGGCGGGCACGACGTTCTACGCGGACCGCGCCGCCGCGCTCGCGCCGTTCCAGCGACCCGAACAGGCGCTGGCCGGCGACGCCAGGGAAGAGCACGACGCGCAGCGGGACCGGGTGCGGGGCTGGTTCGACCGGGCCGACCTGACCGGCGTGACGATGACGGAGCTGACCGTGCGCTCGCACTACCCGTCCGCGGACGCCTACTGGGCCTGGTGGCTCTCGGTCGGTGCCCGCCGCCAGCTCGAACGCGTGCCACCGCACCGGGTGCCGGCGGCCCGCGCGGCGATCACCGAGGTGCTCGACAAGCACCTCCGCCACCCCGGCGGCGGCTACCTGAGCGAGACGCCGATGCGCCTCACGGTCGCCCGGCGGCCGGGCTGAACACCGAGTCCAGGAACTCGTCGAGCACCGCCAGGGCGGTCTGCGCCGGGTAGGTGTCGGTGAGCATGTAGAGCGCCAGTCCCTCGACCAGGGCCAGCAGCGTGGTGGCCGCGGGCAGCGGCATCAGCGTCGCGAAGAAGTCGCGCAGCCCGACCGAGCCGCGCCGCTGCACCTCGGCGACGTCGGGCCGGGTGGCCGCGTACGCGAAGAAGGCCAGCCCGACCCGGCCGTCGGCCCGCCGTGCCTCGTCGAGCGGCAGGAGCTGGGTGGCCATCGCACGGAGCAGGTCGCGCGGCGCCGGCTCCGGGCCTAGAGCGTTGACCGCCGACGACATGCGTTCCCCGATGTGGCCGCTGACCACGTCGAGCGCGAACAGCATCATCTCGTCCTTGGTGCCGAAGTAGTGCTGCACCAGGCCCGTGGTCGCGCCGGCCTCGGCGGCCACGTGGCGCAGGCTCACCGCCTCGAGCCCGCGCTGCGCCGCGACCCGCATCAGCGCGTCGGCGATCAGCGTGCGCCGCTCGGTGGGGTCGACCCGCTTCGGCATACGGCCATGGTTTCACATTGCGGTCGTATTGACGGAGTCGTCGGCGCGTTTTACATTACAGTCGTGATGCGAAAATTGGCGATCGAAGCGTACGGACTGGTCAAGCGCTATGGCGAGGTCACCGCGCTGGACGGGGTCGACCTCGCGGTCGAGGCCGGCACGGTGATCGGCGTCCTCGGCCCCAACGGCGCCGGCAAGACGACGGCAGTGCGGATCCTGGCCACGCTGCTGCGCCCCGACGCGGGCTCGGCGGCGGTGCTCGGGCACGACGTGATCCACGCCGGCCACCAGGTGCGGCAGCTCATCGGCCTCGCCGGGCAGCACGCATCGGTCGACGAGGACCTGACGGGCCGGCACAACCTGACCATGGTCGGCCGCCTCCTCGGGCTCTCCCGCCGGGACACCGCGGCCCGGGCCGCCGAGTTGCTCGCCGAGTTCGGCCTCACCGTCGCCGCCGACCGGCCGGTGAAGACGTACTCCGGCGGCATGCGGCGCCGGCTCGACCTGGCCGCGAGCCTGGTCAACCGCCCCCGGGTGGTGTTCCTCGACGAACCCACGACCGGGCTCGACCCGGTCGCCCGCGGCGCGCTCTGGGACCGCATCCGGGCGCTGGTCGCCGAGGGCACCACGGTGCTGCTCACCACTCAGTACCTCGAGGAGGCCGACGCCCTGGCCGACGACATCGTGCTGTTCGACCACGGCCGGGTCGCCGCGCGCGGCACGCCGACCCAGCTCAAGCGCCGGCTCGGCACCCAGACGCTCGACCTGCGGCTGGCCGACCCGGCCCGGCTCGACGACGCGGCGGCCCTGGTCGCCACGGTGGTCGGTCAGCTGCCGGCGCGGCTCGGCGAACGGCTGAGCGCGCCCGTCGCCGACGGCGCCATGATGCCGGCCGTCGTGCGCCGGCTCGACGACGCGGGCGTCGAGATCGCGGAGTTGGCGCTGCACCTGCCCAGCCTCGACGACGTGTTCCGGGCCCTGACGACGACGAAGGAGGAGGCACCAGCATGAATGGCGTCAACCAGTGCCTGACCCTGACCTGGCGCGGCATCGTGAAGCTGCGCCGGCACCCCGCCGCGCTCGCCGACGTGGTGTTCGGCCCGGCCATCTTCCTGGTGCTGTTCGTCTACGTGTTCGGCGGCGCGATCTCCGGCAGCACCCGGGACTACCTGCAGTTCGTGCTGCCCGGCATGCTCGGCCTGATGACCCTGCTGGCCACTATGGGCGTCGGCGTCGCGCTCAACCAGGACATCGAGAAGGGCGTCTTCGACCGCATCCGCAGCCTGCCCACCCTGCGGATCGCACCGCTGGTCGGCGCGATCGGCGGCGACGTCGTGCGCCAGGTCGTCGCCATCGTCGCGCTGCTCGGCTTCGGCCTCGCGCTCGGCTTCCGGTTCACCACCGGTCCCCTGCCGGTGTTGGCGGCCTGCGCCCTCGCGCTCGGCTTCGCGCTCGCCCTGTCCTGGGTCTGGGTGCTGCTCGGCCTCGCGCTGCCCAACGCACAGGCCGTGCAGGGCCTCGGCGCGGTGATCATCTTTCCGCTCTCGTTCGCCAGCAACATCTTCGTGCCGACGGACACGATGCCCGGCTGGCTGGCGGCGTTCGTCGAGGTCAACCCCGTGCGACACCTGATGGACGCGCTGCGCGGCCTGATGCTCGGCGGCCCGGTGGCCCGGCCGGTGCTGATCACCCTGCTCTGGATGGCCGGGTTCGTCGCGGTGTTCGCCCCACTCGCGCTCGCCGCCTACCGCAGGCGCAGCCTGACTTCCTGAGCGCCGTGGACGGTGTAGCGCTCGACCTCGTCGTACCCGTGACGCGAAGCGAACCGCAGCCCGTCGGCGTTGGTCAGCAGCACCACGGTCTCGATCGCGGCCGGGCCCAGGGATCGGGCCGCGGCCAACGCCCGCGCGTGGATCAGCGTGCCGAAGCCGTGGCCCCGGTGCTCCGGCAGCACCCGGGCGATGACCACCGACACGCCGTCGGCATCGGGCGGGCGCACGGTCGAGTTGCCGACCGCGACCTCGCCGTCGTAGGCGATCTCCAGAACGTGACGCCCGGCCCGCTCACGCACGTCGGAGAGCGAGAGCGGGAAGGGCGGCAGGATCGTGTTGTGGATCGACCGCCAGAGGTCGAGCGTGGTGTCGTCGACCGGCGCGGCGAACCGCAGGTCAGCCATTGCCGCCGACCGGGGTCAGCGGCAGCAGCTTCCGGCCGGTCGGGCCGATCTGGATCTCGGTGTCCATGGACGGGCAGACGCCGCAGTCGAAGCACGGTGTCCACCGGCAGTCGTCCTGCTCGTACTCGTTCGTCGAGTCCTGCCAGTCCTGCCAGAGCCAGTCCTTGTCGAGCCCGGAGTCGAGGTGGTCCCAGGGCAGCACCTCTAGCTCGTCGCGCTCGCGCGTGGTGAACCAGTCAAGATCGACCCCGAACCCGGGCAGAACAGCCGCGGCCGCGGAAACCCAGCGCTCGTAGGAGAAGTGCTCCGACCAGCCGTCGAACCGCCCGCCGTCCTCCCAGACCCGCCGGATCACCGCGCCGACGCGGCGGTCGCCGCGCGACAGCAGGCCTTCGATCAGCGACGGCTGGCCGTCGTGGTAGCGGTAGCCGATCGCCCGGCCCAGCGAGCGGTCGCTGTTGATCGCCTGCTTGAGCAGCTTGAGCCGGTTGTCGATCACCTCGGGCGACTGCATCGAGGCCCATTGGAACGGCGTGTGCGGCTTGGGCACGAACCCACCGATCGAGACCGTGCAGCGGATGTCCTTGGAGCCCGTGGCGGCGCGACCGGCCTTGATCACCTCGTGCGCGAGGCGGGCGATCTGCAGCACGTCCTCGTCGGTCTCGGTGGGCAGGCCGCACATGAAGTAGAGCTTCACCTGGCGCCAGCCGTTGGTGTAGGCGGTGACCACGGTGCGGATGAGGTCTTCCTCCGACACCATCTTGTTGATCACCCGGCGGATCCGCTCGGAGCCGCCCTCGGGCGCGAAGGTCAGGCCGGTGCGCCGCCCGTTGCGGGACAGCTCCTGTGCCAGGTCGATGTTGAACGCGTCGACCCGGGTGGACGGCAGCGAAAGCGAGACGTTGGTGCCCTCGTACTGGTCGGCCAGGCCCGAGCAGATGTCACCGATCTCGGAGTGGTCGGCGCTCGACAGCGAGAGCAGGCCGACCTCGGAGAAGCCGGAGAACTCCAGGCCCTCCTTGACCATCTGGCCGACCGTGGTGATCGAGCGCTCGCGCACCGGCCGGGTGATCATGCCCGCCTGGCAGAACCGGCAGCCGCGCGTGCAGCCCCGGAAGATCTCGACGGCGTACCGCTCGTGCACGGTCTCGGCCAGCGGCACGAGAGGCTTCTTCGGGTACGGCCACTGGTCGAGGTCCATCGTCGTGCGCTTGTGCACGCGGAACGGCACGCCGGCCCGGTTGGGCACGACCCGCTGGATCCGCCCGTCGGGCAGGTAGTCGACGTCGTAGAAGCGCGGCACGTAGACGCTCTCGGTCTTGGCCAGGCGCAGCAGCAGCTCGTCGCGACCGCCCGGGGAGCCCTCTTCCTTCCAGGCGCGGACGAGCGCGGTGACCTCGAGGACGGCCTCCTCGCCGTCGCCCAGCACGGCCGCGTCGAGGAAGTCGGCGATCGGCTCGGGGTTGAACGCGGCGTGCCCGCCGGCGAGCACGATCGGGTCCTCGTCTGTGCGGTCCTTCGCCAGCAGCGGGATGCCGGCCAGGTCGAGCGCCGTGAGCATGTTGGTGTAGCCGAGCTCGGTGGCGAACGACAGGCCGAGCAGGTCGAAGGCCCGGACCGGGCGGTGCGCGTCGACGGTGAACTGCGGCACGCCGTGCTCGCGCATCAGCGCCTCGAGGTCGGGCCAGACGGCGTACGTGCGCTCGGCCAGCACGTCGGGCTGCTCGTTGAGCACCTCGTAGAGGATCTGCACGCCCTGGTTGGGCAGGCCCACCTCGTAGGCGTCCGGGTACATCAGGGCCCAGCGCACGGTGGTGGCGTCCCACTCCTTGCGCACCCCGCCCAGCTCGCCGCCGACGTACTGGATCGGCTTGCTGACCCGCGGCAGCAGCTCCTCGAGCCGCGGCCACACGGTTGCGACGGTCATCGACCCCTCCTTAATTCCCAACCAACCAGGGTACGCGGCGCGTCAGGGCGCCCATCCGCGCGCCCACACAGGTCTTGAACAGGTTCAAGACGGGCGTAGCATCGATGTCGTGAGCAGCCTGAGCGTTGCCGACCGGCTGTCGGCCTGGCGATACGCGTTCGCCACCACCAACCCGCCCGCACAGGGCGTCGTCGATCCGGTCACCCGCTGGCTGGTCGTCACCCGCGCCGGCGTACTGCCGATGACGTTCACGTCGGGTCTGATCGCCGTCCTGCTCGCGGCCGTGGCGGTCGTGCACGTGGACTGGCTCAACGTCACCCTCGCCGTGCTCGGCATCGTGGTCGCGCACCTGGCCAACAACCTGATGAACGACCTCACGGACACCGACGTCGGCAACGACACCGCCGACTACCCGCGGGCGCTCTACGCGCCGCACCCGATCCTGGCCGGCCTGGTCACCCGCCGGCAGCTCGTCGCCGGCATCCTGCTCTGCCAGGTGGTCGACCTGGCCATCATGATCACGCTGATCGTCCGGCAGAACTGGTGGATCGCCGCCTTCGCGCTCGGCGGGCTGTTCCTGTCGTGGGCCTACACCGCGCCGCCGCTGCGGCTGAAGAAGATCGGGCTCGGCGAGGCGGACGTGCTGGTCACCTGGGGTCCACTGATGGTGGGCGGGGTCTACTACGCCGGCACGGGGACGCTGCCCTGGGCGGTCGTGGTCACCGCGCTGGTCTACGCGCTGCTGCCGACCACGGTGCTGATGGGCAAACACATCGACAAGCTGCCGTACGACGCCCGCAGCAGCACCCGGACCCTGCCGGTGGTGCTCGGCGAGCCGGCCGCCAAGGCGGCGACGATCGGGATGATGGTCCTCTACTACGTGGGCGTCGTCGTGCTCGTCTCGGTCGGCGAGCTGCCCTGGCCGGCGCTGCTCACCCTCGGTGGCGTGCCGACGCTGGTCTGGGTGTGGCGGCGCTTCCGCGAGCCGAAGCCGGTGGACCCGCCGCCGAACAACCCGGTCTGGCCACTGTGGTGGGCACCGCTGGCCTTCATCCACACGCGCCGCGCCGGCGGCCTGCTGATCATCGGCCTGGCCGCCTGGGCCGTCTGGGTCGCGGTGCGCTAGCGGTTAAGGAACGGTCCGTTATTAACGCATAGCGTTAATAACGGACCGTTCCTTAAGGTCGTGGGCCCAGCAGGTCCCACCTGTTGCCCGCGACGTCCTCGAAGACCACGACGCTGCCGTAGACCTCGTGCCGCGGCTCGCCGTGGAAGGTGACGCCGGCTTCGCGCATCCGGTCGTACGCCGCCGCGAAGTCGTCGACCCGCAGGAAGAACCCGACACGCCCGGCGAGCTGGTTGCCGACAACCTTGGCCTGATCGTCACCATCGGCCTGGGCGAGCAGCAGGCCGGTTGCCGCGCCCGGCGGGCGGACCACGACCCAGCGCTTGGGCCGGCCGTCGTTGGTGACCGACGGGCTGTCCTCGACGAGGTCGAACCCGAGCGCGTCGACGAAGAACCCGATGGCCTCGTCGTAGTCGTCGACGACGATCGCGGCTAGTTCGATGTGCATGGTGCGGAAGACTAGCTCGACTCGTCTAACCTCGGCGTCGGGCTGGGAGAGGAGCGCCGCTGATGGCGGAGGAGGAACGGGAGCGCCAGGGCGGCGTGACCGAGCCGGTCACGCCGGTCGACGCGGGGTCGGGCGAAGCGCCGCGCGAACCTAAGTGGAGCGGTGCCGCGCCCGTGCCGCCGCCCGCGCCCAAGCGCCGGCGCTGGCTCGAGGACGAGTCGATGTTCCCGCCGCCACCGCCGCCGCCCGCGTCGCCGCCCCGCGACCCGACGCTGGACCTGCCCACCGGGCGGGCGTTCGAGCCCGACACCCCGGTCGACCCGTGGGCCGACGCCGACCCGCTGCCGGCGTACCCGATGGACGTGACCTATCCCCCGACGCGGCTGGAACAAATCGGACCACCACCGCCGCCTCCGACCCCGCCGCCCCCGGCACCCCTGCCCGTCAAGAAGTCGAAGGCCAAGCGGCCCGAGCCGGCCGGGCCGCCGCCGGGCTGGCGGCCCCCGCCCGGCTATGTCGCGGTCCCGGTGCGCCGGCGCCGCCGCTGGCCCTGGTTCGCGCTGCTCTCCCTGCTCTGCTGCTGCGGCTGCCCGGCCTGGTTCGGCCAGCCGCTGTACGCCCAGTTCCCCGCGGACGCCGTCGTGCCGGCCACGGTCGGCAACCTGACACTGCGGGACGACCAGCAGAGCAAGCGGACGGCCGAGCAGTTGAAGACCGACCTGCGCCGGACCTACGTCATCAGCTCGCCGTTCGCCGGCGTCTTCGTCGACGGCGACGGCAAGCGCGCCACCGTGTTCGGCACGACGGGCCTGCACCTCTCCCCCGACGACGACGTGACCGCCGAGATCAACCGGGTGACCGGGACCTACCAACTGCGCAGCATCACGACGGTGGCCGCCACCGAGCGCGGCGAGAGCCGGCGGTGCGGGATCGGCACCGACAACGGCACCGACGTCGTGGTCTGTTCGTGGGTCGACTACGGCAGCCTCGGCACGGGCGTGTTCACCCGGCTCGACGTCGACGAGAGCAACGGACGGCTCAGCCAACTCCGCGACACGATCGTGACGCGTCGATCGGACGGTTGAATCCCTCCTCGGAGGGGCACAATGATCGGATGATCCGCCGTTGGTTGTTCGCCGACCAATTGGGGCCACACTTCCTCGACGCGCCCCGGCAACCCGTGCTGCTGATCGAGTCGAAGTCCGTGTTCCGGCGCCGGGCGTTCCACCGGCAGAAGGCTCACCTCGTGCTCTCCGCGCTGCGGCACCGCGCGGCCGAGTTGGGCGACCAAGCCATCTTCCTGCGCACCGACACGTACGGCGAGGCGCTACGCAAGGTCAGCGGCGAGCCACTGGACGTGTGCCATCCGACCTCTCGCCGGGCCCGCGAGTTCGTGCGCGGCCACGACGGTGTCACCGTGCTGCCGCCGCGCGGGTTCACCACGTCTCCCGGCGACTTCGTCGCGTGGGCCGACGGCCGGCACGGACGGCTGCGGATGGAGGACTTCTACCGCGACGCCCGGCGCCGCCTCGACGTGCTGATGGACGGTGACGCACCGGCGGGCGGCACCTGGAACCTGGACGCGGAGAACCGCCAACCGCCGCCGTCGTCCGGCATGCCGGTGCCGGCGCCGCCGATGCCGGTGGAGGACGAGATCGACGAGGGCGTACGCGCGGACCTCGACCGCTGGGAGTCCGAGGGCATCGAGTTCGTCGGCCGCGACGGCCCGCGCCTGTTCCCGGCGACGCGCCGCGAGGCCCTGGCCCGGCTGCGGCACTTCGTGGAACACCGATTACCGGCCTTCGGCCCGTACGAGGACGCGATGCTGGCCGGTGACCCCTGGATGGCACACAGCCTGCTCTCCGCCCCGCTCAACCTGGGCCTGATCGACCCGCTGGACGCGGTGCACCGCGCCGAGGCGGCGTACCGCTCGGGTGCGGCGCCGCTGTCCTCGGTGGAGGGCTTCGTCCGCCAGTTGATCGGCTGGCGCGACTACATCTGGCACCTGTACTGGTATTTCGGCGCGGACTACGGCGCGGCGGACGGCCTGCGCGCGACCCGCCCGGTCCCGTCGTGGTTCCGCGCGTTGGACGCGGACGCCGTCGAGGCCCGCTGCCTGTCGGACGTGCTGGCCGGCGTCCGCGACCGCGGCTGGGTGCACCACATCCCGCGCCTGATGGTCCTGGGCAACTACGCGCTGCAGCGCGGCTGGCGGCCCGCCGACCTGGTCGACTGGTTCCACCGGTCGTTCGTCGACGGTTACGAGTGGGTGATGACGGCAAATGTGGTGGGCATGAGCCAGTACGCGGACCTGGGCGCGATGACTACCAAGCCGTACGCGGCGGGCGGTGCCTACATCAACCGGATGAGCGACTACTGCCGCGGCTGCCGCTACGACCCGAGATCGCGCCTGGGCCTCAACGCGTGCCCGTACACGGCCGGCTATTGGGCCTTTCTCGATCGCAACCGCGGCCGCCTGCGCGGCAATGCCCGCCTGGGCCAGGCGATGCGCCAACTGGACCGGATCGACGACCTGCCCGCGGTCCGCGCTCAGGAACGCGACCGAGGAGACGAGGCACCGTGACCGCGTCGTACGTGGTGACCGGCGCCGCCGGCGGTGTGGGTCGCGCGATCGCGGAACGCCTCCTGTCGGTGGACGGCACGACGGTGGTGGTCCTGGACCTGGCGCCGGTGACCTGGTCACACCCGCGCCTGCTGGCGGTGACCGGCGACGCGACCGACGAGGGCGCCGCCTCGACCGCGGCCGACCAGGCGGAGGCCGCCGCGCCGCTGGCCGGTTGGGTCAACAACGCGGCCGTCTTCCGCGACCTCCCGCTGGACACCACACCGGCGGCGGAGGTGGTCGCGCTGATCACGCTCAACCTGGCACCGGCGGTGGTCGGCAGCGCCGTCGCGGTCCGCCGCTTCCTCGCCGCGGGCACCCCCGGCGCGATCGTCAACGTGTCGTCGCACCAGGCCCAACGCGCGGTCCGCGGCGCCCTGCCCTACGCGACGGCGAAGGCCGCGGTCGAGGGGCTGACCCGGGCGCTCGCCGTGGACCACGGCCCGTCCGGCATCCGCGCCAACGCGGTGGCCCTGGGCTCGATCGACACGGAACGCTACGCGGACTACCTGGCGGGCCTGTCACCGGTCGCGGTGACCCAGGTGGCCGAGCAGATGTCCCGCCTGCACCCGATCGGCCGCGTGGGCCGCGCCGACGAGGTGGCCGAAGCGGTCGCCTTCCTGCTCTCCCCCGGCGCCAGCCTGATCACGGGCACGGTCATCCCCGTCGACGGCGGCCGCGCCGCCCAGGGCCAGGACCCCGAATCACGCTGAAGCGCGCGACATCCGGTCGATGACGTCGATCGTCTGCGCGGTCAGGGCACGAACCAGCGCGTCCGCCGGCTGGACGTCGCGGACCAGCTCGACCGACTGGCCCGAGTAGAGAGCCATCTCGTCCAGGTCGCCGGTCATGCCGGGCAACGGGATCAGGTCCTCGTAACGGAGATGGGGTCGGGCGCCGTGTACCGCCACGACGTCGCCCTCGCCCGGACGGTCCGGCGCGGGCGGCGACCCGGCCGCCTCCCACCGCCGCACCGTCTCGTTGCGGAGGGCGCGGTGTGGCGCGTCGGGCCAGCCTCCGTCGAAACACCGGGTGTGGACGGTGTCCTCGGCGCCCGCCTCGACGAGCCGGTCCCGATAGCGCTGATGGGTGTCCGCCTGCGTGGTGGCCAGGAACCGGGTGCCCAGCCACGCACCCTGCGCGCCCAGCGCGAGCGCGGCGGCGACACCGCGGCCGTCGCTGATGCCGCCGGCCGCCATGACCGGGAGCGGCCCGACCGCGTCGACGACGGCCGGCACCAGCACCATGGTCGTGGTCGTGCCGCGCACGTGGCCGCCGGCTTCCCAGCCCTGCGCCACCACGACGTCGACACCGGAGTCGGCCGCGTGCCGGGCCTCCGCGACGCCGCCCACGGTGTGCATGTGCAAGGCGCCGGCCTGCCGGATCACGTCGCTGACCGGCGCCGGGTCGCCCCAGAACGTCGACACGACCGGGACGCCCTCGTCCAGACAGGCCGCGAGGGTCTCGCCGACAGGGAAGTCCAGCACGAGGTTGACACCGAACGGCCGTGAGGTGCGCCGGCGCACCTCACGGATCCGATCGCGGGCCGCGTCGGGACCGCACCAGGTCAGGGCGAGCATGCCCAGCCCGCCGGCTCCGGAGACCGCCGCGGCCAGTTCGGGTCCCGCCGCCGAGCCGACCGGCGCCTGGACGATCGGTGCGTCGAGACCGAGACGGTCACCCAACTCGGTACGAAGGCGCCTGGTCATGGATTCCCCACCTCGCCGAAACGGATCACCGACCGGGCGCCACTGTATCGACGGAGTCAGCGGCGCACGAAACGCACCGCGTCGGCGATGACGAACCCGCTCGAGGTGTCGCTCAGCGAGACCGAACCGGCGATGCCCGCCGTGAAGCGGAACTCGCCGAGCGAGACCCACTCCCCGCCGCGGGGCTCTGGCACGCCCCGGACCGTCTGGTTCACCCGCACGACATCGGTGCCACCCGCGTGCACCACGGTGTACGGCGCGTCCGTCGCTCGGTTCGACGCGGCCGCGAACGAGACCAGCACCTCGTAGGCGCCGTCACCCGGCAGCGACGGTCGCCAGCGCACCACGTTGGCGCCCGTGCCGGCCGCCCGCGACAGGTAGTTCGAGCCGTAGTAGCCCGCGACCCCCGTGCCCGCCGACCAACTGCCGGCGACCGTCTCGAAGCCCTTCTCCCCGTTGTCGATCGTCACGTCCTCCCGGACGTCCGACTCCGGCCCCTCGGTCAGGGTCAGTTCGTCGAGGCTCACCGACGTGCCGCCGCCGCGCCCCGGCGAGACGAGCGTGAAGCGCACCTTGGCCCGCCCCGGCCGCAGCCGCACGGTGCCGAGGTTCAGCACGTCGTACCCCTCGGAGCTCTCCGCCGTGCCGTCGAACGTCGACCGGCGCGGCGCGACGCCGTCGACGGTCACGGTGACGACGCCGCCGTCGAGCGGGCGGTAGTAGCGCAGCGCCGCCTCCTGCTCGCCGCCGCGCCCCACGGTGATCGGGAACTCGATGTAGTCGCCGACCGCCGTCGGGGTCCAGACCGACCGGGCCCCGCCGCGCGCGGTCGGCTCCCGGACCACGGCGACCGTCCCGGCCGAGCGGTGCGCGCCCTTGACGGCCGCACCGAGGTCGTAGGCGCGCTCGCGCAGCCCCGGCCCGGCGGCCAGACTGTCCCGGCCCCGCGTCAGCCACTCGAGGTTGAACCGGCACACCGCCACCCGCCGCGGCGCGCTGGGAATGTCGCCGTCGCAGCCGTACAGCAGGACGATCGTGCCGTCGGAGAGCCGCGCCAGGTCGGAGTAGTAGGACCGGTTCGGGTTCACCACCCGGCTGTAGCGGAACGAGTAGCCCTCGTCGTAGCTCACCGACACCGTCATGTTCCACCGCATCGGCGAGTCGGGCCGGCTGAACAGGACCCGGTCCACCTCGCGGCTGTGCGGGCCGCCGGTGTAGCGGGCCAGCCCCGCGTCGACAGCGTTGAAGACCCCGGTCGAACCGTCCAGTTTGGCCGGTGACCAGGTCAGGCCGCGGTCCTGGCTGATCGACACGATCCGCTGCCGGTTGCCGCCCGACGCCGCCCGGCCGTTGACCAGGACCGCGCCGTCGCGCCGCTGCACGACCCGGGCCTCGTTGATCGGGTAGTCCACCGAGACCGGCACCTCGCCGGTCGCCTGCCAGGTGCGGCCGTGGTCGTCGCTGTAGAGCCCGGCCACGCCGTAGAAGCGCTGTGCCACGGTGTTGCCGACGATCACCCGGCGGTGCAGCACGTTGAGCAGCAGCCGGCCGTCGTCGAGCTGGATGCCGTGGCCCGGGCCCGGTCCGTGCAGCGCCCACTCGTACGGGAAATGGTCGAACAGCCCGGAGAGGCTGCGCGGCGCACTCCAGGTGGCGCCGTCGTCGCGGCTCGACACGACGTAGAGGTCGCCGCTGTCGCCCGAGCACGACGTGTTCTCCGGCAGCCGCAGCGAGAGCATGTAGAAGAGGAACACCTCACCGGTGCGACGGTCGACGAGGAACGCCGGGTTGCCCCAGGACTGGCCGTCGACGGACGGCACCACGGTCTGGGTCGCGCTCCACGTCACGCCGCCGTCGGTGCTGCGGCGCAGCAGGATGTCCCGGGGTCCGGCGTCGCAGACCTCGTAGCGGCCCTCGGTGGCGGCCAGGATCGTGTCGTTGGGCAGCACGGCCAGGCCGTGCACGTGGTAGTTCTCCAGCGGGTCGACCTCGGAGTCCCAGAGCGTCGTCTCGGTGAAGAACGGGCCGGTCGGCTGGGCGGCGGCCGCGGCCGCGGTGCCGCCGGCCAGCACCGGCAGACCGCCGGCGACGGCCGCGAGACCCATCGTGAACTGTCGACGTCCGATCCGTGATTGCGCCATGCTGCTCCTTACCGGTTGGGGTGGGTCAATAGCCGCGGACCTGTGGCCAGGCGAGCTCGAAGCCGTCGGCCACGAGCTCCGCCTGGAACCGTTCGAGCAGGGTGGGGTCGTCGTGCACCTGAGCGGGCGCGAGGCCGTTCGCCAGGCAGTGCGCGGCGAGCGCGCCGGCGGCCTCGCCCGCGTTCCACTCGACCGGGTGCAGGCGGTAGCAGCCGTTGGTGATGTGCGTCGTGCCGATGTTCTTGCCGGCCGCGAGCAGGTTGCCGACCCGGACGGGCAGCAACGCGCCCAGCGGCAACTGGAACGGGCAGCTTGCGACATCGATGTAGGTGTCGCCGCCGGTCGACGGGTGCAGGTCGATCCGGTACATGCCGACGCCGACGGTGTCCGGGTAGGCCACGGCGCCCAGCTCGCCGCGCACCG
Organism: Asanoa iriomotensis; assembly: GCF_016862515.1. Taxonomy (GTDB): domain Bacteria; phylum Actinomycetota; class Actinomycetes; order Mycobacteriales; family Micromonosporaceae; genus Asanoa; species Asanoa iriomotensis. The sequence continues at coordinate 114,133 of NZ_BONC01000011.1, forward strand.
CGTACGACAGGTCCTGCTCGACCACCGTGCGGCGCGCCCGGATGCGTCGCGACTCCCGGATGTACGGCGCCTTGGCCAGGCCGTCGGCGCTGCCCATCACGTCGGGCCGCAGCCGCAGCCCTGGCCATCCCGTGCCGCCGTCGGGCCGCGGTGCCTGCGTCTGCAGCCAGTAGAGCATGCTGAGCGAGAGCTGCCGTGCGCCGTCGAGATGCTTGTCGCGCTCGTCGTCGGAGACCCCGATCAACGGCCCCGGCAGATAGTCGATCATCGGCCAGTTGACGATCGTGACGTCGCTGTCGGCGAAGCCCGGTTCGAACATGTCCCGGGCCACGATCCGGCGGAACGCCCACAGATCCTTGTCGCCCGGGTCGCGGCTCTGGTCGGCGACGACCGGCCCGCTCGACGCATTCGGCACGAAGCTCCGGCCGACCGGCTCGAGGGTGCGCGGGTCTGGCGCGACGAGGCTGAGGAGGCGGTCCGGCCAGAACTGCGGCTGGTAGTCGCGCCAGAACCCGTACTGGTCCGGCCGGTCGATCGTGTGGTCCTCGCCGGCGCGGTGCTCGACGGCGAAGACCCAGGAGAACGCCTGCTGGTTGCCCGGCTGCGCCTGCTCGGGCGCGCTCGGCTCGCCGGTCTCGGAGCGGGCCTCCGCGCCGGTGACGTGCTCGACGCCAGCCAGCGGCAGCAGGTCGCCCAGCTCGGTCGCGTCCAGCACGTACGGGGCGGACGCCTCGACCCGCCGGCCGTCCGGCCCCTCGAACAGCACCGAGCGGATCCGGTCGCCGGCCACGTCAGCGGCGACGGGCCGGTGACCGTACCAGACGGTCAGGCGGCCGGCGGCCTGGTACGGGCCCACGAGCGCGGCGATCACCGACGCGGCCACCCGCGGCTCGTGGCAGAGCCGGCTGACCCGGCCCTGGCCGGGGTTGAGGTCGGGGGTCAGCCGGGCGGCCCGGGTCAGCGGGTACCAGGTGCGGTAGTGGTCGCGGATCGCCTCGCGCAGCGCCCGGTAGGACCGCGTGGCGCCGAACTGCTCGATCCACGGATGCTCGTCCGGCGGCACACCCTGGCTGGTCAGCTGGCCGCCCAGCCAGTCGGTCTCCTCGGTCAGCAGCACGCTGCGCCCGCGCCGCAACGCGGCCAACGCCGCCGCGACTCCGCCCAGCCCACCACCGACGACCAACACGTCGACACCTGTCACGCCGTACCACTCTCTCGGTTCATAGGATCTCCACCACGACGTCCGCGGCATCGGGCACCGCGATCCGCACGACGCCGGCCTCGACCGGGCGCGTTCCGGCCTCGTCGCCGATCCGCACGGCCACCTCGGACCGGCCGTCGGCCGCGGGCGGGACGGCGACCGCGATGTCGCCGGCGCCGCCGGAGACCCGCAGCCGGACCACGGTCTCGTCGCGTTCGTAACCGGTGACCAGCACCTCTGCCGGCAGGTCGAGCAGCGGGCGCCCGTCCAGCGCGACGACCAGCCGGTCGGCGGCCCGCACCGACAGGTGTCCCTCGGTCAGCGCCAGCCCTTCGACGGACGCGGTGCGACCGGGATGCGCGAACCGCCAGCCGTCGGGACGCGGGTCCGCGAGCTCCTGGATGGCCAGGTAGCCGAGCAGGCCGCCCCAGCCCATCAGCCCGTCCGAGCGGGCCGCCAGCGGCCGCACGTCCTCCCCCGGCACGACCGGGTAGTTCTCCCGGACGTGGCTGTGCGCGGTCCACTCCCCTAGGAACAGCCGCAGCAGCGCGTCGACGATCGGGCCGCTGTGCGCGTCGAGGCCGTACCGGCGGACGCCCTCGACGGCGAGGAACGCCATGGGCGCCCAGACCCGGCCGCGCCAGTAGCGGGTGCTGAAGCCGGGGTCGTCGCGGGCGGTGCTGGGTAGCGGCGGGTAGCCGCCGAGCGCTTCGGGCGCGAGCAGCGCGTCGGCCACGGCCCGGGCGCGCTCGGGCGACGGCACGCCGGCGAGCAGCGGGTAGAGCAGCGTCGGCGAGCTGTGCGCGGAGAACTGCCCGCCGGCCCAGCGGTTGCAGTAGCGGTCGCCGTCCCACAGGAGCGCGTCGATCCGGGCTCCGGCGGCCGTCGCGTACTCCACATAGGATTCGGCGGGTTCGTCCAGCAGCGCGGCCATCACCGCCAGGGCCTCCGCGTCGACGACCTGCAGCGCGTTGAGGCCGACGTCGGCCAGGTTCATCGTGTGCGTGGCCGGGTCGAGCGCCACGTCGTCGTACATCGGTGAGTCGTCGAGGCCGGACTCGCGCCGCGCGCGGTCGACGGTCGCCGACTCGGCGTCACCCGGCATCGGGTCGGAGCCCCAGGCCAGCAGGTCGTGCGGGCCGACCCGGGCGGCCAGCCACCACGCGTGCCACGCGCGCAGCGTCGGGAAGGCGCGGCGCAGCAGGGAATCCCGCCGGGTCCGCGCCGACAGGCCGCTTCCCAGGTACGCCTTGAGCACCGTGTACGCGCCGACCGGCGGCTGGGAGCGGTCGTCGGTGCGGCCCTTGTCGTCGCTGACCCGGTTGGGCAGCATCCCGCGGGCGTCCGCCTGGTCGAGGATCTGGGCGAAGATGCCTTCCGCGTACGCCGGGTCGACCCAGCCGGCGACCAGCCCGGTGAAGAAGGTGTCCCAGGTGTGCAGCGCCCACCGGCCGTAGAAGCCCTCGCGCTCCGCGCAGACGAAGTCGCGCGAGGTCGGCGTGAGCACCCGGCCCAGATCGGGCGCGTAGATCGTGTTCCAGGTCAGGGCCCGGCTCATCGCGTCACCGCTGTCGCCGAGCCACCCACCGGTGCGCAGCCGTGGGCCGGGCTCGAGGCGGGCGTCGACCCGAGGCGCCCCCGCCGGCCGGACCCGCACCGTCGTGTCCGGGGCGAGGACCAGCATGGCGCCGTCCTGCTCCAGCGGCGACGGCTCGCATTCCAGCAGCCACGTCTCCGAGCCGTGCGTGACCACACCGTCCGGCGCGACGTCGACCGGGAGTCCCCCGAAGCCGGTCGCCTCGTCGACGAGCAGCACGGGCGCGGCGCGGCCGGCCGTTTCAGCCCGCACGACGAGGTCGTCGGGACCGCCGCTCGCCGTCAGCTTCAGCCCGGTGTCGAAGGCGGCCACCTCGACCGAGGCGAACCGCCCGTCCACCGTGTGGTGGCCGAGCCGTACCAGACCGTGGCGCCAGGTGAACCCGTCGAACAGCGTGCCGTCGTTGTCGCGCAAGGCGAACCGCAAGCGCAGCCCACCGGGCAGGTGGTTCCATCCGGTGTGGAACTGGACGTCCCACGTGTTCCAGCCGCGCGGCGCGGGCGTGCTCATCGTTCCACCTCGGCAGGGTCGGCGACCTCGATGTCCAGCGCCGCGTCGAGCAGTTCACGGGTGTACGCGTGCCCCGGCGCGTCGAAGATCCGGTCCACACCGGCGGTCTCGACGATCTCGCCGCGGCGCATCACCGCGACCCGGTCGGCGATCTGCCGGACCACGCCGAGGTCGTGCGTGATGAACAGGATCGACAGTTCGTGGCGCTCCCGCAGGTCCGCCAGCAGCCGCAGCACCTGCGCCTGCACCGAGACGTCCAATGCGGACACCGCCTCGTCGCAGACGAGCAGCCGGGGCCGCAGCGCCAGCGCCCGCGCGAGGCTGACTCGCTGGCACTGGCCGCCGGACAGCTCGTCGGGCCGGCGGTCGAGCACGGTGGCGTCGAGGCCGACCTGGTCGAGCAGGGAAAGCACGGCCGCCGTGCGGTCGCCGGACGGCGCCACCGCGGTGTGGACGGTCCAGCCTTCGGCGACGATCCGGCGCACCGTCATCCGCGGGTTCAGTGACGTGCGCGGGTCCTGGAAGACCATCTGGATCGACCGGCGCAGCGTCGGCGGCCGCTGCGCCTCCAGCGGGACCCCGTCGAACGTGATGGCGCCGGCGGTCGGCCGGGCCAGCCCGACCACGCAGCGGGCCACGGTGGTCTTGCCGGAACCGGACTCGCCGACCAGGGCCACGGTCTCGCGCTGCCCGACCGCGAGGTCGACCCCGGCGACCGCCTCGACCCGGCCGCCGCGTGGCCGCCACGGCCGGCGCGGCTTGCCGTACGTCACCCGCAGATCGCTGACCTGCAGCAGCCCGCTCATGCCAACTCCTCGGCGAAGTGGCAGGCGGTCCACCGGTCGGGCGCGACCTCCCGCAGGGCCGGCACCTCGGTGGCGCAGCGGGGCCGGGCCAGCGCACAACGCGGGTGGAACGGACAGCCCGACGGCCGGGCCAGCGGGCTCGCGGGCGCGCCGGGCAGCGGTGCGACCAGGTCCGACTTGGTGCGGACAGCGGGCACGCTGGCCGCCAGCGCCTTCGTGTACGGGTGCCGCGGCGCTCGCAGCACCTGCCGGGTCGGGCCGCGCTCGCAGACCCGGCCGGCGTAGAGCACCACGAGGTCGTGTGCGACGTGCGACATGACCCGCAGGTCGTGGCTCACCATCAGCATCGACATGTGCCGCTCCTCCTGCAGCGAGCGCAGCAGCCGCAGGATCCGCGCCTGGACGGTGACATCGAGTGCCGTGGTCGGCTCGTCGGCCAGCACCAGCGCCGGGTCGCCGGCCACGGCCAGCGCGATCATCGCCCGCTGCCGCATGCCGCCGGAGAACTGGTGCGGATAGTCGTGCGCCCGCACGGCCGGGTCGGGGATGCCGACCTGGGTCATCAGGTCGACCGCCGCCCGCGCCGCGGCGGCCCGGCCGCTGCCGTTGCGGCGCAGGATCTCGCCCACCTGGCGGCCGATCCGCTGGCTCGGGTTCAGCGCGGACAGCGGGTCCTGGAAGATCATCGAGATCTCCCGCCCGCGGACCTGCCGGCGCCGCCTGGCGTCGGCGCCGAGCAGGTTCTCCTCGCGCAGCAGGATCCGGCCGGTGGTGCTGGCGTCCTCGGGAAGCAGCCCGATGATCGCCATGGCCAGCATGCTCTTGCCGCTGCCGGACTCGCCGATGACGCCGGTGGTGCGGCCCGCGCGCACGGCGAGGCTCACGTCGTCGAGCACGGGAGTCGTGCCCGCCGGCCCGGCCAGCCGCACGCTCAGGTGCTCCACCCGCAGCAGCGGCGGGTCCGTCAGCGGCGCTGTCACGACAGGGTCACCGTCGAGAAGTCCGGCAGGTAGCTCGGGTTGGGCTCGAGGCCGTGCACCTCGGAGCGCCAGGCGTAGGCGATCTTCAGCGACATCGGGTACATGCCGACCGCGTCGGACCAGATGATCTGGCTCGCCTGCGCGTACAACTCCTTGCGCTTGTTGGCGTCGCTGATCGAGCCGGCCTCGTTGAGGACCGTGTCGAGCTGCGGGTTGCAGTAGCCGTTGCGCTTGGCCGCGCAGGTGTAGAGCCGCCCGAGGTTCGTGGCCGCGTCGAACGTCGGCGTCGAAAGCGACTGGAAGTTGATGTCCCAGCGCATCGCCAGCAGGTCCTCCAGGAAGACCGCCGACTCCTTCTCGGCCGCCTCGGCCTTCACGCCGATCTTGTTGAGGTCGGCGACGACGGCCTGGATGAACTGGCGGTAGTCGGCGCCGCTGAACTGGAGGCGCAGCTTCGTCGAGAAGTCGAAGCCCGCCGCCTGCAGCGCCGCCTTGGCCGCCGCGGCGTCGTACTTCGGTGGTTCGAGCGCGCTGTAGCCCAGCACGGCCGGCGCGAGCACCGACTTCGACACCTCGCCGGTCTGCGGGTACAACGAGGTGACGATCGTGTCGAAGTCGACCGCCTGCCACAGCGCCCGCCGCACCTCGGGTTTGGCCAGCGCGGGCACGCCCGAGTTGAACCACATCGTGTAGACCGAGGTGGCCGGGACACTTTGGACGGTCAGCCCGTCGTCGCCCTGGAGCTGCGCGACCTGGTCGTCCGGGATGCCCCAGGTGGCCTGGATCTCGCCGGTCTTCAGCGCGGTCATCCGGGCCGAGACCTCGGGGATCACCCGCATGACCAGCTTGTCGAGCTTGGGCGCACCACCGTAGTAGTCGGGGTTCGGCAGCAGTTCGAGGGTCTGGCCCGGCGTGAACGAATCGACCCGGAACGGCCCCGAGCCGACCGGCTTCGTGAACGACTGCTCCGTGACGTCGCTCGGCGTGATGAAGAGCAGCGTGAGCTTGCCGAGCAGCGCGGGGTCGGGCTTCGCCGTGCTCAGCACGACCTTCCCCGGACCGTCGGCCTTGGCGTCGATGCCCGTGAAGTTCGCCGCGTTCGGGCCCTTCAGGTCGACGACCCGCTTGATCGACGCGACCACGTCGGCCGAGTCGGCCGCCGAGCCGTCGGAGAACGTCACGCCGTCGCGCAACGTGAACGTCCAGGTGGTTGCCTGCGGGTCGACGTCCCACTTGGTCGCGAAGTCGCCGATCATCTCGCCGTCGGGCTTGGCCCGGACCAGCCGGCTGAAGATGGCCTGGCCGGCGATCTGGGTGCCGGTGGCGGCTCCCGCCGCGCCGTGCGGGTCGAGGCTCTGCGTCGGGTACGGGCTGGCGACGGTCAACGTGCCGCCGGCCTTGCCGCCCTCGGCGGCGTCACCGCCGCTGGTGGTCGAGCACGCGGCGGTGGCGGCCACGACGGCGAGGGCAAGGGTCATTCTTGCTACAGGGATGGCGCGCATCAGGGGCTCCCTTCGACGCCGCGGCCGGTGCTGCCACGGCGAGATGTGCTCCGGGCGCCGCGGCGCCCGGTGCGGTGGAAATAGGAGTTGAACTGGTCGCCCAGCAGGCCGACGTGCACCACGAGCAGGGCGAGGACGAGTCCGGGGAACGCGGAGATCCACCAGGCGGTGGACAGGTACTCCTTGCCGGTCGCGATCGTCTGTCCCCATGAGACGGACGTCGGCGGCAGGCCGATGCCGAGGAAGCTGAGGCCCGCCTCGGCCAGCACCACGAGCCCGAAGTCGGTGGCCGCCAGCGCCACCACCGGGCCGAGGACGAACGGCAGGACGTGCCGGGTGACGATCGTGCGCCGGGGCACGCCCATCACGCGGGCCGCGGCCACCCATTCGCGGTCGCGTACGGTCAACGCCATCGCCCGGGTCATGCGGGCGAACGGGATCCACCCTGTGAGCGCCAGCGCGATCACCACGACCGTGATGCTGCGGTCGAACAGGCCGGCGACGATGATCGCCAGCACGATGCCGGGGAACGCGAGCAGGATGTCGACCGACCGGCTCAGCGTGGCGTCGACGGCCCGCCCGAAATAGCCCGCGACGACGCCGACCGTCACCCCGACCAGGGCCGACAGGGCCACGGTCAGCGCGCCGATCGTGACCGACGTGCGGGCGCCGTAGACGACCTGGCCGAAGATGTCACGACCGAGCGGGTCGGTGCCGAGCAGGGCCACGCCGCCGTCGTGGGTGGTGGCGCCGGGTGGCAGCAGCCGGTCGGTGAGCCCGGTCGCGACCGGGTCGTAGTCGACCAGCAGCGGACCGACGAGCGCCACCAGGACGTAGAGGCCGACGACGGCGGCGGGCCACCAGCGCAGGAACCCCCACCAGCGGCGGCGGACGACCGGCGGCGTCTCGGCCAGGTCCGTGATCGCCCCGGTCATCGGTGCGCTCCCGTCCGGACGCGCGGGTCCAGCAGCGAGTACGACAGGTCGGCGACGAGGTTGAGCACCACGATGATCGCCGCGATCAGCAGCGCGGCGGCCTGCACGACCGCGTAGTCGCGGTTGCTCACCGACTCCACCACCAGCGAACCGAGGCCGGGCCAGGCGAAGACGTTCTCCACGACGACCGCACCGCCGAGCAGGGCGCCCATCTGGAGACCCACGATGGTCACCACGGGTACGAGCGAGTTGCGCAGCGCGTGCCCGGTGAGGATCTGCGACTCCGTCAGGCCCTTGGAGCGCGCGGTCCGCACGTACGGCTCGCGCATCGACGCGACGACGCTCGTGCGGGTGATCCGGGCGACGATCGCGGTGAACGGCAGCGACAGCGTGACCGCGGGCAGCACGATGTGCGCCGGTGTGCCCGTGCCGGAACTGGGCAGCAGGCCGAGCGTGGCGGTGAACAGCAGGACGAGCATGATGCCGACCCAGAACGTCGGCATGCCCTGCAGCAGGATCGTCAGCCCGGAGACCACGCGGTCGACGGGACCGTCCGGGCGGCGGCCGGCCAGCATGCCCAGGGCGAGCCCGACGACGACCGCGATGACCGTCGCCGTCAGCGTCAGTTCGACGGTCGCCTGGAGGCGGCCGAGCACCACGTCCATCGCCGGTTGGCCGAACCGGAACGAGTCGCCGAAGTCGAGGCGGGCGGCGTCCTTCAGGAAGGTCAGGTACTGCACGACGATCGGCCGGTCGAGTCCGAGGCGCTCGCTGAGCGCGGCCACGTCGGCCGGGCTCGCGTCGGGCCCGAGCAGGAGGGTGGCCGGGTCACCGGGCGCCAGGCGCAGCAGCGCGAACATCATCGTGCCGGCGCCCCAGAGCACGAAGACGCCGATCGCCAGGCGGCGCAGGACGACGCCGGTCATCGCCTGCGCGCCAGAGTCGTGCCGGCCACGATGGGGCAGCCGACGCTCTCCCGTACCGCAGCTCGTTCTTCGGCGTCGAGCGAACGGACCAGCAGGCGGGTCGCGGCGCGGCCCATCTCCTGCCGCGGCACCTCGAAGCCGGTCCAGGCGACGTCGTCCCGGCGGGCGCCGGTCGGGTCGCCGAGCACGACGACGCTGAGGTCGGCCGGGATGTCCAGACCGCGCCGGGCCGCGGCGGCGCGCACCTCCTCGGCGAGCAGCTGCTGCTCCGCGACCAACCCGGTGATGCCGGCGGCGACGATCTCGTCGACCAGGCCGGTGACGTCCTGCGCGGACTCCAGGGTCCAAACCGGGCCGATCAGCCGGCCGTCCGCGCGGAACGCCTGCCGGAAGCCCTTCTCACGGTCGCGGCTCGGCTGCGCTTCGCCTTCACCGATCCGGGCGTACGCGACGCGCTCGTGTCCCCGGGCGAAGAGCTGCCGGGTGAGCTCCTGGGTGGCCGCGGTGTAGTCGGCGGCGACGTAGGAGACCGGCGCGCCGGTGACCTCGCGGTGCCCCACGTAGACGAACGGGTAGCCGGAGTCGCGCAGCCGCTCGATCTCGTCGACGTTGGGGTTGCGGCCGAGCAGCAGCGCGCCGTCGGCCAGGGCAAGCCTGGTCGAGCCGTCGCGGAAGATCTGCCGGTCGCCGCCCGCGCTCGTGAACAGCAGCAGGTCGTGCCCGAGCTCGGCGGCCTCCTGCTCCATGCCGAGCAGGAACGGGAAGTAGAAGTCGACCCCGGTCGTCGGGAAGACCGGCTCGAAGGTGTAGACACCGATGATGCGGTTGCGGCCGCCGGCCAGCGAGCGGGCGGACGCGTTGGCCACGTATCCCCACTCGCGCATCGCGGCCAGCACCCGGTCACGGGTCTCGGGGCTGATCCGCGCTCCGGAGTCGCGCTCGTTGAGCACCAACGACACCGTGGCCTGGCTGACGCCGGCGAGGCGCGCGATGTCGGCCTGGGTCGGCCGTTTGGGGACGCTGCGCGCCATGCCCACCTCCTTGCTAATGCGCTTAACGGGTTGGTCGTAGAGTTTCGTTCGCGTTTCCGAGCCATGTCAAGGGCGAGTTTTCGCTGCTCCTGGTTGGACTGTCGTGGCGGCGGGCATGAAATCAGCTAATGGCCATTAGCAGCTAGCGCGCCGTTGGCTGGACGGGGTAGCGTCCCGGTGCCCGACCCCTAGGAGGTGCGATGTCCGCGGGGCATCCGATCGCCGGCGTCACCATCCCGCTCGTCACCGTGCTCGACGAGCGCGGGCGGCCCGACCCCGCCGCCGCGGGGCCGCTGCTCGCCCACCTCGCGGCCGGCGGCGTGACCGCGCTGATGCTCGCCGGCACCAACGGTGAGGGTCCGCTGCTGTCGGGTGCGGCCGTCCGCTCGTACGCAGTCGAGGTCGGCGCGATGTGGCGGTCGCTGGTCGGGCCGGAGGCGACGGTGCTGGCCACCGCACCGGGGGCCGGGAGGCGGGACACCCTCGAGCGGATCGACCTGCTCGACGGCGTCGACCTGGACGCAGTGGTCGTGCTGGCGCCGTTCTACTTCCGGCACACGCCGCGGGAGCTGGAAGCCCATTTCCAGGCTGCTGCGGGGCGGGGCCGGCCGATCGTCGTCTACAACAGCCCCGGCTACACGGGCAACCCGCTCACGGCAGCGCTGGTCGAGCGGCTGCGGTCGGTGCCCGGCATCGTCGGTCTCAAGGACAGCTCTGGGGACGCGGCATTGTTCGCGGAGCTCTGCGCGCTCGCAAGCCCCGAGTTCGGGGTGGCGCAGGGCGCGGAGGGCCAGCTCGCGAGCGGGCTGCGGGCGGGAGCGGCCGGCACGGTGCCCGGCGTCGGAATGCTCGCGCCGGCCCTCTGTGTCGACCTGGTCGCCCGGGCGGCGCACGGCGACCACGACGGCGCGGCGGTGCTGCAGGAGCGGGTCGACCGGCTGACCCGGATCTTCGCGGTGCGGCCCGGCACGAGCGGGATCGTGATGATGAAGTCGGCGCTGCACCTGCTCGGGCTCTGCCCGCCGCACGCCGTCGCCCCCTTCGAGCCGGCCACGGCGGCGGAGATCGCCGCGCTGCGGGAGCTAGTCGAGCAGGCGCCGGGCCAGCGGGAGTAGACCGGCGCGGCGCACCGGGTCCAGCGGGTCGCTCGGGCGGCCCGTGCGGTAGTCGCGCGGAGCGGCGCCGTAGGCGTTGCGGAAGCGGCGCGAGAAGTGGAACGGGTTGACGAAGCCGCAGGCGTCGGACACCGCGGCGACGGTGAGGTTGCTGCGCTCCAGGAGCACCGCGGCGTGGGCCAGGCGGATCAGCTCGACCGCGCCGACCGGGCCCCGGCCGTAGCGTTCCCGAAACAGCCTCGCGAGGTGGCCGGGTGACACGCGGGCGGCGGTGGCGAGCTCGTCGAGGTCGAGCGGGCGTGCGACACCGGCCGCCCAGGCGGCGCGGACGTGGTCGACGACGCGGCTCACGTGCCCGCTCAGGTCGTCGTCGTCCGCACCGAGCGGGCCGGCGACGAACAGGTCGAGCAGCCATGCCAGCACCTGGGTGGTCCGCGGCTCGCCGGCGCGGAGCAGATACCGGCACAGCGCGGGCAGCGGATCCGTCGCGGGCCGGATCAGCGGCCAGGTGTCGGGTGGCCCGAGCGGGCCGAGGTCGTCGACGTAGAACGTCACGTAGCCATGGGTGCAGGGCTGCTCGGTGTCCCAGGCGTAGTGCTCGCTGAACCCGGGCCGGGTTAGCAGTAGCTGGCCGGGCCGCAGCTCGTGCGGTTCCGCGCCGGTGAGCCGCCAGGTGGCCCGCCCGGTGAGCATCCAGACGAACTCGAAGCACGGGAGCACGCGCGGGCCGAGCGTGGCGCCGCGCGGGTAGTGGGCCACGGCGGGACCGTTGCGGACCCGTACCCCGATGCCCGTGGATGTCATGAACAGACAGGTTAGTCGCGCCTAGCGGGCATGGGCCGCCGGGCCGTCCACCATCAGACTGATGAGGCAGATCGGCGAAACGAAGCGAGGTAGGTGGCATGACGTCCGATGCACTGATCGAGCAGGTCCGGGTCGACGGCTACGGGGTTTTGCCCGACGCGCTGACCGCCGACGAGGTGGCGGCGATCAACGCCGAGGCGGTCCGGCTGTGCCGGGGCGAACTGGGCGAGATCACGCGGGGCAGCGTGGCCGGCGACGGCGAGTCCGACGCCGACGTGCTGCGCCGGTACCTGTGCGTCCACCACCCCCACAAGCTGTCCTCGGTGATCGCCAGGGCGCTCGCCCACCACCGGGTGGTCGACGTGCTCACGCGGGTGATCGGCCCCAACGTCAAGGCCATGCAGTCGATGCTGTTCATCAAGGCGGAGGGCCGGCCGGGCCAGCCGTGGCACCAGGACGAGTACTTCATCCCGACCCGCGACCGGTCGCTGACCGCGGTGTGGATCGCGCTGGACGACGCCACGATCGAGAACGGCTGCCTGTGGGTGCTGCCCGGCTCGCACCGCCGCGGCGTGCTCTACCCCGACCGGGACCAGGACGACCCGCGGTTCGACTGCTCGATCGAGGCGCACGACTTCCCGTACCGGGACGAGGACGCGGTCCCGGTGGAGGTCCCGGCCGGCGCGGCGGTCGTCTTCAACGGCTACCTGCTGCACCGCTCGCTGCCGAACTCGGGCCGGCACGGCTACCGCCGGGCGCTCGCCAACCACTACATGAGCGCGGAGTCGCCGCTGCAGTGGCGGGTCCCGGCGGACGAGCCGCCGGCCCGCTGGGACTTCCGCGACGTGGTCCTGGTCGCGGGCGAGGACCCGTACGCCTACAAAGGGACGGCCGACATCACCCGGGCATACGTACGCCCCGACAAGGACGGCGGCTGCGACCGCTGAGGCTGGGTCAGGGTTCCGGCAGACGCTCCAGCCGCGTCCAGCCGCCCCAGCCGCGTTCGCGCAGCATGTCCAGCAGTCGCTGCGCCCGTGGGTCGGACTCGAGGGGAAGCGCGTCCAGCAGGTCGACGGCCAGGTCGTCGTTGGCCATCTCGTCGAGGTTGAGCTCACCGGCGGCGTACGCCTGCTGCGCCAGGCTCGCCATGATGTCGGCGGCCTCCACCAGCCGTGGGTCGTCCTCGGTCGCGTCGTCCTCCAGGAGCTCGGACAGGATCCGGTACAGCCGTACCAGTCGCGGGTCCTCGATCTGCACCAGTTTCGAGGCGATCACATCGCCGATCGAGTCGGGCCAGCGGGCCGCGACCAGGATCCACCCTTCCCGCTCGGCGGCCACCATCCGTTCCGACGCCCCGATCTCCCGGAGCCGATCGAGATAGGCGGTCACCTCCGGCGGGAGCGCCAGGCTGTCACCGGCGGTGAGCTGCGCGATCTGCTTGCGGCTGGTCTCCAGCCGGTCGATCTCGTCGCGCAGGTCACCGTCGATCCGCTCGACCTCCTCGGCGAAGCCGCGCGGGTCGGCGTCGAGCATCTGGCCGATCCGCGACAGCGGCACACCGGCGTTGGCCAGGGTGCGGATCTTGATCAGGGCGATCACGGCCTTGGCGCCGTACCGCCGGTAACCAGAGGCGTCCCGCTCGGGCTCGGGCAGGAGCCCGACGTGGTGGTAGTGCCGCACCGCCCGGACCGTGACTCCGGCGTACGACGCCAGTTGGCCGATCGTCAGCATGTGCCGATCCTGCCCGCTCAGGAGGTCCGGCGACGATAGGTGAGGTTGGCGAACGCGTACGCGACGACGAGGATGCCCACGCACCAGGCGAGGGCGACCCACAGGTCGGTGCCGACCGGCTGCTCGGTGAACAGGTTCCGGACCGCGTTGACGATCGAGGTCACCGGCTGGTTCTCGGCGAACGCCCGCACCGGCCCGGGCATGGTCTCCGTGGGCACGAACGCCGAGCTGATGAACGGCAGGAAGATCAGCGGGTACGAGAACGCGCTCGCACCGTCGACGCTCTTCGCGGTGAGCCCGGGGATCACCGCGATCCAGGTCAACGCCAACGTGAACAGCAACAGGATGCCGGCGACGGCGAGCCAGGCGAGCACACCGGCGCCCGACCGGAAGCCCATCACGAGGGCGACGCCGACGACGACCACGAGCGAGATCGCGTTGGCGACCAGCGAGGTCAGCACGTGCGCCCAGAGCAGCCCCGACCGGGCGATCGGCATCGACTGGAACCGCGCGAAGATCCCGCCCTGCATGTCGCTGAAGAGCCGGAACGCGGTGTACGCGATGCCCGACGCGATGGTGATGAGCAGGATGCCGGGCAGCATGTAGTTCACGTACGTGACCGTCCCTGTGTCGATCGCGCCGCCGAACACGTACACGAACAGCAGCATCATCGCGATCGGCGTGATCGCGGTCGTGATGATGGTGTCGAGGCTGCGCGTGACGTGCCGCATCGTCCGTCCGGTGAGGACGGTGGTGTTGCTCCAGAAATGGCTGGCCATGGTCGTCACCTACCCGCGCCGACGACGGCGAAGAAGACGTCCTCGAGCGAGGGCTGCTTCTCGACGTACTCGACCTTGGCCGGCGGCAGCAGCGCCTTGAGCTCGGCCAGGGTGCCGTCGACGATGATCCGGCCCTCGTGCAGGATCGCGATCCGGTCGGCGAGCTGTTCGGCCTCCTCCAGGTACTGGGTGGTGAGCAGGACCGTCGTGCCGCCCTCCGCGAGCTCCTTGACGGCCTGCCACACCTCGACCCGCGCCTGCGGGTCCAGCCCGGCCGTCGGCTCGTCGAGGAAGATCACCGGCGGGTCCCCGACGAGGCTCATCGCGATGTCCAGCCGGCGCCGCATGCCACCGGAGTAGGTCGCCGCCCGCCGGGCACCCGCGTCGGTCAACGAGAACCGGCTCAGCAGCCGGTCCGCGATCCCGCCCGGATCCTTCAGGCGGCGCAACCTGGCGACCAGGACGAGGTTCTCCCGCCCGCTGAGGATCTCGTCGACCGCCGCGAACTGCCCGGTGAGACTGATCGACTCCCGCACGTCGCCCGCCTGCGTCGCCACGTCGAACCCGTTGACCCGCGCGGTCCCGGCGTCGGACTTGAGCAGGGTGGCCAGGATGTTCACCAGGGTGGTCTTGCCGGCCCCGTTGGAGCCGAGCAACGCGAAGATGCTGCCTGGCGCCACCGCGAGATCCACGCCGCGCAGCACGCGCAGCTCCTTGTACGCCTTCTCCAGACCCCGCACGTGGATCGCGGGCCCGGGCGTCGGGGGAATGCTCATGCCCGCCAGCATGGAGGGTTGACGCAGCGTCAAGGTCAAGCCTCGGGGCCGCCTGGTGTTCGCTCGACCAAGAGGTCCGGGTTGTATACCTTGAGGCGCGCTTGGACGGCCGGCAACAGGTCCACCCTCAGCCGCGATCTGAGCACCCGCAACGCGTCGGGAGTTGAGACCTCGGCGAGCGCCTTCAACAGCACGTTCGCCTCACCCCGCTTCGTTGTCTCATCCAGCGCGGCGATCAGCGCCGCGGTTGCCGGTTCGCCGCCGATCGCGGCGATCACTTTCGCCGCCGGCTCGACGTTGCCGGGATGCCGCCGCAGCAGTGGAACGAGCCGCGGAAGCAGTTGCGGACCGGCGACGAGACGCAACGTGTCAGCGGCGAACTCTGCGACCGACCCTTTCGATGACGACAGGTAGCCGAGAAGCTCGTCCACGATCTTGGCGTCGACGGCAGCCGCGGCAGCGATCAAGCTCCGCACACCCGACGACTCGTGAAAGGAAAACCCGATGCTCGTTTCCAGCAGGTTGGCGCGCCTCTGGAGCAGCCCCGCGATGTCAACCGCGTCGGCAACATCCGGCGAGCCCTGGTAGCCGGTCATGATCTCGCCGATCGAATCATCAGCTCGCCAGGCGACAGCGATGTCCGCGTCCTCGGTGAGCGTGACCAACAGACCGAGTCCGCTCACGCTCCTGACGTCACCCAGGGCGAATGCCACGTTGTACCGGGTTCGGTCGTCGTCGCTGGCACACAACGGGGCGAGTGCGATGACGGCCGCCTCGCCCGCGACACCCCATCGTCCGGGCCGGATGGCCTGCTCCGCATCGGGGAAACGCTCCAATAAGGCGTCTTGTGCCGCTTGGCCGCCGATCTCGCCGAGGCTGTAGGCGCTGACGGCCAAAACTGCCGGATCCAGCGACCGCAATCGCGCCGCGAGCCGTCTCACCACATGCTGTGTGCCGATGCCGACGAGAGTCGCGGCCGCCGACCAACGCGCCTCCGCGTCGTCGTCGACGACGGCGATCAGCGCATCAACCACGTCCGTCGTGGGCCAACCTGCGAGCGCCCGGGCGCTCGCGCTGCGGGCGTACGCGTCGCCGGACCGCAGGGCCGAGAGCAGTTCGGGCAGATCCTGGGCCTTGGCGACCGCCCCCGCGCGGTCATGCGCTTGCTGGGCCTCGGTGGACCACCACGCGTAATCGGCGGCGTCCGCCGGCGTGGTCTGCGGCCCGTCTCCAACGTCGGCTGCGCCATGCCTGATCTGTTCTGCGGGAGCAGAGGGGAGTTCGCCGGCGCGCGCAGATATCCGCCGGCGTGCCGCTTCGATGACGTCAGCGAGTCCGTCATCGGTATTCGCCCCCAGCTCGTCGAGTTGAGGGAACACGCCTGGGTCGGCCAACTCGCCGACCAACCGGATCGCCTGGCGCCTGGCGTTGCCTGTTTCCGTTCGCAGCATGCGCAGCGCGATCGGCAGCACATCGTCAGCCTCGAGCCTGCGATGCTGGAGGATCCCCACGAGCGTCCACGCCCCTTGCTCGCGGACGTGCCGATTGGGATGTGTCAGACACAGCACCAGTCCTGGATCGCCGGCCGGACCGAGTTCGGCGATGAGCCGGACGACATGATTTCCGATCATGGCTAGAACATGCTCCGGAGGTTTCTGGCATCGGCCGCCTCGAGAATGAACGGGATGGCGTCCGACGAACGGGTGGCGACGAGGAGCGTGAGCTTGCCTTTGTAGGCACCGTCCGACAGCCACAGAACGCCGCCGTCGCCGTCGTTCAGGAACTCTTGGGTGTCCGGCTCCACCGGGATGGCGGAGATCAGCTCAACGACGCGGCGGCGGGTCGCGTCGCCGCTCACGGCGGCGATCCTGGCCGCCAACATCGGATCCACCCGATCGAAGGCCAACGTCGCCAGCCGAAGAGTGGTTTCGTCATCGGCGATCCCGGCCATGAACAGCAGTGTCTCGCTCCATTTCACGAGATTCAGATAGTCCGCACACAGAAGGTCGTCGTTCAGATCTGACAGCGACCGCAACAAGTGCTCCGCTGCGTAGTAGTCCTGGATCACCTGATGCGGAAACTGCAGCTCGGAACCGTTCTTCGTCAGCAGGTGGTGTTTGTGCAACGCCCCGATGCACTGGATCGCCAATGCGTCTGGGGCGGGCGCGCGGCCCGATAGGTAGCCGCGGACCACCTCCTCGGCGTCATCGAGCTGAATGGTCAGTCGGCCGTCGAGGCTCCCGCCGTTCCAGGTCATCGCATGGGCCAGCGCGGCCAACGCCTGGGACCACCATTGCCGCACGGGGTCGGCGATGTGCAGGTCGGCTTTCATCTGCAGCTCGTAGACGGAGCCGAACGAGCGCAACGTAGTGCTCAGCTGGGCTGGCACCTCCTTGCGGTCACGGTAGATGACGCACAGCATCGACAGGAACAACGGGATCCGCGAGAGGGCGTCCACCGTGGTCGTCGCCGCATTCCAGAACGCGTCGTTTTCAGCCGCCCCGAGCCGCGCCCGCGTGAATGTCGTCGCCGCCGCCCGGTCGAAGTCGAGCAGGGCGTAGACGTCCGCGTCCGGGAGAAGGTTCTGATCGGTGAGGTCGCGCGTGGTGGCGATCACCGGGACGTCGAACGTGAGCAGGAAGTTCTGGAGGCTGGTGCGCGCCGATGCCGACGGGAGTTCGTTCAGGCCGTCGAGAAGCAGTAGGAACTTGTCCCGCTCGAGTCGTTCGCGTAGGTCCTCGGAGCTCAACGGAAGTCCCTGACTGTGCAGGGTGTCCCGTAACAAATCCCACGCAGAGGTCTCCAGATGGCGCAGACGCAGCAGCACCGGGATCGGTTGACCCCGCTTCGCCTGGTGCAACCCCACCTGCTCGTAGAGGACCCGTTCCAACACGGTGGTCTTACCCGCACCGGGCCCGCCGACAAGCAGCGTCCGACGGGAGCCACGCCGAATCAGACAGGTAAGCGCCTCCACGGGCGTATCGTCGTGCCGCCGTTCGCCCGGCGTGTCGTCGGTGAACAACGCATGCCTCATCAACTCCTCAGCCGGTGGAAGAGTCGACCCGGCGCTCTCGCCGGGCGCCGAGACGCGGGCTGTCGGCACCCGGACAAGATTCAAAGCGACGTAGTTCCGTGCCCAGTGCGAATAGTCACGAATGAGGCGATCCACATAGCTCGACAGTGACGTCGTATCGTCCTCATCGGATTTTCCTTTGCTGGCATGGAAGACGTCCCATACCAGCAAGGCGAGAACAAAGATGACGAAGCCAACCACCACCGGGCCCGTAGCGCTCGATGTCACCAGGTTGGTGAGCAGCGAGACCACAACAGCGAGCAGTGCTGACACGGCAGCGGTCAATCCTCTGCGCCTGCGCCGATCGCCCACGTACCACCCGATTCACCAGAACATCAATGGACGCTCGCGCAAATCGTAGTCGGTGGGCACCGATTACAAAGTGTCGAGCGACGCCCGGCGTCGGGACTCCGCCTCGAAGAGGGTGAGCAGGACGGCTGCCACCACGGCGTATACGAGCCCGACCAGGGCCTCGCGCCACAGCGACGGCAGCGCCGCGCCGAAGCCCTCCCCGGCGACGAGCAGGCGGGCCGCCGACGCCGCGTGCGTGATCGGCAGCCAGCCGCCCACGACCCGCATCCACTCCGGCAGGTGCTCGGCCGGCACGTTGACCCCGGTCAGCAGCAGCATCAGCGCCAGCGACACGTTGGAGATCAGCCACACGTCACGGAACCGCAGCCCGAGTGCGCCCAGGGTCAGCCCGAAGCACGCGCACGACAACGAACCCACCGCGAACGTCACCGCCAGGCCCGGCACGGCCGAGGCGGGAATCCGCAGGCCGAGCAGGAGCGACCCGACGGTCAGCGTGAACACGGCGATCAACAACCCGTTACCGGCGTACGGGAGGGCCCGGCCCAGGAAGATCAGCGTGCGCGACCGGGGCGAGAGCAGCACGTGGCCGAGCGTGCCCCAGCGGCGCTCGTTCGCGATCGCGATCGTGCCGCCGAACACGCAGGCGAGCGTGGCGGAGAGCACCGCGTTGCCGACGATGTAGAAGGTGTCGTCGGCGACGCCGAGCTGGCGGCCGAGATAGGCGAAGAACAGCAACTGGAACAGCGGCGCGACGAGCAGGGTGCCGACGAACATCGACGGCGTCGCCCAGTTGAACAGGGCGCGGTAGGCGATCACGCCCCCGACGGTGAGCAGGCGCACGGAACTCCTCAGGCTAGGGCGAGGGTCGCGTTCGCGCGGGCGCGACGCTCCACGTAGGACATGACGGCGGCGCCGGCGACCAGGCACACCGCGCTGATCGCGAGGCAGGTGCCGAGCGACGGCCAGACCGGGCCGGCGCCGGTGACCGACTCGCGGACCGCGCGGGCGGCCCAGGTGGTCGGCAGCGCCGCGCCGATCGGGCCGGTCCAGCCGGGCAGCACGGTGACCGGCACGAGCATCCCGGAGACCAGCCAGACCGGATACTCGAGGGCGTTGTTCACCGCGTTGGCGTTGGGCACCAGCACGAACGTCGACGCCAGCAGCAGGCCGAACATGCCCAACCCGAGGATCGCCGCGGGCACG
This sequence comes from Asanoa iriomotensis, assembly GCF_016862515.1. GTDB lineage: Bacteria > Actinomycetota > Actinomycetes > Mycobacteriales > Micromonosporaceae > Asanoa > Asanoa iriomotensis. The sequence goes on from NZ_BONC01000011.1 coordinate 133,414, forward strand.
GCGACGGCGAACGCCAGCGGATGCGCGATGTCCAGCGGGATCCGGTAGACCAGGCCGCCCCAGAGCAGGGTGGCGACCATCGCGTACGTGCCGGTGACCGCGGTCGCCAGCGTGATCGGGAAGATCAGCAGCGCGGGCGGCCGCGGCGAGAGCATCAGCATCTCCAGCGTGCCCTGCCACCGCTGGGTCTGGATCGCGCCGCCGGAGCCGAACAGGACCGAGCTCCAGACCGCCATCATCCCGGCGCCGATCGCCGCCTCCAGCATCCGGTGCGGCTCGGTCCCGGCGCGGAACAGGTAGACCGCCAGCGTCGCCTGCACCAGCGGGATGATCAGCGCGGTGGCGATCTCGAACTGTGACCGGCTGAACTGCTTGACGTGCAGCAGCGTGCCGAGGGCGACCAGCCGCACGACCCTCACGCGGTCACCGTCGCGGGCGTGCGGTCGACCCCGTTGACGATCGTGACGTACGCGTCCTCGAGCGTCGGCTGCCGGGCGGTGACCCGGCCGAGCCGCACCCCGTCGAGCGCCCGCAGCACGTCGGCCTGCACGTCGACCGCGGCGTCGGACTGCACGGTCAGCACCTGGCTGGTGCCGAGCACCTCGACGCTCGCCTCGCGTACACCTGGCAGCAGGTCGATGCCTTTGACCTGCGCGTCGGTGACGCCGAAGGCCTGCACCTCCAGCACCCGGCGACCCTGCGCGTAGTGCTTGAGCTCGTCGGCGGTGCCCAGCGCCTGGATCTCCCCGCCCGCGATCACCGCGATCCGGTCGCACAGCTCCTCGGCCTCGGCCATGTAGTGGGTGGTGAGCAGCACGGTCGTCCCCGTCGCGGCCAAGCCGGCGACCGTGCTGCGCAACTCCCGGGCGGCGACCGGGTCGACACCGATCGACGGCTCGTCGAGGAACAGGACCTCCGGCTCGTGCAGCAGCCCGCGGGCGATGTGCAGGCGCTGCCGCATGCCCCGCGAGTAGCCCTCGACCCGGTCCCGCTCCCGCCCGGCGAGGCCGACCAGCTCCAGCAGTTCGGCGATCCGCCGCTTCTGCCGGGCCGCCGGCACCCCGTAGAGCTCCGCGAAGTAGCGCAGGTTGTCCAGTCCGGACAGTCGGTCGTAGAGCCCGCGGTCGCCGCCGAAGACGTACCCGATCCGCTTGCGTACCTCCCGGGTCTGCGACACCACGTCGAAGCCGCACACCCGCGCGGTGCCCGAGGTCGGGATCAGCAGGGTGTTGAGCATCTTGATCGTGGTGGTCTTGCCGGCGCCGTTGGGCCCGAGCAGGCCGAACAGCTCGCCCCGGCGGACGTCGAGGTCCACGCCGCGGACGGCGTCGATCGCCACCCGGCGGGGGTTGAGCCACCCGGTGCGGGTGCGGTAGGTGCGGCGCAAGTCGCGCGCCTCGATCGCGAGAGCCATGCCGGGGACGCTAGGTCGCGCCCGCCGTCGCGGATACGAATTCGGCCTAGGCCGAATGCTCGCGGCGTCCGTCTCCCAACAGGTTGAGCAGCGCGGTCCCGGCCGGCTCCAGGGAGTAGAGCACCCGCCGGCCGGCCCGGCGCCGGTTGACGACCCCGGCCGCGGTGAGGGCGGCCAGGTGCTCCGAGACCGTGCTGGGCGCGAGGCCGAGGGTCGCCGCCAGGCCCACGGTGGTCGACGGCCGGGAGAGCGCGTCGAGTACGGCGGCCCGCCCGCGCCCGAGCAGGATGGCCAGGCGGTCCGGCGCGGGCTGCGGCCGGCCCTCGGCCAGGACGGCAGCACCGCGCGCCTGGTAGGAGACGGCGATGACCTCGGGGTGGTCGGTCGAGCACATCAGCGCGCCGGCCGAGAAGATCAGCGGGATCAGCAGCAGGCGCCGGTCGACGGCGTTGAACGAATAGTCCAGGTGCTTGACCAGGGTCAACACCGGGCGCTCCCAGGTCACCCGCTGGTGCAGGCCGGTGAGCAGCGCGTCGGGCCCGTCGGCGGCCAGCGCCCGCGCCCGGTGCAGCACCTCCTCGTCGAGGGCGGCCCGCATCACCGGCCAATAAGGTGCCATCGCGGCTTCCCAGTAAGCGGCGAGAGCATCGGCGACCTGGGCGAACGCCCGTTCCGGGTCGTCCCGGAACGGCCGGATCCAGTCGGGCGGGTCGCCGCCGTAGTAGCTGTCGAGCTGCTCCTCGACCACGGCTTGTGGCGTGTTGCAGAGCCCGTGCAACTCCTCGTCGAGGGTGGGCGCGGCCCCGGGCGGGATCGGCGTGAGGAAGTCCGGCGAACGGGGCAGGGCACTCAGGTAGAGCCGGATCGGGGCGGCGGCGGGCAGGTCCCGCAGCACGTCCCGGGCCCGCGCGGCCCACCCGGCGTACGGCCAGGGCACCTCGTGGGGGTTGCGCTCGATCAGATAGAGCCCGACCACGGTCTCCCAGAGCGGGCTGATCGCGATCCGGGTGCGATCGAGCGTGGGCGCGTCGAGCTCGATCCGGATCACGAGTGGAGAATAAGTCGCGCGCGGTCGTTGTTGGTGGTCAGGTAGCCTTGTGTGCAATAGGCGATGATCCGGCCATCACCGGTGAGCCTCCGGAAGAACGGATCTTCGGATCTCATTAGAACCGGACGGGTTCGGCCCGTTACAGCCGGCCAACGAGCGGGTGGTCGTTGTTTGACCACCAAGCGGGGTGGTACCGCGGCCTTTGGGTCGTCCTCGCAGTCCACGACGTGTGTGAGCTGTTCGAGGAGATTGACCACCGATGGCCTATCCCAAGCACGAGAGCAAGCCGGGCGTCCCGGCGAGCCCCGACCTGCCCGCGGTCGAGCGGCGTGTGCTGGACCACTGGACGGCCGACAAGACCTTCGAGGCGTCGGTCGAGCTGCGTGACGCGGGCGTCAACGGCGACAACGAGTTCGTCTTCTACGACGGTCCCCCCTTCGCCAACGGCCTCCCCCACTACGGGCACCTCTTCACCGGTTACGTGAAGGACGTCGTGCCCCGCTATCAGACGATGCGCGGCAAACGGGTCGAGCGCCGGTTCGGGTGGGACACCCACGGCCTGCCCGCCGAGGTCGTCGCCGAGAAGCAGCTCGGGATCACCACCAAGGCCGAGATCGTCGACCTGGGCGTGGAGCGGTTCAACGACGTCTGCCGCACGTCGGTCCTGCAATACACGCAGGACTGGGAGCGCTATGTCACCCGCCAGGCCCGGTGGGTCGACTTCACCAACGACTACAAGACGCTCGACCTGTCCTACATGGAGAGCGTCATGTGGGCGTTCAAGAGCCTGCACGACAAGGGCCTGGTCTACGAGGGCTTCAAGGTGCTGGCCTACTGCTGGCGCTGTGAGACCCCGCTGTCCAACACCGAGACCCGGATGGACGACGTCTACCGCGATCGGCACGACCCGTCGCTGACCGTCTGGTTCACGCTCGACAGCGGCGAGAAGATCGCGGTCTGGACGACCACGCCGTGGACGCTGCCGTCGAACCTGGCGGTGGCGGTCGGGCCCGACATCGAGTACGCGGAGTTCACCGACGACGCCGGCCAGGTCTACCTGGTGGGTGCCGCGCGCACCGACTACTACGCCCGGGAGTTGGAGGGGCTCACCCGCACCGGCACCCGGTTGGGCACCGAGCTGGTCGGCAAGCGCTACACGCCGCTGTTCGACTTCCTGGTCGACCGGGCCGGCCCAAATGCCTACCAGGTGCTCGGCGGTGAGTTCGTCACGACCGAGGACGGCACCGGTGCCGTGCACATGGCGCCCGCGTTCGGTGAGGAGGACCAGAACGCCTGCAACTCGGCCGGCATCCCGACCGTCGTGACGGTCGACGACCACACCCGGTTCACGGCGCTCGTTCCCCCGTACGAGGGAATGCAGGTCTTCGAAGCCAACAAGCCGGTGACCCGCGACCTCAAGGAGCGCGGCGTGGTGGTGCGGCAGGAGACCTACACGCACGCCTACCCGCACTGCTGGCGGTGCGACACGCCGCTGGTCTACAAGGCCGTGTCGTCGTGGTTCGTCCAGGTCACCAAGTTCAAGGACCGGATGGTCGAGCTCAACCAGCAGATCGACTGGACGCCCGGGCACGTCAAGGACGGCTCGTTCGGCAAGTGGCTGGCCAACGCCCGCGACTGGTCGATCAGCCGCAACCGGTTCTGGGGCTCGCCGATCCCGGTGTGGAAGTCGGACGACCCTTCGTATCCCCGCGTTGACATCTACGGCTCGCTGGAGGAGTTGGAGCGGGACTTCGGCGTGCAGGTCACCGACCTGCACCGGCCTTTCGTCGACGAGCTGACCCGGCCGAACCCTTCCGATCCCACGGGTCGCTCCATGATGCGGCGGGTTCCGGAGGTGCTGGACTGCTGGTTCGAGTCCGGGTCGATGCCGTTCGCCCAGGTGCACTACCCGTTCGAGAACGCGGACTGGTTCGAGCACCACTATCCGGGTGACTTCATCGTCGAATACATCGCGCAGACCCGCGGCTGGTTCTACACCATGCACGTGCTGGCGACCGCGTTGTTCGACCGGCCGGCGTTCCGCGCGTGTGTGAGCCACGGGATCCTGCAAGGGTCCGACGGGCGCAAGATGAGCAAGAGCCTGCAGAACTACCCGGACGTCTACTACGTGTTCGACGAGTACGGCTCCGACGCGATGCGCTGGATGCTGATGTCGTCGCCCGTGCTGCGCGGCGGCGACATGCCGGTCACGGAGCCGGCGATCCGGGACACGGTGCGGCAGGTGCTGCTTCCACTGTGGAACGTCTGGTACTTCTTCTCGCTGTACGCCAACGCCGACGGCTACTCGGCGGTGCGCCGGACCGACTCGACGCACCTGCTCGACCGCTACGCGCTGGCGAAGACGCGGGAGCTGGTCGAGACGGTCACCCGGCAGATGGACGCCTACGACATCTCCGGCGCGTGCGTGACCGTGCGGACGTTCCTGGACGCGCTGACCAACTGGTACGTGCGCCGGTCGCGCGACCGGTTCTGGGCGGGCGACCGGGACGCGTTCGACACGCTCTACACGGTGCTGGAGACGCTGACCCGGGTGATGGCGCCGCTGGCGCCGCTGACGGCCGAGGAGGTGTGGCGCGGGCTGACCGGCGAGCGGTCGGTGCACCTGACCGACTGGCCGTCGGCCGACGAGTTCCCGGCGGACCACTCGCTGGTCGCGGCCATGGACGCCGTGCGTGAGCTGGTGTCGTCGGCCCTGTCGGTGCGCAAGGCCAAGGGGCTGCGGGTGCGGCTGCCGCTGCCGTCGCTGACGGTGGCGACGCCGGACGCCGAGGTGCTGCGGCCGTTCGCCGACCTGGTGACCGACGAGGTCAACGTGAAGTCGGTGTCGTTCACCGATGACGTGGCCGCGCACTGCGAGCGGGTGCTCACGGTGGTGCCGCGGGCGCTCGGGCCGCGGGTCGGTGGTGCCGTCCAGCAGGTGATCAAGGCGGTCAAGGCCGGGGAGTGGTCGCTCGTCTCGGGCCAGCCGGTCGCCGCCGGGGTCACTCTGCAGGAGGGTGAGTACGACCTGAAGCTGGTCGCGGCCGATCCGGACAATTCGGCCACACTGCCGGGCGGCGAGGGCGTGGTCGTGCTGGACAGCACGGTCACACCGGCGCTGGCGGCGGAGGGCGTCGCGCGGGACGTGGTGCGGGTGGTGCAGCAGGCCCGCCGGGACGCCGACCTGTCGGTCTCCGACCGGATCCGGGTGTCGCTGGACGGGTCCTCTGCCGTCGCGGCCGCCGTCGAGACCCACCGGGACTTCGTGGCCCGGGAGGTCCTGGCGGACGCGATCACCTTCGGCTCGGCCGCCGGCGGCTTCGCGGGCGAGGTCGGCGACGGCGAAACCGTACGGGTGACGGTTACGCGCAGTTAGGGATTTTCTGCCACTCGCGGCGGCGGGCGGTGTCGGTTACGGTGACACCGCCCACGCCGCGAGGACCCGGAGGACCCGTGCCCCTGCTCTACACGATCGGCTACTACACCGTGGGCACTGCCATGCGGCGGGGCTGGGCGCCGAAGGTCGAGGGACTCGAGAACGTGCCTCCGACCGGCGGCGCGGTCGTCGCCGGCAACCACTTGTCCGTGGCCGACGAACTGCTGCTGGGCTCGGTGATCCCGCGCCACATCGCGTTCTGGGCAAAAGCGGAATACTTCACGGGTACGGGACTCAAGGGCTGGTTCAGCCGCTCGGTGATGACGGGCATCGGCGCGATCAAGGTGGAACGCGCGGGCGGCCGGGCCGCACTGAGCGCCTTCGACGCGGGCATCCCGGTGCTGAAGGCCGGCGACATCGTGGCGATCTACCCGGAGGGCACGCGCTCACCGGACGGCCGGCTCTACCGGGGGCGCACCGGGGTCGCCCGGCTCGCCCTGGCGGCCGGGGTGCCGATCATCCCGGTGGGTTTCATCGGCACCGAGAAGCTGCAGCCGATCGGGCACCGGGTGCCGCGGTTCGAGCGCGGCACGGCCACGGTCAAGTTCGGCAAACCGATCGAGGTCACGGGCCGCGACAGCGACAGCTCGTCCCTCCGCGCGATCACCGACGAGGTGATGTCGGCGATCCAGGAGCTGACCGGCCAGGAGTACGTCCCGCGCTACGCCCCGATGCTGCGGGTCAACACGCCTCAGGCCGAGTGAGCTCGGTCAGCCGGCGCCCGAGAAACGCGGCTCGGCACCGTCGTCGGTGAGGTCCCGCGCACGCCGGTATTCACCGCGCGCCTTGTCGGTGGGGCCGAGCCGGCGCAGCAGCTCGGCCCGCGTGGAGTGCGGGTAGCGAAAGTCGGCGAGGCCGTCCATCGGCCGAGCTCCCCTTAGAGCGCCGATCCACGCCGCCCGACCAGCCGACCGCGAGAACCAGTCCAGGACCAGCCCGCCGAGGGGAGGGCTCGAGACAGGGCCAAGCCGACCAGGACATTGGCGCTGCGGGGCCTGGTACCGGTCAGTCGGTTCGGGACCTGCGCCAAGGCCACGGGCTGTGGCGCCAGGTGCGGGAGTGGCGGCGGACCAGCGGGTGGCTCGGGACGAGTTCGCAATGCCTTGCCAGAACAGAACCGCGCCGACCAGGACAGTGGCGGCGAAGGCGAGGTAGGCGGTCAGCGGGTCCGAGCCTTGCGCCAGGGCCACGGGTTGTGGCGCCAGGTGCGGGAGTGGATCAGGCCGACCGCGAGGACGCCCAGGGCGGCGGCGGACCAGCCGACCAGCGGGTCGCTCGGGACGTGGGCGTAGTGCCACAACAGAGCCGCGCCGACCAGCATGACCCAGCCGACCAGGACGTTCCCGGCGGGTGAGTCGGCGAAGGGGCCCGGGTTGCGGCCGTCGCCGGTGCTGCCGGCGACGAAGTACGGCAGGCCGTTGCCGCCCCAGAAGCCGGCCAGGAACGCGAGCAGGGCGGTGGTCGCGATCATGCGGTCACCGCCCGCGCGTGCAGCAGCGGGAGCAGCACCCCGTCGACCAGGTCGGTGAGGAACGTGTCGTCGAGCGGCTCACCGGTAACAAAGGCCCGGGAGAACAGCATCGCGGAGCCGACCTCGGCGAGCAGCGCACGGTCGACGCCGGAGGGCAACTCACCCCGGGCCACCGCGCGGTCGATGGCGGGGTCGAAGGCCCGCCGTTTGTCATCGATCATGCGAGCCCGCACGACGCCGGCCAGCTCGTCGTCGTGGTGCATCGCGGTCAGCAGGCCGAGCAGCAGGCCCGCGTCCTGGCCGGTCAGCGAGGCGCGCATCGCCCGCATCCGGCCGAGCAGGTCGTCGCGCAGGTTGCCCGGATCGGGCTCCTCGGTCGCCGACTGACCGGCCCGCCGCTGGATCGCGGTCACCACCAGCTCGGCCTTCCCCGGCCACCGCCGGTAGATGGTCGCCTTACTGGCCCTGGCCCGAACAGCGACCGCATCCATCCGGATCCGGTCATACCCAACCTCGGCCAACAACTCCAACGTCGCCGCAAGGATGGCCTCCTCGCGCGCCTCCCCCGATGCCATCGCCTCTCCCAGATGAACGAAACGGTTTCGTTCACCTTACCGCGACGCCGCTCCCACGCAAGACACATCTGACGATGAAAGCCAGCCCGACATCGCCGCAACGCCTGACGACCGTCGTGGGCCAGGCCGCCGCGGGCGGCGACCACCCCGAGCCCTCGTCGGGCGCGGACCTGGCAGCGAAGCAGCAGCGAGCAGTACCCGGCGGGAGCAACGGTTGCGCCCCGGCGGGTCCGAGCCATCCGCCAAGGGCAACCCCAGGCCTGACCGGCTGTGCGCGGAGATCGCCGGTGCCGCCGCGGGCGGCGACCGCCGCGAGCCCTGGTCGGGCGCGGACCTGGCAGCGAAGCGGCAGCGAGCGGCGCCCGGCGGGAGCGACGGTCGCGCCCCCGACGGGCCCGGGCAAGGATCTAAGGGCTTACGCCCTGAACAACCAGAAGCCGATCTCGCGGGTTATGCCCCGGGGAACCAGAGGGCGATCTCGCGCTTCGCGCTGTCGGGCGAGTCTGAGGCGTGGACGAGGTTCTCGCGGTTGGAGTTGGCGAGGTCGCCGCGGATGGTGCCGGCGGCGGCCTTGCGGGCGTCCGTGGCGCCGACCAGCGTGCGGACGACGTCGATCGCGGTGTCGCCGCTGATGATCAGGGCGACCAGCGGGCCGCCGGTCATGAACTCCTTCAGCGGCGGGTAGAACGGCTTCTCGACGTGCTCCGCGTAGTGCGCGTCGGCCAGCTCCGCGTCCATCTCGCGCTTGACCATCGTTTCGATGGTCAGGCCCTTGCGCTCGAAGCGGCTGAGGATCTCGCCGACGAGGCCGCGGCGGACCGCATCGGGCTTGATCAGCACGAGCGTGCGCTCGACCGGGCTGCTGGACACGTTGAACACCCTCCTGACGCTGGAGGGTTCAGCCTACCGATGGACGATCACCCGCCTCCGGCCGGCTCTTCCCTACGCGGGCGCGCGGGGCCTAGCCTTCTTGGTGACTCAGGGGAGGTCCACTGTGGCGAACGGCAACCGCCGCCCGCTAGCACCGGTCCGGAAGCTGTTCGCCGCGGTGCTGGGCACCTGCGCGCTGTTCGTGGTTCTGTTCGGGATCGGGATGCAGAGCCTGGCGATCGTCGCGCTCGGCATCGCGCTGCTCGTGCTGTCCGTCGGGCTCGTGCTGGTCAACGCGATCCGCGGCGGCGAGCGGGCCTGGGTCGCGGGCACCGCGCACGTGCACAGCGTCTCCGAGCCGCCGGCGTCGGCGGTGTTCGGGCGGTGCGAGCTGCAGGTCCTGATCGACGCGCCGGGCGTGCCGGGCCGGCTGGTCCGGATGCGCGACCCGCGCGTACCCGTCGCCAAATGGCCCGACATCGGCGCCAGCCTGCCGATCACGGTGGCGATCGACGACCCGCGCCACATCCGCATCAGGTGGGACGAGGTGCTCACCCACGCCGAGGCGGCCGCCGCCCACGACGCCGACCTGGGTCCGTACGACGACGACACGGAGGTGCGGCCGCGTCCGGCCAACGGCTACACGGCCACGCCGCCGGTCGAGACCATCGAGACCACCACGGCCGACCTCACCGACGAGCTGAGCGGCCTGCGCGAGCCGGCCGAGCCGGTCGTGGTGCACCAGACCCCGGGCGGCCCGATCGTCGTCGAGGGCACGCTGGTGGACCCACCGGACCAACCGCCACTGACCCGCCGGGCGCCTCGGCCGAGTCCGCGCAAGAGCAGGGCGGAAAGAGCAGCATCCGGGGGTACGGCGACCGCTACGGCACCCCCGCCCGCGCCCGAGATGCCCGCGCAGCGTGGTGCCGCCGGCCCGAACACCGACCGCCCGGACGACGTCTTCGACCAGGACGCGGAGTGGGCGGAGCCCCTGTACACCGAGCGGCGCATGAGCCGACCTTCGGCGAGCCGCGGTTCGGCCGACGCGGAGGCCGAGGCCCGGGAAGCCGCGGCAGAGGCCGCAGCGGCTGCTGCGGAAGCCGACGACGTCGAGGGTGAGGACGCTGAGACCGATGCCAGGTCCGCGGCCGGAGTCACGCCCGACGCCGGACGCAGGTCCGAGGCCGAAGCCAGGACCGACGCTGAGGCCGCGGCCGCATCCGGGGCCACGGCCGACGCTGGGCGCAAGTCCGACGTCGGGGACGCTTCCGAGCCCGAGCGCAGGTCCGAGGCCGAGGCCGGTGCCAGGTCCGAGGCTGGGCTCAGGTCCGAAGCCGGGGCCGCCGGCTCCGTGGCCGGGGGATCGGTTGCCGGCACTGATGCACCGCCGGCGGCGGATGCCGGTGATTCCGGCACGGTTGATAGCGAAACCGCTGCCGACGAGGCCGAGCGCGCGGCGGCCGCGGCGGCTCCGGCAGCCGCCGAGACCCCGGCGCGGAAACCACGCAACGGCGCCACGGGTGACAGCGAGGACGACGACGTGTTCGCCGACCTGTTCACCGCCTACCCGAGCGCCCGCCCCGGTGCCACCGGCGCGACCATCCACGGCGTCGGGCTCACGTTCCTGGTGCGCGACCTGGCGACCTCAATCGCCTTCTACCGCGACATGCTCGGCTTCCAGGAGATCGACAGCGGCGAGCACAACGCCGTGCTGGCGTCCGGTGACACCCGTATGGTGCTTCGCGAGATCAAGGACGCCTCGCCGGTCAGTCGGCGCCTCGTCCACCTCAACCTCGAGGTCGGCGACGTGATGTCCGTGTACGAGGACCTGCGCGCCAAGGGAGTCCGCTTCACCTACCCGCCCCGGGTGGTCAACCGCGGCGCGAAGCTGGAGCTCTGGGCCGCCGCCTTCCGTGACCCCGACGGTCACGGCATCGCGATCACCCAGTGGCGCAGCCGGTAGTCTGCCCGGATGCCGCCCACGGTCCTCAACGTCGCGTTCGACGCGGCCGACCCGTACGCCCTGGCCAGCTTCTGGAGCAAGGTCATGCAGGCGCCGCTGGCCGATGACGACTTCCCCGGCGACCCCGTGGCCAGCATCGTCCTGCCCACCGGCCTCCAGCTGTACTTCCAGGTGGTGCCAGAACCGAAGACCGTGAAGAACCGGGTCCACATCTGCCTGCGCCCCGACGTCCTGCGCGACGAGGAGGTCACCCGCCTGCTCGACCTCGGCGCGACCATCGTCGACGACCGCCGCACTCCCCGGCCGGGCGAGGACGGTGGCTGGGTGGTCTTCGCCGACCCGGAAGGCAACGAGTTCTGCCTGCTCCGCAGCCCCGGCGAGCCGCATCCCTAGCCGAGGATCGACCGCCGGACGTAGAGCACGTACAACCAGACCAGCGTGAAGATCACGCCGAGCGCGAACAGCGTCCAGTGCAGGAAGCCGCTCAGCACCAGGACGCCCTGCACGACCGTGCCCGCCGTCCACGCCCACCGCCGGCGCATCATCCCGCACAGCGCGAAGCAGACCACGGTCAGCGCGACCAGCACCCAGATGGCCGCCGCGCCGGCGCCGTCGCCGAGGACGCGGATCGGCTGGATCGCCAGCAGCAGCACGACACCCTGCAAACCCAGCGCGGCCGCACCCATGCCTCGGACCGCGCCAGCCGGGTTCCGCAACCCTGACCGCTTGTAGCCGGGGGGCAACTCATCACCGTCGGCGCCGCCCTGCGCCGGCGTGCCGGGCTCCCGGCTTGTGCTGTCCGTCATCGCTTCAACAACGTCCGTGCCTCGGCCACCGTGATGACCGAACCTGTCACCAGCACACCCACCCCGCTCAGCTCCCCCTCGACGTCGCTCTCGGCCAGCACCACCGCCGCCTCGATCGCGTCGGGCATCGTGGCCGCCGTCTCGACCCGCTCCGGGCCGAAGACCTCGGCCGCCAGCGCCGCCAACTCGTCCACCGGCATGGCCCGCGGCGAACTGTTGCGGGTGACCACCACCGCGTCGACCACCGGTTCCAGCAGGTCCAGGATGCCGGTCACGTCCTTGTCGGCCAGCACCGCGACGACCGCGACCAGCTTGCTGAACGCGAACTCCTCCTGCAGCGCGGTCACCGTCGCGGCCATGCCGTGCGGGTTGTGCGCACCGTCGAGCAGGATCGTCGGCGCGTTGCGGACCCGCTCCAGCCGGCCCGGCGAGGACGTGGCGGCGAAGCCCTCGCGGACCGTCTCCACGTTGAGCTGCCGGTCGGCGCCCGCGCCCAGGAACGCCTCGACCGCGGCCAGCGCCAGCGCCGCGTTCTGCGCCTGGTGCGCGCCGTGCAGCGGCAGGAACACCTCGTCGTACTCGCCGCCCAGCCCCTGCAGGGTCAGCACCTGGCCGCCGACGGCGAGCGAGCGGCGCAGCACGCCGAACTCGCCGCCCTCCCGGGCGATCGTGGCGCCGACCTCGGCGCAGCGCTCGAGCAGCGGCCGGGCGGCCTCCTCCGGCTGCGTCGCGGTGATCACCGTCGCGCCCTTGTGGATGATCCCGGCCTTGGCCCAGGCGATCTCCTCGATCGTGTCGCCGAGCCACTCGGTGTGGTCGAGGCCGATCGGCGTGATCACGCAGACGCCGGCCTGGATCACGTTGGTCGAGTCGTCGGCGCCGCCGAGCCCGACCTCGACGACCGCCACCTCGACCGGCGCGTCGGCGAACGTCGCGAACGCCAGCGCCGTGGTCAGGTCGAAGTAGGTCAGCGGCTCGTCGTGCCGCTCGTCGACGAGCGCGGCCAGCGGCTCGACCTCGCGGTACACCGACACGAACCGCTCCTCGGAGACCGGCTCGCCGTCGAGGGTGATCCGCTCGCGCACCGTCTCCAGGTGCGGGCTCGTGTAGCGCCCGGTGTGGATGCCGAAAGCCCGCAGCAGGGAGTCGATCATCCGGGCGGTCGAGGTCTTGCCGTTGGTCCCGGTCAGATGGATCGAGGGGTACGCACGCTGCGGCGAACCCAGCAGGTCGAGCAGCTCCTCGATCTTGCTGAGGTCGAACACCATGCGGATGTTGCCGCGCGCCTCCAGGGCGGCGTCCACCTCACGGAAGTCGGCGGAGTCGGTCATGCGGAAAGCGCCTCCAGGGCCGCGCCGATCCGGGCCAGGTCGGCCTCGGCGGTGGCCAGCCGTTCCTTGATCTTGTTGACGACGGGCTCGGGTGCCTTGCCGACGAACGCCGCGTTGCCGAGCTTGGCCCGGCACTGTGCGGCCTCCTTCTCGGCGGCGGCGCGGTCCTTCTCGAGCCGGGCCCGCTCGGCCGCGACGTCGATCGCGCCGCGGGTGTCGAGCCCGACCCGCACCCCGCCGGCGACGGACAGCGTCGCGGACGCGGCGAAGTCGGTGCCCTCCTCGTCGAGCCGAGCGAGCGACCGGATCAGCCATTCGTGCGGCGCGACCACGCCGAGCCCGTCGAGCCGCGCGGCGACCCGCTGCGCCGGGCGCAGTCCCTGGTCGGAGCGGAACCGGCGGATTTCGGTGACCACCCGCTGCAGCGCGTCGACCTCGGCCTCGGCGCCGTCGTCGACCAGCGCCTTGTCGAGCTGCGGCCAGGCGGCCCGGGACACGGTGCCGGCGCCGTTGAGCGCGATCCACAGCTCGTCGGTGACGAACGGGATGACCGGGTGCAGCAGCCGCAGCAACTGGTCGAGCACGTGCCCGAGCACCCGCCGCGTGGCGTCGGCGGCGGGGCCGCCGGCGGCCAGCGCCGGCTTGCTCAGCTCGACGTACCAGTCGCAGACGTCGTCCCAGGCGAAGTGGTAGAGCAGGTCACAGATCTTGGCGAACTCGAAGCGCTCGAACTGCTCGTCGACCTCGTCGACCACGTGCTGCAGCCGCGACAGGATCCACCGGTCGGTGGTGGACAGCTCGGTCGGCAGCGGGCCGTCGACGTGGGCGCCGTTCATCAGCGCGAACCGGGTGGCGTTCCAGAGCTTGTTGCAGAAGTTGCGGGAGCCCTGGCACCACTCCTCGCTGACCGGCACATCCTGGCCGGGGTTGGCGCCGCGGGCCAGCGTGAACCGGGTCGCGTCGGCGCCGAAGCGGTCCATCCAGTCGAGCGGGTCGACGACGTTGCCGAACGACTTCGACATCTTCTTGCCGTGCTCGTCGCGGACCATGCCGTGCAGCGCGATCACGTCGAACGGCTGCTTGCCGTCCATCGCGTACAGGCCGAACATCATCATCCGGGCGACCCAGAAGAACAGGATGTCGTACCCGGTGACCAGCACGCTGGTCGGATAGAAGCGCGCGAGGTCGGCGGTCTGCTCGGGCCAGCCGAGAGTGGAGAACGGCCACAGGCCGCTGGAGAACCAGGTGTCGAGGACGTCGGTGTCCTGCTGCCAGCCGTCGCCCGGCGGCTCCTCGTCGGGGCCGACGCAGCGCACCTCGCCGTCGGGGCCGTACCAGACCGGGATCCGGTGCCCCCACCAGAGCTGGCGCGAGATGCACCAGTCGTGCATGTTGTCGACCCAGGCGAAGTACCGCTTCGACATGTCCTCGGGGTCGATCCGCACCCGGCCGTCGCGCACCGCGTCGCCGGCCGCCTTGGCCAGCGGCCCGGTGTTGACGAACCACTGCAGCGACAGCCGCGGCTCGACGGTGGTGCGGCAGCGGGAGCAGTGCCCGACCGCGTGCAGGTAGGGCCGCTTCTCGGCGACGATCCGCCCCTGCTCGCGCAGCGCGGCCACGACCGCCGGCCGTGCCTCGAACCGGTCGAGCCCCTCGAACGGGCCGGGCACGGTGATCACGCCGCGCTCGTCCATCATCGTGATGCTCGGCAGGCCGTGCCGCTGGCCGATCTCGAAGTCGTTGGGGTCGTGCGCGGGGGTCACCTTGACCGCTCCGGTGCCGAATGTCGGGTCGACGTGCTCGTCGCCGACCACCGGGATGCGCCGGCCGGTCAACGGCAGCTCGACCTCGGTGCCGATCAGGTGCTTGTAGCGCTCGTCGTCGGGGTGCACCGCCACGGCGGTGTCGCCGAGCATGGTCTCCGCCCGCGTGGTGGCGACGACGATCTCGTCGCTGTAGCGGATCGAGACGAGCTCGCCCTCGTCGTCGGTGTGCACGACCTCGATGTCACTGAGCGCGGTGAGGCAGCGCGGGCACCAGTTGATGATTCGGTTGGCGCGGTAGATCAGGCCGTCGTCGTACAGCTTCTTGAACATGGTCTGCACGGCCCGGGACAGGCCCTCGTCCATGGTGAAGCGCTCGCGGCTCCAGTCGACCGAGTCGCCGAGCCGGCGCATCTGGCCGAGGATCGCGCCGCCGGACTCCGCCTTCCACTGCCAGACACGCTCGACGAACCGCTCGCGGCCCAGGTCGTGGCGGGACAGTCCCTCCAGGCCGAGCTGGCGCTCGACGAGGTTCTGGGTGGCGATGCCGGCGTGGTCCATGCCGGGCAGCCACAGCGCTTCGTAGCCCTGCATCCGCCGGCGGCGGACCAGCGCGTCCATCAGTGTGTGCTCGAACGCGTGCCCCATGTGCAGGGAGCCGGTCACGTTGGGCGGCGGGATCACGATCGTGAACGGCGGCTTGTCGCTCGTCACGTCGGCGGCGAAGACACCCTCGGCTACCCACGCCTCGTAACGCCGACTCTCTACGTCCGCCGGCGTGTATTGCGCCGGCAGGGTCGGGTTGGCGAGCACGCTGGGCTCCGGAGTCTCGGTCACCCGTGAAGTCTACGGAGCGTTCCGGGCGACCCCGCATGCGACCACCGGGTGTTCCGTTACGGTGGCGTGCATGTCGTACGACCGTTTCCAAGGCCAGAGCGAGGCCGCCCCGCACGACGAGCCGATCGACGTCACCCCACCGGTCTGGGCGGCGTCGCCGGATGCGCCCGACGAGGAGGAGGGCCCGCGCCCGCCCCTGTCGCGGCGGCGGAAGATCGTGCTTGGCTCGGTCGCCGTGGTCGGCCTGGCCGGCCTGGCCGCGGTCGGCATCTGGGGCGGCCGGATTATCTCGCAGCAGGACACCACGATGTCGACGCCGGCGTCCGTCGCCGGCCTCCAGCTCAACAGCAGCGCCGACGCGGCCGCGACGGCCGACGACCTCAAGGCGGCGTTCGCCGCCGGGATCGACCTGAAGGATTCGGTGGGCGCGGTCTACACGGACCCGGCGGCGGCCGAACGCAGCGTCCTCTTCTTCGGGGGTACGGCGCTGCTGTGGTCACCGGCGAAGGACCTGGACACGCTCTTCGGGCTGGTCGGCGACGAGTCGGGCGCGGTCGACGGTGTGCACGAGGTGCCCGCGGGCGATCTCGGTGGCGTGATGAAGTGCGGGACCACGTCGGTCGACGGCGGCGGGAACATGGCGGTGTGCGGCTGGGCCGACCACGGCGCCACTGGAATGGCGCTGTTCCCGTCGCGCTCCGCGGACGAGGCGGCCGGCCTGATGCGCCAGATACGCGACGCCGTCCAGGTCCGCGACTGAGTTTGATGCGCCCCGGCTTCGGCCGGGGCTCTATATCTGTCCCGGAAATACAACTAGGGGCCACCTCGATGAGGTGACCCCTAGTAGAAAGAT
>NZ_BONC01000012.1 GCF_016862515.1 Asanoa iriomotensis
GCGAGCGGCTCGAACCGCTGCTGCCCCGCGTCGACGACCCCTACCTGCACGCCGCGACCCAGCTCGCGATGGCCTGGACGTCCACGATGGTCGCCGACGTGGAGGGTGCGCTGCGGGAGGCGCTGGCGGCACTGGCCGAGTTCACGAGCCAGGACGAGCCATTGGGTACGGCGTCCGCCGCGCTCACCGTCGGCTCGCTGGAGACGACCACGGGCCGGTACGACGAGGCGACGCACCACCTGCACGACGCGCGCGACCTGGGCATGCACCTCGACAACGCCTGGCTGGCCGCCACCTCTCAGGTGCTGCTGGGCACCCTGGCCCTGGTCCGCGGCCGCCCCGCGGACGCCCGGGCGCTGCTCGACGAGGGGCTCGACCTGAGCCTCGCGGCCTACAGCACCCAGCTCGTCACGCTGTGCCTCGGCGTCTTCGCCCAGCTCACGTTCGTCGAGGGCAACCAGGAACGGTCGGCACTGCTGGCCGGCGCCGCCGACGGCATGCGCAAGCGGGCGGGCCTGCGGGTCTGGCCGTCGCTGCGGCGGCCCGAGGCCGAGCTGACCAACCGGCTCCGCACGTCGCTCGGCGAGACCGACTTCGACCGCGCGTTCAGCACCGGCGGCAAGCTCACCCGCCGCGAAGCCGTCGCCGCCGCGCACGACCCGGACTCCCGCCGCTAGCGGCCGACCGCGTAGCCCTGCATCTCGCGCGGGTTGGCCGCGGCCTTGAGCATGCCGTCGGCCGCGCGGCCGGCGGCGCTCACCCGGCCGAGCGACCACGGGTCGGTGACGACCACGTCGTGCCCGCGGGCGCGCAGGCCGGCGATCGTGGCCGGGTCGGCCCGCGCCTCGATGTGCACCTCGGCCGGGCGGGAGTCGCGCGGCCAGAACGACGACGGGAAGTGCGTGGTGTGCCAGGCCGGCGCGTCGATCGCGGCCTGGATGCCGAGTCCATGGTGGACATGGCGGAGGAAGAACAGCAGCGACCACTGGTCCTGCTGGTCGCCGCCCGGCGTGCCGAAGGCCAGGTAGGGCGCGCCGTCGCGGAGCGCGAACGACGGGGTGAGCGTGGTCCGGGGCCGCTTGCCGGGTGCCAGCGAGTTGGGCAGGCCGGGCGTGAGCCAGAACATCTGCCCGCGGGTGCCCAGGCACACGCCGAGGTCGGGGATGACCGGCGAGCTCTGCAGCCAGGCGCCGCTCGGTGTCGCGGAGACCATGTTGCCCCAGCGGTCGACCACGTCGAGGTGGCAGGTGTCCCCCCGGGTGCGCCCGTCCCGGGCGACCGTCGGCTCGCCGATGCCCACCGCCGCCCCGCCGCGCCATTCCGGCAGCGCCGGGAGCCGGGGCGGCACCCCGTCGGGCGAGCCGGGGCGCAGTTCCGCCGAGGCCCGCTCGCCGACCAGCGCCCGCCGGTCGGCGTTGTAGTCGGCGCCCAGCAGGGTGTCCAGCGGCACGTCCACCCAGCGCGGGTCGCCGTAGAACGCCTCGCGGTCGGCGAAGGCCAGCTTCGCGCACTCGATGACCAGGTGGGCGAACTCCGCGCTGTCGGTCGGCAGGCCGGCCAGGTCGAAGCCGGCGAGCAGGGCCAACTGCTGCAGGAACACCGGGCCCTGGCTCCACGGGCCGGGCTTGCACACCGTGTAGCCGTGGTAGTCGTAGGTCAGCGGTGCCTCGAACCGCGTGCGGTGGCCGGCCAGGTCGGCGTGGGCGAGCACGCCCTTGTGCCGCCGCCCGGACGAGTCCAGCGCCTCGTTCTTGTCCACATAGGAGGCGATGGTCTCGGCGACGAAGCCGTCGTAGAACGCCGCGCGTGCCGCGTCGAGCTGGGCGTCCCGGTCGCGGCCGGCCGCCTGTGCCGCGTCGGCGAGGCGGCGGAACATCGCCGCGAGCGCGGGGTTGCGGAAGCGGCTGCCGGCCGCTGGAACGCCGCCGCCGGGCAGGTAGACCTTGGCCGAGTCGGTCCACTCGGTGCGGAACAGGTCGGCCACCGCGGCGATCGTGTCGCGGGCGCCGACCGGCAGCGGATAGCCCCCGTCGGCATAACCGATCGCGTACGAGACGACGTCGCCGAACCGCATCGTGCCGTGCGCCTGCAGCAGGGCCAGCCAGGCCCCGAACGCACCGGGCACGCACGCCGGCAGCAGCCCGGTGCCGGGCACCAGGTCGAGCCCGAGGTCGGCGAAGTGTGCGACGGTCGCACCCGCCGGCGCCGGGCCCTGGCCGTCGACCACGAACGTCTCGCCCGTGGCCGCCGCGTGCCCGATGATCGGCACCTCGCCGAGCGGGCCGTTCATGTGCGGCTCGACGACCTGGAGCACGAAGCCCGCGGCCACCGCCGCGTCGAACGCGTTGCCACCCGCCTCCAGCACGGCCATCCCGGACTGGCTGGCGAGCCAGTGCGTGCTCGCGACCATGCCGAACGTGCCGGTCAGCTCCGGTCTGGTGGTGAACACCAGGTCTCCTCCGTGGATCTCAGACCGGGACCGTGACCAGCGGGCTGTTGGTCCCGTCCGGCTCGCGCACCTGCACCTGCACCGCCTCGATGTCGGTGAGCGGGGCGGCGGTGGCGGACTGCAGCCGGAGCGGGTCGGGTCGCTCCGGGGTGCCGTAGCCGCCCTCCGGCACCCGCCAGCTCGAGACCACCTCGGCGGTGCCGTCCTTGGTCAGGACCACCAGGCGACAGGTCGCGGGCCCTTGCAGCTTGCTCAGCTCGAACGAGATGCGGGTGCCGAACGGCCGTGACTCGACGGCGAGCGCGGCGTGCACGCCGGTGGTCGGGTCGGTGGCGCTGCGTGACTCGCCCGGTGCGGCCGCGACCATGTCCGGCTGGCCCACCCAACGCGCTCCGGCGAAGACGGCGAACCCGCTCAACAGGGCGATCAGCACCACGCCGGCCGCGATGCTGAGCACGCGGCGGTGCCGGGCGCGGCGCCGGTCGTCACCGACCGCGGTCATCACCCGACCCAGCAGCACGCCCTGCTTCTCGACCTGTTCGGTCACCGCGAGGTCGTCGCCGTCGACCAGCGCGAGCTCGTCGACCACCGGCAGGAACGACTCCAGCTCGCCGGCACAGACCCAGCAGGTGGCCAGGTGCTGCTCGAACCGATCGCTGTCGGCCGGGTCGAGGATGCCCAGCGCGTACGACGCGACGTCCCAATGCTCCTCGCGCGTCATGATTCGGTCACCTCGCGCGCCTCCAGCGCGGCGCGCAGCGCGCGCAGCCCGTAGTAGACCCGGGACTTGGCGGTCCCGATCGGCAGCCCCAGCTCCTCCGCCGCCTCCGGGAGGGTGCGGCCCTTGAAGTAGGTGGCGAGGATGATCTCGCGGTGCGCCGGGCTCAGCGTCTTGAACGCCGCGGTGATCGTCATGCGGCGCAGGACCTGGTCGGTGGCGTCCGCCTCGGCGAACCGCTCGAGGTCCTCGCCGTAGGCCTCCTGCGGCCGGGCCATCACGCTGCGGTGTTCGTCGATCACGATCCGTCGCGCAACGGTGACGAGCCACGGGCGCAGCGAGGGCTGTCCCGAGGTGCCGAGCCGGTCCGCGTTGCGCCAGGCCCGCAGCAGCGTCTCCTGCACCACGTCCTCGGCCCGCTGGCGGTCGCCGCCCGTCAGGCGGAGCACGAACATCAGCAGCGGGCCCGAGTGTTCCTGGTAGAGAAGCCGCATGAGCTGGTCGGAGTTGGTTTCCGCGGCCGGCTCGTCGGGGACCTGAGGGGAGTCCGAGCGAGGCAGCACCCGGCCATTCTGTCTCGTACCCGGCGAGGCGTCAGTAGCCGCCCCCGAAAACGCGCGCGACGACGACCACGTCGGCGGTGGAGCCGCGGCGACCGCGTGCATGCCAGACCTCCTCACCGGGCCAGCGGCAGCACGCCGCGGCATCAGTCCGTACGGACGCGGGCGCCCGCCGGATCAACGAACCATTAGTCACCCTTCGTGCGATTGCCATCAGCTACCGGTCGGGTGCACTGTGCGAGGGTGGACGGGCAGCGTAAGGCGCTGATCGTCGCCGTCGACGAATACGAGCAGGACGGGCTGCGGCGGCTGCTCTCGGCCTCCGCGGACGCCGAGGCGCTCGGTCGTGTGCTCGGCGACCCCGAGGTCGGTGGCTTCGACGTGCGGGTGATCCGCAACGAGCCGGCGCACGTGATCAGCTCCCACATCGAGGACCTGTTCTCCGACGCGCGGCGCGACGACGTACTCCTGCTGCATTTCTCCTGTCACGGTCTCAAGAACGAGTCCGGCGAGCTGTTCTTCGCGGCGACCAACACGCGGCCCAACCGGCTGGGCTCCACCGCGGTGCCGGCCGGTTTCGTGCAGCGCTGCATGCGCGCCAGCCGCTCGCGCAGCGTCGTGCTGCTGCTGGACTGCTGCTACGGCGGCGCGTTCGGGCAGGGCGTGACCGTGCGCGCGGCGGGCGACGTCAACGTGTTCGACAGCTTTCCCGGCGGGCGGCTCGGCGGCGGTCGCGGGCGGGCGGTGATCACGGCTTCGAGCGCGATGGAGTACGCGTTCGAGGGCGACTACCTGGCCGACGAGCGGGAGCGGGCGCCGTCGGTGTTCACCGCCGCGCTCGTGGAAGGGCTGGGCAGCGGCGAGGCCGACCGCGACGAGGACGGCTGGGTCTCGCTCAACGAGCTCTACGACTACGTCTTCGACAAGGTCCAGGCGCGCAACCCCCACCAGACGCCGAGCCGCGACGTGGAGATGCAGGGCGAGCTGTTTCTCGCCCGCAGCCGCCGGCGCCGCGTCGCACCCCGGCCGATTCCGGCGGACCTGCGGGCCGCGGTCGCCGACGCCAACATGTTCACGCGCCTCGGCGCGGTCACCGAGCTGCGGTCCCGCCTGGTCGGCGACAATGTGCCGGCCGCTACCGGCGCCTTCGAGGCGCTGCGGGAGATCGCGCAGACCGACATCCGGTACGTCGCCGAGGCCGCCGCGGACGCCGTGCGTGAGGTCTCGGTCCGGGCCGAGCCGGCGGAGCTGCGGTTCGGTCCGGATGCCGCCGCCGAGGTGGTGCGGCTGCTCGGGCCGCCGCTGGCGCGGTCGGTGCGCGCCCGGGCGTCGGACGAGTGGATCACGGTCGCGGCGAGGGCCGACGGGTTCGCGGTGTCCACCGTGGCCGGCGACGACGTCCGGTTCGGCACGGTGACCTTCATCGGGCCGACCGGCGAGGTCGTGGTGCCGGTCCAGGTCGACGCCCTGGTCCCCGCGCCGACGCCGGCCGCCGCCCCTCCCCCGGCGCCGGTGCGTGTACCCGCCCCACGGACGTCGGCGGCGGCGCCCGCGCGCGAGCGGCTCCCGTGGTGGCTCGTCGCCGGGCTGATCCTCGCCGCGGCCGGGCTCGTCATCCTGAACTGGCCGGGCACGGATCACACCCGCATCGCGTGGAACGACCCCGACACCTCCTGGATCGGGTTCCGCCGGCCGTGGGACCCGTTCATCGTCGGCTCGTTCCTGGTCCTGGCCGGCGCACTCGCCGGCGCGCTGGTCGCCGGCCGGCGCGCCCTCGGCGTGGTCGCCGGCAGCGGGCTGTTCCTCGCCGTCGACGGCGTGGTCATCCTGCTCGGCGGCGTGGCCGACGTGCACTGGCCCACCTGGTCGGCGACCGCGGCGGTGGGCGCGGTGGTCGCGGCGGTGACGGCGGTGGTGGCGCGGCCGGTCCGGCAGCGCCCGCACCGGGTGGACCGCCCCGCCGGGACGCTCGTGCTCGCCGGCGGTGTGCTGGTCGTCGCGCACGTCTCCGTCGACCTCGACGGCATCACGTGGCTGATGGTCAGCAAGGGTCTCGGCATCCTCGCCGCGCTCGTGGTGGTCACCCTGAGCTGGCTCGTGCTGTCGGCGGGCGACCCGCGGACGCGGACGTTCCTGGCGGGCGCGGCCGGCACCTACGTCGTGCTCGCCGCGCTCGACAACGGCGAGAGCTGGTCCGGCGGCCTGCCCGCGGCGTTCGTCATCGGCATGATCGGGTACGCGCTGGTGCTCGTGGGTCTCGGCGTCGGCCTGTCGCGGCCAGTCGTGCCGCTCCTTACCTTTGACGAGCGGCCGCGGTCGCCGGTGTGGATCACCGTGTCGCTGGCCCTCGGCGGGTTCCTGCTGGTCGCGATCAACGGCGCCGCCCTTCACGACCCGAAGGCGCAGGCATTCTGGATCGACGCCGCACATTCGCTGGCGCTCGACCGGGCGACCACCGACGGGTCGCTGTACGTGGCGGTCGTGGCGCTCGCCGCCGCGCTGCTCACGCAGGCCCGGTCGACCGCCGCGGCGTACGCCCTCGGGGTCGTGGCCGGGATCGCGACCCTTTTCCTCACCGTCGGGGTGGTGCTGCTCGTCAGTGGACTGACCTACGGCAGCACCACGAACACCTGGGCGCTCCTGACCGCGGTCGGGGCGGCGATGGTGGCGGTGACGGTGTTCGCGGTGGTCCGTGGGGGGCTCCGGCCGCGGTTGGGCCCGGCCGGGCCGGTCGCCGCCGTGCTGGTGGTGATCGGCACGGCGCCGCTGGTGATCGCGCAGTTCGTCCCGGCGGCCGGGGAGTCGTCGGCCACCTACTACGGCAGCCCGTTCCTCGTGGTGCTCGCCCTGGTGCCCGCCGCCCTGGCCGCTCTCGCGATCACGAGCACGGACCGGGAGTTCCGGCGGCTCGCCGTGGGCGCCGCGCTCGCGTACCCCTTGGCGGTCGCGGTCGCCTGTGTCTATCCGATCGTGGACGAGACGGCCGACGTCTACTACACCGTCCTGCTCGCCGGCCACCTGGTCCTGGCCGCCGTCGTTGGCTTCGACGCGTGGCGGCGCTCAGGCCAGGACCGCGCCGCCGGCGACGTCGACGATGACGCCGGTGATCCAGCTCGAAGCGTCCGACGCTAGGAACAGCGCGGCCGCGGCGACGTCCTCGGGCGTGCCCAGGCGGCGCAGCGGATGAGCTTCCGCCAGCTTCTGCTGGACGTCCGCGGGGATCCAGCCCTGGTTGGTCTCGGTCATGATCGTCTCGGGTGCGATGCAATTGGCGCGCACGCCGAACGGCCCGGCCTGCGCGGCGAGGTCCTGGGTGAAGATCTGAAGACCGGCCTTGGCGGCGGCGTACGCGACGATCGTGCGCTCACTCGGCTTGCGCCCGGCCGCCGACGAGAGCGTGATGATCGTCCCGGTCCGGCGTTCCTTCATGCCGGGCAGGAAGCGCCGCACGGTGAGGAAGGTGCTGGTCAGGTTCTGCTCGATATCCGCGCGCCAACTCTCGGGCGTGATGTCCTCGATGGGTGCGGGCCGGCTGGTCGTGTTGCCCGCGCTGGCGACCAGGATGTCGACGCGCCCGTGCCGCGCCATGATCTGGTCGTGCATCCGGTCGAGATCGGCGGTGTCGGTGACGTCGCCGGTCACGACCAGCACGTCGCCGCCGATCCGTGCCCGCACGGCGGCCAGCGCGGCCTCGTCGCGGCCGTGCAGCACGACCTGGGCACCGGCGGCGGCGAACGCGGTCGCGATGGCCGCACCGAGCCCCCGCGAGCTGCCGGTCACGAGCGCCACCCGCCCTTTGAGGTTCGCTGTCTTGTCCATGCACCTGATGCTGCCCGCTCGCGGCGGGCGACGGCGTCGGCCGTGGAGCGGCATCCGGCGTACGCACGCCTGCGTACGGTGTCGCACCCGAACGACGCATTGACGACGTGCGGCGACGAATCCACGCTCATAGGCGAGGTCTGCGCCGAATCGACGAGCGGGGACAGGATGACCGCAGGACGCAGGTTGGCCGGTGACCCCGGCAAACCGGTTCCGGCACCGGGCATCCTGATCGCCTGCCCACAATGCGGCTGGCGGAGACCGTCAGACCGCTTGCCGGACGCGTGCGATGTCGACCCCAACCACCGGGTGCGCGCGCTGGCCGTGTTCGTCGCCTGCGTCGAGTGCGGCTGGGAGAACTGGTTCGCCAGCATGCCGGGGTGCTCGAAGTCCACTGCGGACAACAAGCACGACGTACGCGTCCTCGAAGTGGCATACCGGTGATCGACAGCCTTCTGGACCGTGCCGCCTCCGTGCTGGAGCGACGGTTCCTGACCAACGCCTTCCTCCCGGTCCTCCTGCTGCCGCCCGCCGTCCTCACCCCCGCGTTCCTCCAGGTCGAGGTCGCTGGAGCCCTCCTGGACACGTGGAACCGGCTGACGGTCGGGCCCAAGATCCTGTTCACCGTCGGGTACTTCGCCCTCTCGTGGTTCGGCGCGACGATCGTGGCCAGCCAGTGGCGCAACATCATCAGACTGTTCGAGGGCTACCCCCTCGCCCGGTTCCGGCACGCCTACCAGGCGGCCGCGGGCTGGCACCGGGATCAGAGCACTGAGCTCAACGCGCCCGCCAACGACCGTTTCTGGTACACGAAGTACTGGGCCTACCCGACACCGAACGCCGCCCTGCCGACCCGGCTCGGCAACGTGCTCCGCGCCGCGGAGCTCTACCCGCTCGACCGGTACCACGCGGACGTCATCCTCATCTGGCCCCGCCTGCAGCACGTGCTGCCGCGCGAACGCATCGACGACGTCGAGGAGGCGCGGTCGACGCTCGAGTTCCTGCTCGTGGTCGCGCTGTGGTTCGCGGCGTTCGCGACGCTGGCGCCCGTGGGCCTCTACGTCACCGACGGCGACGTCGTCGTCGCGGGCCTGTGCTTCGTCCTGGGTCTCGGCGCCTCCTACGCCGCCTATCTGTCGGCGATCTCCGCTGCGGCCGAGTACGGCGAGCACATCAGAGCCACCTTCGAGATGTACCGCTTCGACCTGCTGCGGCGGCTGCGGGCGTTGCCCGTGCGCACGCCGGACGAAGAGCGCGACCAATGGCGCGAGCTGGCCGACTTCTTCGGCCGGAACACACCGTTGGCGTGGCGGTACGCCGACGGCGAGTCGGACGACCCACCGGGATCGACACCGATAAGGTCGGCCGGTGTCGACGAACGCTGACCAGTCGGCCCAGCCCGGAGAGCCGGTCGGCGCGGCCACCGTTCCGCGCCCGCGCGGCGCCGGCATCCCGGTCGAGGAGTTCCTCCGCCAAGCCCCTACGGCGGCCCAGCCGGACAACGTGTCCACGCCGGTTTCGGGTCTGCTGCCAGGCCCGAGGCCCATGCGGGCCGGGCCACTCTCCCGCTATCTCCTCGTGGTCGTCGTCGTGGGCCTGGCGGCCGCGGTCGTCTGGGCGGTACGCGGAAAGGACGAGGTGGCCGTCCTGGTCCCCGCGGCCGACCTGCCCGCCTACCACCTGATCCAGGAGTCCGACGTCGCGCTCGACACCGTCGATGCCAAGGAGGCGGACGGGTTCGCCGTGCTGCCGCTCGCCGGCCGGTTCACGACGAAGCCGCTGAAACGCGGCGCGCCGATCCGCGGCGAGGAGGTGACCACCGACGTGGTCGCCCGGCTCGGTGCGGACGTGGCCGTCGTCGGCCTGCGGGCCGATCAGGGAGACGTGCTCGGCGGTGCGCTCGCGGCCGACACCTTCATCCATGTCGTGCTCGTCGAGCGCGGCACGAAGACCGGCGAGTTCGACGCCGTCACCCTGGCGGTCACGCCGGCCAACGCCGACCGGACGTCGTGGTCCCTGGTGGTGGCCATGAAGGCGGCCGACGCGAGCCGACTGGAGGCGCCGTTGGCCACGTCGGAGCTGTCCGTCATCCACAGCGTCACACCCGGGCCGTAACGCGCTAATGGCCCGGCGTGTCCCCCGCCGTGCGGACGAAGGAGAAGCGGGTCACCTCCGGTGCCCACTCGGCGAAGCGGTGAGCGGGAGCGTTGTCGAACCGCGGGTGTTGGGTCAGCCAGCGCCGGACGGCGGGATCGGGGTCGGCGAGCGCGGATCCGAGGGTGACGTTCTCGGGTGCGGCGGCGAGCGCGTCGATGAGGGCACGGGCGGTGGTCGGCCGGCCCGTGATCACCGCGAGCAGGAAGGCGACCACCTCGTGGTCGCCGATGCCGCCACGCGGGTGGTCGAACTCGCCGGGGTCTTTCACCCGGGCCTTGAGCAGCCGGTAGGTGTTGACGAACCGTTTCACCGTCCGCGGTGTGGTGCCGATCAGCGGCGCGACCGCCGACATGGCCGCGGCCTCGGCCTCCGTGATCTCCAGGACCTTGGCGGGCAGGCGCCGGCGCGGTGCGCGCGGATACCGTCTCCCCTGCGGCTCGGGTTCCTTCTGCGGCGTGGCCGTCCGCGCCGGTTCCGGGCCGGGCGTCGCCGGTTGGGACGGTGTCTCCCGTCGCTGGGTCACGGGTCGGCCGGTCAGGCCGGTGATCATCTGGCGGACGAGGCCCTCGTCGAGCGGTACGAGGCGCACCGGAATCTGGATGATCTTTTCCAGGTAGTCCGACGGCGTCGCACCGCCTGACCCGCCCAGGAGCTGGTGGTAGCGGATCCGCAGGGACTGGTCGAGCCAGCGCGTGTCGACGGCGAGCAGCACCACGAACATCTCGAAGTTGAAGAGCAGGTGCACGGCCTCGAGGACCTGCACGACCTTCTCGGCCGCGCACCGGTCGAGGTCGTCGATCGCGATCACGACCCGGCGCTTGTCCTTCCGAAGCTCCTCGTCGATCTTGCTGAACAGGTCACGGGTGCGGGTCACCAGGCTGAGCTGGTCCCGATACTCGGTAACCGTGGACAGTTGTCCCAGCACCGCCGCCGTCTGGTCCGCCTCGGCCTGCCGGCGCAGCCGGTCGGCTTCGGCCGCAAGCCGCACCGACTCGCCCCGCACCGCCCGCTCCTCCTCGGCCACGTCCTGCAGACGCGCGGCGGCCGCACGGGTCGCTTCCGCCGCCGTCAGCCGGGCAAAGGCGGCCATACCGGCCCGTCCCGCCTCGGCGAACTCGGCAGCCTGGGCCCGGGCATTGCGGAACTGGACGGTCGCGGCGGCGAAGTAGCCGAGCAGCGCGGTCACCGCACTGATCGTCGCGACCACGCCGGCTGACTGCCCGGCCGACACGGTCGCCACTGCGGCCGCGGCGAGCAGCAACGCCACGCCCCCGGCGGCCCAGGCCACACGGCGGCGCCGGGCGAGCCGCGCCGTTGCCTTCTCGACGGCGGCCTTCGCTTTGCCAAGCTCCGTTTCGACTCGCTTGACCTCCTGCGCGGCGTCGGCCGCGCGCCGGTCCGCGTCCTCGATCTCGGGGATCTTCTTAACGTCGGGCGGTGCGATCTTGCGCAGCACTTGGTCGACCAGACTGGCCCACAGGTTGGTCTCGGCGTAATGCCACGCGTTGAACGGGACGAACACGATGTCGCCGACGTAGCCCTCGTCCTTGGTGTCCGCGAGTTGTTCGAGCAGCGCGACGATCCGGTCGAGCACGAACGTCTTGCCCGATCCCCACTCGCCGAACAGGCCGACCGCCAGTGGCGGGCGCAGCCCGGCCGACGCGATCAGGCTCGCCAGCGCCGACGCGTCGCGGTCGGCATCGAGCAGGTCGGTGCCGCGCACGCTGTCGGGTTCGTACCCGGCGACGCCACGGGACACCGGCCGCGACCGGCCCACGGGCCAAACGGAGACTAGATCTCCGTTCGCGACCGCAAGCGCGGAGCCAGGCCCGTCCGCGGCGAGAGCGTCGATCGCCCCGCCGGTGAGCAGCCGCGCGATCGGCGGTCCACCCGGTTCGCTGAGGACGATGTGGCCGGCGTCCGTGGCCGCGGCGATCCCGATCCGCTTGTCGACAGAGACTAGGGCGTGGGGCACACGCTGCCACGGGATCCGCGCGCTCGCCGTCCCGCGCGCGGTGAGCTCCGTCGACGGCTGGTCCTCGGTGAGGGTGCTGACAACGGCGGCCTCCTTGTCGGTTCCGAGTAGGGCGCGCCGCCCAGAGCCGTCCACTGCGATCAACGCCGCGCTCGTGGGCACCACCTGGTCGTCCAGGGTCCGGTCCGGTCCCCACCAGCGGACGATGTCGTGCGCACGCGCCAGCCAGGCGGGTGCACCGGCGGCCAACAACCCGTCGGTCACACCGGTGGCCCGGCCGACGACCGTGCCGGTGCCGACGCGGACGATCTCCGCGACGCCGTCGTCTAGACGCAGGGCCAGGAGGCCCTCGCGGCCCCAGCCGAGCGAGACGACCCGGCCGTCGACCGTGCCGAGCCGCCGCGTCCGGCCGTCGGCGCCGGTTTCGTGGACCTCGGTACCCGCGAGCGCGGCGACCCGGTCGCCGCTCGGGGAGAACGCCAGCAACGTCGCGGTTGCCGGCAACCGCGCCGACCACTCGGCGGGCGCGCCGAGCGCCGAGGCCAGCAGCGGTTGGTCCTCGGCGAGCTCACGGCCGGTCGCGCTGAGCAGGTCCCAAGGCAGTCTCTTCATCGCGCCGAGTCTGTTTATCTCGCCCGCGCGCAGCAGAGGCCAGCCCACACCGTCGTCCATAGCGAGCCCCAGGATCAGATGCTCCGGTCCAGGCACCGGCAAGCGCCGAGGCGACCAACGCTCGGCGACGGCCGCGAAATGTTCTTCAAGCGTCCTTTCAGGGCCGGCCTCGGCAAGGCCCTCCACGTCCGTAACGATCGCGGCCGCGACGGCGCCGGCCCTGACCCGACCTCCGTCGGGAAACCGCCGCGCCAGTTGGTCGAGGAACCCACCGAACGTCGGCACGCTGGTCGTTTTGTCGGGCGTCTCGGTCAGCAGCGGACGCAGCAGTTCGACGAGCGCGACCTCCAGCACGTGGATCCGCAGCGTCGCGGTGGGATGCGCGCTCTCGGCGAAGCCGGCCGTCAACGCCCGCATCGACTGGTCGGGCGGCAATCCGCCGGCACCCACGCCGAGCAGCGGCATGGCGACCGCGGTGTCCGGATCGGACGCGTACCGGCCGATCTCGCCCGCCATCGCGCGTACGGTCTCGGCGCTGCTCCTGGATGTGTGCCGATCGGCTCGCACCGCCGTGGCGAACAGCACCGTCCGGCCGTCGGCCGGTGCGGCGAGGATCTGCCCCACCGTGAGCGGCCCGGCCGGCGGTCGCAGGCCAAGTCGCTGGACCCGCTCGACGTTCTCCGCCGACATGCTCCCGTCGGCGCCGCACGGCGCGACGAGGATCCGCGCATCGCTGTCGAAGAGGTCGCCCAGGACCACCTCGACCCGCCCGGTCGGTTCTGCCACCTGTGCATCCTTGTCCGCTGCGCGCCGGCGGGCCGTCAGATGGCTGACAGCGAGGTTTACGGGCTATTCGGTCGGCGTTCGCCCGTCGCCGTGATCCATGTTCGCGGGCGGCGCGCCTACTGGGGCCGGACCAACCGCTAACAAGGAGCGACCATGTCTTTGACACCGAGCCGGCGTAGTCTCCTCGCCGGCGCCGGTCTGGTGGGCGCCGGTGCGGCCGTCGCCGCATTCGTGCCGGGCACCGCGAGCGCCAGCAACGCAGCCGGCGGGCGCCTCGACACCGAGCACCCGCGGTTCACGCTCGCCGTCATCCCGGACACCCAATATCTCTTCGACACCGACCGGGGTGACCCGGCGCCGCTGACCGCGACCCTGCGCTGGATCCAGGAGCGGCAGGGCGACGAGAACATCGTCTTCACCGCGCACCTCGGCGACGTCGTCGAGAACGCGCTGGCCAGCGAGCTGGCCGCGGCGGGCGAGGTGTTCAAGGTCTTCGACCGGCGGCGTACGCCCTACAGCGTGCTCGCCGGCAACCACGACATCAACCCGAACACGACCGACCAGCGCGGGCCAAGCCCGTACCTCGACGTCTTCGGACCGGCCCGCTACCGCCCGCTCGCCACCTACCGGGGTGCCACGCCGGACGGCTACAACACCTACCACGTGTTCCGGGCCGCGGGTCGCGAGTGGCTGGTGTTCGCCCTTGACTGGCGGCCCTCCGACGCCACGCTGGCGTGGGCCAGGGGCGTGTTGAAGGCGCACCCGCGTACCCCCGTCATCTTGACCACCCACGATCTCGCGTTCGCCGGCGACGACGGTGTCGCGCAGATGTCCGGCCACGGCCAGCGGCTCTGGGACGGGCTGATCAAGGACAGCGACCAGATCTTCCTGACGCTCAACGGCCACTACTGGCCGCCGGGGCGCACCGTCCTGACGAACGCGGCCGGGCGGGACGTGCACGTGCACATCACCAACTACCAGGACCGCTACTACGGCGGCGGCGCGATGCTGCGGCTCTACCACTTCGACCTGGCCCGCAACACGATCGACGTCGAGACCGTATCGCCGTGGATCCTCGGGCAGGAGCCGGAGAAGCGCAACGAGTTGGAGCAGCGCGAGATCGAGCTGACCGACCCGACCAACCGGTTCAGCCTCGCGATCGACTTCGAGTCGCGGTTCGCCGGGTTCGCGCCGGTGGCGCCGCGCCCGCCGCGCGGGCCGGCCGCCGTGCTGACCAAGGGCACGGTGGCGTACTGGCGGTTCGACCAGGGCCGCGCCGACGGGACCGCGGTGCCCGAGGGCTTCCGGATCCAGGACCTGTCCGGCAAGGGCAACCACCTCGAGCGGGTCACCATCGCCGGCAGCGCGCCGGAGACGCTGCGCTGGTCGGGCGAGCACGACGGCGACCAGCCCGCGCACGCCAGCCTCTTCTTCGACGGGGGGAAGAAGCCGGCTCGCGGTGCATATCTGCGTACGGTCGCGGGCGCGCCGATCAACGACGCGACGTTCCCGAACGGGTACACGATCGAAGCGTTCGTCAAGCTGCCGCAGGACGTGCGGTCCACCAACCACGCGTGGATGAGCATCCTGAGCCGGTTCGGTGCCGGTGCCGACGCGGGCAAGACCGGCGGCGACCCGGCCGAGCCGATCGCCACGCTGAGCATGTCGGACGGGATGGCGTTGCAGTGGGCGATGTTCCCGCTCAACCAGGACGGCATCGCGACGAACTGGGGCCACGAGATGCGGGCCGGGGAGTGGTTCCACGTGGCCGTCGTCAACGACGGGCGGGTGACCACGCTCTACGTGGACGGGTCGGAGTTGCTGCGCAACCCGTCGACGCCGGCCAAGGGGGTGGCCACGTCGCACGAGCCGTGGTTCGTCGGCGCCTACCACTACGACCGGATCGTCGAGCAGGCCTTCTACGGCTGGATCGGCGACCTGCGCATCGTGGACCGGGCGCTGCCGGTCGACAAGTTCCTGCGCGCCTGAGCTTCGGGGCTGCCGGGTTCGCGGTGCCGAGCCGCGAACCCGGTCCGGGTGGCGGGTTCGCCGATCGCCCGCCAAGATCTCTTCATGCGACGGTTCGACGGACGGGTGGCGTTGGTGACCGGGGCGGCGCACGGCATCGGCCGGGCGACCGCCGAGCGGCTCGCGTCCGAGGGCGCGGTGGTGGCGCTCGCTGATCGCGACGCGGACGCGGTCGCGGCGGCCGCCGCGGAGCTCGGCGGCCACGCGCTGCCGCTGGTGTGCGACGTGACCGAACGCGCCACTGTGGACGCCGCCGTGGCGGCGGTGGTCGCCCGCCACGGCCGGTTGGACGTGTTGGTGAACAACGTGGGCATCTCCCTGGGCACGCCGTTCGAGGAGATCGACGAGGCCGCGTGGCGCGGTGAGGCCGGGCCGACCCTGCTCGGCGCGGTCACCTGCGTCCAGGCCGCCCTGCCCCACCTCCTGGCGGCACCGGCCGGCGGCAGCGTGGTGTCGATCAGCTCGATCAACGGGCTGGCGGCCTTCGGCGACCTCGTCTACTCGGCCGCGAAAGCCGGCCTGCAGAGTCTCAACCAGAATCTGGCCGTGCTCTACTCGCTGCGTGAGCTGGCCCGCCAGGGCTCGCCGTCGCTCGGGATCCGGTTCAACATCGTCGCGCCCGGCACCATCCGCACGCGGGTGTGGACCGAGGAAGGGCCGGAACGCCTGGCCCTGTTGGACAATCTCGCGGGTCGCTATCCGGCCGGCCGGGTCGGCGAGCCCGCGGACATCGCGGCCGCGGTCGCGTTCCTGGCCTCCGACGACGCGTCCTTCGTCACCGGCGTCGTGCTCCCGGTCGACGGCGGTGCGATGACCGGACCGTTCGGCCTCGGCTTCTGAGGCGGGCTGCCGGTCAGGGGCGCAGCCAGCGCAGGGCGGCGTCGGCGGTGTCGGCGGGCGTGCTGTTGAAGGCGATGGCCGCGCCCGGCGCGTGGACGCGGACCAGGTTGACCACCGTCTCGAAGAACTCGAGATAGGGCTCGTGCTTGCGGATGCCGCCACCGACCACGACGCAGGCGTAGTCCTGGCTGGTCAAAGCGTCGACGACGGCCCGCTGCGCGGCGTCGTCGACCGCCAGCAGGCACATGTCGGCCGTGATGCCCAGCTCGGCGAACCGGGCCTCGCCGCGCGCGATGGCGGCCTGCACGGGCGCCGGGTCCCAACCCTCGATCTTGGCCGGGTCCAGCCCGATCACCAGCACGCGCCCCGTTGGCATGGGGCCAACCTTATGGCAGCTTCGCCCCGATGTGCAGGGCGACCGCGTCGTGTGCGGCGATGTTGGCGGTGAACCAGCCGCCGCTGTCGACCGTGATCACCGGGCCCGTGCAGGTGGAGCCGGTGCGTTCGCCGTGGATGACGTCGCAGTAGCGGCCGGCGGGCAGGTTCGAGTCGTACCAGCGGCCGTTGATCGCGCCGTCCTCGTCGTTGATGGTCAGGAAACCGGCGGACCCGCGCCCGAACGCGATGTGGTTGTTGCCGTTGTCGTACCAGTTGACGACCGGCGTGCCTTCGACGGCGTTGCGGAACCCGACCATGTTGGCGATCACCTGCCAGCGGTGCTCGCAGCGCCAGCCACCGGTGAAGCAGGTGGCGTTGTTGGTGCGCCCGGAGGCGTCCGAGGGCGGCCCCTGGTCCCGCGAGCTGAACTCGTAGCTGGACATCACCGTCGGCGACCCGTAGGGCCAGGCGAGCATGAACGCGTTGGCCAGCGCGTAGATCCCGTTGTCGCGGTAGGTCAGCACGCCGGCGACATCGCGCTGGGTGTCGTGGTTGTCGACGAACACGGCCGCGGACCCGGTCGGCAGGTAGCCCCACGCCTCGCCGAAGTCGCGCAGGTAGGCCAGCCGCTCCGACCGGAACATCCGGGCGAGGTCCTTGCCGTACCGGAACTCGTGCACGTCGCCGTTGCCCGTGTACTCCCCCGGCGTGATGGGCTCGCCGGCGCCGAAGATGACCTCCTGCACCATGTACGCGGATCGGGACAGCCGCCCCTTGATGTTCGCGATGTCGGCGGCCGGCATGTGCTTGCTCGCGTCCATCCGGAACCCGTCGACCCCGAGGCTCAACAGGTCGTTGAGATAGGCGGCCAGCCGCCCGCGCACGTAGTCGGCACCGGTGTTGAGGTCGGCCAGGTTGACCAACTCGCAGTTCTGCACTTCATATCGGTCGCCGTAGTTGACGATGTCGTCGTTGCCGTTGCGCCCACAGTGGTGGAAGTCCTGCGTCTGGTAGATGCCCGGGTAGTTGTAGTGGCTCCACGCCGACCCGGCCCACCCGGGCCCGTTCTTGTCCTCGTTGGCCATGTGGTTGACCACGGCGTCGACGATCACCTTGACCCCGGCGGCATGACAGGCGTTGACCATGGCGGCGAACTGCGCCCGGGTGCCCTTGCGCGACTCGATCCGGTAGCTGACGGGCTGGTAGGCGACCCACCACTCCGGCCCGCGCACATGCTCCTGCGGCGGCGAGACCTGCACGTAGCCGTAGCCACGCGGCCCGAGGAAGCTCGTGCACTCGTTGCCGACGGACACCCAGTTCCACTCGAACAGGTTGGCGATCACCCGCCGCGGCCCGGCCGGCGCGGCCGCCGCCGGGCTGGTCGGGACAACGAGCAGGGACGCGGCCAACACGAGCACCGCACCAAGAGCCAGACGCCTCATCGCGCCACCCCCAACACATCGACGAGCGCCAGTGTACGCGTCAAAGGTGCGGATTCTCGCGCAGCGGGCGAATCGCGGCGGGCACGGGTGACGAGGCGGTGTCGACGTACTGCGCGGTGAAGCTGCCGTGGTAGCCGAAGATCGGCCCGAACCGCCTGTTGACCACTTGGACGCGGATGCGGAACCGGCCCGCCTCCTCGTCGTACCACTCGTGGAGTTCGGCCGTGCCGCTCATCGCCGACGGCACCCGGCAGCGCAGCGGCCCCTCGGTGAGCCGCGGGTCACCGCTGCGGATGTGCAGGCCACCCGCGACGTCGACGCGCAGCGTCAAGTCCACCGCGAGGTGCTGGTGCGTGCCGAGGAAGTCGACGATCCGGCCGCGTGGCGCGCTGTAGACCATCGTCGCGTCGAACCGGCGGCGACGCCCGGAGCCGACCTCGAACGTGCGCACGAAAGTCACGGTCTCGCGCCCGTACCCGTCGAGGTAGGAATAGTTCTCGATCGTGAACGGCACGTCGGTGCCGGTGTCCGGAAAGAGAATGTGCCGCCCGGCACCCAGCCGCAGGAACGGCAGCACGTGCGGCCCGCCGCGCCAGATGCGGTCCATCACCCCGCGGCCCACGCACGCGGTCGCACCGTCGATCCCGAACCGGCGCCGCAGTTGCGGGTGCAGCCGCTCGAAGTCGGCGCCGAGCGCCTGCCGGAAGATCATGCCGTCGTGCCTCTCGTCGGTGGCCGCCGGCCGCAACGCCGTGCGGCCGGTGTGCGTGGTCCCGGCGGCAGGGCGACCGCCAGCAGCAGGAAAACGGGGCCGAGCCGCCAGGCGGCGACCGCGAGCCCGACCCGGACGGCAACCTCGAGCAGCCAGCGCCGCCGGCTCGCGGCCGGGCTCACGCCGTGCTCCAGCCAGAGCCGCAGCCGGTCAAACGACCACGCGGTTGCCCACCCGAACACCGGCCGGAACGCCCGGTCCGCGAGCCGGCCGAACCGCCCCCATCGCGGCGTGTAGTCGAAACCGGTGAGGAACCGGACACCGCCGGGCACGGGCTCGTAGCGCCAGAAACCGCTGCCGTCCGCGATCAGCGAGCGCCGGTCTGCCGAACCGAACCGCAGCACCGAGACCGCGCTGCCGTCGGGTCGTGCTCGCTCCCCCGAGGTGAACCCGACGCCGTCGATGTGGACACCGGGCAGGACGGTGGTCCGGTAGCGGAACCGGACGGGTGCGCCCGCCTCGATCAAGCCCTCGATGCTCGTGAACCGCAGGTCCCAGCGCGCGTGCAGGGTCGGGTTGCGGGTGTGCCGCCACAGCGTCGCGACGTCGGTGCGGATGCGTGTCTCCACATAGACCATCACGACCTCCGGCACGAAGTTGAACGCGTTCAAGTTGAGGATAGGCATGGCGCCGCGGGATGGGCAAGAGGGCGTTGCGTTGGTGATCTATCGACGGATAGCGTTGCGTGTGTGACCCGGACCCCCGTCGACCCGGTGGTCGAGAGTGGTGCCGTGCGTCTGCCCCGCGGTGGGTTGCTCGCCTTCTCCAGCGGGACGCTCGGCATGGGCGTCTGGATCACCGTTCCCGGGCTGCTGCTGCTCTACTTCCTCACCGACGTGCTCGCCGTCGCGCCGCTCGTCGCCGGTTTCGCCCTGCTGATCCCCAAGGTCGCGGACATCCTGCTGCACCCGTTCGTCGGTCACGTCTCCGACGCGCAGCGCGCCCGGCACGGGCACCGGCTCGCGCTGATGGTGTTCGCGTGCCTGCTGCCGCTGTCCTTCGCCGCGATGTTCGCCGTGCCCGGCTCGTTGCGGGGCAACGGCGCCGCCATCTGGGTCGCCGTCTTCTACGCCCTCGGCAACCTGCTCTACGCGGCCTATCAGGTGCCCAACCTCAGCACCCCGGCCGACCTGGCGATCGGCTACCACGAGCGCACCCGGCTCATGTCGTTCCGGATGGTCGTCCTCACCGTCGGCATCCTCGCCAGCGGCGTCCTAGCACCGGCGCTGACCGGCGGCGACGACCCGACGCGGCGCGCGTACCTCGTCATGGGTTGCGCCCTCGCGGTGGGCATGCTGGCCGCGATGCTCGTCGGCATCACCGGCGTCCGCCGGCTCGGCGCGGTCGCCGGCACCCCTGCGAACCCGGCGCCGCCGCACCTGCGCGACCTGCGGGTGCTGCTGAACTCCCTGCGCGACCCGCACTTCCGCCCGCTGGTCGGCGCGTTCCTGCTGACCTCCACCGCAACGCACCTCGTGCTGGCCGCGGTGCCCTACTTCGCGGCGTACGAGTTGGGCCGCTCGGGCCTCACCACGGTGCTGGTCGCCGCCTTCCTCGCACCCGCACTGCTCGCGACGCCGGTCTGGCTCGCGGTGGCCCGCCGCATCGGCAAGCAGCGCGGCCTGCTGCTCGCACAGAGCACCTTCGCCGCCGGCTGTCTGGTCGTCGCGCTCGGCCACCACGCCCCGCTCCCGTTGCTGATCGGCGTGGTGGCCGTGCTCGGCATCGCGTTCGCCGCGCTGCAGTTGCTCGCCTTCTCGATGCTGCCGGACGTGGTGGCCGCCGGCGCCGGGCGGAAGATCGCCGACGCCGGCAGCTACACCGGTGTCTGGACGGCCGCCGACTCGGCCGGCGGGGCGATCGGGCCCTACCTCTACGCCGCCTGCCTCGCGATCGGCGGCTTCGTCGGCAGCAGCGGCGACGACGTGCAGCAGTCCGCGGCCGCGCTGGACGCGGTCCGCTACGGCTTCGCGCTCGTGCCCGCCGTGCTGTTGGGTGCCGCGGTCATCGTGCAGCGCCGCTACTCGCTGGATCGAGACGCGTCCACTGTGGAACAGGTCGTCCGTCCCGGATGAACCAGCTCTGCGTCGGGTCCTGCGGCCAGCCCGCCGGGGAGTCCTCCCACTCCTCCTGCCGCCCGTACACGGTCATGTCCAGGAGTTGCAGCGCCGGCATCATCACCTCGCACCCGCGCCCGTCCGTCTCGTAGGTCTGGAACACCCGGTCCCCGACCCGCAGGTACGTCGTGATCCAGCCGTCGGAGATGCCCGGCACGTCGACGCCGTCGACCGAGTACCACGGCGCCTGGTAGCCCATGAACTCCCGGTACGGCGCGAACTCCGCATACGGGCCCTGGCACCAGACCGCGAACGTCACGCCGCGGGCCTCCAGGTAGCTGGCGTCCTGGAAGTTCCACACCGTCGCCGTGCAGCCCCGGCACTGGTCCCCGAAACCTTTGCCGCGGTGCCACATGTGCTTGCAGACCAGCAGTTGGTCGCGGCCCTCGAAGATGTCCAGCAGCCCCGTCGGGCCGGCGGCGCCGACGAGCGAAACGGTCGCGTCCACCTCCACCATCGGCAGCCGGCGCCGGGCGGCCGCGATCGCGTCTCCCTCCCGTGTGTGCGCCTTCTCCCTGGTCAGCAGCTCGGCGCGGGCGGCAAGCCAGGCGGTTCGGTCGACGATCTCTGGTCGCACAGTTCCTCCTCAAGGACGTTGTCGGAGGTACTGACGAGGCAACCCCCGGATCGTCATCGCTACCCTGTCCGGGTGGACGAGGCCTGGCTCGCTGCGGCGTACGAACAGCACCGGCGGGAGCTGCACGCGCACTGCTACCGGCTCGCCGGCAACGTCGCCGACGCGGACGAGCTGACGCAGGAGGCGTTCCTGCGCGCCTGGCGGGCCCGGGACGGCTTCGACGGGCGCTCGTCGGCGCGGACCTGGCTCTACCGGATCGCCACCAACCTCTTCCTGGACAACCGCAAGGCCGCCGAACGCCGCACCGCGCCGGCCGGCGATCCTCTCGAATGGGACACGGCGGTCGGTCCGTACCCGGACGACCCGGCCGCGGACATCGCGTCCGGCGAGCTGGTGGAGCTCGCGTTGATCGCCGCCCTGCGGTTCCTGCCGCCGCGGCAGCGGGCGGCGTTCGTGCTGCGCGACGTCGACGGCTGGACGCCGGCGGAGGTCGCGGACGCCCTCGACATCGCGGTCCCGGCGGCGAACAGCCTCATCCAGCGCGGCCGCCGCACCATCCGCGCGCATGCCCCGGCCGACCCGAAGGACTGGCGCCGTCCCTCGCTGACGGCGCAGGACGAGGCGATTCTGCGCCGCTACGCGGCGGCGTCCGACGAGGACTCGATCCGGATCCTGCTCGCCGACGACGTGCGGCTCACCATGCCGCCCGACCCGCCGGTCGTCGGGATCGACGCGGTCACGGCGTTCCTGGCCCGGCCGCTGGACTGGCGCACGCTGCCCACCAGCGCCAACGGCCGGCCAGGCCAGGTGAACTACCTGCGCCAGCCGGGCGACACCCGCTACACCGGCATCGTCGTCGACCTGCTGAGAATCGAGGACGGGAAGATCGCCGAGATCAACGCGTTCGTCGGGGCGCACCACGTCGCCGCCCTCGGCTTCCCGCCTAGTCAGCCGGCCTGAGCGTCACCGCGATGCCCACCAGCGGCGGGCGCCGCAGGTGCAGCACCCGGGCGAACCAGTTGCCGACCCGCGACGAGATGTACTTGCGGGCGAGCATTTTGCGGGCCGCGGCCGTGCCGGCCTCGTCCAGCACGCGGGCCGTGCCCGTCGCCGTGGGCGCGCCCGGCTTGATCCGGCCCCGGATATCACAGACGGTAACCTCGGCCCGAGGGTCGCGGCGGACCCGCTTGACCTTCCACGCCTTGGCCTCGGAGACCACGAACAGCTCGTCGCCCTCCACGACGTGCCACACGGGCGTCGCGACACCGGTGCCGTCCTTACGGAACGTGACCAGGCTGACGTGCTTGCTGCGGCCGATCTCGTCGATGACGCTCATCGGCGCAGGATAGCGGCGGATGCTAGAAACGGATGTCATGAGCCAGCCCATGTTCAGTGATCTCGCCGGGACCCTGCATCAGGAGACGATCGACTCGCGGCAGCTGCGCGGCAACCCGCTCGGTGACCCGCACCTGCGGCCGTTGTGGGTCTACACGCCGCCCGGGTACGACGAGTCCGCCGACCGCTACCCCAGCATCTACGTGATCCAGGGCTACACCGGCCAGATCGCGATGTGGGGCAACCGCCAGCCGTTCCGGCAGCCGTTCGTCGAGACCGCCGACCGGGTCTTCGCCGAGGGGCGGGCACCCGGCTGCGTGCTGGTCTACGTGGACGCGTGGACGGCCTACGGCGGCTCCCAGTTCGTCGACTCCGTCGGCACCGGCAACTACCACTCGTACCTCTGTGACGAGGTCGTGCCCTTCGTCGACGCGAACTTCCGCACCATCGCGGACCGCGAGTCGCGGGCCATCTCCGGCAAGTCGTCCGGGGGCTTCGGCGCGATGATCACGCCGATGCTGCGCCCCGACCTGTTCGGCGCCCTGGCCACCCACGCGGGCGACGCCCTCTACGAGTACTGCTACCTCAACGAGTTCGCCAAGTCCGTGCGGGCGCTGCGCGACTACGACGGCGACATCCTGCGGTGGTGGAAGGACTTCCAGCAGCGCGTCTCCTTCACCAAGGAGGAGGACATGCTGCTGGTGCTCGTGCTCGGCTGCGCGGCCGCGTTCTCCCCCGACCCCGACGGCACGCCGCGGCTGCCGGTCGACCCGCGCACCGGCCAGATCATCCCGGAGGTGTGGGAGCGCTGGCTGGCCTGGGACCCGATCCGCATGGTCGACCGGTACGCCGCCGAGTTGCGCTCCCTGCGGGCGGTGTGGATCGACGCCGGCACCCGCGACGAGTGGTTCCTCGACCTCGGCGCGGAGGCGTTCAAGGCGGGCCTCGACCGCGTCGGCGTGCCGGCCGACCGCATCGCCTTCGAGCTGTTCCCCGCGGCGCACGGCGGCATCGACTACCGCTATCCGCTCGCGGTGGAGTGGCTCGCGCAGCGCCTGAAGCGCGACTGAGTCAGGCCGCCATCCCGGTGTTGGCCATCCCTTCGACGAACCGCCGTTGGAGGACCAGGAAGATGGCCAGCATCGGGACCAGCATGATCAGGCCGGCCGCCGCGGTGAGCGCGGTGTTCTGCACGTACGACTGCTGGAACGCGAAGAACGACGTCGACACCGGCATCTGTTCGTCGGACTCCAGGAACGTGACCGCGAACAGGAACTCGTTGTAGGTCGCGAGCGCCGTGATCAGGGCGACGGTCAGGATGCCGGGCAGGGCGTTGGGGAGGATCACCCGCGCGGCGATCCGCAGCTCCCCGGCGCCGTCGATGCGCGCGGCCTCCTCCAGCTCGCGGGGCAGCGTCAGCAGGAACGCCCGCAGCAGCAGCGTGGCGAACGGAGTCAGCGTCGCGCAGTAGATGATGATCAGCCCGAGCTTGGTGTCGTAGAGCCCGGTCCGCGTCCAGATGAAGAACAGCGGCACGAGGAACATCTGCATCGGCAGGGCGCTGCTGACCAACAGATAGAGGATCACCGAGCCGCCGCCGGGCAGGTCGAGGCGGGCCATCGCGTACGCGGCGAGCCCGGCGATGACGAGGGTGCCGGCCACCGCTCCCGCCACCAGGACGAGACTGTTGGTCAGGCCCCGGCCCATGTGCGCCTGCTGCCAGGCCTGCGAGAAGTTCGACCAGAGCAGGTCGGCCGGCAGGCCGAACGGGTTCTCGACGATCTCGGCCTGCGTCTTGAAGGCCGCGAAGACGAAGATGATCAGCGGGCCGACGGCGAACAGCGCGAGGATCAGCAGGATCGCCCAGCCGCCGATGCCGGCCGGTCGCTGGCCGGCGACGACCGCCGCGCGGGCCCGGGCGGGTTTGGTCAGGACGCTGACGGCACTCATGCTTCCCACTTCCTGACCCGGCGCAGCACCTGGTAGGTGATGACGACGATCGCGGTGAACAGGGCCATCACGACGCCGATCGCGGACGCGTACCCGGCCTCGAGGTTCGAGAACGCGTTGCGGTAGAGCAGCGTGCTGAGCACGTCGGTCGCCCCGGCGGGCCCGCCCTGCGTGAGGATGA
This sequence comes from Asanoa iriomotensis, assembly GCF_016862515.1. Taxonomy (GTDB): domain Bacteria; phylum Actinomycetota; class Actinomycetes; order Mycobacteriales; family Micromonosporaceae; genus Asanoa; species Asanoa iriomotensis. The sequence goes on from NZ_BONC01000012.1 coordinate 24,697, forward strand.
AGACGAAGTCGAACGCCAGGAACGACCAGACGATCGTCTGCACGACCAGGAAGACCAGCGTCGGCCGGATGCTCGGCAGGGTGATGGAGACGAACTGCCGGAACGGCCCCGCGCCGTCCAGGGCGGCGGCCTCGTAGAGGGCCGGGTTCACCGACTGCATCGAGGCCAGGAAGATCACGACGAGGAAGCCCCAGAAGGCCCAGGTGTTGACGCCGGCGACCGTCCCGAGCGCCAGGTCCTGGTCGCCGAGGAAGTTCACGCCCAGCAGGTTGCCGAGGCCGCTGTCCGGCGAGAGCAGGTTCTCCCAGACGGCGGCGCTGACCACGGTCGCGACGGTGTACGGGATGAAGTAGGCGAGCCGGAACAGCACCTGGAACCGGCGGACCCGGGACAGCAGGTAGGCGCCGAGCAGGGCGAGCAGCATCGGTGCGATCAGGCTGACCACGGTCCACACGAGGTTGTGCTTCAGCGCCGAGATGAACTCCTCGTCGTGCAGCATCCGCGTGTAGTTGCCGAACCCGATCCAGTTGCCTGTCCCGATGCCCGACCAGTCGGTGAACGAGTAGTAGACCGACTGCGCGCCGGGCCAGAGGATCACCGTGACGTTGACGACGATCAGCGGGACCATGAACAGCCACGCGATCAGCCGCGTCCGGCGGCTGACGCTGCGGCGCCGCGGCCGGCCACCCGTGCGGGTGGCCGGCGCGGTCTCCGGGACGGTGACGGTGGGTGCGGTCACGGGCCGTCCCTACTCCGGGAGCGGCGGCACGACGCCGGCGGCCAGCTCGGGCCCGAACGTGTCCGCGATCTGCTGGCAGTACTGCTGCGAGGTGAGCTTGCCGGTGATCAGCTTCTCCCAGCCCTCGATGATGAAGGTGTCGGTCTTGGGCGGGAAGAACGTCCAGGTGGTGTAGCCGACCTGAGCCGCGTCGCCGAACGCGGCGTAGAGGCTGGACACCCGCTCGTCGAGGTCGGCGGGGAAGTCCGACTCGCTCATCGCGATCGGCGGCGGCGCGAAGTTGGCCTCCGCCAGCGCCCGGCCCTGCAGCTTCGGGTCCTGCAGGTGGAAGTCCATGAAGTCGGCCGCGGCGTCGGGGTTCGCCGACTTCGCGTTGATCGAGCGGGTGCCGCCGACGGCGAGCTCCCAGATGTTCTCCGGCACGCCGTCGCGCAGGGACGGGATCGCGCCCCAGGCCCACTCGGCGTCGTTGCCGCCCTCCTTGCCGAAGAACGGGCCGATCTCGCCCAGCCCCCAGGTGCCGGTGATGTTGAAGACCGCCTCACCCTTGGCGACCTGCTGGTACTGCTGCGGGAAGGTGTTGGTGAAGTAGCGGTCGACCGCGCCGCCCCACCAGCCCTGCGTGAAGTAGCCGCGGGCCTGCTCGATCGCGTCGACGAAGACCGGGTCGCTGAACTTGGCTTCACCCTTGAGCGCCTGGCGCACGGCGTCGGGCCCGGCGATGTGGTTGAGGAACACCGAGACGTGCCACTCGTTGGAGTCCTTGTAGTCGGCGTTGCCGGCGCTGACGGGGATGATGCCCTTGCCCTTGGCCTCGCGGCAGATCGCCTCGAACTCCGCGCGATTCTTCGGGTACGTCCAGCCGTGCTTCGCCAACGTGGCCGGGTTGTAGAAGATCTGCATCGACTCGTAGTTGGTCGGCAGCGCGACGAGCTTGCCGTCGACGACGCCGGTCTTCATCGCCCAACCGAGGACGCGGTCGTTCCAGCCGAGCTTCTTCGCGTAGTCGTCCAGCGGCAGCAGATAGCCGGCGGCGGCGTACTCCCGCAGCGCCGCGGGACCGGAGCCGCCGACGATGTCGGGGCCGGCGCCGGCGGCCAGCGCGGTCTGCTGCTGCTGCGCCATCGTGTCGAACTGCTTGATGACCAGGTCGGCCGGCACGTTCGGATACTTCTTGTTGAAGGCCTCGAGGACGTTGGCGCGGTACCAGTCCTCGGCCTCCTTGCTGGCGAAGCCCGCCCAGACGGTGAGCTTGCCGGACTTGCCCTTGGCGCCGGGTGCTTCGGCGCCGCCGGCGCAGGCACCGAGGAACGTGGCGAGGGCACCGCCCGCACCGAGCTTGAGCAGGTTCCGGCGGGACAGGCCGGTGGGTGTGCGATTCATGGGGTGGGTTCTCCTGTTGTCAGCGGGAGCCGCTGTGGGGGACGGCAGCGGCCCGGACGGGCAGGCTTCGCTCAGGTCGGTCAAGCCGAGTCGCGGACGACCAGGGACCCGGGCACGATGATGTCCCGGAAGGGGCCGTCCAGCTCCCCGGATATGCGCTGGAGAAGCAGCCGGCCGCAGACCGTGCCCTTCTCGTACGCGCGGTTGTCGATGGTTGTCAGTGCGGGGTGGACGAGCGCGGCGGCGTCGATGTCGTCGAAACCGATCACCGCCACGTCATCGGGTACGGAACGACCGTGCGCGCGCAACGCGTCCAGCGCGCCGATGGCGCCGAGGTCGTTGGCGCAGACGATCCCGTCGACGTCGAGGCCGTCCGCCAAGGCGGCCTCGACGGCGACGCGGACGCCGTCGCGGGTGTAGTCGGCGGAGATGACGAGCTTGCGATCGACGGCCACCCCGGCGCCGAGGAGTGCGTCCTCGTAGCCGGACTGGCGGATGCCGCCGGGCCCGATGCCCGGTGGCCCGCCGGCGAACGCGATCCGGGTGCGGCCGCTGCGCAGCAGGTGCCGGGTGGCCTCGGCGACGCTGACCCGGTCGTCGCCGTGCACCCGGTCGCCGATGGGCGGCGCCTTCATCGGCCCCAGCATCACCGCGGGGGTGTGTTTGCCGACGAGGGCCTCGACGGCGTGGGCCGGTGTGCGGAACAGGTCGATGATCAGGCCGTCGACGGCCCGGCTGACCATGTCGGAGAGGAACGCCGCCTCGCGGACCGGGTCGCCGTCGGTGCTGCAGACGACCACCTGGTAGCCGGCGTCGCGGATGGTGTCCTGCACCCCGCGGGCGACCATCGGATAGAACGGGTTGGTGATGTCGGGCATCACGAACGCGATCGTCTGCGTGCGCTGCAGCCGGAGGTTGACCGCGAGCTGGTTCGCCCGGTAGTCGAGCTCCTTGACCGCGGCGATGACCTTCGCCTTCGCCTCGTCGGAGACCGGCCGCCGGCCACTCAACGCGTGCGACACGGTCGTCCGGCTCACGCCGGCGATGTCCGCGACGTCTGCGATGCGAGGTCGGGGTGGCATGGACGGTCCTCCCTGGTGGCGTACGCAAACCGGTTTGGGTGAACTGCCCCACAGGCCGTGGGTGTTAGGCAGTTTCGGCCAGGTACCCGGGCTTGTCAACCGTTGTTTTTCGGGCGTTGGGGGTTTATCGATGTGACGCTCACGTCGTTGTCGAAGACCCACTAGCGCAAACCGGTTTGCGCGTTATCGTGTCCCGACCACCACCTCACCGACATCGGAGTGAAGGCTCATGACCGACCTGCGCGACCGCATCCACGGCGCGGTCCTCGGCCAGGCGATCGGCGACGCCCTGGGCGCGCCGACCGAGGGGATGACCCGCGCGGCGATCCGTGCCGCGCACGGCCGCGTGACCGGCTTCCTGTCCGACGACCCCGCCGGCACCGACGACACGGAGTACGCGGCCCTGACGGCGCGCATCCTGCTGACCTACGGCCCGGCGCTGACCATCGACAACGTCTCCGACGAGTGGGACCGCGTGCTCGTCCAGCAGGACGGCGGGTTCAACCGCGGCGGCTTCTCGGAGATGGAGGCGATCCACAACCTCGCCCGCGGCCTGCGCGCGCCGCACACCGGCTCGGACAACCACGAGATGTGGAGCGACGGCTCGGCGATGCGGGTCGCGCCGATCGGCGCGTACTTCGCCGGCGACCCGGGCGAGGCGGCGCGGATCGCGGGCATCGACGCCCAGGTGAGCCACGCCCGTGACGGGATCTACTGTGGACAGGCCGTGGCCGCCGCGGTCGCCGCCGCCGCGACCACCGACGACTGGCGGGTGGTGGCCGACGCCGGCCTCGCGGCGGTGCCCGCCGACTCGTGGTCGGCCCGCATGATCGACCGCGCTCTGCTGGTGGCGGCCGAACCCGGCAGCGCCGAGGAGCGCCTCGACGAGCTCGAGCGGCGGATCTCGATCTTCCACTACCCATGGGCCGACGTGGCGCCGGAGGCGACCGCGCTCGCGTTCGGGGTCTTCGCGATCGCCGAGGGCGACTACGTCGATTCCGTGCTCGGCGGCGTCAACATCGGCCGCGACGCCGACACCATCGCCGCGATGGCCGGTGCGATGGCCGGCGCGCTACGCGGCGCGACCGCGATTCCGACCGAGTGGTCGAGCCGGATCGTCGCCCTGCGCGGCAGTTGCATCGCGAGCACGGCGGGCGTACGCCTGTCCGCCCTCGCCGACGAGATCGCCGACGCCGTCGCGGCGCGCGGCACCGAGACCCCGAACGGAGCCGTCCGATGACCACGACGCTCGACCGCGCCGAAGGCGCCTTCTTCGGCCTGGCCGCGGGTGACGCCGCCAGCTTCCCGGCGCTCTGGCACCGTCAGCTCCGGCTGCCGCACCGCCGTACGCTGCTGTCCCGCTACATGCTCGAAGGGGACGCGCAGCGGGTCAACAAGGTCCCGCTGCCGTTCACGCTGAGCGCCGACCCGGCGCTGATGGACTTCGGCGCGACCGACGACACCGAGCAGGCGGCACTCGGCGCGCAGATCGTGCTCGCCGTGGGCGTTGATCCCAGCGTGGACGAGCTCTTCGACGCGTGGTGGAGCCGGGTCGAGCCGCAGCACGACCGGTTCTGGGGCTCGGTAGCGGACCGCTCTGCCGTCACGAACGCGCTCCTCGGCCTGCGCGCACCGACGACGGGCAACGACAACCCGCACCACTACGACGACTCGGCGCTGGCGCGCGTGCTGCCGGTCGGCATCCGGTGGGCGGGTTCGCCCGCGCGGGCCGCCGAGGTGGCCCGCCGGCTGGCATCGATCACCAACGCCGAGGTCGGCATCGACGGCGCGGCGGGATTCGCGGCGGCCGCAGCGGTCTTGGTGGGCGGCGGCACCCTCGCCGCGGCGGTCGACGCCGCCCGCGCGGAGATCACGGCGGACACCTGGCTGGCACGGAAACTCGCGGTCGCGGAGGCGGCCCTCGCCGAGGCTGGTTCGGTATTCGCGGCCATTCCTGTGTGGAGCGACGCAGTCCTCAATGCCGAGTACAACTTCGGCAACGTGGTCGCCGAAACACTGCCGCTCGCGCTGCTGATCGCCCGCGACAGCGGGAGCCCGGCGGAGGCGCTCGGCGCCGCCGCACTGCTTCCCAAAGCCGGCGACACGTTGCCGGCGCTGGTCGGCGCGCTCTCCGGGGCCGCGCACGGCGTAAGCGCGCTGCCCTTGACCTGGATCGCCCCGGTTGAGCGGCTCGCCGGCATCTGCGTGCCGTCGACCGAGGGCGTGCGGCTGCACGAGTTGGCGGCTGCACTGACCGCCGTGCCGGCCGAGACCGCAGCCGCCTGATCTGTCCGGTCCGGTCTGCTACGGGACCAGCAGACCGGACCGGACGCGAAACTCGCTACAGCAGGCCCGAATCGGACGCCGATAATCGGCGGCGTGGCGAAGGACGAGGTGCTGGCCCGGGTGTCGGCCGATCTGCAGCGCGGGCACTACCATCCCGCGCTGCAGCGCCTGGCCAGCCTCACCGCCGCCTTCCCTGCGGACCTGGAGGTGCGAGCCGCGCGGGCGGCCCTCAACCGTCAGGTGGGCAACGTCGTCGAAGCCGGACGGTGGGGCTTCCTGACGGAGGACGCCACGGAGGCGGAGATCGCCGCGTTCGAGCGCGCCTTCCCGAGCGTGTGGGCCCGCCTGTACGCCTTGAAGCTGCGCGCGGACCCGACCGACTCGCTCGGCCCGGCCGGGCGGTCCCGGTTGGCGCGCTTGACCGAGCGGGCCGAGCGGGAGGGCCCGGCCCCGGTGTCGTGGACCGACGCCGGCCCACGACCGGAGGCACCCAGCTCCTGGCGCGACGGCGTTCCCTGCCTGCTCGCATTCATCGCGGGCGTCATCGCGCTCGGCCTGGCCGGCATCGGCCTGCTCACCGTGATCCGCTGGCTGGTCTGAAGCCACCGCGCCAAACCCGGGGCGGATCACATCTCACCGCCAGGCGATCTGCGCCCATGCGGTTTGATTGAATCCGATCGTTATCGTGTTCGGCGTGGGCATTCGCCGTTGGATCGCCGCGTTGACCGCTGTCTTCGTCGTGGGTGGTGGCGCCGCGGGGTGCTCGGCGCGGGACTCGACGGACGCGACGATCGACGTGGATGCCGCCGTCGCGCTGGCCGATCAGCCCATCCAGCTGCGGGTGTCGGGCCTGCGGGCCCGCGAGACCGTAACGGTCGCATCGCAGGCAGCCGACCTCCGCGGCCAGCGCTGGAGCGGGGAGGCGACCTTCGAGGCGGACGGCGACGGCGTCGTCGACCTCACTCGTTCCGCGCCTGTGTCGGGGACGTACAGCGGCGCGGACGGCATGGGCCTGTTCTGGTCGATGTGGCCGGCGACCGGTGACCCGGAGAGGGCCTGGTTCAGCCCCGGCTACCCCGATGCGATGGGAGCGTACGAGGTCCGCCTGACCGTTACCGCTGCCGGCCGGGAGATCGCGGCACGCACGGTGACCCGGCAGTGGATCGCGCCCGGCGTGACCCATCGCGCCCTGACGCCCGGCGCCGACGGGGTCGCCGGAGTCCTGTTCCTGCCGGCCGCAGGTGCCGAGCGTCGCCCTGGGGTGCTGCTTATCGGCGGGTCCGAAGGCGGCATAGGGAGCAGGTACGACGCCGCCCTGCTCGCCTCGCACGGCCACCCGACGCTGACGTTGGGCTACTTCGGCGCACCCGGTCTACCCGAAACTCTTCGCGACATACCGCTAGAGTACTTCGCGACGGCGGCACGGCTCCTGAGCGGGCAGGCCGGTGCCGACCCCGACGGAGTGGTGGTCAACGGCTACTCCCGCGGCACCGAGGCCGCGCTGCTGCTGGCCCAGTACTACCCCGACCTCGTCCGCAGCACCATCCTGTATGCGCCCAACGACAGGGTTTGGCCAAGCTTCCCCGACCGTGTCGGCAACGCGTGGACCCTCGGGGGCGCCCCTGTGCCGCAGAGCGCCATCCCTGTCACACACGTGCGCGGGCCGGTCCTCACCATCGCCGGCGGCGACGACAAACTCGGGCCGGCGGCCGAGCAGGCGCAGCGAATCATGCAACGCCTCGACGACGCCAACGTCACCGCCGCACACCAGACCCTGATCTATCCGGACGCAGGCCACGCCGTCGGCACCTTCCCGCATCTCGCCCGTGGCACCTTCGCCGGCGCCTTGGCACTGGGCGGCACCCGCCGGGCCGACGCCGCAGCCCGCAGCGACAGCTGGCCGAAAGTTCTCGCCTTCGTGGCCGCTTAAGGCGCCAGATGGCGCAGGCCCGCCGCGAGGAGTTCCGGAACGGCCTGCTCGGCCCTGACTGACGTGGCGTCGGCGGCGGCGCCTTGGCGAGCTCGGTAGCTGATGCCCTGGGCGATGACCGCCAGTTTGAAGTTGGCCAGCGCCAGGTAGAACGGCCAGTGGGCCAGGTCGACGCCGCGGCGGCGGGCGTACGCCTCGGCGATCGCGTCGGCGTCCGGGAGGCGGTCGCTCGCCCACGCCGCGTCCAGGCCGAGGATCGGGTCGAGCTGGGGTTGGCGGTACACGCACATGAGCGCGACGTCGGTCTGTACGTCGCCGATCGTGGCCAGTTCCCAGTCGACCACCGCCAGGACCTTGGTGATGTCCGCGCCGTCGAGGAGGGTGTTGTCGATCCGGTAGTCGCCGTGCACCACGCCGATGTGGGCCGAGCGGGGCGGCAGCGCGGCGCTCAGGTGGGCGTGCAGGCGGGTCGCGTCCGGCAGGTCCTGGCTCTTCACCTCGTTCCACTGCCGCCACCACAGGCGGACCTGGCGCTCCAGGAAGCCGTCCGGACGGCCCAGGCCGCCCAGGCCGACCTCCTCGACGTCCACCGCGTGCAGGTCGGCGAGCACCCGGACCAGCTCCGCGACGCAGGACTCGAGCTCATCCGTCGGGTACGCGTCGAGCTGGGCGCGGGTGCGCACGACCTGACCGGTGACGAAGCCGGTCACCGCGAACGGGGCGCCGATGACCGACACGTCCTCGCAGAGTGCTACCGCCGGCGGCACGGGGACCGGGCTGTAGGCGAGGGCCTGGGTGACCCGCCACTCGCGCGCGACGTCGTGCGCCGACTGGGTGAGGCCCGACAGCGGCGGGCGGCGGACGACCCAGCGGTGGGTGCCGTCGGTGACGACGTACGTCAGGTTGGACCTGCCCCCGCTGACCAGCTCGGCGGTCAACGGCCCCGCGACCGGCACGCCCTGGCGCCGCAGGAAGTCCCGCACGCCGGGCAACGAGAGGCTCATGCCGCGTATCCCCGCGTGCCCGCCCGGCTGAGCACGAGCTCGTTGACCACGCTGCGCGGCGACAGGTCGAGCAGGGCGTTGACGGCCGTGACGAGGTCGGCGACCGGGATCATCTCCGCCGGCGGCACCTCGTCGTGGACCCAGGCGCTCATGTCGGTGTCGACGTAGCCGGGCGCCACGGCCGTCGCGGTGACCCCGTTGCCCGACTCCTCGGCGTTGAGTCCACGGCAGAGCGCCAGGAGCGCCGCCTTCGTGGCGCCGTAGACGGCGAGGGTCGGTTCGGCGTAGACGCCGCCGATCGACGCCAGCGCGATCACCTTGGCCCCGTGGGTCGGCCGGCGCCGGGCGGCCGTGCGCAGCAGCGGGAGCGAGTCGCGGATCAGCATGAACGGGGCCCTGGTGTTGAGCGCGAACTGCTTGTCGTAGCGGTGGATCGGATAGCCGTCCAGCGGCGCGGCGGACCCGACACCCGCCGCGAGGACGAGTGCGTCCATCGCATCGTGCGCGTGGGCGGCCACCACCGCGGCCGCCGCGTCCGGTGCGGACAGGTCGACGTCAACGCAGTCCACATGGGACGCGCCGGCCGCCTGAGCCTCGGCCGCGGCGGTCGCGAGGCGGGCCGGATCGCGGGCCACGAGGGTCAGCGACCAACCCCGGCGGGCCAGGGCGAGCGCGATGCCGCGGCCGATCCCCCGGGACGCGCCGGTGACGACCGCGGACTTCACCTGAGCCGTCACTGTTCGCCGATGCCCACGATCGAGCGCGCGATGGTCAGGTAGCGCTCCAGGAGGGCCTCGACGGGCAGCGATCCGTCCGGGCGGTACCAGGACGCGACACCCACACACAGCGAGGCGATGGCCCGGCTGGCGTCCTTCGGGTAGGACGTGGAGAACACGCCGTCCGCGACACCGGCGAGGATCACCTGGTCGAGCATCCGCTGCTGTTCGTCGCGCTTGGCGACGTAGCGCTCCCGGTTGCCGGCCTCCAGGCTGCGCAGCTCGCCGGTGGAGACCATGGCGCCGGTGCGGCGGTACATGTGGAAGCGCAGCAGCGACTCGACCAGCGCGTCGAACTGCGACCGGGGGTCGGGCCGGGCGGCCTTCAGCGCCTGGTGGCTGCGGGTCAGCAGCTCGTCGATGATGACCATCATCAGGTCGACGAGGATGTCCTGCTTCGACGGGTAGTAGTGGTAGACGCCCGGCACCGACAGGCCCGACCGCTTGGCCAGGTCGCGCGTGGTCGTGCCGTGGTAGCCGTGCTCGTAGAAGGCCGCCAGCGCCGCGTCGAGGATGCGCGGGAACTCGAGGGGCCCGTAGTCCCGCCAGTCGGTCTCGGAGGACATCTCCACCTCGCTCGTCGTCATCGGCCGGCCCGCCTCTCGCGTGCCGCCTGGATGAGGCTGTCGAGGGCCGCCGGGTCGTCGACGGCGCCTCGGTTGACCACCCGGTCGGGGTCGGCGCCCTGCAGGATGCGTTTGATCGGGACCTCGAGCCGCTTGCCGGTCCGGGTGTGCGGCAGCCGCGGGACCACGATCACGTCGTCGGGTGCGTGCCGGGGCGAGGCCCGTTCGACGATCCGCCGGCGCACCCGGTCGGGCAGGTCGGCCGGCGCACCGTGCGGGACGACGAACAGCGGCAGCCAGTAGCCGCCGTCCGGCTCCTCGACGCCCACGACGAGCGCGTCCGCCACCTCGGGCAGGTCGCTGATCGCGTCGTAGATCTCCGCCGAGCCCAGCCGCACGCCGTGCCGGTTGATCGTCGCGTCCGAGCGCCCGAAGATGACGACCGTGCCCCGTTCGGTGATCGCGGTCAGGTCGCCGTGCCGCCAGACGCCGGGGAACGTGGCGAAGTAGGTGTCCCGCAGCTTGCGGTCGCCGGGGTCGTCCCAGAACCGCAGCGGCATCGACGGCATGGGTTCGGTGATCACCATCTCCCCCGGTGTGCCAGGCGGGACCCGGACGCCGTCGGGGCTCCAGACCTGGACTGCGGCGCCGAGCGCGGGTGCGCTGATCTCCCCGTCGTGGACGGGGGTTGTGGGTGCGCTGGCGACGAAGATGCCGACGATGTCCGTGCCTCCGCTCATCGATCCTAGTTGGACTCTCGCGCTGACGTGGTCCCGGAACCAGGCGTTGGCGGTGCCGGGCAGCACCGATCCTGTCACCCCGACCAGCCGCAGGGCGGAGAGGTCCAGGTCACGCCCGGGCTCCAGGCCAGCCCGCTGCGACGCCTCCAGATAGCCGGGGCTCGTGCCGAACACGGTGACGCCGAGGTCGGCCGCGAGCCGCCACAGCGCGTCCGGGCCCGGCGACGTGGGCCGGCCGTCGTAGAGGACGATCGTCGCACCGTGCAGAAGGCCACAGACCTGGGCGTTCCACATCATCCAGTTCGGCGTGGTGAACCAGAAGAACGCGTCGTCGCCGCGCAGGTCCATGTGCAGACCGGGCGACACGAGCTGCTCCAGGAGTACGCCGCCGTGGCCGTGCACGATGCCCTTCGGCTTGCCGGTCGTGCCCGAGGTGAACAGCACCCAGAGCGGGTGGTCGAACGGCACCGGGAGCGCGCCAGCGACGGGTGCGGCGGCGAGCGCGTCGGCCCAGCTGCTCGCGTCCGGACCGCCGGCGGGGTTGGCGAGCCCGCCCGTCGAGACGGTGATGGTGTGCCGCAGCCCCGGCAGCAGGGACCGCAGCTCGCGCGCGTCGCCACGCCGGTCGTGCAGCTTGCCGCCGAACCGGTAGCCGGACCCGGCGATCAGCACGGTCGGTGCGAGCTGGGCCATCCGGTCGGCGGCCGAGGGCGCCGCGTAGTCGAGCCCGGTCTGCGCCCAGACCGCGCCGACCAATGCGGTCGCCACGAACGCGACGACGCCCTCGACGCAGTTGGGCAGATAGGAGGCGACGCGGTCGCCCGGCTCGACGCCGAGCGCGCGCAGCCGACCGGCCACAGCGGCAGCCTGCGTACGCAGCTCCGCATAGCTGATCGCGGACCGCTCGCCGTCCTCACCGATCAGGACGACCGCGTCCTGATCGGCGGCGCCGGCCCGCAGCAGGTGCTCCCCCATGTTGAGGGTGCCGCCGGGGAACCAGACCGCGCCGGGCATCCGCCGCTCGGCGAGCGCGGCGCGCGGTGGCGTGGACCAGTCGACGGCGAAGAACTCGGCGACCGCCTCCCAGAACGAGCCGGGGTCGGCGACCGACCACGTCTGGAGGGCGCGGTAGTCGGTCACGTCGGCGAACGACGCGCGCCCGGCGTCGACGAGCCAGGTCGCGAACGCCACGATCCGGGACTCACGCGCCTGCGCCGGGTCCGGCACCCAGACGGCCGCCATGCTCAGCGCCGCCCGGGCAGCAGCGAGCCGCGGGTCAGGACCACGTCGACGGCGACGGCGACGATCAGCACGGAGCCGGTCGCGAAGTACTGCACCTCGGTCGAGAGGCCCAGCAGCTGGACGCCGTTGCTGATCGACCCGATGACGAGGGCGCCGAGGATCGCGGACCAGATCGACCCCCGCCCGCCGAACAGGCTGGTGCCGCCGACGACCGCCGCCGCGATCGCGTTGAGCATCAGCGGGCCGCCGCCGGAGGTGACGGAGACGCCGAGTTGCCGGGACGCGTCGACCATGCCGGCGACCGCGGCGCAGGCGCCGAGGATCAGGAACGAGTAGAGCACCATCCGGCGGACGGGGATGCCGGCACGCTGTGCGGCCTCGCGGTCGCCGCCGACCGCGTACAGGTGGATGCCGTATCTGGTCTGTGTGGTGGCGTACCAGGCGACCAGCAGCATGGCCGCGAGGATCAGCAGGGGCATCGGGAACCCGCGCTGGCGGGTCAGCGTGAACACCCCGCCGAACAGCACGGCCGCGACGATCGCCGACGGCACGACGACCGCGGCCAGCGAGGTCAGGGAGCCGGTCGAGACGCGCTCACGGTGTTGGAAGAGCCGATAGGCGGCGTACGCGATGGTGCCCGCGGCGGCCAGCGCGTAGCTGGTGCCGGCCGGGACCGCCGTGCTCGCGATCTTGGCGAACGAGGTGCCGGCGACGCTGACGGTGAACTCGGGCGGCAGCACGACCAGGATCAGGCCCTGGAGGATCACCATGCCGCCCAACGTCACGATCAGCGACGGCACGCCGAACATGATGAGCTGTGCCTCGACGAACGTGACGACCATGCCGGTGACCAGCGCCGCCGCGATGCCGACGGCCAGCGGCAGGCCGCTGTTGACGACCAGGCCGGCGGCGACCGCGGCGCAGACGCCGGAGAGCACCGCCGCCGACAGGTCGATCTCGCCGACGAGCAGGACGAACACGACGCCGAGGGCCAGGATCGCGGTCGTCACGATCTGCAGGGTCAGGTTCGTGATGTTCTGGAAGCTGAGGTACGCGGCGCTCTGGCTGTAGAAGACGGCCCAGATGATCGCCAGCACGACGAGCACCGGGATGCTGCGGTGCCCGCGCGCGGCCGTCTCGAGCGCCCGGCCGACCCGGTTGCGGGTGGTGGTGACCGCCGGGGCGGCCGTCGTGCTGGTCACAGGTCTCCGCCTTCGCCGTCGGTGGGCTCGTGTGCGCCGGTCATGGCGCTGACCAGGTCGGCGGGCGTGTACCCACCCCGCCGGAACTCGGCGACCTTCGCGCCCAGCCGCAGCACCACGACCCGGTCGGCTACCTGGCGGACGTCCTTCATGTCATGGGAGATAACCAGTACACCTCTGCCTTGTTCGCGCAGGCGTTGGATGAGGTCGAGCACCTCGCCGCGCTGCGAGACGCCGAGCGCGGCGGTCGGCTCGTCGAGGAGCACCACGGCGGGGTCGCTGATCAGCGCGCGGCCGATCGCGATGCCCTGGCGCTGGCCGCCCGACAGCGCGACGACCGGGGTGTTGAGCGCGCGCAGCTTGACCGACAACGATTCCAGCACCCGCTGGGCCTGCTCCTCCATGACGTGGCGGCGGACGCGCCGACCCGACCAGACCGGGCCGTAGCGTTCCTGGCCCAGGAACAGGTTCTGCACGGCGTCGAGGTTGTCGCACAGGGAGAGGTCCTGGAAGACCGTGCGGATGCCGGCCTCGGCCGCGGCTCGGGGCGACTCCAGGCGGGCGGCCTCGCCGCGCACCCGGATCTCGCCGGTGTCCGGCGACTCCACACCGGACACAATTTTGACCAATGTGGACTTGCCCGCGCCGTTGTCGCCGACGAGCGCCACGACCTCGCCGGCGTCCACCGACAGGTCGACCTCGTGCAGCGCGCGTACGCCGCCGAAGTGCTTCGAGACTTTCGTGAGCTGGAGCAAGGGAGTCATGTGTCCTCCGCACGGGCGGTCGGCGCCGTCGCCGACCGCCCGCTGCCGTTGGGTCTACTTGGCTACTTGTTCTTTGTTTTGCAGGTTGGCGTCTCGGCGGCCGGGCCCGCGCAGATCTGCTGCCAGGTGAACATCTCGAGGTTGACGGCCTGCTGCACGGCGTCGCCCGGGTCCTTGCCGTCCTCGAGGTGGATCAGCGTCGCGTCGAGCTTGGCGGTGGGCACCTGCATCGTGCCGTTGTCGATGGTGTCCTTGACCAGGTCGGCCGGTGGCTGCTGGCCCGCGATCGCGGCGATCGTGATCTTCGCGGCGGCCTCCGCCTCGACCTTGAACGCCTTGAGGACGTTGTCCTGCTGGTCGCCGGTCAGCATGTACTGCAGGCCGGTCAGCTCGGGGTTCTGGCCGCCGTACACCGGAATCTTGACGTTCTTGCCCTTGAGCGCGGCGATGATGCCGGCCGTGATGCCGTCGTAGAAGCCGAGGAACGCGCCGACACCGTTCTGCGTCTTGGTCAGGCACTGCTCGGTGGCTTTGGTGGCGTTGTCCGGCGCCCAGTCCTTGATGTAGTCCTCACAGACCACCTGGATGTCGCCGCTGCTGATCAGCGGGTCGAGGACCTTGTTCTGCCCGGCCAGCATCTGGGTCGTGTAGACGTCGCCCTTGTTGCCGTACTGCCGCGCGATCTTGACCGGCTTCGCGCCGAGCTTGCCGCTGGTGACCTGCTCGGCGAAGTAGGTGGCCTGCTGCGCGCCGACCTTCTCCGGGTCGAAGATCACCTGCCCGTAGAGCGTGCCCTTGACGGGCGGGTTCTCGTACCCGATGACCGGGACCTTGGCCTGTTCCGCCGCCTGCAGGAGGCCCGCGCTGGTGTTCGGGTCGGCGGCGACCACGACCAGCGCCTTGGCGCCGGCGGCGATCGCCGCGTTGGCCTGGGCGAGCTGCTGGTTGGAGTCGCCGCCGGCGTTGACGAACTTGACCTCGACGGTCGGGTCCAGCGCCTTGATCGCCTTCTCGAACGCGGGGCCGTCCTGCTGGATGTAGCGGGTCGGGGTGGTGTTGGGGGCCATGAAGTAGACGAGCTTCGCGCCGTCGCCGCCACCGGCGGAATCGTTGCCGTTGCCGCCGCACGCGGCGACCAGAAGGATGCTGGCGCTGGCCGCCGCGGCGATGGCCGTGCGGAAGATGGCGCCACTGGAACGCTTCACTGGGGTTACTCCTTTCGAGGGGATGAGGGCGTGCGGCATCGGGGTGGCGCGTTGCCGCACCACCCGTTGCCTCCGCCGGAGTCGGGCCCGTCAGGGCGTGGGGAGTCCCGCGTGCTTCGCGGTGATCTGCAGGGCCAGGTGCTTGGAGTAGATGCGGACCCAGGCGAGCGGCCCGCCCATGTACCAGAACGCGGGGTGGCCGGTGCGCCGGTAGAGGCCGCCGATCTCGCCGTCCTCCCCGATGCCGAGGACGAGGGGAAGCCGGTCGGCCACGCCGTCGCCGAAGAGCCGGCGGGCCGTCTCGCGCATGTTGCGGTAGCCGGTCGCGAGGACGACGAGGTCGGCGTCCAGGGTGCGGCCGTCCTCGAGGCGGATGCCGTCGGGCGTGAACTCGGCGAGGCCGGAGCCCTGCGCGAGCTTGATCTTCCCGTCGGCGATCAGCCGGGAGGCGCCCACGTCGATGTAGTAGCCGCCGCCGTACGCCAGCGCGTAGCCCATCAGGCCGGTGCCGTCTGGGCCGTCGTTGCGCTTGAAGCCGGCCGCGTCGAGGGCGGCGAGCAGGTCGGCGTCCTTCTTGGCGGTCTCGATGACGCCGTCCTTGGCGAACTCGAGGACGAGCGGCCACGGCGTGCCGGCGGCCAGCAGGTCGGCGTACGCGGTCGGCGGGCCGCCCTCGACGAAGTTGCTGCCGAAGATGGCCGGGATGCCGTGCTCCTGGCTGATGATGTGCGTCGACGAGCGCTGCACGAGCGTGACGTCCGCGCCGGCCTCGTAGAGGTCCTGTGCGATGTCGTGGCCGCTGTTGCAGGCGCCGACCACGACCGCCCGCTTGCCCGCCCAACTCTGCGCGTCGGCGTGCTTGCTGGAGTGGTAGCTCGTGCCGGCGAACCGGTCGCGTCCCGGAACGGCGGGCACGTTCGGTTCGCCGGCGGCGCCGGTCGCGAGGATGACGTCGCGCGGGTGGATCTCCCGCTCGCCGTCTTTCGTCGTCACCCGGAGCGTCCAGCGGCCGGTGGCCTCGTCGTAGTCGCTGGCCGTCAGTTCGGCCGACGTCCAGACGTTGAGCTCCATCGCGGCCGCGTACGACTCGAACCAGTCGGCGATCTTGTCCTTCGGGCAGTAGACCGGCCACGAGTCGGGGTACGGCAGGTAGGGCAGGTGGTCGGCCCACACCGGGTCGTGCAGGACCAGCGAGTGGTAGCGCTTGCGCCAGCCGTCGCCGACCCGTTCGCTCTTCTCCAGCACGAGCGTGTCGACGCCCATCAGCCCGAGGTTCGCGGCGACCGTGAGGCCGCCCTGTCCGGCGCCGATGACGACGACGTCGGGGTCGTCGTCGAGGTATTTCGCGTGGTCCTGCCGCTGTTGGAGCCAGTTGCGGCCGTCGCTGGGTTGGTGGCGGGGACCCCGCGAGCGGTGCGGGCCGATCGCCCGCTCGTGCCCGCGCAGGTCGTCGAGCTCGGTGAGCACGGTCCAGGCGACCCAGTCGCCGTCCTCCTGGACGAGCCGGACGGCGCCGCGGCCGAAGCCGAGCGGGGTCTCGAAGGTGATGAAGCCTTCGACGGTGTCCCCCGCGTGGCGCGGGCCGAACTCGGTCGTCAGTTTGATGTCGGTTATCGCGCCGGGCGTGAGCCGCTCGCCCAGCATCGTGGTGACCGCGTCGCTGCCGCGGTAGGTGCCCAGGTCCCAGGTGAGGGCCAGCAGGTCACGCCACCAGCAGTCGCGGGCGAGCAGCGCGGTGGTGCCCGCGGCGTCGGCGTTGTGCAGTGCCGCGGTGAATCGGTCCAGCCACGCGGCGAACGTGGCCGCTGCTGTGGCGCTGGTCTGGTGTGTCTCCGTCGCCATTGACGCGCCTTTCCATCCGTATCAGTCTTGATACAGTCCGAGCGCTCGCTCGGTAGCGAGAGTCTGGACCTTCGACCGTGTGACGAGCAACACCTGACGCGAGTTTTTTCTTGTTAATTCTCCGGAGAGGCGGTGGCGATGACCGACGACCTCGTCGCGCGTACGCGGACGTTCGTGGACGAACAGGTGATCCCGGTCGAGGACGCGTTCGACGGCGACGTGGCCGCCGCGGGCGGTGACCGGCTGCGGGTCGACCTGCAGAAGCTGGCGCGCGCCGCGGGGGTCTTCGCGCCGCACGCGCCGCGCGAGTTCGGCGGGCTCGGCCTGGGGATGGTCGAACGGGCGCCGGTGTTCGAGGCCGCCGGCCGGTCGCTGTTCGGGCCGATGGCCGTCGGCATCAACGCGCCCGACGAGGGCAACCTCCACCTGCTGGAGCGGGTCGCGTCTCCTCCGCAGCGGACGCGCTACCTGGCGCCGCTGGCCCGGGGTGAGCAGCGATCGGCGTTCGCGATGACCGAGCCGCCGCCGGGTGCCGGGTCGGATCCGAGCGCGCTGCGGACACTCGCCACGCGGAGCTCCGGCGGGTGGTCGCTGACCGGGCTCAAGAAGTTCATCACGGGCGCGGACGGTGCGGGTTTCTACATCGTCATGGCCCGCACGAGCGGCGAACCGGACTCACCCGGCGGCGCGACGATGTTCCTGGTGCCCGCGGACCGGTCCGGCCTGCGCGTCACGCGGCACGTGGCGACGATGGACCGCTCGATGATCGGCGGGCACTGCGAGCTGTCCCTGACCGACGTGCCGGTCGGGCCCGACGACGTGCTCGGCGCGGTGGACGAGGGGTTCCACTACGCGCAGGTCCGGTTGGGACCGGCGCGGCTGACGCACGTGATGCGCTGGCTGGGCGCGGCGCAACGGGCCCACGAGGCGGCGGTCGCCTACGTCAGCTCCCGGTCCCTGTTCGGCGCTCCGCTGGCGCGGCAGGGCATGGTCGAGCTGATGATCGCGGACAACGAGGTGGACCTCGCCGCCGCGCGGGCCCTGCTGTTGACGGCGTGCCGGGTGCTGGACGCGGGCGGGGCCGGGCGGGAGGAGACGTCGCTGGCCAAGGTGTTCGGTGCCGAGGCGCTGGGCCGGGTCGCGGACCGCGCCACGCAGATGTGCGGCGGTGCCGGGGTCTCGGCCGACCTGCCGATCGCCCGGATCGCCCGGGAGCTGCGGCCGTTCCGGATCTACGACGGCCCGTCGGAGGTGCATCGGATGTCGCTGGCCCGGCGAGCGGTCCGGCGCTACGGCGTGTCGCCGTAGAGCTCGTCCTCGCTGAGCACCGGCGCCTGGTCGTGCTGGCGGCCGGCCCGCGCGGCGAAACCGAACATCGGCCCGCGCGCCGGCCGCATCGGTGCGAACCCGCCGAAGCCCAACGGTTTGGGGATGTCGTCGTAGACGGCTTCCATGCCGCCCTGCATGAGATAGGTCTCGTGCCAGAACCCGGTGCCGCCGCTGTCACGCAGGAAGTCGCGCCACCACTGCTTGTGTGGTTCGGAGCGGGCCCAGGCCAGCAGGGACGGCATGTCCCGCCAGTACTGCCGCATGCCGACGTTCATCGGGAACAATGAATAGACCAGCTGCTCGTGCAGGAGCAGCCCGTCGGGCTGGTCGGCCGCCGACTTGGCGATCCGCGGGCCGAATCCCAACAGGGTACGCATGCCGTAGAGCCGGTTGACCCGCATGCCGAGGTAGATCACGACCAGCTCTGGATAGCCCGACAGGTCGACGGTCTGCCGGTTGACTCGGGTCGCCATGGTCACGCCCCCTCACTGCCGCTCTCCCCCGAGCTTAGACACCCCGCAGATCGCGGCGGCCGGTCCGGGCGCCGGCCGCCGTCGATCGTCGGTCAGGCCGGGAGCCCGACGGTGATCTTCCACTCGCGCAGGAGGCGGTCCTTCGTCACGTCGAGCTGGGTGTACGGGTCCTGGTCGACCAGGGCCTGCGCGGCCTCGATGTCGTCGGCGGACAGCACGATGATGCCGCCGCTGAGGTCGGCCAGCGGGCCCGCGAGCACCAGCGCGCCGTCCGCCTTCAGTTTGTCGAGGTGCGCCAGGTGGTCGGGGCGCCGTTCGGCGCGCAGCGGGGTGTCGTTGTAGCCGTACGTCAGGATGAAGTGGGCCATGCGGGTTTGCCTTTCGTCGTTGTGGTCAGAGGCCGTAGACCCGGCGGGCCGTACGGGAGAAGACATCGGCCCGTTCGTCGGCGGACCGGTCGCGCAGGGCCTGTTTCCAGGCGCCCGTCAGCGTCGCGGCGTCCGTCCACAGTGTCTCGACCGGGAGGTTCGTGCCGAACATCGCCCGGGATGAGCCGAACCCGTCCAGCACCTCGTCCGCGACGAAGCGGAGCAGGTCGGTGTCGACGCGGTGGACGAAGGTGCCCTGGCCGGTCAGCTTGACGACGATGTTCGGGCAGGCGGCCAGCTCGCGCATGCCGGCCCGCCATGACGCCACCTCGGCCTCGTCGGTGCGGTCCACCAGCATGCCGGCGTGCACCAGCACGAACTGGACCCCGGGGTGGTCGGCCACGAGGGTGGCGGCGTCGGGCATCTGGTCGGCGAAGACCTGGAGCTCGAACAGCCAGCCCAGGTCGGCCAGCGCCGCGATGTTGTCGCGGAAGACCGGGTCCTTCATGCGGTCCGGCGCGTCCGCGAAACGAAACTCGGGCCGCTCGTGCCAGTGGAGTTGCAGGCGGGTGCCCACCACGAGCGGGCTGGCCCGCTGCTGTTCGCGCATCACCTCGACCGCGTCCGGCGAGAACAGGTCCGCGCAGCCGACCATCGCCATCGGCCAGCCCGTCCGCGCGTGCAGGTCGGCGATCCAGCGCACCTCGTCGACGACCCGGTCCATCGGCCAGTTCGGCTGCACGTACACCGAGGTGCCGATGCCCGCCGACGCCGCGTCCCGCAGGTATTCCTCGATCAGGTAGTCGCGGCGGATCGGCTCGTACGGGCCGAAGATCCGCGGGACCATCGGGCCTGACAGCCACGGCATGTCCGCCTGGCGCCACACGTGGTGGTGCGAGTCGACGATGTCGCCCGCGTACACCTCAGACATGGTCAGTCCTTTCCACGAAATGGCGGCGCACCGCGGTCAGCGCGGTGTCGAGGTCCCGCACCCCGGTCAGCGCGTCGAGGTGGCCGAGCACGGCCGACATCCCGCGGGTCACGGGCCGGTACTCGGGATCGCAGGCCAGCGGCGACCACCAGCACAGCCGGTGCGCGAGCAGGGAGAGCCGGCGGGTGGCGTCGACCATCGCCGTGCAGTCGCCGCGCTCCAGGCCGTCGGAGAGGACGAGCACGAGGGCGTCGCGGGCGAGCGCCGTGTGGCGGGTGTTCGCGAGGAACGCTCGCAGGCTCGGGCCGATCAGGGTGCCGCCGTCGGCGTCCAGCACGACCCGGGCCAGCGACGCCAGCGCGGTGTCGACGTCGGGGGCGCGCAGCAGCGGGGTCACCCTCGTCAGTCGCGTGCCGAACGTGAAGACCTCGGCGCGGGCACAGGTCGCGACGACGGCGTGCGCGAATCGCAGATAGTCCGGGCTGTGCTGCTTCATCGAACCGGACACGTCGACGAGTACGAGGACCCGGCGCTGGCGTGGCGGCCGGTCCCGCCAGTGCAGCCGGGTGATCTCGCCGTGCGTGCGGCGGGAGTCGAGGTAGACCGCGCGCAGGTCCAGGCTCTGCCAGCGGCGACCACCTGGCCGGCGCCGGCGGGACCGGGTCGGCGGGACCGCGCCGGGCAGCTCGCGGCAGAGCTGCCGCATGACCTCGTGCGCGGGCGGTGTGGTGGGTGCGAAGCGCTTCACGCCCTCGGGGGTGACCCCGCCGGCTGCGAGGCCGGCACCGCCGCCGGTCTGGTCGAGCAGGACGTCAGTGTCGCCCTCCCCCGGCCGGCCGGACGGCTGCTCCTCGTCTGCTGGGGGCGGTTCGGGGGCCAGCACCGCGGCGTCGAGGCCGGCCGCGCCGAAGAACCGCCGGAACACCTCGTCATACACGAGAAGCTCGGGTTCCGCCGACACCAAAGTCGCGGCGCCGACCCAGTACAGCTGTCCGACGGTCGCCGGTGCGAGGGCGTCGATGCCGGCGAAGAACCCCATCTGTTTGTTGGCGGGCACGCGCAGCCCCGCGCCGCGCAGGGCGCCGAGGAAAGCGAAGAGATGGTCCCGGGTACGCGCGACCAGCGCGTCAGTCATCGGGGAACACCTCGCTGGCGTGCGCGGCGACCAGCGCGCCGTCCTCCTCGTTCTTCAGCACGAGTCCCAGCGACGCCCGCAACGCCTCGGACCACTCCACGCCCTCGGCCGCCAGCGAGAGCGAGCCCTGCGCCCACGCGATCGACTCGGCGATGCCGGGCCGCTTCAACGGCCCCAGCGAACGGATGACGTTGACGGACCGGACGAGCCGCTCGGCGGCGGCAGTGGTGAGCCCGGGCGCCTGCGCCTCGACGATCGCGCGTTCGCGCTCGGGCTCCGGGAACGGGATCCAGTGGTAGAGGCAGCGCCGCTTGAGCGCGTCGTGCAGCTCCCTTGTCCGGTTGGAGGTGAGCACGACCAGCGGCGGCACCTTCGCCGTCACCGTGCCGACCTCGGGGATCGTGATCTGGAAGCCGTCGAGGAACTCCAGCAGGAACGCCTCGAACTCGCTGTCGGCCCGGTCGATCTCATCGATCAGCAGGACGGCGCCGGTCTCGCTTCGCACGGCCCGCAGCAGCGGGCGTTCCAGCATGAACTCGTCCGCGTAGAGGTTGCCGACGGCGGTGTGCTCGACCTCGGCCGACCGCAGGCGCAGCAACTGCCTGAGGTAGTCCCACTCGTAGAGGACCTGCGAGACGTCGATGCCCTCGTAGCACTGCACCCGGATCAGCTCGCGCTCCAGCGCGTCGGCCAGCACGTGCGAGACCTGTGTCTTCCCTACGCCCGGCTCACCCTCGAGCAGCAGCGGCCGGCGCAGGGCGATCGCGAGCCGGATGGCGGTCACCAGTCCTTCGTCGGCGAAGTACCGCCGCTCCTCCAGCCGCCGCCGGAACGTCTCGTGGTCGAGCGGCATCACGCGGCCCGGAGCGCGTCTAGTCCACGCAGGACGGACTCGGGCGTGAACGGCATCGTGGTCAGCCGCACGCCGCAGGCGTCGAAGATGGCGTTCGCGATCGCCGGGATCGGCGCGTTCGCGGTCATCTCGCCGATGCCCTTGGCGCCGAAGGGGCCGTTGGACGCGGGCCGTTCGAGGATCACGCTGGTCTGGACGGGGATCTCGGCCGGGCCGGGCATCAGGTACTCGCAGAAGTCGATCGGTCCGTGCGCCCGGGAGGCCGGGTAGTAGGGCTCGGTCGACTCGAAGATGGCGTGGGAGACGCCCATCCACGCGCCGCCCTCGACCTGCTGGGCGACCATCGCGGGGTTGAGCGCGCGGCCGATCTCGTACGTGTTGTACATGCGCAGCACGGTCACGATGCCGGTCTCGTCGTCCACCTCGACCTCGGCGACGGTGCACGCGTGCGCCTGGCAGGAGTCCGGGTCCATCTCGCCGGTCTCGGGCACCGGATAGCTGCGCTCCTTGAGGAAGATGCCGCGCCCGGAGATGCTCTTGCCCTGCTTGAAATGGGCGGCGAGCGCGATGTCCGAGATGTGGATCTTCGTGGCCGGGCTGCCCTTCAGGCGGACGAACCCGGTGCCGTCGGTCTCCAGGTCGCCGGCGTCGACCTCGAGCTCGTCGGCGGCGACCTGGAGCATGACCTCGCGGGCCTCGCGGGCGGCCATGATGACCGCGTTGCCGACCCGGTGGGTGCCGCGGCTCGCGAACGTGCCCATGCAGTGCGGCCCGGTGTCGGTGTCCGCGGTGTCGATGATGACGTTCTCCATCGGGATGCCGAGGGTCTCCGCCGCGCACTGTGCGACGACGGTCTTGAGCCCCTGGCCGAGGTCGACGGACGAGAGGGTGACCACGAAGCCGCCCATCGTGGTCGCGTGGATGATCGCCTGTGACGGGTCGCCGCCGAGGTTCATGCCGGTGGGGTAGTTGACGGACGCGTACCCCCGTCCACGCAGGAGGGTCATGCTTGCGCTCCTCTCGGGGTCGTGGACGACATGGCCCGGTACTCCTCCGGCAACTCGTGCCCGACCAGCTCGGCCGCCCGTTGGATGACCTCGATCAGCGCGGTGCCGGAGGCGACCTTGCGGTGCGCCTTCAGGTCGCCGTCGCGGTAGGCGTTGCGGAGCCGGAACTCCAACGGGTCCAGGTCGAGCGCGCGGGCGATCCGGTCCATTTGCGACTCGATGGCGAAGTCGGCGATGGTGACACCGAAACCGCGCATGGCGCTCGACGGCGTGCGGTTGGTGTAGACGCAGTGGCAGTCGGCGTGGACGTTCGGGATCGTGTACGGGCCGGGCAGGTGCGCGGCCGCCTTGGTGGCGCCGTAGGGCGAGTGCCGCGCGTAGGCGCCGGCGTCCACATAGAGCATGATCTTGCGCGCGACGATCCGGCCGTCGCTCAGCACGCCGTCCTTGATGTAGATGCGTTCCGCCGCCCGCGGCGACGAGACCTGCATCTCCTCCTCGCGGGTGTAGACGAACTTCACCGGCCGGTTGGTGAGCGTGGCCGCGATGCAGGCGAGGGGCTCGACCATGACGTCGACCTTGCCGCCGAAGCCGCCGCCGACGGTGCCGCCCTTGACCTGGAGGTCGGTGGGCGCCCGGTTGATGATCAGCGCGGTGTTGTCGAGGGTGAAGAACGCGGCCTGGGTGTTGCTGTGGATGAGCAGGCGCCCGTTGCTCTGCGGCACGACGATGCAGCCGGTGGTCTCGGTCGGCGCGTGCTCGATCGGCGCGGAGCTGTAGCGCCAGTCGAAGACGTGGTCCGCCCGGGCGAAGCCGGCCTCCACGTCGCCGAACCGGATCCGGCGGGAGTGGTGGCCCTCGTACACGAAATAGTTGGTGCCGGCCCGTTTGATGATCGGCGCGTCGGGCGACATCGCCTCCTCGACGTCGAGCACCGCCGGCAGTTCGGTGTAGCTGACTCGCACCCGGCTGGCGCCCTCGAGCGCGGCGGCCTCCGAGTCGGCCACGACGGCCACGATGGGTTCGCCCTTGTAGATGACCCGGTCCTCGGCGAGCACCGGCTCGTCGTCGGGGCCGATGCCGATGAGCCGGAGCACGCCGTACCAGTTGGCCGGCACGTCCTTGTAGGTGAGCACGCGCAGGACGCCCGGCGTCTGTTCCGCGTGGGAGGTGTCGACGCTGTCGATGAGCGCGTGGTGGTGCGGCGAGCGATGGATCTTGAGGTGCGCCAGGTTCGGGAACGTCCGGTCCTCGAAGAACTCGGTGCGGCCCGTGACGTGGCCGAGGGCGTCGGAGCGCGGGACGGTGGTGCCGATGACCTTGAAGCCCGGGGCCGCGCGCTCGTCCTTGAAGTAGTCCGGGTCGATCGGGTTGATCTTGGCCATCAGTGCGTCGCCTCCACCCGGTTCCGCCGCCTCTCCGCGGCGTCGAGGATCGCGCTGACGATCGGCGCGTAGCCGGTGCAGCGGCACACGTTGCCGCTGATCGCCTCGTTGACCTCGTCGGCCGTCGGGTCGGGGTTGCGGGCCAGCAGCGCCTCGGCCGACATCAGCATGCCGGGGGTGCAGAACCCGCACTGGGTGGCGAACCCGTCGAGGAACGCCTGTTGGACGTCGCTGAGCTGCTGGCCGTCGGCGAGACCCTCGACCGTGGCGATGTCGGCGCCGTCGACGGTGGTGGCGGGCACCAGGCACGAGACGACGGGCGCGCCGTCGAGCAGGACCGTGCACGAGCCGCAGGCGCCCTGCGCGCATCCGCGCTTGGCACCGGTCAGGCCGAGCTGTTCCCGCAGGGCCAACAGCAGGGTCGTGCCGGGCCTGGCCATGAACGCCTGGTCGACGCCGTTGACCTTGAGGTTGACGATGGTGACGGTCATAGGGCCGGTCCCCTATCAGTGGCCGAGCAGCGCGCGGCGGAGGTGGACGGGGAAGACGCGCGTGCGGTACCACGCGGAGGCGTAGGCGTCGTCGACGGGCGCGAGCTCGCTCAGGCCCGCCTCCGCAGCCGCGGGGACGGTCTCGTCGGTCAGCGGTTGGCCGGCGAGCGCCGCTTCGACGGCGTGTGCCCGGATGATCTGGTTGCCGACGCCGCCGAGTGCGACGCGAACCGCGGACTCGCCGATCACCGCTGCGACCGTGACGATCGACGCCGAGTTGAAGCGGCGGCGCGCCGCCTTGAGGTATTTGAAGCTGCCGTCGGCGGGCTGTGTGAAGGCGACCTCGGTGACGAGGCCGCGCGGGTCGGTGACGAACTCCTCGACCGTCAGCTCGTGCGTGCCGCCGTCGACGACCGTGACCCGGGCGGCCAGCGCGACCAGCGCGACCGCGAGGTCGCCGTGCGGCTGGTGGGCGAACAGGTTGCCGCCGACCGTCGCGAGGTTGCGGACGGGGACCGAGGCGATCGAGCGTACGACCGGATCGAGGATCGCCAACCGCGGGTCGTGCTCCACCTGGCCGAGGGTCGTCGCGGCCCCGATCCGCACGGTCGCGCCGTCGAGGTGGATGCCGGCCAGACCCGCGCGGCGCAGGCTGACCAGCTCGGTCGGTGGCGAGGCGTAGTCGTTGAGCAGCGGCATCAGGCTCGTGCCGCCGCCCAGCGGGGTGGCACCGCTTTCGAGCAGGCGCACCGCCGCGGCGACGTCGTCGGGGACATGAACCTCGGTCAGCATGCGCGGCCCCTTTTTATCGATATCGATAATGAACGTATACGGTCTACGCATGGTGGTCAACGAGACGACCGAGGCCCGCCCGCCGAAGCCGACGCTGAGCGAGAGCATCCGCGACGGCCTCGTGGAGCTGATCGTGTCGGGCGAGCTGAAGGCCGGCGAGCGGCTGATCGAGACGAAGATCGCGGCGGACTTCGGCACGAGCCAGGCGCCCGTGCGCGAAGCGTTGCGCGAGCTGGAGGGCCTGGGCCTGGTCGAGAGCCGCCCCCGCCGCGGCCGGCACGTGCTGCCGTTCGTCGAACAGACCATCCGCGAGGCGTACGTGGTGCGCGCAGCGCTGGAGGAGACCGCGACCAGGTTGGCGATGCTCAACGACCGGCTCCCCCTCGACGCGATGCGCGCCGACGTCGAGGACATGCACCGCTGCGCGGCCGCCGCGGACCTGCGGGCGATGGGCCTGGCCAGCGCGCGCTTCCACCGCCGAGTGGTGGTGGCGAGCGACAACTTCCTGCTGCAGCGGGCGTGGGAGGGCCTGCAGATCGAGTCCCGCACGGCCATCACGCTGGTGTTGACGAACCCGGCGCTGTCGCAAGTGGCTCTTGAGCACGTTTCGCTGCTGGAGGTGCTGGCAGCCGGCGACGTGGAGGCCGCGTGCCTGCACACCCGGGCACACCAGTGGGCCTACGCGGACCTCCCCCACGACATGCACGGCGCCGCGCGGACGTTGCGCTTCCCGACTTAGCCCCGACGTCGGGCACGATGCTGACCATGGAGGGATTGCTGCTCGTCGTCGTGCTCGGGGCGACCGTGCTCGTCGGCACCACGATCGGCCGGCGGTACAGCGTCGCGCCGCCGGTCCTGCTCATCACGTTCGGCGGGCTGTTGGGGCTCATCCCGGCCCTGGGAGACGTACACGTGCCGCCCGACGTGGTGCTTCTGCTCTTCCTCCCCGCGATCCTCTACTGGGAGAGCCTCAACACCAGCCTGCGCGAGATCCGGTCCAACCTTCGGGTGATCATCCTGTCGGCGGTCGTGCTGGTGATCGTCACGATGGTCGCGGTGTCGTACACCCTGCAGGCCGCCGGCGTGGTCGCGTCCGCGGCCTGGATCCTCGGCGCGGTGCTGGCCCCGACGGACGCCGCCGCGGTGGCCGGTCTCGCGAAGCGGATGCCGCGCCGCACGCTCACGACCCTGCGGGCCGAGAGTCTGATCAACGACGGCACGGCACTCGTCCTGTACGCGGTCGCGGTCGGCGCGCTCCTCAGCGGGCACGTGCCGGGCCCGGCCCTGCTCGTCGGCGAACTGGTCTATTCATCGGCCGCCGCGGTGGTGGTCGGCCTCGTCTGCGGGTACGGCGTGGTGTTCATCCGCCGCTACCTCGACAGCCCGCAGATCGAGGGCGGGCTGAGCATCCTCACGCCGTTCATCGCGTTCCTGGTCGCCGAGGTCATCCACACCAGCGGCGTGGTCGCGGTCGTGGTCTCCGGGCTCGTGCTCTCCTGGGCCGGGCCGCGAGTCATCCGGGCGCGCTCGCGGCTGGAGGCCTACTCGTTCTGGGACCTGGGCACGTTCATGCTCAACGGCAGCCTGTTCGTGCTGGTCGGCCTGCAGATACCCAACGCGCTGCGCGGCATCTCGAGCGTCACCGTCGGTCACGCGGTCGCGATCGCGTTCCTGACCGCAGGGGCCGTCATCGTGACCCGGCTCGTCTGGGTGCACGCGGTGGCCTGGCTCATCCGCCTCCTCGACCGCCGCCCGGTGCAGCGCACGCGCCGCGTCAACTGGAAGGTCCGCACCGCGGGCGGCTGGGCGGGCTTCCGCGGCGCGGTGTCGCTCGCGGCGGCGCTGGCGGTGCCGGTGACGCTCGACGACGGGAGCACGTACACGGAACGCGATCTGATCATCTTCTGCACGACGGTGGTCATCGTCGTCACCGTGCTGCTCCAGGGCACGACGCTGCCGATGGTGGTCCGGTGGGCCGGGCTGGCCGAGGGCGACCAGGAGCGCGAGGAGGAGACCCGCCAGGCCCGGCTGCGGGCGACGGAGGTGGCCCTCGCGGCGCTGCCGGAGATCGCGGCCCGGTTCGGGGCGCCGGACGAGGTCGCCGACCGGATCCGCGCCGACTACCAGGGGCACCTGGACACGCTGCGCTCCGAAGGCGCCGAACACGGCGTGCAGGCGTGGCAGGACCAGGTCGACCGACGCGTACGCCTGGAGGTGCTGGACCGCAAACGCCGCGCCGTCACCCGGATGCGCGACGACCGCGAGATCGACGACATCGTCCTGCGCGACCTCCAGTCGTCGATGGACATCGAAGAGGTCCGCCTGCTCGGCCCGGCACCGACGGACTAGCCCTCGCGGTCGTTACGGTCGTTATGTGCGGGTTCGTGCGGCCGAGAGGTCCGACGTCGAGGTCTTGAGCCGGTTGCTCACGCAGTTGTACGCGTTGGAGTTGCCCGGCCTGCTGCGGGGCACCCCGGAGGCGCGGGCGGAGTTCGTGCGGCGGCTGGTGCTCGGCGGCCCGCTCGACGGCCGCTTCGTGCTGGTCCGCGATGACGAGGTGGTGGCGACCGGTGGGATCTCGACCCTGGACTCGGCTCGCTCGACGGCGTCGCTGCGCGCCCTGCTCGCCCTGCCGGCGCTGATGGGTGCCGGCGACGCGGTCAAGAGCCTCGCCGGGGTGCTGCGCGGGCTGCTGATCGCGCCTGGCCCACCGGGCCGCGACGAGGCGCAGATCCATTCGGTGGTGGTGGACGACCGGATGCGCGGCCACGGCGCCGGCGCCCAGATCATGAACCACCTCGAACGCACGGCGGCGGCGTCGGGCAAGCGCCGGGTCACCCTGCAGGTGATCGCGTCGAACGCGGGCGCCCGGGCCTTCTACCGCAGGCTCGGCTACACCGACGACGGCCCGACCCACGGCCCACTCCGCAGCACGATCGGGTTCCCCTCGGTGCTGATGCACAAGGATCTCGTCACCGGGTCAGCTCCATGATCCAGTTGGTCTCCCACGTGTCACCGCCGTCCGTCGAGAAGGACTGGTCCCACCGCGCGGTCGTGGCCGAGATGCCCGACCACACGAAGCGGACCCGCACGGGCGTGCCGCCCTCGGTGTCGTCGCCGTAGAAGGTGCCGACCCCGTCACTGAAGGTGCCGCTGATCGGTGGGAACAGTCTGCCCGTGTCGCTGGTGGTCCAGTGCAGGTGCCAGCGTTTGGCGGCCGGGTCGAAGAGGCGCAGGGTGAGCCCACGGGGTAGGTCGGGACCGAAGTCGATCTCGTCGACGTTGGCGGCGCCGCCGAACAACGGCGTGATGGTCGCGGCGGCCGCGAACTCCTCCCAGTCATCGCTGCCGACGAGCCGGTGCCGCAGCCGGCGGTTGCGGACGTGCCACCGGCCGTGCAGGAAGTCGAAGTCGTTCTTCATCAGAATCCCCGTTTCGTTCGGCGATGCAATCTGGGGCGAAGCTATCGCGAGGGTCCGACAGTTCTGTGGGATCCGTCCAGGGAACCAAAAGGCAAAGGTCTTGACGTTTGCTGGATCGCGGGCGTCCAATGGGTCGATGAGCGATCTCCTGCCGGTCGAGTTGCGGTGTGTCGTGTGTGACCAGGCGCATCCGTCCACAGTCGACGCTCATGTCTGCCCGCGGCACGAAGGGCTGGCCGGCATCCTCGACGTCGTCGTGTCACCTGGCCAGCCGGGTGCGGGCGAAGATCCGCTCGACCGCTATCGGACGCACCTGCCCCTGCCGGCGGCGCCGCGGGTCCTGCCCGCCGGATACCTTTCGCGAACCCCCTTGCTGCCCGCACCCCGGCTTGCCGCCCTGCTCGGCGTCGGGGAGCTGCTGATCAAGGACGAGAGCCGGCACCCGACCGGGTCGCTCAAGGATCGGTCGTCGGCGTTGGCCGTCGAGCTCGCCGCTTACGGCGGGTTCGGCGACATCGCGTGCGCGTCCACCGGGAACGCCGCGTCCAGTCTGGCCGGTGCCTGTGCCGTGGCCGGGCTGACCGCGCGGATCTTCGTGCCGGTCGGGACGCCCGCCGGGAAGCTTGCTCAGCTCGCCGCGTTCGGCGCGCGGGTCGTGCTCGTGCGCGGCAGCTATGACGACGCCTACTACCTGTGCGAGGACGCCGCCCGGGCGTTCGGGTGGTACGACCGCAACTGCGCCGTCAATCCGTACCTCATGGAAGGTAAGAAGACCTGCGGGCTCGAGCTGGCCGAGCAACTCCGTGACGGGCCCGCCGACTGGGTGAGCGTCGCGGTCGGTGACGGGTGCACGGTGGCCGCCATCGGCAAGGGGCTGGCCGAGGGCGGGCACGGCGCGTCGCGGCTGCTGGCCGTGCAGCCGGCGGGAGCCGCGCCGATCGTCGACGCGTTCGCCGCCGGGCGCGAGGAGATCGAGCCCGTCCACGCGCGGACCGTCGCCGACTCCGTCTCCGTCGGGCGGCCGCGCAACGCCGTCAAGGCGCTGCGGGCGGTGCGGGCCAGCGGCGGCGCGTTCTCGGCCGTCGACGACGCCGAGATCCTCGAGGCCATGCGGCTGCTCGGCGAGCACGCCGGTGTCTTCGCGGAACCCGGTGCGGCCGCCGGAATCGCCGCGATCCGGCAGGCCCGCGCCGACGGGCTGATCGGGCCGCGCGACCGCGTGGTGCACGTCGTCACAGGGAGCGGGCTCAAGACGCCGGGCGCCGTCACGGCTCCGTTTCCCGAGATCGAGCCGACGCTCGACGCCGTGCGCGCGGTGGTCGCGGCGTGACCGAACCCCCGTTCGTCCCGGTCCGCGGCGGGCGGCTCTACGAGGACGTCGTCGACCAGATCACGTACGCGATCCGCAGTGGTCGTTTCGTCGCCGGCGACCGGATCCCGGGCATCGACGACCTGGCCACGATGCTGGGCACGAGCCGGCCGACCGTACGCGAGGCCGTCGGTCTGCTCGCCGACGCCGGCGTGCTGCGGGTGACCCGCGGCCACACCGGCGGCGTCGAGGTGGCGACCTCGATCGTGCCGCCCGGTGTGCTGGGCCTCTCCCGGGCCGGGCAGCGCGCCACCCTGGCCGAGCTGACCGAGGCCCGCCGGCCGGTCGAGCAGGAGCTGGCCCGGCTCGCCGGGCAGCGCGGCACCGAGGAGAACTTCGCGGCGCTGGAGGCGGCGATCGGCATGCTGGCCCCCGCGCGCGGCAGGCCCGCGGAGTGGGTGCACGCCAACGACCTGTTCCACTACGAGATCGCCCGGGCGGCCCGCAGCCCGCGGCTCGCCCGCTACTCCCACGAGATCATGGAGGAGCTGGCGATCCTGCTGGACGGCTTCGACGAGAAGTACACCGACTACGCGCACACCGTGCACATCCACCAGGAGACGCTGCGGGCCCTGCGCAGCCGCGACCCGGGCCGGATCGCGGCGGTGATGGACGACCACCTGGGCGAGCTGGAGGACACATGATCACGATCGTCGGCGCCCGGGTGTTCATCGGCGACCGTCTGGTCGACACCACCGTGACCATCCACGGTGGACTGATCCACGCGGTGGGCGGCGAGCCCGCCGAGACCGTGATCGACGGTGCCGGCGCGACGCTGCTGCCCGGCCTGATCGACTGCCACACTCACCTGTGCGCCACGGCGACGCCCGACATCATCGCCCAGATGACCGGCGACAGCCCGACCCGCGCCGCCCTGCACGCGGCCCGCAACGCGCGCGCCCACCTGGACGCGGGCGTGACGACGGTCCGCGACTGCGGTGCCCTCGGCGGCGTCGCCATCGAGCTGGGGCGGGCGATCGACGACGGCCTGGTCGAGGGCGCCCGGGTCCAGGCGGCGGGCCTGGTCATCACGATCACCGGCGGCCACGGCCACTTCCTCGGCCGCGAGGCCGACGGCGTCGACGAGGTGCGCAAGGCCACCCGCCAGGCGGTCAAGGACGGCGCGGGCTTCATCAAGGTGATGTCGACCGGCGGCCTGCTCACACCGGGCGTGACCGCGGGCCGCACCGCGTACACACCCGACGAGCTGAAGGTCCTCGTCGACGAGGCACACAACGCCGGCCTGCGGGTGGCGACCCACGCGATCGGCAACGAGGGCATCAAGAACGCGCTGCGGGCGGGCGTCGACTCGGTCGAACACGGCTTCTACCTCGACGACGAGGCGATCGAACTGCTCCTCGCCCGCGAGGACGTCTACCTCGTGCCGACGCTGGCCGGTGTCGAGTGCGCCCTCGCACACGGCGACGGCCTCGCGCCGTGGCTGCGGGCCAAGTCGCAGGCGGTGGTCGAGGACCGGGCCGCGAGCTTCCGCCGCGCGCATGCGGCAGGTGTGCGGTTCGCCGCCGGCACCGACGCCGGCACGCCCTTCAACCCACACGGCGGCCTGCCGGAGGAGATCGCCCTGATGGCGGAGATCGGCCTCTCCCCCACCGAGGCGCTGCTCGCCGCCACCCGGAACGCGGCCGCCAACCTCGGCCTGGCCGACCGCCTCGGCACGATCGAGGTGGGCAAGACGGCCGACCTCGTCCTCGTCGACGGCGACCCCCTGGCCGACCTGGGCGCACTCCGCAAGGTCCGCCAGGTCATCCAGAACGGCGTCCCGTCACGCTCTTCCGACCACGCCGGGCAACGCACCCGTGAGTCGGCCGGCCGAGACGACGGCTGTGCCGTTGACCAGGACCTCGTCCATTCCTGACGGGAGCGCCACCAGGGCGTCCTCGCGCACCGGCGTGCCGACCCGGGCCGGGTCGAAGACCACGACGTCGGCGCGGTAGCCCGGTGCGATGACGCCGCGGTCCGTGACGCCGATCTGGGCCGCCGGCTCCGACGTCATCCGGGCCACCGCCTCGGGCAGCGGCACCAACCCCTCGTCGCGGACGAAGCGGGCGAGCATCTCCGGCACGTACCCCCAGTCCGACGCGCACATCGCGTGGCCGGCAAGAGGGCCGTCGAGCGCGCCGGTCAGGCCGTCGCCCATGACGAGGAAATCCGGCTGGGCAAGGGCCCAGCGCAGGTCGGCGTCCGCGAAGACGGGCTCGACCACGACCGCGTCGTAGAAGTCGTCGCCCGCCCGGCGCAGGATCTCCAGGACCACCTCGGGCAGTGCCAGGTCCCATTCAAGAGCCAGGTCGCCGAGGGTACGCCCGACC
Source organism: Asanoa iriomotensis (assembly GCF_016862515.1). Classification (GTDB taxonomy): domain Bacteria; phylum Actinomycetota; class Actinomycetes; order Mycobacteriales; family Micromonosporaceae; genus Asanoa; species Asanoa iriomotensis. The sequence continues at coordinate 57,343 of NZ_BONC01000012.1, forward strand.
AGCGCGCCGTCGCTCCCGTCGGAGGCGACGTGGCAGGCCGCCGCTTCGCCGCCCGCCAGCGCGTCCACGAATCGCTGGTCCAGCGTCTCCAGCAGGCTGAAGTCCGCGAGCCGGCGCGCCACCTCGCGGCGCGGTGCGTCGCGCAGCGACATCGGGACCACGAACGTCGGCAGCGGCGTCGGGCCGTGCGTGAACGGGAAGACGTCCATCCGCGACCGGGTCCGGCACGCGCGCACCACGTCGACCGCCTGATAGAAGATCGAACGGTCGCTCGACGTGGGTCGCCGCACGAAATGTGAGAGCTGCAGTCGGCAGCCCGTCCGCTCCGCCACCGCCACCGCTTCCGAGGCCGCCGCCACGATCGCGTCCGTCCGATTGCGACAGTGCGAGGCGTAGAGGCCGCCGCGCTCACCGACCGGCCCGGCCACCGCGACCAACTCGGCGGTAGAAGCCGCCAGCCCTGGCGCGTACTCCAGTCCGGTCGAGAGGCCGACGGCCCCCGCGTCCATCGCCTCGGCCGCCAACCCGCGCAGGCGGGAAAGCTCGCCCGCGGAGAGGGCACGGGTCTCGAAACCCGCCACCGCCAGCCGCAGTGCACCATGCGCGACGAGCGGGAAGACGTTGACCCCGACACCCCGTGCCCGCAGCGCGTCGAGGTACTCGGGGAACGAACGCCAGCTCTGCGCGGAGTCCCAGGCGGCCCGCCAGCCGGGGATGTTCGTCGGCACCAGCGGCGCGGACCGGTCCGTCACCGGCGCCACGCCGTGCCCGCAGTTGCCCGTCACCACCGTGGTGATGCCCTGTGCCACGCTGCTCTGCGCCCGCCCGTCGACGGCCAGGGTGAAGTCCGCGTGGGAGTGGATGTCGACGAACCCCGGGCTGACCACCTTGCCCGAGACGTCCACCGTCCGCGACCCGCGCAGCGTCCCGGGCGCGCCCACCGCCGACACCAGGCCGTCGGCGACCGCGACGTCCGCGACCACCGGCGGCCCGCCGCGCCCGTCGACGACGGTGCCCCCGGTCAGCACCAGGTCAGCCATGCAGCGCCACCGCCGACAGCGCGGCGTTGACGATCGCTCCCGGTGCCAGGTCATGCAGCGCGTACAGGTCGGCGACGGTGCCCGACTGCCCGAACCCGTCCACGCCCAGCGGCACGCAGGCCACGCCGAGGGCGGAGCCCAGCCAGGCCATCGCGTGCGAGGCCGCGTCGTGCACGGTCACCAGCGGGACGCCGGGCGCGAACGCGGTCCGCAGCGCGCCGGGCAGCGCCGGCACCCGGGCCGACCGGATGCCCGCGCGCACCGCCGCCTGCCAGTCCGCGTACAGCCGGTCCAGCGACGTCACGTCGACCACGTGCGCGGCCACACCCTCGTCGGCCAGCTCGTCGGCCGCCGCCAGCACCTCGGGCAGCACCGCGCCGCTGCCGACGAGCTGGACCACCGCCTGCGGGCCGGCGTCGCGCAGCCGGTAGGCGCCGGCCAGCACCTGCCGCCGCAGCACCGCGTCGCCGAGTCGCGCCCGCGCCTCCTCGAACGGCGCCTGGTCGATCGGCCGGGTGGTGAGCCGGAAGTAGAAGGCACCGCGGCCGGCGGCCACCGCACCCAGGGCGGCGCAGAGCTGCCAGTCGAGGGCGGCGCCGTACGCCGGTTCCGCGAACGTCACGCCCGGCAGCTCCAACCCGAGCGACGCGGTGAGCGTCGACTGGTGGGCGCCACCCTCCGGTGCCAGCGTCACCCCTGACGGCGTGCCGGCCACGACGAAGCTCGCACCGCTGTAGGTCGCGTAGATGAACGCGTCGAGCCCGCGGCACACGAACGGGTCGTAGACCGTGCCCACCGGCAGCAGCGGCTGCCCCGACAGCTCCCCGGCCAGGCCGAGCTGGCCGAGCAGCATGAACAGGTTCATCTCGGAGATGCCCAGCTCGATGTGCTGCCCGGACGGCCCTTCGACCCAGCGCAGCACCGGATCGGTGGACCAGGTCGTCCGCGCGTCCGGTGCGAAGATCCCGGTGCGGTTGATGAAACCGGCGAGGTTCGTCGAGGTCGCCACGTCCGGCGCCGTCGTCACCAGATAGGGCGCCACGGACGGATCGCGGGCGAGATCGGTCAACACCCGGCCGAACATCTCCTGAGTGGACGCCCGCGCACCCACCCGCACGCCGGACCGCACGGGCACGATCGGCTGCTGCGGCGCCGGCCCCGACGAGCGGCCCAGCGCGGCCTGCCTGGCGGCGACCAGCTCTCCCGCGGGCGTCGACGGGTCGAGCCTGTCCCACTCGGTCGCGACCGTCAGCCCCGACGCGGCCCGCAGCGCGTCGACCTGCTCCCCGGTCAGCAACGCCGAGTGGTTGCGCGGGTGCCCGGCCGCCGGCAGATGCCAACCCTTCACGGTGTACGCGAACACGACGCTCGGCCGGTCGGTCACCCGGTCGCACTCGGCGTAGGCGGCCAGCAGGGCGGAGACGTCGTGCCCGCCCAGGTCCTGGAGCAGCAGAGCCAGGTCGTCGTCGGGCACGTCCGCGACCGCGGCGACGACCGGCGCCGGGGCACCGTCGAGGAACTGCTTGCGCAGCGGCTCCCCGGTCAGCCCGAACAGCGACTGGTAGTGCTCGTTCGGCATCCGGTCGAGCCAGTCCCGCAGCGCGTCGCCGCCGGTGCGGGCGAACGCCGCCCGCAGCCGCGAGCCGTACTTGACCTCCACCACGTGCCAGCCGGCCGCCGCGAACTGCGCCGACCACTGCGCCACCCGGATGCCCGGGACGACCCGGTCGAGCGACTGCCGGTTGAGGTCGACGACCCACATGACGTTGCCGAGCCCGGCGGTCGCGGGGTCGGCGACCGCCTCCCAGACACTGCCCTCGTCGAGCTCCGCGTCGCCGAGCACGGCGACGAACCGCGCGTGCGGGCGGGGACCGAAGTGGGCGTCCACGTACCGGCGGGTGGCGGCGGCGAACAGCGGCGCCGCCGCGCCCAGACCGACCGAACCGGTGGAGAAGTCGACGCCGTCGGGATCCTTCGTGCGCGACGGGTACGCCTGCAGCCCGCCCCGGGCGCGCAGCCGCGTGAGGTAGGCGGGATCCAGGTTGCCGAGCAGGTACTGGATCGCGTGGAACACCGGCGCCGCGTGGGGCTTGACCGAGACCCGGTCGGCGGGCCCCAGGTGTCCGAAGTAGAGCGCCGTGAGCACCGACACGAGCGACGCCGACGACGCCTGGTGGCCGCCGACCTTGACGCCGTCGCCGGTCTCGCGTTCGCGGTTGGCGGCGTCCACCATCCGCACGGCGAGCCACAGCACGCGCCGTTCGATCTCCCGCAGCGCCGCGCTCATGCCGGCCGCCCCGGCAGGAACGCCAGCGCGCCCGCGACGAGCGTCTCCACACCGCGGCGCAGCGTGGGCAGCCGGTCCGGCGCGTAGAACGGCGTGTGCTGCCCCGGCATCCGGGCCATCCGCTCGCGCAGGTCGCCGTCGGCCGCGTCCCACAGCGCGGCGGCGGTGCTGCCGTAGAACCACATCGTGGCCGGTATCCGCCGCACGGCGTGGGAGGCGTAGTAGGCGAAGTCCTCGCTGCCCTTGTTGGCCTCGGGCAGGTCGATCACGTCGGCGGCGCCGAACAGCTCCGCGTGCACGGCGCGGACCCGGGCCGTCACCGTGTCGTCGTTGTCCACCGCGATCGTGTGCTCGCACAGCTCGATCTCCGGTGGGCGGGGTGCCCGGCCGGTCACGGCCACGCCGTTCACGATCCGCTCCATGGCGGCCTGGAGCTGGTCCATCACGGGTTCGCTGGTGGCGCGCAGCGTCACCTCGAGCACCGCCTCGGGCGGGATGATGTTGGGCCGGGTGCCGGCATGCACCGAACCCACGGTCAGCACGGTCATCTCGTCAGGATCGACCTCGCGGGCCACGATCCCCTGCAGCAACACGATGGTCTGCGCGGCCAGCAGCACCGGGTCGACCGACCAGTGCGGCGCGGCACCGTGCGCGCCGCGCCCGTGGATGGTGATCCGGAAGTTCCGGCAGGCCGAGTACGCGATCCCGGCCTTGTGGTGCACCATCCCGGTGCGGGTGATCGCGCAGTGCTGTGCCAGCACCACGTCGGGCCGGGGGAACCGGTCGAAGAGCCCGTCGCCGAGCATCGCCTTGGCGCCCTGCATGGTCTCCTCGGCGGGCTGCGCGATCAGCACCAGCGTGCCGCGCCAGCGGTCGCGGTGCGCGGCCAGCAGCTGGGCGGCGCCGATCAGGCTCGCGGTGTGCAGGTCGTGGCCGCAGGCGTGCATGACGGGCACAGTCGTCCCGTCGGCGCGGGTGCCGACGGCGGTGCTCGCGTACGGCAGGCCAGTGTCCTCGGCGATCGGCAGTGCGTCGAAGTCGGCGCGGACCCCGACGACCGGCCCGGGGCCGTTGGTCAGCACGCCGACCACCCCGAGGCCGCCGACGCCCGGGGTCACCTCGAGCCCGGCGTCCTTGTAGCGGGCGCCGATGATGCCGGCGGTGCGGACCTCGGCGCCGGACAGCTCGGGGTTGGTGTGCAGGTCCTGGTAGAGGGTGTCGACCTCGGGCAGGACACCGTCGAGGTCGGCGAGGACCGCGCGGGCACGACCGGCGGCCTCCTGTGGTGACTCGGTGGCCATCGGATTCCTCCCCTGTGGAGCGGGTTCGAGCGACAGACTAGCTTTCGCTCTCGGGCGTACTCAAGGAAAAGCTCGCTTGTTTTCGAAACTCTATTGACTAGTCGAACACTTGGGCGTGATGCTGAGGCGGGCCGGGCGGCCGGCCCTTTGGCGCAGCAAGGAGCGGCACATGCGGATTGCCAACGTCGCCGGCCGGTTGACCGTCGTCACGCCCGCCGGCGGCATCGACGTCGAGCGCGCGAGCGGTGGCCGCTTCCCGGCGGACCCCGCCGCCGTCTACGACCGCTGGGCCGAGTTCACCGCGTGGGCGGCCGGCCTCGACGGTGCGGCCGAAGCCACGGCGGTCGACGAGGCCGATCTGGGCGCGCCGTCGCCCCGGCCCGCGCAGGTGTTCGCGATCGGCCTCAACTACGGCGCGCACGCGCTGGAGGCCGGCTACGACATCCCGGAAGTGCCGATCACGTTCACGAAGTTCCCGACCTGCATCACGGGCCCGCACGGCGAACTGCCGATCGTGGGTGACACCGTCGACTGGGAGGTCGAGCTGGTCGCGGTCGTCGGCCGGCGGGCCGACCACGTCACCACGGACGAGGCCTGGTCCTACATCGCGGGCCTCACGGTCGGGCAGGACTACTCGGAGCGCCGGGTGCAGACGCTCGGTCAGACGCCGCAGTTCAGCCTCGGCAAGTCGTTCCCCGGCTTCGGACCGACCGGCCCGTGGCTGGTCACCCTCGACGAGTTCGACGATCTCGACGACCTGCTGCTGGAGTGCACGGTCAACGGCGCGCTGATGCAGTCGGGCCGCACCCGCGACATGATCGTGTCGGTGCCGGGCCTGATCTCCCGCCTGTCGGCGGTGTGCCCGTTGCTGCCCGGCGACCTCATCTTCACGGGCACGCCCGAGGGCGTCGGCTCCGGCCGCACGCCGCCGGTCTACCTGCGCCCGGGCGACGAGGTGGTCAGCACCATCGAGCGCATCGGCGCGATCCGCCAGCGGTGCGTGGCCGCGGCTCACGCGTTCGTCTGAGTCGACGGGCGCAGGTGGCGGTCGAGGAAATCGTCGATCGCCGCCGCGCGGCGGGCCCGGCTCGACGGGCGGCCATGCAGGTTCATCAGGTGGCCCTCGCCGGGGATCCGGACCAGTGCGACGTCGCGGCCGAGCAGCCGCAGCGCGGCGTGCATCTGTTCGCTCTGCGCCACCGGGCAGACGTGGTCGTGCTCGGCGTGGACGAGCAGCAGGGGTGTGCGGATCCGGTCGGCGTGCACGAGCGGCGACCGGTCCACGAACCGCGGTGAGCTCCACGGCGGGCCGCCCATCGGGAGGTCGCAGAACGGTGACGCCCACGCGGCCAGGAAGTCGCTGATGCCGTTCTCGCTGACCGCGCAGGCGAACCGGTCCGTGTGGGCGATCGCCCACTGGGTCATGAAACCGCCGTAGCTGACGCCCCAGATCGCCATCCGCCGCGGGTCGATGCCGGGCAGCGCGGCCGCGGCGTCGACCGCCGCCGTGACGTCCTGCCAGTCGGCGCCGCCCCAGTCGCCGCGGATCGCGGTCGCGAACTCCTCGCCGTAGCCCTGGCTGCCGCGCGGGTTGAGGGTCAGCACCGCGTAGCCGCGCGCCGCCAGCCGCTGCACCTCGGCCGTGTGCCGCCAACCGACCGCGCCGTGGGGGCCGCCGTGCACGTTGACCAACAACGGCTGCCGGCCGCCGCCGTGTGCGGTCAGCCAGGCGTCGACCCCTTCGACGGGCACCGGTGTCATCGGCGCGGCGTCGCGTACCGCCGACGGATTGGCCTCCGTCACCGCGCGGGAGCGGCCGGTCGGCTCGTCGGCCACGTGGACGTCGCCGGGGTTGAGGGCGTCGCTGCGGACGAACGCGATCCGGCCGCCGCCGACCGACGGCGACAGGCAGGTGTGCGCGCCGTCGAAGACCCGGCCGCTGCGGCCGGACGCGGGTGCGAACCAGGCGAGGGGCCCGCGCCCGCCGACGGCCACCTCGGTGTAGATGCGGTCGCTGGCCGCGGACCAGACCACGGGCGCGTCGCCGGTGCCGCGCGGGTCGTCGCCGCGGACCGGGTTGCCGAGGCCGTGCGTCCAGTCGGTCGTCAGCTCCGCGGCGGGGGACGTCAGGAACAGCCGCAGGTTCACGTCGCCGGCGTCACCGTGCTTGTGCCCGAGGTAGGCCAGCCGGGCGCCGTCGGGGCACCACGCGAAGCCGCGCACCGGACCGGCGCCGTCGGTGACGCGCTCGATCTGGTCCGGGCCGGTCGCGACGCACAGGTCGCCCCATCCGCTGAACCGATCGGTGAGGAAGGCGAGCCGCGCGCCTTGCGGTGACCACTGTGGAGCACGAGCGTCACCGGGCAGCGTCCACTGCGGACGGCCATCCAGATCGACGACCTGGATCCGCCGATGGCGGCGGTAGAACCCGGGCAACCCGTCTACTCGTATACCATTGGCCGATTCGACAATCGCCGCGCGGGCAACAGCCAACAGGTGACCATCGGCCGACCAGACCGCCTCGGTGACCTCTCCCCCGCCCTGCCGGGCGATCTGCCGTTCCGCGCCGGTGGCCACGTCCACGACCCAGAGCGTCTCCCCGCGCGAGACCGCGAGCAGCCGGCCGTCGGGCGACCAGCGCGGCGCCGCGCCCGTGCCGAACCAGACCGTCGGCCCGCCACCGACCGGCACCACACCGACCCGGGAGGCCACCAGGTCCGCGTCGTGGTCGAGCGAGCGCGAGACGTACGCGACCCGCGTGCCGTCGGGTGACAGCCGCGGGTCGGCGAGCCAGCGTAGGTCAGTCACCGAAGTCGAGCACCGCGGTCAGCGGCGAGTCCTCGGCGAACAGCGCCTCGTAGGCCGTGGGCGCGTCCGCGAACGGCACCCGGACCGCCTTCATCACGTCGAGGTCGACGCGCCCCTCGGCGAGCAGGCGGACGAAGTGGCCCATGTTCCGGTTCTCGGTCCACCGCACGACGCTGATCGGCAGGTCGACGTTGTTCTCCTCGTAGACCGGGTCGTAGCGGCCGGGCCCGTACGCGATCGACGGCACGAACGTCGCCTGCGCGCCGAAGAACCGCGCCCGGTCGAGGTCCATCCCGAAGTCGCCGAGCGCGACCACCCGCCCGCCGGGCCGCAACAGGTCGAACGCGAAGTTCACCAGGGTGCTGCCCGGGTCGGCGGCGGCCACGATCACGGCGTCGACGCCGAACCCGCCGGTCAGGTCGCGTACCCGGGCAAGCTCCTCGGCACCGGTGTCGGTGAGCGTCGCGACCGCGCCCAACTGGGTCGCGAGCGCGAGCCGCGCGGTGTTGGTGTCGAGCGCGACCACGTAGACGCCTGCCGAGGCCGCGAGCTGGGCGATCAGCAGGCCGAGCATGCCGCTGCCGAAGAGGGCCACGGTCTCGCCGAAGCGGCACTCGGTGCGCCGCAGCGCCTCGATCGAGACCGCGCCCAGCGTGACGTGCGCCGCCGCGGCGAGGTCGACGCCGGCCGGCACCGGCACGGTCAGGTTGCGGGGCACGGCCACGAGCTCGCAGTGGTACGCGCACTGGCTGCCGCTGCAGGCGACCAGGTCACCGGGCCGCAGGTCGAGCACGTCCGCGCCGACCGCCACGACGGTGCCGGCGAGGCTGTAGCCGAGGGACGCCGCGTCGGTGGGCGGCATCTCCGGCATCCGGGTCTGGCCGCGCACCGCCCCGGACCGGACCGTGCGCCAGGTGTAGGCGGCGTTCGGGTACTCGTGCGCGTCCGCGACGCTGGTCCGGGTGGCGCGCACGATCGAGCGTTCGGTGCCCGGGCTGATCACCGAGTAGCGCGGGCGGACCAGCACGTCGCCGGGCCCGACCACGGGGTCCGGCACCTCGCGCAGGATGATCCCGCCGCCCTGGGCGAGAACCCGGCGGGGCATCAGCGGCCCGCCCGGGCGTGCGGCCGGACCTGCGGGTTGACGATCGCGTCGGTCCAGCCGGTGCGCAGCCATTCGACGGTGGCGCCGTACACCGCGCGGCGCAGGTCGCGTCCGGACTGCGGCGAGTTCGCCCCCTCGTGCGGGGTCAGGATCACGTTGTCGCGGCCGCGCAGCGGGTTGTCGGCCGGCAGCGGCTCCTGCTCGAAGACGTCCAGGGCCGCCGCACCGAGCCGGCCGGCGTCGAGCGCCTCCACCAGGGCGGCCTGGCTGACCACCCCGCCGCGGCTGGTGTTGACCAGGGTGGCGTCCGGCCGCATCAGGGCGAAGGCGTCGGCGTCGAACAGGTGGTGGGTCTCGGCGGTGAGCGGCACGTGGACGCTGACGAAGTCGGCGGAGGCCAGCAGTTCCTCGAAACCCACCTGACGCACCGACGGCGACGTGACGACCGGGTCGTAGCCGAGCACGGTGGCGCCGAACGCGGCCGCGACCTTGGCGACGTGGCTGCCGATGCGGCCGAGGCCGACCACGCCGACGGTGCTGCCGGCCAGCCGCTTCTGCTTCGCCGGCCCGTGCCGCCACAGGCCCTGCTGGCCCTGGCGGTCGCGGAAGACGACCTGCCGGGAGACGGCCAGGAGCATGGCGAGGGCGTGCTCGGCGACGTCCTCGGTGCAGTAGGCGGGCGCGTTGGCCACGGCGATGCCGAGCTCGGTGGCGGCGGCGACGTCGATCTGCTCGTAGCCGACGCCCCAGCGGATGGCGAGGCCGAGCTTGGGCAGTCGCTCCAGCACGTCGCGGGTGAGGTGCGGCGTCCACTCGACCCAGATCACGTCGGCGTCGCCGGCCGCTTCGACGAGGGCGTCGCCGTCGGCGGCCCGCACGACGGTCAGCGACGCGCCGGCCTCGGCCAGCGCGGCCTCCTCCTCGTCGTACGGTGCGAGGTCGCCGACGTACTCGAGCTGCACGACCGTGCTCATCGGGTGCTCCCTCTTTCCAGGTGCGGCGCCAGCACGTCGGCGACGAGCCGGGCCTGGGACAGGTCGTTGTAGAGGTGGAAGGACAGCCGGATCAGGGCGGCGGCGCCGGTGGGCGGCACCGAGGTCACGATGTTCGCCGCGCGCAGGGCCGCCGCGGCGCCGCCGGTGACCGGCACGGCCAGCACCGACGAGCCGGTGGGCGGCAGGCCGAGCAGCTTGGCGGCCTCGTCGGCGAGGCCGACGCACCAGTCACGCCGCTCGGTGGCCGGGACGCCGGCGAGGAACTCCAGGGCGGGCACGGCTCCGACCCACGCGTGCCAGGCGAGCGAGACGTCGTAGCGGGCGGCCGTCGGCGCGAGGTCGGCGAGCGAGGGCCCGTAGTAGTGGGCGTACGCGTCGCCGGCGGACCGCCAGGACGCGACCGCGGCCGGCACCTGGTCCCAGCGCTCCCGCGCGACCCGCATCAGCGCGACGCCGCGCGGGCAGAGCAGGTGCTTGTAGGCGGCGACGAGCACGTAGTCGAGGCCGAGCGCGACCGCGTCGACGGGCAGCACGCCGGCGGCGTGGGTGGCGTCGACGAGCACTGCCGCTTCCACGGCCCGGGCGGCGGCGGCGACCGCCGCGAGATCCTGCACGCGGCCGTCGTTCGAGCGCACGTGGCTGGTCGCCACCAGCGTGGTGTCGGGGCCGACCTCGTCGGCGAGGGCGTCGAACGGCACCTGCCGCACCCGGATCCCGCGGGCCTGTGCGACGACGAGGGCGGGCAACAGCACCGAGGCGAACTCGCCCTGTGGCACCACGATCTCGCCGCCGGCAGCCAGCGAGCCGAGCACGACGCCCGCGCCGACGGACACGGCGGGCAGCAGGGCGATCTCGTCGACCGGTGCGCCCAGCAGCGGCGCGGCGGCGGCGCGGGCGCGTTCGGCAGGTGCGTCCCAGTCGCGTACCCAGTCGGCCGATCCTTCCTGCCACGCCCCGAGCGCATCCGAAAGGGCGGTCACGGTGCCTGCGGTGGGCAGGCCGTACCCGGCGGTGTTGAGGTAGGTGCGGTCGAGGGGCGCGAACTCGGCCCGCGCGGCGGGATGCACGGTCAGGACCCTCCACTCAGGAACTCCGCGGCCCGGTCCGGGTCGGGCACGGCGGCGATGAGCTCCTTCGTGTACGGGTGGGTCGGCTCCCGCAGCAGCCGGGTGGTCGGCCCGGCCTCGCGGATCGCGCCGTTCTGCAGGATGATCGCTTCGTCGGCGACCGCCCGCAGCACGCCCAGGTCGTGGGTCACGAACACCACGGTCAGCTCCCGTTCGGCCTGCAGGCCCACCAGCAGCTCCAGGATGGACGCCTGGACCGACACGTCGAGCGCCGACGTGACCTCGTCGCAGAGCAGCACCTCGGGCTCGGCGAGCAGGGCCCGGCCGATCGCGACGCGCTGGCGCTGCCCTCCCGACAGGTTGCGCGGGTAGCGGTCGAGCAGGTCGGGTGCGAGCCGCACCTGGCGCATCATCGCCGCCACCGCGTCGCGCCGGTCGCGTTTGGCGATGTCGGGCCGGAACAGCTTGAGCGGCCGTTCCAGGGACTGGTAGACGGTGTGCCGCGGGTTGAGGGTGGCGTCCGGGTTCTGGAACACGATCTGGATGGCCCGGCGCAGCGCGACAGGCCGTTCGCCGGCCGTGCTGGCCAGGGCGGCACCGCGGTAGCTGATCGTGCCGGACGACGGGCGCACCAGGCCGGCGATCGCGCGCAGCAGCGTGGACTTGCCGCTGCCGCTCTCCCCCGCGATGCCCAGCGCGCGGCCGGCCGGCACGCGCACGGAGACGTCGTCGACGGCCACGAACGGCTCGCCGGAGCCGGGCCGGGCGAACACGACGCCGACGTTGTCGACGGTGAGGATCGCGTCGAGGTCCTTGGCCGCCGTCGCGCGGTCGACCACGACGGCCGTGGTGTGCTCGGCTGACGGATCGAAGGTCGGCAGCTCGTCGAGGCGGATGCACCGGGCGGCGCGGTCGTCGGCCAGGGCGACCAGCGGGATGTCGGTCTCGCAGGCGTCCGTGCGGAAGGTGCACCGTTGCGCGAACCCGCAGGTGTGCACCGGCACCGACGGGCGTGGGATGCCGGGGATGCCGTGCAGCGGCCGGTCGGAGGCGATCGTGGGCACGGCACCGATCAGGGCCGCCGTGTACGGGTGCCGCGGCGCGGCGTACACCTGGGCGGCTATGCCCTGTTCGACGATCTGCCCGGCGTACATGATGGCCAGCTCGTCGCAGACGGTGGCCAGCAGCGCCAGGTTGTGGCTGACGTAGAGCGCGGCGATGCCGGCGTCGCGGGCCAGGGTCACGATCAGCCGGTTGACGTGTGCCTGGGTGACCACGTCGAGCCCGGTCGTCGGCTCGTCGAGGATGAGCACCTCGGGCTCGACCGAGAGCGCCAGCGCGAGCGCGATGCGCTGCTGCTGGCCGCCGCTGAACTGGTGCGGATATTTGTGCAGCGCGGTCTCCGGCTCGGGGATCTCGACCCGGGCCAGCCATTCGGCGCTGCGCGCGACCGCGGCGGCGGTGTCGAGGCCGCGATGGCGGCGCAACCCTTCGACGAAGTGGCGGCGGATCGTCAGCGCCGGGTTGAGCGAGGTCGCCGTGTCCTGCGGCAGGTAGGCGAGCCGGGCTCCCCAGACCTTGCGCAGCTCCTTGATGGACGCCCCGTCGAGGTCGCGTCCGTCGAACGCCACGCGGCCGGCGAGCGTCTCCTGGCCGGATACGCGGTAGCCCAGCAGCGACAGGGCGAGGGTGCTCTTGCCGGAGCCGGACTCGCCGGCCAGCCCGAGGATCTGTCCGGAGTGGAGTGTGACGGTCACGTCGGCCAGCACCTGGGTCAGGCCGCCCCGGGCGCGGTAGCCGACGGAGAGGCCCTCGGCGGCCAGGTCGCCGTCGGTGCGCGCGGTCTGTGTCGTCGTCATACCATCAGCCGTTCGTGGATGCGGTCGCCGAAGAACTGGGTCAGCGCGTCGGCGATGAGATTGACGGCGATGGCCAGCACGCCGATCAGCAGCGCGGGCACGAGCACGCCGACCGGGGAGACCAGCAGCAGCGCCCGGTTCTGGGCGACCATCACGCCCCAGTTGGCGCTGGGCGGTTGGACGCCGAGGCCGAGGAAGCTCAACGAGGCGATGAACATGATGGCGTACGTGAACCGCAGGGCGATCTCGACGAGCAGGGTCGGCCCGATGTTCGGTGTGATCTCGCGGAACAGGATCCACCCGAGGGACTCCCCTCGGGCGCGGGCGGCGAGCACGAACTCGCGGGGTGCGATCGCCTGCGTCGCGGACCTGATGACCCGGGTGATGTAGGGCGCGTAGACGACCGCGACCGCGGTGACCACCACCGCTCCCCCGCCGCCGAAGGCCGCGACGACGACCAGCACGGCGAGGTACGACGGTATCGCCAGGGCGATGTTGATGACCCAGGTGACGACCGCGTCGACCTTGCCGCCGAGGTAGCCGGCGACGAGGCCGACGAGGGTGGCGACCACCATGGCGGCGGAGACGGCGAGCAGCGGCAGCAGGATCACGGACGCGCCGCCGTGCAGGACACGGCTGAGGATGTCGCGGCCGTAGGAGTCGGTGCCGAGCCAGTGCTGCGCCGATGGGCCGAGGATCGGCTGGTCGCTGATCTCGTTGGGCGAGTCGGGCGCGATGAACGGCCCGACCACCACGAGAGCCAGGAGCAGCAGGAGCAGGCCGACACCGAAGCCGCCCTGCGGTATGGCCAGGAAGCTGCGCAGGCTGCGCTGCCGCGGCAGCGGCACGTCCGCCGCCGTCACGTTCTTCAGGACGTCCGCGCTCATCGGACCGCGTCCCGCAGCTTGGGCGTCACGTACACGACGATGGCGTCGGCGGCGAGGTTGGCGACGACGAACAGCGCGCCGATCATCAGTGCCAGGGCTTCGACCACGGGGGCGTCCCGGGAGGCGGCCGACTGGGCCAGCAGTTGGCCCATGCCGGGGAAGCCGAACAGGGTTTCCGCGACCACCACGCCTCCGATCAGACCGGCGAACTGGAGGCCCAGCGCGGTGACCACCGGCGGGGCCGCGTTGGGCAGGATGTGCCGCAGCGACAGCGACGGCTCGGTGACGCCGCGCAGCACCGCGGCCCGCACGTAGGTCTCCGACGCCACCTCGCGCGCGTTGGCCCGCATGAGCCGGATGATGTACGGGATGGTGCCGAGCGCGATCGTGATGGCCGGCAGCACGTAGGCGGACGGGCTGTCGAACAGGCCGCCGTAGCTGACCGCGGTGGAGTCGACCGGCAGCCAGGCGAGCCAGACGCCGAGCAGGATCGCCAGCATCAGGCCGAGGACGAACTCCGGGAACGCGGCGACGATCAGCGTCACGAACGTCAGGGAGGCGTCGCGCCGGCCGCGCAGGCGCACACCCGACCAGAGGCCGATCGGCACCGAGACGACCACGGTGAGCACCCAGGAGAGCAGCACGAGGACGATCGACGGGCCGAGCCGCGGCGAGATGACGTCCCAGACCGGGCCGTTCGACTGGTACGAGGTGCCGAGGTCGCCGCGGAACACGCCGCCGAGCCATTCGAGGTAGCGCACCACCACGGGCTGGTCGAGGTGGTGCAGTTGCTGGAACGCGGCCACCTGCTCGTCGGTGGCGTACTGGCCGAGGATGTCGCGCGCGGGGTCGCCGGCGATCGCGGTCAGCCCGAAGATGACGATGGTGATCGCGAAGAGGGTCACCAGCAGCGTGATGAGCTGCCGGACGAGGTAGGGCAGGCGGCGGGGCGCCCTCGTCGCGCGAGGACGCCCGGCCTGCTGTGCGGTCTGCGTCATGGGCTAGCTGAGGAACGCGCCGGCCAGGTACATGTGCGCGCCGTTGGACGCGTCGAGACCCTGTACGCGCTTGTTCTTCCCGTACACCTGCCCCTCCCAACCGGGGATCACGTTGGCCGCACCATCGTTGACGATCGTGAGGGCGTCCGTGAAGAGCTGCTTCTGCTTCGCCTCGTCCGCGGTCGCGGTGGCCTGTGCCACGAGCTCGTCGAACTGCGGGTTGCTGAAGTGGGTGATGTTGAGGTCGCCGCCCTTGCTGTAGAGCCGGGGCAGGGCCTGCGAGACGTGCAGGCGGGCCACGCTGATGCCGATGGCCGGCTTCTTCTTGAAGATGTCGGTGAAGAAGGTGGCGTGCGGCCAGGTGATGACGTTGGCGTTGATGCCGGCCGCCTCGGCGGTGCTCTTGAAGCTCACGGCGGTGTCGAGCTTGTCGCCCTCGTACGCGTAGACGTCGAAGGTGAAGGTGCCGCTGACGCCCGCCTCCTTGAGCAGCGCCTTGGCCCTGTCGGGGTCGTAGGGGCGCGGCTGCAGGCCGGAGGGGAAGAACGGGTCCTCCGGCGGGATCGGGATGTCGGGCGAGATGATGTCGATGCCGGGTGCGACGACCGACATGATCTTCTTGCGGTCGGCGGCGTACTGCATCGCCTCGATGATCTTGTGGTTGTCGAAGGGTGCCGTGTCACCGAACATGGTCAGCCCGACCCAGCCGCCGTTCTTCAGCATGTACGGCTCGACGCTGCCCTTGAGCAGCAGCGTGTTGGCGCCGGTGATGTTGTCGACGACGTCCTGGCTGCCGGAGGTGACGGCCTGGAGCCGGGTGGCGTCCTCGGCGATGACGACGATCTGGATGGCGTCGAGGTAGGGCTTGCCGTCCTGCCAGTAGCCGTCGAACCGGGTCAGCGACGTGCGGGCGGCGGCGTCGAAGCCGGCGAGCGTGAACGGGCCGGTGCCGTTGCCCTTGCTGAAGTCGGTGGTGCCGTCCTTGACGATGCTGAAGCCGGCGTGCGACACCATCACCGGGATGAACGCGTTGGGCTTGGTCAGCGTCAGCTTGACCGTGCCCTGGTCGGCGGCGGTGATGCCGGACGCCTGGAGGTACGGCCCGATCTGCGCGAGACCGACCGCCGCCAGGGCCGGGTCGAGGATCCGCTTGAACGAGTAGACGACGTCCTGTGCGGTCAGCGGGCTGCCGTCGTGGAACTTCACGCCGGGCCGGAGCTTGAACGTCCACGTCAGAGAGTCCGGTGTGGACGACCACTCGGTGGCCAGCGCCGGCGTCAGCTGGTAGTTCTGGTCGGCGCGGACCAGGGTGTCGTAGCAGTTGGTGGCGATCAGCAGCGGCATGGTGCCGCCGGCCTTGGCGGGGTCGGCGACCTGGGTCGCGTTGCCGGCGGCCACCGCCCAGCGCAGCGTGCCGCCCTTCTTGGGCGCGCCCGCAGCGGCGGATCCGGCCGGTGCCGGGGAGCCGTCGTCGCCGCAGGCGGCAAGCCCGAAGAGCCCGACGCCGAGGGCAGCGCCGGCACCCGTCTTCAGCATCGTCCGTCGATTGATCACATTCGTCATGAGGGGGTCTCCGATCGCGATCAGTTCGTGCGTGGTGGGTCAGCCGGCGGCGTGCCGAACGAAGTCCTCGTCGACGGTGATGCCGAGGCCGGGACCGTCCGGGATGGGCATCCGCCCGGCGGTGAGGGTGAGGGGCTCGTGGGCGAGCCGGGTGCGCATCGGGTTCTCGAACCGGTCCACCTCGAGCACGGGGGACTCCGGTCCGTCCAGTTCGGAGGGTTCGGGCAACAGGCTGACGGCCTGGAGCGTGGCGGCCAGCAGGACCGCGCCGCCCCAGGCGTGCGGGACGCACTGCCGGCCGCGCAGGGCGGCCAGCTCGGCGACGAAGAGCAGCTCGCCGATGCCGCCGCAGATCGCCACGTCCGGCTGGACGATGTCGACCGGCGTGCGGGTCAGGTAGGAGTCGAAGGCGCCCCGGGACTCCAGGCCCTCGTAGGCCGCGATCGCGATGCCGAGGCCGCCGAGGTGCTCGTAGCCGGGGTAGGCCAGGCCGCCGCGGAACCGGATCAGCGGCTCCTCCAGCCAGCGGAAGCTCAGGTCGGCCAGGCCCCGGGCGACCTCGCGGGCGCGCGGCACCGTGTAGGCGCCGTTGGCGTCGACCATCAGCTCCACGTCGGGGCCGACCTGGCCGCGGACCTTCGCGAGGATCGGCAGCTCGCGGGTGGGCGCGAAACGGCCGATCCGGATCTTGCAAGCCGTGAACCCGTCGCCGACCGCGGCGGCGACCTCGTCGGGCCAGCTCTGTTCGGGGTCGACGCCGTCGACGTAGCCGCCGCTGGAGGCGTAGCCGCGCACGCTGTCGCGCCGGCGGCCGCCGTAGAGCGTGGCGACCGGCACGCCGAGGCGGCGGGCGCGCAGGTCGTCGAGGGCGATGGCGAGGGCGCTGATGGCGAGGCCGTCGGTGGTCGCGACGCGCAGCGTGTCGAGCAGCGGGCGGGCGTCGGCGGCGTCGCGGCCGAGCAGCAGGGCGCCGACCTCTTCGATCACGGCGGCGACGCCGGCGCGGGCGTAGGTCTCGCCCCAGCCGTCGAGGCCGTCGCCGTCGCGGAGCCGGACGAGGACGCTGCGGCGCTCGCGGTAGGTGGCGCCGGACGGGCCGGTGGGTGCGGAGATCGGCTGGCTGAGCTGGAAAACCTCGACCCGCTGGATCGCCATCGCGCCCACGCTCCTCGTCGGTCAAAGCTGCCCTGTCACGCGGGCCCCTTTGATCGCCGAGTATGTTCAGCCGACGTTCGAGGTGTCAATACATTTTCGAATCCTAGAGGGGATCTGTTACTTCATCCGTCACATTCACTGGACGGCGGGTATCCGTTTTGCCGGTCTTGTGATCACGAATGGGTCGGATTCGCGGCGCCCGCCGTGACCCGGAAGGCGCTTTCTGTCAGGGTTCGACACACTGAACCGGCCTCGACACGGCGTTGGCGCGGGGGTTCGATATCCGGCCGTGGTTTCGAGATTGTGCCGATGTCTCAAAGTTCTCCTACACTGTCAACCATGCCTCGTGGTGAGACCCGCGCGGAGCGCATCTACGCCAACCTCCGCGGCGACATCCTGACCGGGCGACTGCTCCCCGGTCAGCGGCTGCCGTTCGCCGACCTCGGCGTCCGCTACAGCACGAGCGTCGGCGTGCTGCGCGAAGCGCTGTCCCGACTCGTCGAGCAGGGCCTCGTCCTCTCCGAACCGCAGCTCGGCTTCCGGGTCACCCCGGTCTCCGAGGAGGACCTGCGCGACCTGACCAGCACGCGCATCGACATCGAGACGCTGTGCCTGCGCCACGCGATCAACCACGGCGACATCGCCTGGGAGTCCCGCGTCGTCGCCGCGTTCCACACGCTCGACCGCACGCCGGAGCTGGCGACGACCCAGCCGCGCGCGGTCAACGAGGACTGGGCGACCGCGCACGCCGCATTCCACGCCGCGGTCCTGGAGGGCTGCCCGAGCCGCCGGCTGCGCGACATCGCGGCTTCGCTGCGCGACGCGTCGGAGCTCTACCGGCGCTGGTCGCGGCACCTCGGCAGCGAGGACACCCGGGACATCCCCGGCGAGCACCGCGCACTGCGCGACGCGGTCCTGGCCCGCGACGAGGAACAGGCCGTGGCGGCGCTGACCAAGCACATCTCCTACACGACCCGGGCCCTGCTCGACTCGGCCCCCGCCGAGCTGATGGCCACGTCCGTCGAGGCCTGACCGGCTCGCAACGGGGTAGCGGGAAACGCGCCCGTGTAGCACCGTGTCCGTCGGACGGCGTTCGAACGGGGATGGTGCGCGTGACGGAACCGGTGATCGAGGTCGACGGGCTTGCCCGGACGTTCCGCAGCAGGAAAGGGCTGATCCGCCGGTCGAGCAAGGAGATCGAGGCCGTCCGGGGCGTCAGCTTCGCGGTCGAGCGAGGTGAGCTGTTCGGCCTGCTCGGGCCCAACGGCGCCGGCAAGACGACGACCATCAAGATGCTGATCACGTTGCTGCTGCCGACCGGCGGCCGTGCGCGCGTGCTGGGTCACGACGTCGTCGCGCAGGCCCACGCCGTGCGCCGGAAGGTCGGTTATGTCTTCGGTGGTGACCGTGGCCTCTACGAGCGCCTGTCCGGTCTGGACAATCTCCGCTACTTCGCCGAGTTGTACGGCGTGCCGGCGCGGGAGTCCAAGCAGCGGGTGGGCGAGCTGCTGGAGCTGGTCGGCCTGGCGGGACGCGAGAAGGAGCGGGTCGAGGGCTACTCGCGTGGCATGCGGCAGCGGCTGCACATCGCCCGCGGGCTGCTGCACCGGCCGGAGGTGCTGTTCCTCGACGAGCCGAGCATCGGCATCGACCCGGTCGGCGCCCGCGAGCTGCGCGCGACGGTCAGGAACCTCGTCGAAACCGGCACGACGGTCCTGCTCACCACCCACTACATGTTCGAGGCCGACGAGCTGTGCGACCGGATCGCGGTGATCGCCCGCGGGCGGATCGTCGCGCTGGACACGCCCTCGGAGCTCAAACAGAAGGTGACCACCGGGACCGTCCTCGAGATCGACGTGTTCGGCGTGCCGGACGGGGTGGTGGAGAAGGTGCGGGCCGAGCCGGACGTGCTGTCGGTCAGCGTCGACGTCCAGGGCCAGGCCGAGGTGCTGACCGTGCACGCCCGGCCCGGCACCGACGTGACCCAGGCGGTGATGGGCCACCTCGACGGCAGCCGGTTCGGCCGGGTGATCACGCGGCAGCCGACGCTCGAGGACGCGTACATCGAGCTGGTGAACGCCGCGTGAGGACCCTCCGCCTGGTCGGTGTCGCCTGGTGGCTCCAGCTCAAGATGCGCAGCCGGTCGGCGTTCGACGGGCTGCTCTCGCTGCTCTACCCGGGTTTCTTCGCCACGACGATCTTCATGATGTTCAAGCAGGGCGACGCCGCCGGGCCCGCGCTGCTGTCGGCCGCCGTCGGGTCCAGCGCGATGGGCATCTGGTCGGCGGTGAGCACGACCGCGGCGTTCGCGCTCCAGATGGAACGGCGCCAGGGGACGCTGGAGCTGCTGGTGCTCGCGCCGCAGCCGTTCGCGCTGCTGCTCGTGCCGCTGACGCTGTCGATGGCGACGATCGGCGCGTACAGCATGATCGCGACTTTGCTCTGGGGTCGGTTGGCGTTCGGCATCCACCTCACGATCGCGGACCCTCTCGGCTTCCTCGTCGCCGTGGTCGTCACCGTTTTCGCCATCGGGATGCTGGGCATGCTCATCGCCATCTCGTCGATCCGGTACCGGTTCGCGTGGGCGCTGGGCTCCGCGATCGAGATGCCGGTCTGGCTGATCTGCGGGTTCCTCGTGGCGGTCAGCGACCTGCCGGCGTGGGTCCGCCCGCTGTCGGCGGTGCTGAGCCCGACCTGGGGTGTGGCGGCGATGCGCGCGGCGGCCAACGGCCAGAGCCCGTGGGCCGACCTGGGCTGGTGCGTGCTGACGGCGGCGAGCTACGGGTTGGTCGCGATGTTCGTCTCCCGCTGGATGGTGCACTCGGCCCGCGCACACGCGACCCTGGCGCTGAGCTGATGAACAGTCTGCGCATCTTCTTCATCGGCGGGCTGACCAGCTACCGCGCGCTGTTCCACTGGCTGTCGCCGTGGATCCTGGTGCCCACCTTCCTGCTCACGCCGCTGTTCCAGATCTTCCTGTTCGTCTACATCGGACGCACGGCGGGCATCAGCGACGACCGGTTCTTCCTGATCGGCAACGCGGTGGTCAACGCCGCGGTCCCGTGCCTCTTCGCGATGGGCAACACGATCGGCGGCGAACGCAACACGGGTACGCTGCCGCTGCTGATCGCGTCGCCGGCCAAACGGGTGCCGCTGTTCCTCGGGCGGGCGCTGCCGGTCATCGTCAACGGGTTCCTGGTCGCGGTGTTCGCGCTGATCACCGGCAGCCTGCTGCTGCGGGTGGACATCCCACCGGCGACGTGGGGCGGCATCGCGGTCGCGATCGCCGCCTGCTCGATCTCGTGTACGGGCCTGGGGTTGCTCGGCGCAGCGGTGGCGCTGCGGGTCCGCGAGACGGCGGTGATGTCGAACATCGTGCTCGGCATCCTGATCGTCTTCGCGGGCGTCAACGTCCCGGTGGGCGCGATGCCGGGCTGGATGCAGGTGGTGGCGGGCTGGCTGCCGATGACGCACGGCATCCGCGCCACCCACGACCTGGCCGCCGGCGCCGCACTGACCGACGTGGCCGGAACGCTGCTCGCGGAGTTGGGGTTGGGCGCGCTCTACGCGGGCCTCGGGCTGGCGCTGCTGCGGTGGTTCGAGTACGAGAGCCGCGCGAGGGCGACCCTCGACACCGCTTGAACGCTCAACCGCATGGGCGTACGTTGACGGCGATCTATCCCCTCGCTATTGAAGGAATGGACGCCATGGATGTGCTCGTGTTGATCGGCCGACTCCTGTTCGTCCCGCTGTTCCTGGGCTCGGCGGTCGGCCACCTCACCCAGACCGAAGGGATGGCGGCGTACGCCAAGTCCCGCGGCGTGCCGTCCGCCCGCATCGCCGTCCTCGGGACGGGCGTCATGCTCGCAGTCGGCGGCGTTCTGGTGCTCCTCGGGCTGTGGGCCGACCTCGGAGCGCTGATCCTGTTCGTCTTCCTGGTCTCGACCGCAGTGCTGATGCACAGCTTCTGGAAGGAGACCGACCCGGAGGCGCGGCAGAACGAGATGGTCCAGTTCCTGAAGGACCTGGCCCTCGGCGGCGCGGCGCTGATGCTGTTCGCGTTCTTCGCCTACGTCGGCGACGACCTGGGCCTGACCATCACCGGGCCGCTGTTCGACCTGCGCTGAGGTAACAGGTGCCCGGCGGGCCGCGCCGGGCACCTGCTCGGCCACGTGGTCTCCGCGAGCGCGGCGAGGTCGCATTCGTCGAGGGTCCGGGACGCCTGCCGGGCGGCCGGCTGCGAACCGCGTGCGTCACTCGCCTCCGACGACTACCGGGCCGTTCAGGCTTTAGTCGCCGCCGGCCGCCCGAGCCAGGACCGGGATTCTCCAGGATGTCACGGGCCGGCTCAGAAGCCGCGTCAGGACTCCACCCAGGGCACCACCTCCTGCATGAACCGCTCCAGCTGAACTTCGGCGTCGGCCACCGGCCAGATGAACATCCGGTCGATGCCGGCCTCGGTGTACCGCCGGACCAGGTCGGCGCAGTGCTCGGCCGAGCCCACCAGCACCATGCCCGACAGCCGCTCCACCGGCCTCTTCACCATCGCCGCCAGTTCTGCCAGCCGCGCGTCACGGACCCGGGTGTCGTCAGTGACGTATGTCCACATCGTGGCCAGCGCACACGGAAAACCGTCCAGGCTCCTACCGGCCTGTGCGAGCGCGGCGGCCAGCTTCACGCGTGCGTCGAGGATCCGCGCCGGCGTCGTGTTGTAAGCCGAGGCGACCCAGCCGTCGCCGAGGCGTGCGACCCGCGTCAGACCGGCGTCCGAGCCCCAACTGGCGATCCAGATCGGTGGCCCGCCCACCTGCGACGGACGCGGCCGCAAAGCCGGCACGCTCGCGTAGAAGACGCCGCCGAACGGCGGCGCACCGTCCGTCAGGCAGGCCCGCACGACCCGGATCGACTCCTCGAAGCGCGGCCACCGCTCGTCGAATGGCACACCGGCGGCCTCGTAGTCCCCCGCCGACGAACCCGGCCCCAGCCCGAGGACGAGCCGGCCGCCCGAGATGACGTCCAACGCGGCGGCAGCCTTGGCCAACGCCACCGGCCCGCGCACGACCGGAAGCGACACCGTCGTAGCCAACTCCAGGTCGCCGCTGGCCTCCACCACCGCGGCGAGCGCGACGATGCCGTCCAGCCACGGTCGCTGGAAGACCAGGTGGTCGTTCGCGGTGACGGCCGCGTACCCCAATTGCCTCGCCGTCGCCGCGTACGAGGCCAAGACCCGCTGCCCCCGGCCCGGGCCCGCAAAGTCGATCAACGGTAGATGCGCGCCGTATCGCATGGTCGAGACCTTACTCACGCAAACAGTACGCACCGTGACGTATCGAGGTGCTGCCCGCCAAACCATCGATGGCACTTACCCAAGCGCATCGGATAAGTGCCATTGCGGCGAGTGCCCGGTGGCCGCGCCGGGCGTACTCGCCCGCGCTGGGCCGACCCTCGGATCCGACGCGACTCAAGCTTTCTCGCGCAGGTAGGCCTCGGCCAACTGGCGAAGGCGTGCCCGGTCGAAGCTGTGCCCGTGGCCGGGATGGACGACGGACACGTCGAGGTCCGCGAGGAACTCCATGCTCCGTCGGTAGGCAGCCACATTGGAGTTCGGCAGATCGTCGATCAGGCCACCGTCGTAGATGATGTCGCCGGAATACAGAGTCCCGGTGCGCTCCTCCAGCAGGGCGATGCTCCCCGGTGTGTGGCCGGGAAGGTGCAACACAGTCAGCACTCGCCCGCCCAGGTCGATTCGGTCTCCGTCGTCGAGCATCCGGTTCAGGGTCATGGGTTCGACGCGGTAGGTTGCCGGGTCGTAGCCGGGGCTGGGCAGCACGTCGATCATGAGCTCCGGGACAGGTTCTCCCGCCGCGTCGATCCCCAGTTTGTCGTAGAGCTCCGCGCCGTACAGGCTCGCCGGCACACCCGCCGCCAAGACCCCCGCCTCGGCGGAGTGGGCGGCCCGGTCACCGAACTCAGCCGCCCCACCGACATGATCCAGGTGCGCGTGGGTGAGCAGGACCATCGGATCGCGCTCGAACATGCCCGCAATCGCCTCCCGCAAGGCGACCACACCGAGCCCGGCGTCGACCACGACATCACGATCGCTACCGCGCAACCACCAGAAGTTCGCCGACAACAGTTCGTTGACGTGCGGTTCCGAGACCCGGATGACGTCGCTGCTCACTTCGGCCTGCGAATACCAGTCGACCATGTCCGCCAGTGTGCCAGCGCGCCCCGGACCTGAATCCGCCGCGGCGGTTGAGCCGAGGGCATGTCGTCGCAGGCCCCGGTGTCGAACCGGGCGGGTCGCCGTTATGAGCAGCGGCTGGACAGCCAACGTCCTCCTGCGATGTGGTTCCACGAGTGGATGGCGTTGAGGCGAAGTCGGGACTCGAACCCGCATCTCGCGCTTTGCAGGTGCGGCGCTCACCCAGAACGATCACTTCGCCATGACGTGCCCCCGGCTGGATTCGAACCAGCGGCCTCGGCCTTCGGACGACCGCGCTCTTCCGCTGAGCTACGAAGGCATGATTCGCGTGCGCGTCCCTGGGCTCGAACCACGCATGCACAAGTGCAACGGTTCTACAGACCGCCGGGCGACCAGCCGCCCACGACGCGCTTGGGGTGGATGACGGGACTCGAACCCGCGACCTCCGGAGCCACAATCTGGAGCTCTACCTGCTGAGCTACATCCACCGTGCCCGCACCAGGGTTCGAACCTGGGGCCTCTGCTGTGTGAAAGCAGGGCTGAGCCACAGCCCGTTGCGTACCCTCGGCAGGACTCGAACCTGCCACCTCCGACTTCGTAGGCCGGCGCTCTCTCCAGATGAGCTACGAGGGCGTGAGTGTCGTCAATGTGGCTACGACGACAAGGTTGGCGGAGAGCGCCGGAGTCGAACCGGCCCACGAGTCTCCCCGTGGCGGGTTAGCAACCCGCTTGCCTCACCGATGGCGGGCTCTCCATTTGCGGCGCCGACGGGACTCGAACCCGCGACCTCTGCCGTGACAGGGCAACGCTCTAGCCGACTGAGCTACGACACCATGTGTTGCTGCGTACCCGCCGAGGGATTCGAACCCCCAACCTCCCGGCCCTGAACCGGGCGCCTCTGCCAATTGGGCTACGCGGGCAGGTGTGGAGCCACCGCTCGGGTTCGAACCGAGGACCTCCGCATTACGAGTGCGGCGCTGCTACCAGCTGAGCTACGGCGGCGTGGTGTACCTCGGGCGGGGTTCGAACCCGCAGATCCCGGGTTTGAGCCGGGCACCTCTGCCGATTGGGTCACCGAGGCAGGTTGATCCCTTGGCTCCGGGTGCAGGACTCGAACCTGCGTCCTCCCGATCCAAGTCGGGGCGCCCAACCATCAGAGCAACCCGGATTGTCAGCGAGCGGTCGGCGGGCATCGAACCCGCTTCTTCGGTTTGGAAGACCGACATGTCCGCCGAGTTCACCACGACCGCAGGGCGTTACTGTGTATCCCGACGTGCCCACCACTGGGATCGAACCAGTGACCTCGCCCTTTCAGGGGCGCGCTCGACCAACCGAGCTCGGTGGGCTTGCTTCGGTGGACCGCAAGGGGATCGAACCCTTCACGGTGTGCCTGCCAGGCACACCCGCACACCAGTGGCGCGCGGCCCATCGCGTCGGGCACCGGGGAGTCGAACCCCGCGCTTCCTGCTCCCAACGCAGGTCCGGTCACCGAGCCGGTCGTACCCGATGTGCCGCACGCGGCGCCGCCCTTGGTGCGGCGGCGCTCGCGCGGGCACTTATGCGATTTCTCGGTGCCGAGCCGGCCACCGCGAAGGGTGGCCCGGGTCCGGCCCGAGATTCAGTTGCCATCCACTGTGGAGTTCTCAAATCACAATCCCGATCGATCCGATCGGATCGATAGGAGAGCAGGGGCGACAGGACTCGAACCTGCAACCACCGACTTTGGAGATCGGTGCGCTACCAGTTGCGCCACACCCCTATGGGAGCTAGATGCCTTGTGGGGAAACAGAAACGCCGCCCGGTCCCGGTTCGGGAGGGGCGGCGTGAGCGCTTCTGCTGCGCTAGCTCAGCCGCCGTCCCGTGTGGTTCGGCTTATCGCTGGCGGTCGTGTCAACGGATCGCCCGGCATAGGGCATGCCCACGAAACCGCACAGCGTTGACCGCTGCGGTTCGGCGATGGCTTGCCACAACATGTCCGGGTCGCTCCTCGATCGTGTGTGCGTTGTCTGAGATCCAAGGTAGATCGCGCTGCCGAGGAGGGCAACACCTTTTGTGAGCTGCCTTCACGGCTGGCGATCCGATCGCGGGCGGGCCGGCGGTTGCGTCGACGACGAGAGGACGTGTCCCGGCAGAGATGTGGGCCGCGCTTGGGTGTGTCCGAGTCGTTTCTCCTCGCGGAGGTGGCGGGTGCCCGGCGGTCGCGCCGGGCACCCGGTCGGTTACGCCCGTTCCGCGAGCCCGGCGAGGTCGCGCTCGTCGGCCGCGGTCAGGGTGAGGTGGAGGTCGACCGCGAGGTCGTCGGCCGCGTGGTGACAGAGGTTGACGCCGGCGGTGTAGGCCTCGCCGGCGTCGTCGCCCGGGTGGAAGCACGGCGAGACGGAGCCCGGTCCTGGTAGCAGGTTCATGATCCTCTCCTTGTCAGTGTTGACGGCCAGAGGCGCTCGCCCCGGCCGGTGGGCACGACGGGGACACCATGCCGCACCAGGCTGAAGCGCTCCAGTCCCGGCGCGATCGTGGTGGCCACGGCGATCAGGGAGTCGACCGGCGCGACCTCGCAGACGTGGTGGTCGACGCCGTGCCGGAGCAGTGCCTGCCGGACGCGTGCCCGTCCCCATTCCGGGGAGCCGTCCCCGGTGGGGTCGGTGCGCAGCGGCACCGCTCGGAACGCCAGCTCGTCGAGCGGCATCGCGGCGCATCGCCGCAATGCCGGCCAGGCCGCCAGTTGGTGGTGCCGTGCGGGTGGTGGCAGCGCACAGGTCTGGAGCAGCTCGGCGAGGGCGCGCGACGCGGCGTCGGTCGCCCAGCACGAGGCGCCGGCACCCAGGCGGCCTGCTGACGTGACCGCGAGGTAGACCGGGATGTCCAGGTCGGTCGTGACGTCGAGCAGGTGGACCGGTGCGCCGGCCGCCTGGGCTGCCTGGTCGTGCAGCACGCGGAGCGCGCCGGGCAGGTCTTCGGCCGGCACGACGTCGACGTCCGGGACGCCCGCGACGTACCAGCGCAGCAGTGCCTGGCTGAGGGCGTCGTGCTCGACCAACTCGCAGAGTCCGTGGTAGACGGCCTCGGCGAGGTCGACGCCCGCGGCGGTGCCGAGGCTGGACGAGTAGCGGAGCAGGCCGCGGTACGGGCGGACGTCATCGCCCGGTGCGGGGCGGCGGTGGTAGCGCGGGTCGGCGAGGAACGTGGGATAGCGGACGCCGCTGTACGAGGCGCAGGCGGCCACCGAGTCGGGGTACTCCGCCGCCCAGCGCTGGATGACGAGGTCGTGCTCCAGTGCGGGTTGCTCGGCCACGTCGGCGGCGGACGACAGCCTGGTGGCGTCCGGCGTTCGCCGCCGGTTGTCGGGTGCCGACATGAGGTAGCGCTCGAGCGCCTCGAAGTGCGCGCTGGCCGCGCCCTGGGCGCCCGCGCCCTTGCCGGCCCCGGTCGCGACCGGCTGCCCGTCGCGGACCAGCGTGACGCACCTGGTCTGCCCGAGAACTGTCGCGTGCGCGGCGAGACCGAGCCGGTCGATCTCCGCAAGGGCGGTGTCGAGGGCCTGCTGTGCGGAGACGGATCGAAACGGCACGAACTCCCCTCCCGGCGCAGAGGTGGACTCTGTGACGGAGGCTACAGGCCGTTTCGGCGTTACGCGGGGGCGATCGGGGCTAGACCGGAAGCTATGGCGCCTTCGAAGATCGCCCCTCCGCCGGACACCCTGCCGCGGGCCATTCAAGCGCGCGGCGTGCGGCACAACACCTTGCGGGACCTCGATGTCGACGTGCCGCTGTGGCGGACCGTCGTGATCGCCGGCGTGTCCGGGTCCGGCAAGACCTCGCTCGCCATGGGCACCCTCTACGCCGAGGGTATGCACCGGTTTCTGGAAGGGCTGAGCACCTACAGCCGGCGGCGGCTGACGCAGGCCGAGCGGCCCGATGTCGACCGCATCGATCATCTGCCGGCCGCGCTCGCCCTGCGGCAGCGGCCGCCGACACCCGGGCCGCGCAGCACCGTCGGGACCATGAGCGAGGTGCTCAACGTCCTGCGGCTCATCATGTCGCGGCTCGGCACGCACCGGTGTCCGAACGGGCACGACGTCCCGCCGTCCATCGCCACGCAGGCCATGGAGATCCAGTGCCCGGTTGACGGTGTGCGGTTCGAGGCGCCGAGCGCCGAGTCGTTCGCGTTCAACTCGATCGGGGCCTGTCCCGGCTGCAACGGCATCGGCACCCGGTTCGACGTCGACGAGGACACGCTCGTCGCCGACCCGGACAAGACGATCGACGAAGGGGCCGTGCTCCCGTGGAACGTGGGCGGGCGCCGGCTGAGCATGTACGCCGCCGGTGAGTTGGGTGTGCGGCTCAACGTCCCGTACAAGCGACTGTCCCGCAAGGAGAAGAATCTCGTCCTGCACGGCAGGCCCGTCAAGCAGCCCGTCGTCCTCTCCGGGCGCAACGGGCGGCGGGTGCGGCTCAACGTCACCTACGACAACGCGGTCACCGCGGCGCAGAAGTCGGAGAAGAGCCGGTACCTCGTCTCGCACACCTGTCCCGTCTGTCACGGCACCCGGCTGCGGCCCGAGGCGTTGACCTCGCACCTCAACGGACGCAACCTCGCCGAGATCAGCGCCCTCGACCTCGACGAGTTGGTCGTGTTCGTCAACGACCTGCCGCCGTTGATGCCGCCGGAGCTCAGCCGCATGACGACCGGGCTGATCGGCGAGCTGACCGGGGCCGTCGGGCCGCTGCTCGACCTCGGGCTGGGCTATCTGGGCCTCGATCGGGCCGGCGCCACCCTGTCGACCGGTGAGCGGCAGCGGATCGAGCTGACCTCGACGGTCCGGGCCAACACGACCGGCATGTTGTACGTCCTGGACGAGCCGTCAGTCGGCCTGCATCCGAGCAATGTGGAGGGACTGCGCAAGACCGTCGCCGCGCTCGCCGGCAACGGCAACACCGTCGTGATCGTCGAGCACGACCTCGACCTGATCCGTTCGGCCGACTGGATCATCGAGCTGGGTCCGGGCGCGGGCCGGCTGGGCGGTGGAATCGTCGCCGAGGGTACGCCCGACCAGATCCTGAAGAGCCGAAAGTCGATCATCGGACCGTTCCTGGACGGCCGGCGCGCGGTCGACCGCCCGCCCCGGCCGCTGCCGCGTGAGCGGGCCATCGTCGGCGTGCGGCGCCTCTACAACCTGCGCAACGTGACCGCGGCGTTCCCGGTCAACCGGATGACCGCGCTGGCCGGCCCGTCGGGCGCGGGCAAGACCGCACTGGTGTTGGACAGCCTGATCCCCGCGGCCCGCGCGCAACTCGCCGGCGACGCGCTCCCGGCACACGTGAAGTCCGTCGACCTCGGCCCGATCCGCCAGGTGGTGGAGATCGACGCGACCCCGATCGGTCTGAACGCGCGGTCGACGCCGAGCACGTACTCGGGTGCCTTCGACGCCATCCGCGCCTACTACGCCGCCGAGTCGGGGCGCTCCGCCGGCGCTTTCTCGTTCAACACCAAGGAAGGGCAGTGCCCGACCTGCCGCGGGATCGGCTCGATCGACCTGGACGTGCAGTACCTGCCCGACATCAACGTCGAATGCCCGACCTGCCACGGCAAGCGGTTCAACGACGAGACATTGGCGGTACGAGTAGCCGGTCTGACCATTTCCGACGTGCTCGGACTGACCGTACGCGAGGCGGTCGACCACTTCAGCGGACAGCCGGCGATCGTGCGCCCCCTGCGGCCGATGGTCGACGTCGGTCTGGGCTACCTGCGCCTGGGCGAGCCGACGCCGTCACTGTCCGGTGGGGAGTCGCAGCGCCTGCGGATCGCCGCCCGGCTGCGGACCAGCCAGCGCGACGTGCTCTACGTGCTCGACGAGCCGTCGACGGGGTTGCACCCGGTGGACATCCGTACCCTCGTCGGCGTCTTCGACCGGCTCCTCGCGGACGGCGCCACGATCATCGTGATCGACCACGACCTGGACCTGCTGGCAGCGGCCGACCACGTGATCGACATGGGACCGAGCGGCGGCCCGGACGGCGGCCGCATCGTCGCGCGCGGCACGCCGTCCGAGGTCGCCGCCGATCCGCACAGCGTGACCGGCCCATGGCTGGCGGCCCACCTAGGGTCTGTCTCGAAGTCCTGACCCTAGCGGCCGAACCACCTGCGTAGGCTCGTCTCCAGCGACGGCTGGTCGTCGCCGACCCAGACCGCATGGCCGTCCGGGCGCAGCAGCACCGCCGGCGCCGACAGCTCCTCGCTGACGTCGGCGACGTGGTCGACCCGGTCGGCCCAGACGCCGGTCGACAGCTCGCCGGTCTGGTCGAGCAGCAGCCCGCGACCGTCGTGCATCAGCTCGTAGAGGCGGCCGTGCTTGAGCCGCGCGTCGCGCAACCGCCGGCCGAGCAGCGGATGGTCGCCCTCCCCCACGTCGTACCGGATCGCGGTGGCGGTGATCTTCTCGGTCAGGAAGCGGTTGACGTCGTCGAAGGCCATCAGCTCCGCCACGAGCCGGCGCACCGCCTGCGGACCCGGCTCGGTGGCCATCAGCTCCATCATGGCGCGGGTGGTGTCGAGCACCTCGGCGGCCACGGGACGGCGCTCGCTCTCGTAGGTGTCCAGCAGCGTCGCCGGCGCCCAGCCGTCGATCTCGGCGGCCAGCTTCCAGCCGAGGTTGAACGCGTCCTGTACGCCGAGGTTGAGCCCCTGGCCGCCGACGGGTGGGTGGACGTGCGCCGCGTCGCCGGCCAGCAGCACGCGGCCGACCCGGTAGCGCTCGGCCAGCCGGGTGGCGTTGCCGAACCGGGACAGCCAGCGCGGGTCGTGGACGCCGAAGTCCGTGCCGGCGTACGCCTGGAGTTGTCGCTTGAACTCGTCGAGCGTCGGCGGCACCGCGCGGTCCTCGGCCACCCCGTCGGCGGGCACGACGCCGCGGTAGTAGCCGTCACCGACCGGCCCGAGACCGAATCGTTTCTGGGTCTTGCGTACCTCCGCGGTCACCTCGGCCACCGTCTCCGGCGACGCGGTCACCGCCAGCTCGCCGATCAGCGTCTCGACGGTGGCGGCCTCGCCCGGGAAGCCGACGCCGAGCAGCTTGCGGACGATGCTGCGGCCGCCGTCGCAGCCGACCAGGTAGCGGGCCCGCAGCCGGCTGCCGTCGGCCAGCTCGACGGTGACGCCGCGCTCGTCCTGGCTGAGCCCGACGAGCTCCTGCCCCCGCCGGATCTCGGTGCCGAGCTCGGTCGCGCGCGACTCCAGCCGCCGGTCGATGAGCGGTTGCGGCATGCCGAGGACGTACGCGTGCGCACTGTCGATGCGGGCGGCGGGCATCTCGATGCCGGCGAAGAAGCCGAGGACCGGGTACTGCTTGCCCAGCGGGAGCAGCGCGTCCAGGAGACCGCGCTGGTCCATCACCTCGATGCTGCGTGCGTGCAGTCCGAGCGCCCGGACCACTTTGGTCGGCTCCGGGTCGCGCTCCAGGACGACCACCCGCACGCCGTGCAGCCGCAGCTCGCTCGCGAGCATGAGACCGGTCGGCCCGCCGCCCGCGATGATCACGTCGATCATGAATCCCCCCGCAATTCCGCAGGTCATGTGCTTCGGCCGACGATTCTGCGCCATAACCCCGGTCTTGCCGCAAGACCCCCTATTTGCTATACGTTGGTAATGGAGGGAAGTGTTGCTTCCCATCCGAAGCCGTCGGGGTCCGCGAACCGCCCGGCATCGCTCGTGACCACCACCCGATGCGATCCCTCGCCTTCCGGCCGCACACCGGCGTCCTTGGCCGCCGCCTTGCGCCCGTAGAGGGCCAGCTTCACGGGGCTGTCGCCGGTCGCGAACTCGACGTACTTGCGGCCGAAGCTCTTCGCCACCGGGAAGCCGTGGTCGACGTAGAAGCCTTTCGTGACGGCGACGTCGGCGACGCCCAGGAGCAGAACCAGTTGCTCGATCTCGCGTACTGCCGGCCCGGTGTCCTTCTTGTTCGAGGTGGAGATCTTCCAGATGGTCCCGTCGGGCGCCTGGAGGGTGCCGCCGTAGCCCCAGAAGGACTTGGTGATCGGCTTGAGGACGGTCGCGCCGGCGGCGACGGCGGATTCGAAGTAGCTGTTCGCGTTGGCCGGCTGGGCGACGACGAGCGAGAGCGTGAAGCCGCGGAAGCCGGTGGTCGCGGCGCGGGACTCGCGCAGGTGCAGCTCCTCACCCAGCCCGAAGGCGGCGGCGTAGAAGCGCTGGGCGGCGGCGAGGTCGTCGACCTCGAGGGTGACGGATTCGATGTGTGTCATGCGGAAAACGCTAGGTGCGGGCCCGCCACCTGCGCTTCTCGAATCCTGACCAGATGGCCGGGCCGGGATCAGCGGCGGGCGAGCCACACGGTGCGGGTGGTGCGCACGCTGATGTCTCCCCGCGGCGCCGCGAGCCTCGCCAGGTCTGCCGTGGACAGCAGGCCGTCGAGCCGGTCGCGCATCCGGTGCAGGACGACCTCGGCGTAGCGCGGAGCCGGCGCGGGCAGCGGCGGGCGCAGGTCGATGTCGAAGCGCCGCCGGGTGACCGTGTGGAAGCCCGCGTGCCGGGCCCGGTCGCCCCAGTCCTCGTGCATGTGCATGCCGGCCTCGTGGCGGAGCCGGTCCAGTGCGGCGTGCCCGCGCTCCTCCACGTCCTCGTCCGGTGTGCCGGACAGGAAGCGGGGAAACGAGTCCAGTTCGGCGATGACCAGCAACCCGCCCGTCCCCAGGGCCTTGAACGCCTCGGCGAGCGCGCCCTCCGGGTCGGCCATGTGGTGCATGGCGGAGGCCGCCCAGATCACGTCGGTCGGGCCGAAGTCGGGCCAGGGCTGGTCGAGGTCGGCGGTCCGGGTGTGGATCCGGTCGGCCAACCCGGCGGCGTCGACCTTGGCGCGCAGGTGGGCCAGCATCTCGGGGTCGACGTCGACGGCCGTGACCTGCGCACCGGCCAGCTCCCGGGCCAGGGCGAGGGAGCCGGTGCCGCTGCCGGCGCCGAGGTCGACGACGCGGGGGTGGTCGGGGGCCTCGCGGCCGACCCAGGCGACCAGCTCGCGGTGGTAGTCGTGGAGGACCTCGGTGTCCAGGTCGAGCATCTCGATCAGGTGGTCGTGTGGCATGCGGTAGACGGTAGCCGTCCCTTGCCATTGCGGCATAGCATCTTGCGTATGAAGCAAGACGGAGATCTGGAGGCTCTGGTCCGGCAGCGGATCCGCGGGCTGCGGACGGCGCGCGGCTGGTCGCTCGACGAGCTGGCCGCCGCCAGCCTGCTCAGCCCGTCGACGCTGAGCCGGATCGAGACCGGGCATCGGCGGGTCGCGCTCGACCAGCTGACCGCGATCGCCCGGGCGCTCGGCACGACGCTCGACCAGCTCGTCGAGTCGGACGCCGACGACGACGTGGTGATCCGCCCGCACCGCGACGACGCCCGCGGCATCACGACCTGGCTGCTGTCCCGCGACAGCGGGCAGACGGTCTCCAAGCTGCGGGTGACCCGCAAGGTGCCGAGCGAGCTGCGGGTCCACCCGGGCCGCGACTGGTTCACGGTGCTGTCCGGCACGATCGAGCTGCGGCTGGGCGAGCGGACGATCCTGGTCGGCCCCAACGAGGCGGCCGAGTTCTCGACGATGGTCCCGCACGCGTTCGGCGCGCACGGCGGCCCGGCGGAGGTCCTGTGCATCCTCGACCACGAGGGCGAGCGCACCCACCTGGGCCCGCACGGCGACGCGGGCCATCGCCACTAGCGCCGGCGACGCCTGGCGATCGTCACGGTGACCAGGACGAGGGCGAGGAGGACCACGACGGCGGTGTACGCGACGACGAACGGCGTGCGGTCAGGCTCGGTCGCGGCCACGCGCGCCTGGGCGGCCGGGCCTTCCGCAGTGCGGGTGCGGCGGTCGGCGTCGGGGCGAGCTCACCCGGTTCGACCAGGCGACCCACTTGCGCGCCCTTGGGTTGGGCGAAGCCCCAGTCGAGCAGCGCCGCGCCCTGCTGCCAGCCGCGCAGGGGCCGGGGTTCCGCGCCGAGCAGCGTGACGACCAGGCGCCGACCGCCCCGTTCGGCGGCGCCGACGTAGGTGTGCCGGGCCAGCGAGGTGAAGCCGGTCTTGCCGCCGAGCGCACCGTCGTACTCGCGGATCAGGTCGTTCTCGTTCTGGATCTGGAAGCCGCGCGGGTCCGGCGGTGTCGCGCGCGGCTGCTTGGGCACCTGCACCCGCTCGACGAGCGTGTAGCGCCGGAAGGCGGGCAGCGAGAAGCATTGACGGGCGATCAGGGCGAGGTCGTACGCGCTGGTGAACTGCCCAGGTCCGTCGAGCCCCGACGGCGTCACCGCTCTCGTCTGGTGGGCGCCCAGGCGGCGCGCTTCCTCGTTCATGGCCTTGACGCCGCCGGCCGCGCCCTCGGACCCGCCGCCGAGCCGGGCGAGGACGTTGGCCGCGTCGTTGCCGGACTGCAGGAGCAGGCCGAGCCAGAGCAACTCGACGGAGTACGTGCCGTTCAGCAGCAGGCCGACCGCCGAGCTGCCGGCCTCGAAGTTGAGGTCGGCCCGGGTGACGCGCACCTGCTGCCTGGGGTCGAGGCGCGGGATCAGCGTCGCGGAGAGCAGGAGCTTCTGGACGCTGGCCGGGGTGCCGTACTCATGTGCGCCGCACGCGCCGAGCACCTCGCCCGTGTCGAGGTCGGCGACCAGCCAGGACGACGCGGTGACGGCCGGCGGGCGGGTGGCACCGGCGGGCAGGACGAGACCCTTTGACGCCAGCTCTGCGCCGCCGATGGCCTTGTCGGCCGGGTTGTCGGGCGGCGGGGTCGGCTTCGGTGGGCGGCTCGGTTTCGGGGTGACCCGCACTGTCGGGCACGGCACGGGAGCGGCGGCCGCGGCCGCGGGCGGCGGCAGGATCAGCGCCGCGAGGGTGGCTGCGGTCAGCGCACAGATCACGCGCCGACCGTTCATGGCGGAGAGGCTAGTCGATCACTCAGGTTCGCGCTCGCCGGGCTCTCAGGAACGTCCCAGGCCGAAATATCACCCTAAAAGGGATTAAGCAGGCATCCTGTGTGCGGCTCCCCGCACCCAACGAGAGAGGCCGCCATGGTGGTGTTCCGCCGCGACGTACCCGCATCGGTCGTGGTTTTCCTGATCGCGATCCCGCTCTCCCTGGGCATCGCCGCAGCCTCGGGTGCGCCGCTGTTCGCGGGCCTGATCGCCGCGGTGGTCGGCGGCATCGTGGCCGGCGCCCTGAGCGGCGCGCCGTTGCAGGTCAGCGGGCCGGCCGCCGGCCTGACGGTGATCGTCGCCGGGACGGTCGCGGAGTTCGGCTGGGCGGGCACGGTGGCGATCGTCGCGATGGCGGGCGCCCTGCAGATCGTCCTGGGTCTGTCGCGCCTGGGCCGGGCGGCGTTGTCGCTGTCGCCGGCGGTGGTGCACGGGATGCTCGCCGGCATCGGCATCGTGATCGTCATCAGCCAGGTGCACGTCGTCCTCGGCGGTGCCGCGCTGAGCTCGCCGCTGGCGAACCTGCGCGACCTCCCCCGGCAGCTGATGGGCCATCACGACGCGTCGGTGGCGATCGGCGCGCTCACGATGGTGATCCTCGTGGTCTGGCCCCGCCTGGTGAAAGCGTCACTGCTGCCGGCGGCGCTGATCGCGGTCTCGGCGGCGACGGCGGTGTCGACGCTCGCCGGCCTGGACGTGCCGAGGGTGTCCCTGCCCGACACGCCGGAGCTGACGTTTCCGCGGTGGCCGGACGCGCCCTGGTCGTCAGTGGCGCTGGCCGCGGTCACGATCGCCCTGGTGGCCAGCGTGGAGTCACTGCTCTCGGCGGTGGCGGTCGACAAGCTGCACGACGGCCCGCGCGCCAACCTCGACCGCGAACTGGTCGCGCAGGGCACCGCGAACATGGTCTCGGGCGCGCTCGGCGGCCTCCCGGTCACCGGCGTCATCGTCCGCAGCTCGGCCAACGTGGCCGCCGGTGCCCGCACCCGGGCCTCGGCGGTGCTGCACGGCCTGTGGCTGGCCGTGTTCGTGCTGGCCTTCACCGACGTCCTCGAGCTGATCCCGATGTCGGCGCTGGCCGCGGTGCTGGTCGTGGTCGGCATCCGGTTGGTGAGCCTGGCGCATCTGCGCACGTACGCGCGGCACCGGGAGCTGCCGGCCTATCTGGTGACCGCGGTCTGCGTGGTGTTCACGGACCTGATGGTCGGCGTCGCCGCCGGCATCGGCGTCGCCCTGGTGCTGACCCTGTACCGCCTGGCGCGCTGCGACATCCGCCGCACCCAACGCGAGCCGGGCCTGTGGCGGGTCACGATCACGGGCACGCTGGCGTTCGTGGCCGCGGGCCGGCTGCGCCGCGAGCTCAACGCGGTGCCGGCCGGCCAGACGGTCGAGGTGGACCTCCACCTGGACTACCTCGACCACGGCGCGTTCGACGCGATCGAGGAATGGCGCGAGGCGTACGCGCGCGGCGGCGGCCAGGTCCGGGTCGAGGAGATCCACCGCGACTGGCTGCACCGCGCGACGTCGGGCCGGCTGGGCGCGGGCAAGACGCCACCGCACCACCCGCCGCGTTTCCTGGCGTCGTGGTCGCAGTGGCAGGCGGCGCAACACCTGTGCCCGAACGACCGCCCGGTGCGTGCGATGGCGGCGGGCATCGACGAGTTCCAGCGCACGGTCGCGCCCCTGGTCCGGCCGCACCTGGCCGACCTGGCGGCGAAGGGCCAACAACCGCAACAGCTCTTCATCACCTGCGCCGACTCGCGCCTGGTCCCCAACATGATCACGGCCAGCGGCCCGGGCGACCTGTTCTGCGTGCGCAACGTGGGCAACATCGTCCCGCCACACGACGCGGGCGACCATTCGGTGGGCGCGGCCGTGGAGTACGCGGTCGACGTGCTCGGCATCGCCACGATCACGGTCTGCGGGCACTCGGGATGCGGGGCGATCCGCGCCCTGATCGCCGGCTCGGCCACGGAGGACGCCGCGCTGGGGCGTTGGCTGCGGCACGCAGGCGCGCAAGAGAGCCCGCCGGCGAGCGGCGCGACCGAGGACGAGGTGGAGAAGCAGGCGTGCCTGGCCAACATCCGCCGGCAGCTGGACCACCTGCACACGTACCCGAGCGTCCGGCGCGCGGAGGCCGCCGGGCGCCTCCGCCTGGTCGGCATGTACTTCGACCTGGCGGAGGCGCGGATGCACGTGCTGGACGCCGTCAGCGGGTGAGCAGCGACTCCGCGTAGGGGTACTTCGTCAGGACGTCCGGGCCGTGTTCGGTCACCACGACCACGTCCTCCAGGCGGACTCCCCCGCCGCCCGGGACGTCGGGGACGATGATGGTCGGCACGACGGCCAGGACCATGCCGGGCTCCAGGACCAGGTCCGGCGTCGACTTGCCCGGTGGGGCGATGAACGGTGGCTCCGCGTAGCCCACCCCGATGCCGTGGGCGATGATCATCTCCTGCATCTTGCCGAAGAACGGTGAGTCCGCGTAGTGCTTGAGCGCCGCCGCCTGCACGTCGGTCGCGGTCGCGCCCGGGCGCAGCGACTCGATCGTCGCCAGGTGGATGTCGTAGACCGTGCGGTAGATGGCCCGCTGTGTGTCGTTGTCGGGCGCGCCGCAGGGGATCGTGCGGGTCGCCTCGCTGAAGATGCCGTTGAAGCACGCGCCGATGTCGATGAAGACCAGGTCGCCGCGGCGGATCAGGCGGTCGCCGGCGAAGCGCTGCATCGGCGCGGTGTTCGGGCCCGAGCAGACGATGAGGTTGCACTGCGGCACCTCGGCGTTGTGCGTGTAGAAGACCTTCATCACCTCGGCCAGCACGTCGCACTCGCGGACGCCGGGGCGGACCGCCTCCTCCGCCGTCGCCATCGCCAGGTCCACGATGGACGACGCGTCGGCGAGCTGGGCCAGCTCCGTCGGCGACTTCACCAAACGGGAGCCGTTGAGCGCCGCGTTCGCGTCGACGACGGTGTAGCCGTCGAGGACGTCCTCCAAGCGGCGCAGCACCGTCACCGTGGCGATGTCGACGCCGACCCGGCCGCCGCGGCAGCCGAGCTCCGCGAGGGCGTCGGCCAGCGGCGCGAGCGCCGACGCCGGTGCCGTCTCGCTGACCACGCCGGTCGGGAACGCGCGGATGCGCTCCGGCGGGATCCACGTCATCGTGGCGCGCCGGTGCGGTGTGTCGTCCTGGTGGACGAAGACGACGACGTCGTCGCTGCCCCGCACCGAGACCACGGCCTGGCGCACCATGAAGTTGGGCGCCCACAAGGGACGCAGACCGGCGATGTACCGGCAGTTGGCGTACTCGAACGCGATCACCGCGTCGAGGTCGGCGCGGGCCATCGCGGCCTGCACCCGCTCGTGCCGGAAGCGGCGAAGGCCCGCGTAGTCGGTGCCTTCCCGCCAGTCCACGTCGTACCGCATGGGCGCCCTTTCGGTTAGTCCGGTGGCGTTTCCGCCATCGCGAGCCTGATCTTCTTCGCGTTGAGCATGTGTGCGCGGGCCAGGCTCGTGGCGCGGTCGACGTCGCCGGAGGCGATCGCGTCGAGCAGCCGTTCGTGCTCCTCGGCGGCGCTGCCGAGGCGGCCCGGGTGTTGCAGGGTGGTGCGTTCGAAACGCCGGACCCGATCGTGTACGACGCGGATCTGGCTGAGCAGGAACCCGTTGCCGCTGGCCTTGGCGATCCAGTCGTGAAAGTCGAGGCTGAGCGCGGAGACGCCGGCGTAGTCGCCGGCCTGGCCGCTGGCGATCATCTTCTCGTTGATCCACCGGAGCTGCGCGATGTCGGGCGGCGTCGCCCGCTGTGTGGCCAACTCGGCGGCGACGCCGTCGAGCGCGACCCGGACGTCGTAGATCTCGAGGATCTCGGCGGGCGAGATGCGGGCGACGGCGACGCGGCGGCCGCTGCTGCGCTCGACGAGCCGCTCGGTCTCGAGCCGGAGGATGGCCTCGCGGATCGGGGTCCGGCTGACGCCGAAGACGCGGGCGAGGTCTTCCTCGGCGAGCTGCGGCCCCGGGGTCAGGGCCTTGCTCAGGATCGCCTCTCGCAACGTTCCGTATACGGCGTCGGACGAGCCCTCCCGGGTCCGTCGCTCCTGCCAGAGATCGACGACCGGCTTCATGAGGGAATCGATATCCTGCTTCGACATCGGTTCAGTCACCGCCCGTCCCATAAATTCCGTCGACATTGCACACCGTTTGAGCGTACCCGGACAGTTACCCTGCGCCGTCACCCGCCGACTCGACCACACCGTCCGGTTTGTGACCCAGCAGGAAGTCCGTCACCTGTTCGGCGCAGCGCCGGCGCAGGTTCTCCTGAGCCAGCGCGCCGCGCCCACCGGTGTGCGCGGTGAGGATCACGTTGGTGAAGCCGTCGGTGATCACGCTGTGCCACCTTTGCTCGTCCGTCGTCACGTCCAGGCCCACGCCCGCGACGACGCCGGCCCGGGCGGCCTTCTCCAGCGCGTCCTCGTCGACGACCCCGGCGCGGGCGGCGTTGACGACGACGAGGCCGGGTCGGGCGGCGGCCAGCGCCGCGGCGTCGAGCAGGCCGCGGGTGGCGGGCGTCAGCGGGGTGTGCACCGAGACCGCGTCGGCGACCGCGAGCGCCTCCGCCAGCGGCACGACGCGGGCGCCGTCGACGGCCGTCACGAACGGGTCGACGACGAGCACTTCGCGGAACAGGCCGGCCGCCTTGGCGACCAGACGCCGGCCGATGCGGCCGCCGCCGAGGACGGCGAGGACGGTGCGACCCAGCGGGCGCGAGCGGTCGACGGCCGCGCGGGCCAGGTCGACCCGGTCCCGCAGCGCCGCGTCGTGGGCGGCCGGAACGCCGCGCAGCAACGCGACCAGCATCGCGAGGGCGTGGTCGGAGACCTCGTCCACGGTCGCGTCGGTCACGTTGGTCACGGTCACGCCGTGCGCGGCCGCGGCCGCGAGGTCCACATTGTCGACGCCGACCCCGCGCCGCGCGACCATCCGCAGGTCGGGCAGGAACGGGAAGACGGCGGCGTCGAACGGCTCGACCGCACCGAGGATGACGACCCGGGCGCCGGCGGCGTTGGCGACGATCTCCTCCCGGGAGCCCAGCGGACGCAGTTCGACGCGGCACGGCACGCGGTCCGCGATGCCGGTCTCGAAGGGCGTCAGCGGGCCGATCCGGGCGCTGAGCACCACGAGCGGGCTCACCATGACCGCCTCCGCACCGACATCTCCAGCGTGCCGACACCTGAGACAGTCAACGCGAGCTTGTCACCCGGCACGATCGCGCCGACACCGCCCGGGGTGCCGGTCGCGATCACGTCCCCGGGCTCGAGGGGCACGAGTTGGGACGCCTTCGCGACCAGGTCCGGCACGTCGACGATCAACTCGTCGAGCCCGCCACGTTGCCGCTCCTCACCGTTGAGCGACAGCGACAGGGTCAGCGCGGCCGGATCCGGCACTTCGTCGGCGGTGAGCACCAGCGGACCGATCGGGGTGAACGTCCGGAACGACTTGCGCATCGACCGGTCCTCCTGGCCTTCCGGGCCGATCCGCATCGTGATGTCGAGCAGCCCGGTGTAGCCGAGCACGTGCGCCAGCGCTTCGGACCGGCTGACGCCGCGCGCCGGGCGGCCGATCACGACGGCGATCTCGCCCTCGTAGTGGAACTCGCGGCCGGGCAGGTCGGGCAGCTCGACCGCGCCGTCCGGCCCGGTGACGCTGGCGGGCGCGAGCACGATCAGGCCCATCTGCCGGGCGTCGAGCGTGCCCTTGTCAGGGCTGCGGTCGCCGAGCTCCCCTCGGTGCGGTGCGTAGTTGACCGGCGCGGCGAGCACGGTCCGCGGGCACGGGCTCGGTGCCGTCAACGGCAACGACGACAGGGGTACGCCGTCCCCGGCGTCGACCAGCGCCCGCACCGCGTCCACACAGGACGGGTAGGCCGCCAGCCGCGCTGTCGGCGAGTCGCCGGGCAACGCCGCGGTCACGTCGACGGCCCGCTCGCCGGAGACCGCCACGATCCGGCCGTCGGTCAGCACGCCCAGCCTCATACGCCCACTCCGAACTTGGGCATGATCTGCGAGCGGTAGACCTCGATGCCCCGGTGCACGGCGTCGACGTCGTCGAGGGGGACGAAGCCGACGGTCACGTACTCGACGCCCGCGTCCACGTACCGCTGGATGCTCTTGACGACGTCCTGCGGGTCCCCCGCCAGGGCGATCCCGGTCTCCTGGAAGCGGTCCAGCGGCCAGTCGGACCAGTCGTCGCGACGGCGCAGCACCGACAGGCCCTGCTCGACCCGGGCAGGGTCCTCGTCGACGACCGTGTAGAACATCGCACCGCCGTGGATGTGCCGCCCGGCCGCCTCCCGCGCCTCCGACAGCGCCGACCGGAAGAACTCCGGGTCCAGCCCGCCGCCTTGCGGCGTGGCCGGCGACCAGCCGTCGGCGATCTCGGGCAGCAGGCGGCGGATCCACTTCGACGCGCCGCCCAGCCAGATCTCCGGACGCTCCTGCACGGGTTTGGGCCAGAACGGGATCGCGTCGACCTGGTAATGCTCGCCGTGGAACGTCACCGGCTCCGGGTCCGTCCACAGTGCCCGGATGAGCTGGACGCCCTCGCGCAGCCGGGCGACCCGCTCGCGCAGGCCGGGATATGGGAAGCCGAACGACTCGTACTCGATCTGCTGATGCCCGGCGCCGACCTGCAGCAGCAGCCGCCCGTTGGAGATGTGGTCGACGGTCATCCCCCACTTGGCGACGAACGCCGGGTGGCGCAGCCCGATCGGCGTGACCTGCGGGCCGAGCTTGACCCGCGAGGTGACCGCGGCGAGCCCGGCGAGGGCCGTCCACGCGTCGTAGAAGAACGGTCGTTCCGGGTCCGCGTTGGTGTAGCCGGACAGGCGGCTGCCGGGCAGCAGCAGGTGGTCGATGACGAAGACGCCGTCGAAGCCGGCGTCCTCGGCGTGCTTCGCGAGGTCGGCGAGGTCGGCGAAGGTGACGCCGTCGCGCTGGCCGTGGATCGACAGCTTGAGACCGAACCGCACCGTGCTCATCGCGCCCCCTTGGCGAACCGCCCGGCGCCGGTGCCCGCCGCGCGGCCGAACACGGCCCCGCTGGTGAGCCCGGAACCACCGGGGTAGTTGAAGTAGAAGAGGCCGCCGACCAGTTCGCCGGCCGCGTACAGGCCCGGGATGCGGTCGCCGCCGTCGTCGAGCACGTGCGCGTCCGGGTCGACCCGCAGGCCGCCGAAGGTGAACGTGATCCCGCAGGTGACCGCGTACGCCTCGAACGGCGGCGTGTCCAGCGCCTGCGCCCAGTTGGTCTTGTCGACGGCCAGGCCGGTGGTGGCGCGGCCGTCGAGGATGTTCGGGTTGAAAGTCGGGTCGGCGGGCACGGCGGCGTTGAACTCCGCCACGGTGCGGGCGAACGCGTCGGCGTGGATTCCGTCCATGCGCTTGGCCAGTTCCTCGATCGTGTCGGCCCGCACGCGGGTGACCTCGCGGATCCGGTACTCGTCGCGCAGCATCGGGACGACCTTCGCGTCGAACACCTGCCACGCGTGCTGCCCGGGCTGGCGCAGGATCTCCCGGCCGTACTTGGCGTAGGTGTAGTTGCGGAAGTCGGCGCCCTCGTCGACGAACCGCTCGCCGTCACGGTTGACCACGATGCCGAGCGGATAGCTGTGCTTCTGGTACGCGTCGCCGATGCGCCGGTCGCCGAACTCGGGCGCGTTGAGCTCCCAGGCGACGGCGTGGCAGCCCGACCAGTTGCCGGCGGCGCTGGCGCCGACGTCGAGCGCCATCCGGATGCCGTCGCCGGTGTCGTAGCGGGTGCCGCGCACCTTGGCCAGATCCCAGCCTGCGCCGAGGAACTGGGTGCGCCAGGCCGCGTTGGCCTGGAAACCGCCCGACGCGAGCACGACCGCGTCGCACGCGACCTCGGTCAGCGTGCGGTCACGTTCGAACCGGACACCGGTGATCCGGCCGTCGCGGACGACCAGGTCGCGGGCGCGGGAGTCGTAGGCGATGGTCACTCCCGCGCGCAGGCACGCGGCTTCGAGGAACTCCACGAGGCCCTGCCCGCCGCCGCTGACCTCCACGGCGATCCCGCCCCAGAATGTGAAGCGACCGTCCACGTTGTACGCCTGCCGCCCGTAGCTGGGCACGAACCGCACGCCGTTGGCGCGCTGCCAGGCGATCGCGGCGGCGCCCCGGGTGACCAGGGCGGTCACGAGGTCCGGATCGGCCCGGTGCTCGGTGACCCGGGCCATGTCGTCGAAGAAGTCGGCCTCGGTGTAGGAGCCGAACTCGGTGGTGGCCCGCTGCGCCTCGGACAGGTCCGGCACGAGCGCGGCGACGTCCGCGGCGGTGTAGGGGAAGCGGACGATGCCGCCGGTGTAGGCGGTGTTGCCGCCGCGCTCGCGGTGCGGTGCCCGTTCGAGCAGCAGGACCTCGGCGCCCTGCTCCCGGGCGGCCAGCGCGGCACTCATCGCGGCGTTGCCGCCGCCCACCACCACCACGTCAGGTCGACCCATGTGTGCCCCGATCCTTGTGGTCCTCGTCGGAAGTGCCGGTGTCGTGCTCGGTGATGACGCGGCCACCGAGGTCGGCCACGGTGGTTTGCCGCTCGCCGGGCTCTTCGGGGCCGGGTTGCGGCCCGGCCATCACCGGCACCGCGGCGTCGTCAAGGCCCGCTGCCGCTGCCCGGGCCCGGCGGCCTTCCTTGACCGTGCCGTGGATGCCGAAGATCAGCAGGGCGATCGACATCGCGACGAGGATCGCGGTGACGGGCCGGGTGATGAACTGGCCGAAGCTGCTGTCGGTGAGCAGGATGCCGTGCCGCAGGTAGCCCTCGAAGTCGTGGCCGAGCGTGACCGCGAGCGCGAAAGCGGCGACGGAGTAGCCGTAGCGGAGCATGAAGTACCCGACGAGGCCGAAGAAGATCATGACGCCGACGTCGAAGACGGCGTTGCGTAGCGCGTAGACGCCGACCATCGAGAGCAGCAGCGCCATCACCAGCACGACCGAGCGGTCGAGGCGCACGAGTCGCAGCATCATCTTGGCCAGCGGCCAGCCGACCAGCGCGAGCACGATGGTGCCGCCGATCAGCCCGGCGGTGCTCGCGTAGAGCATCTCCGGGGTCTCCTTGACCAGCAGCGGCCCGGGCACGAGGCCGTGCACGGTCAGGGCGGCCAGCAGGAGCACCATCGAGCCGCTGCCGGGGATGCCGAACCCGAAGGTGGGCACCATCTCGCCGGACTGCGAGGCGTTCTGCGCGGACTCGTTGGCGGCCAGGCCTTCGACGCTGCCCTCGCCGTACTCCTCCGGGTGTTTGGAGGTGAGCTTGGCCTGTTGGTAGGCGACAAAGGCCGACGAGACGCCGCCACCGCCGGGGATGGCGCCCATGATGGTGCCCCAGACGGTGCCGATGCCGATCGGCCGCAGGGTGCGGCGCACCAGGTTCCAGCGCGGGAACTTGGCGTCCACAGTGGCCTTGGTCTGCCGCCAGTCGAAGACCTGCCGGCACGAGCGGATCAGCTCGCTGACCGCCAACGCGCCGATCACGACCGGCACGATCTCCAGACCGCCGCGCAGGTCGACGGAGCCGAAGGTGAACCGGCCGGTCAGCGCGACCGGGTCGGGCCCGATCATCGTGACCGCGAGCCCGAGCGCGCCCGCGATCAGACCCTTGAACACGTTCTTGCCGGTGAGGCTGATGATGGCGACGATGCCGAGCAGTTGGAGAGCCCATAACTCAGGCGAAAGGAACACATAGAGCAACTGCGCTAATGGTACGACCATCGCCACGAAGAAGATGGCGGAGATGAGCTGGCCGAGCAGCGCGGCGATGTACTGGGTGCCCAGCGCGACGCCGCTCTGGCCCTTCTGGTGGAGCTTGTAGCCGTCGAGCGCGGTGAGCACCGCCGACGGTGTGCCGGGCACACCGACGAGGATCGCCGGGATGCTGTTGCCGTAGTTGGTGCCGACGGTGATCGCGACGAGGAACGCGACCGCGGTGATCGGGCGCAGGCCGAACGTGAACGGCAGGGCGATGCC
The DNA here is from genome assembly GCF_016862515.1 of Asanoa iriomotensis. Lineage (GTDB taxonomy): Bacteria > Actinomycetota > Actinomycetes > Mycobacteriales > Micromonosporaceae > Asanoa > Asanoa iriomotensis. The sequence goes on from NZ_BONC01000012.1 coordinate 101,611, forward strand.
GACGGCGAGCGTCGTGGTCATGCCGGGGATCGCGCCCGCGACACTGCCCAGGATCGCGCCGAGCGCGATCGCCAGCAGCACCGCCGGGTCGCCGAGCATCGTCGTGGCGTTGCCGAACGTGTTGAGGAACAGGTCCATGGTCGCCGTCTCTCAGCCGATGTAGCCGATGTAGGGGTCCAGCGGACCGAGCGGGAGCCGCACGCCGAGCAGGATGTCGAACACGCCGAAGATGACGACGACGGCGCCGACGGTGAGCAGGCCGAGCCGGACGGGCCGGCGTACTCCCATGATCCAGAGCAGGATCGCGACCAGGAACGGCGTGAGGATGAGGAAGCCGACCGCCTCGAGCAGCGCCACGTAGGCGAAGCAGAGCGCCCAGACGACCAGCGAGCGGGTGGTCGACGCCGGCACGTCGGGCTCGTCGCTGGTGCCTTCGGCGGGCACGACCGCCGGGTCGACCTTCCAGCGGATGAGCCGGCGGCCGGCCAGGAACAGGCCACCTGCGAGGATCAGGGCGCCGGTGATGATCGGCAGGGCGCGGGAGCCGATCGGGTCCCGGATGCGACCCAGGTTGATCTGGGTGCCCAGGACCACGATCGTCAGGCCCAGCAGCGCGATGGCCAGAGCCACCGTGAGGTCTTTGCGCTTGTCCATCGCGCGTCGCCTCTCTTGCGGGTACGGGGGATGTCAGGCGGCCGGTGCGGGGGTGAGTTTGAGCGCGGTGGCGAGGTTGCCGCCGAGGATCGCGGCCTTCTCGTCGTCGGTGAACGCGTCCGAGGCACGGATCTCGAGCGCCGCGTTGGTCATGCCCATGTCGGCGGGGAAGTCGGTGCCGAGCACGACCCGGTCGACACCGACGAAGTCGACGAGGTGCCGCAGGGTCCGTTCGTCGTGGGTGAGGCTGTCGTAGAAGAACCGGCGGTAGAGCAGGGCCGGCGAACGGTCCGGTGTGGACTCGACCTCGTTGCGCACCTGCCAGGTGTGCGCGAAGCGGCCGAGTGCGGCGGCGGTGTAGCCACCGCCGTGTGCCAGGCAGATGTGCAGCCGCGGCACCTGGGCGAGGCGGCCGCTCATCATCAGCGACGCGGCGGCCACGGTGGTCTCGAACGGGTTGCCGATCGCGTTGCGCAGGTAGTAGCTGCCCAGCGCCTCCCGGCCGCGCTGGTCCATGGGGTGGATGAAGACGAACGCGTCGAGGTCCTGTGCCGCGGTGAAGAACGGTGCCAGCTCGTCCGCGTCGAGGTTGACGCCGTTCACGTTGGTGCCGATGGCGACGCCGGCCATGCCGGGCAGGGCCATCAGCCGTTCGAGCTCGGTGACGGACGCGTCGACGTCCTGCAGGGGAAGGGTTCCCAGGCCGAGGAACCGGCCCGGGAACCGCTTCGTCAGTGCGGAGAGCTCGTCGTTCACGTCCCGCGCGGCCGCGGCGTTGTCGGCAGCCGGCACCTCGTAACGGAACAGGGGTGGCAGCATCGAGAGCATCTCGATGTCGACGCCGCGCGCGTCCATGCGGGCGACGCGCTGCTCCATCGGCTCGAAGTGCAGCGGGGAGCCGAACTTCATGCGGCGCGGACCGGTCTCCGAGACGAGGATCCCGTTCTCGTCCCGGCTGAACACGGTGCCGTGCCAGTCCTCGCCCCGCTCGTGGGCCCGCCGCCCGGACTCGGGCAGGAAGTGGCAGTGAACGTCGATTCTCACCGGCACCTACTTCTGGTCGTAGCCGAGACCGAGGTCGCGGATGATGGGTTCGGCGAACGTGCGGGCGTCGGCGACGATCTTCTTGGTCTGCTCGCCGTCGAGGATGATGCTGGCGGCGCCGGGCAGGTTGGCGATGCGGTCCTTGGGTGCGGCGCCCTCGCCGCCCTTCTTGAACAGCTCGAACAGCCAGTCCTTGTGGGCCTGCGGCACCTCGGGCGCGACGACGAAGCCGCGGTAGGAGACCCAGGGCTCGTCGGGCAGGCCGATGCCGGTGGTGGTGACGGCCTTGGACCAGTCACCGGGTGCGTTGGCCTCCTTGGAGACGACCAGCAGGACCTTGACCTTGCCGGCCTGCTCGTGGCTGCGGGCGACCGAGGGAGTGAGCATGGTGAAGTCGCCTTCGCCGGCGGCGACCGCGGTGGCGGCCTCCACGCTGGCGTCGGCGGGGATCTTCTTGGCTGTCCAGTTGCCGGCCGACATCAGCCGGGTGGTGGCGATGTCGAGCAGGCTGCCGGTGGCGGCGACGTACTTCAGGGTGTTGGGGCTGGCCTTCGCCGCGTCGACCATCTCCTGGTAGGTGTTCCAGGGCGCGTCGGAGCGGGTGACCATGACGAACGGGGTCTGCTCGGTGACGACGACCGGGTTGAAGTCGTCGAGCGTCATCCCGAACTCCTTCTCGATCGGCTCGGTGAGCAGGTCGAGGGAGGCGCCGACCATGGCGGCGACCTCGGCGTAGTAGCCGTCCTTGCCGCCGTTCTGGTCCTGCATGTACTGGATGCCGGCCCAGGTGCCGAAGGTCGGGTAGTTCTGGTCGCGGACCTCGATCGGGACGGGGGAAACGTCCTTGAGGGCGGTCTGCATGGCGCGTGCGTAGAGGCCGTCGTCGTGGCTGGGCGCGTCGGCGTTGAGCAGCACGATGGGCTTCGACGGGAAGCCGTCCGGGAGCGGCTGCAGGACGCCGTCCTTGTATTGCGGGGTCCAGCCTTCGTTGCTGGTTCCGGAGCCACCGGATCCGTCGCGCGAGCCGCTGTTGCAGCCGGCGACGAGCAGTACGACGAGTGCAGCCGAAAGGGCATTCCTGATCTTGATCACGATTGCCTCCAGTGTTGTGCCCGGTCCTTAGGCGCGAGCGGAAGGGCCGGCTGCTGAGCAGGTAAAATACACTGCGTGCTTTGTATACAGCGGAGTTCGAACGCTGTCAACGAATCCTCACCAAGCTGAAACCCGCAAGAAACGCGGTCATGGTGTGCGGCCGGCGAACTTGTCCGCGACGACGGCGCGCGTGACCCGGGCGTCCACGAGCGACGGCCCGTCGGTCGCGCGGAGATAGGCCAGTCGGTCGAGGTCCGCGGACGTGCGCAGACTGATCCCGGGGATGCCCAGCGCCGCCGCGACGGCGGCGAAGTCGGTCTCCGGGAACAGCGCCAGATCCTCGGGCAGGCCGTGCCGGCGCAGGTGGTGGATCTCGGCGCCGTAGGCGCGGTCGTTGAGGACCAGCACCGTCAGCCGGGGGCGCAGCCGGGCCAGTGTCTCCAGCTCGCCCAGCGCCATCAGCGCCCCGCCGTCGCCGACCACGACCAGGGTCGGTGCGTCCCTTCCGCGCGCGGCACCGATCCCGGTGGCGAGCGCGAGTCCGACGGAGCCGAAGCCGAGCGCCGGCAGAAACCGTCCGGGATGGACGGTCAGTTGCTGGGTGGGAAACGTTGTGAAATGGCCGACGTCGACGACCACCTGCCGATCCGGTGGCAGCGCCACGTCGACCGCGCGCAGCACCGTGCGAGGGTCGAGGCCGTCGTCGTCGCTCTCGTCGGCGAAGTCGCGCGCCGCCGCCACTCGTGCGGCGATCTCAGGGGTACGGCGGCCGCGGCGTCGCGCCGCGACAGGAGAGACAGCGTCGCAGCGGATGACGGTGGCACCGGCCAGCAACTCGCCCTTGTCGGTCGTGTAGCCGTTGAGGCTGGCCCCGGCGGCGAGGACCACGTCGGACTCCCGGATCAGCTCGCGGGCCGTCGCGGTGGCGTAGCCGCCGCACACACCGAGGTCGTACGGGTCACCGTGGAAGAGCCCTTTGGCGGGCAGTGTGGTGGCCAGCAGCGCGCCCGTGCGGCGGCCCAGGTCCCGCAGTGCCGGGCCCGCGCCCGTCCAGAGGGCGCCCCGCCCGGCGAGGATCAACGGCCGTTCGGCGTCGGCGAGGGCACGACATGCCTCGTCGGCGGGCGGCGGGCGGTCTTCCTCCGGCAGCCTCGCCGGCTCCTGCGCCCCGGCAGGATCCGCGAGCAGGTCCGAGCGGATGTTGACGACCATCGGCCGGCGTTCGCGGACCGCCCGCCCGAGCCCCTCGGCGACCGCCGCCGCCAGCCGGCCGGGCCGGTCGACGTCGATCAGGCCGGCGCCCGTCCACGCCACCATGGCCGCGTGGTCCGCCCGCTGGGCCATCCACGCGGGCTCGCCGCGGATGTCGCCGACCAACAGCACCACCGGTGCCCGGTCCCGCACCGCCGAGGTGAGCCCGGTCAGCGCGTTGCTCAACCCGGGCCCGTGCGTGACCGTGCACGCGGCCGGCCGGCCTGACGACCACGCGTACCCGGCCGCCAGGCTGATCGCACCGGTCTCGTGCCGCGCGCCGACGAAGCGCACCCCGTGCCCGCGCAGCACTCCCGCCAGCGCGAGGTTCGTGTTGCCCAGCAGGCCGAACAGTGTGTCGACACCGTGTGCCCGCAGCGCGTCGGCGACCACCTCGTGTCCGGCGGTCACGAGCCGGCCGCCAGCCACGCGCGGTGCATCCGGTTGGCCATGCCGCCGAACCGCCGCACCTCGGCCATCCGCGCTGTGTCCTGGGCCATCCGCAGCGCCAGCTTCGCGTACCGGGCCATGTCGGGTGGCTTCCTGGCGATGTCGCGGGCGATGTCGAGCGCCACCGCGGTCCCCTCCCCCGCCGGGGCCAGGCGGGCGGCGAGCCCGATGGCGGCGGCCTCCTCGCCGTAGACCCGCCGTCCGGTGAGGATGATGTCGGCCGCGCGTTGCAGGCCGGCCATCCGCGGCACCCACCAGGCCATCGCGGTCGGTGCGAGGCCGAGCGCGAGGTGTGCCTCGGCGAAGTAGCCGCCGGGCTCGACGACGCAGACGTCGCAGCCGAGCGCGAGACCCATGCCGAGGCCGACGGCGGGCCCGTCGACGACCGCGACCGTCGCGATCTCGCACGCGTCCAGCAGTTCGGCCTCGCGGCCCATCACCTCCGGCCAGCGCCAGCGGGCATCGGTGCTCCGCCTTGCCTCGACCACGCTGATGTCGGCGCCGGCACAGAACGCGCCGCCGGCGCCGCGGACTATCAGGGCCGCCGCGTCGGGGCGGGCGTTGACCGTCTCCACGACGGTGGCCAGCCCGCGCATCATCTCCTCGGTGAGCGCGTTGCGGCGCTCGGCGCGGTCGATCAGCAGGTCGAAGATGCCGGGTTCGGGTTCGGTCAGCACAAGGCCGGGCACGGTCATGGTGTCTCCAGCGGTCGACGCAGGGTCAGGAGGACGGCGCCGGCGGCGCAGACCGCGAGCACGCCGAGCAGCAGCCAGAGCGGCCGGTAGCCGGCCAGGCCGATCAGCAGGCCCGCCACCACCGGGCCGGTGGCGGAGCCGATGGCCAGGCCGGTGCGCATCACGCCGGTGGCGTAGCCGGGCGCCTCGGGGACCAGCCGCACCGCACCCAGGTGGATCAGGCCCTGCCAGGCCCAGCCGAGCCCGTACGCGAGCACCGCACCGACGGGCAATAGCCAGGAGGCGCCGCTGAGCAGCACGAAGTAGCCGACCGAACCGCCGAGCAGCAGCAGCCCGCCCTGGGCGAACGGCTCGACGGTGCGGTGGTCGGCGACCCAGCCCATCCAGACGCGCATGGTCACGTTGACCACGCTCGCCACCGCGACCGTGAGGCCGGCGGCGGGCGGTGACATGCCGCGGTCGACGGCGTAGAGGACGAAGAAGGCGCCGAGCGAGCTGGTCGTGAAGGTGGCGACGGCGAACGCCGCGGCCAGCGTGCGCAACCGGCGGGCCCGGGCCGGTGACACGGGCTCGTCGCCGCGGGTCGCCGGCAAGTCGCTGGCGGCGGCGCCGCCGTAGTGCCGCCACCGGGTGAGTGCCACGGCGATCAGCGGGAACGTGGCGGCGAACAGGAACGCCCAGCGCCAGCCGGCGTGTTCGGCGATCAGCGGTGCGGACAGGCCGGCGAGCAGCGTCGCGGTCGGGACGGCGGCCTGCTTGACCCCGAATGCGACGCCCTGCCGGTGTGGGGTGACCGAGTCGACGATCGCGAGGTTGGTGGTGCCGACGCCGAGCGACTGCACGACCGCGAGGGCGACCATCGCGAGCACGAGCACGGCGGTGTTGCGCAGCAGCCCGGCCAGCACGGCGATCGGCACCAGGGTGCCGAACGCGGCGATGAACAGCCCGCGTTGCCAGCTCTGGCGGTCGGCGACCCGGCCGAGCCAGACGGCGGTCGCGCCGGAGACGGCGTAGAACGTGCCGATCGCGATGCCCAGGCCGCGCTCGGACAGGCCGATGTCGCGTTCGAGGTAGGGCGCGAGCGTGGCGACCAGGAACGCCGGCAGGGTGACCGCGATCTGCAGCGCGACCACGGCGCCGACGGCCGAGGCGGAGCCGCCGCGGGCGACGGTGGCCACGGTGTCTCAGCCGCGCCGCGGCAGCAGGCCGCGGGCGATGATCAGCTTCTGCACCTCCGTGGCGCCCTCGACGACCCGGTTGACGCGCAGCGCGCGCAGCCAGTGTTCGAGCGGCATCTCCTGGCACAGGCCGATCCCGCCGTGGATCTGCATGGCCCGGTCGACGACGGTGTACGCGGTCTCGGTGGCGACCATCTTCGCGGTGGAGGTCTTCACGGCCGCACCGGCGCCGCCGGCCTCCACGGTGGCCGCGGCGTCACGGACGATCAGCCGGGCGGCGTAGAGCTCGACGGCGCAGTCGGCCAGCATCCACTGGATGCCCTGCCGGTCGGCCAACGGTTTGCCGAACGTCGACCGCTGCCCGGCGTAGGCCAGCGACATCTCCAGCGCGAGCTGGGCGACGCCGATCGATCGGGCGGCCAGCGACAACCTGCCGCGGGCCAGCCACCGCTTGGCCAGCTCGAAGCCTCGGCCGGGTTCGCCGAGCAGGTTCGCGTCGGGCACCTCGACGCCGTCGAGGGCCACCTCGTAGGTGTGGTGGTCCCGGATGACGGCGACCTTGCGGTAGGTCAGCCCGGCCGAGTTGCGCGGGACGATGAACGCGCTGATGCCGCCGCCCTTGTCGGCGGTGGTGCCGGTGCGGGCCAGCACGACGCCGTGTTCGGCCTCGCCGACCCGGCTGATGAACTGCTTGCGGCCGGTGATCCGCCAGCCGTTCGGGGTTTTCTCGGCCCGGGTCTGGATCGCCCGGGCCGGGTCGGAGCCGCCGGAGGGTTCGGTGATGCCGACGAACCACTGCCGGCCCTCCTCGACGGTCGGCACGAGGTACGTGGCGCGTTGCTCGTCGTCGGCCTCGAGCAGGAAGACGGGCGGGTCGTAGCCGAAGGCGCCGTCGCCGGGGTCGGGCAGCGAGTAGGTGTGCCGGACGGCCTGTTCGAGCACGGCGACCATCTGGGTCGGTGTCAGGCCGGCGCCGCCGTACTGCGCCGGGGTGGCGAAGCACCACAGGCCGTTCGCCTTGGCCTTCTTCTGGAGGTCGGCGCGGATGTCGGCCGGGATGCCGGTCGCTCCCCCGGCGCGCAGCGCGTCCTCGACGGGTGCGATCTCCCGTTCGACGAACGCCCGGGTGGTCTCCTCGAACGGGCGCAGGTCCTCGCCGCCCGCGATCTCGAACGGGTTCACGAGCGCCCCTTTCTCCGCGCGCGCAGCGCCTGCGTCGCCGCGAGGTGTTCGGGTGTCTCCTGCAGCAGCCCGAAGGACGCCCAGGCGAGGTCGAGGCTGTCCATGACGTCCATCGCGTACGCGCGTTGCACGAGGCGTTTCGTGGCGCGCACGGCCGGGGACGACTTGCCGGCCAGCAGTGCCGCGAACGCGGCCGCTTCGTCGTCGAAGGCGGGGGTGACCGTTCTGAACAGGCCCAGGTCCGCTGCGCGCTGCGCGGTGACTTTCTCGCCGGTGAGCAGGATCTCCAGCGCCAGGGACGGGCCGAGCAGGTGGGTGAGCAGCCAGGCGCCGCCGAAACCGGGTGTCAGGCCGAGGTCGACGAAGCCCAGCCGCAGGTAGGCGCTCGGGTGTGCGATCCGGAAGTCGCACCACAGGGCCAGGTCGACGCCGGCGCCGACCGCCGGGCCGTTGAGCGCGGCGATGACGGGCTTGTCGAGGGCCGCGAACCGGCGGGCGAGCCGGCCGACGCCGCCGGCCAGGTAGTCGCGCTTCTCCCACGGGCCCGGCCGGTCCTCGCCCATCCGGTTGGTGTCGCCGCCCGCGCAGAACACGTCGCCGACCGCCGTGAGCACGACGACCCGGACGGCCGGGTCGGTCGCCGCGGTCTCGAGGGCGTCGGCGAGGCCGGCGAGGATCTCGGCCGACAGCGCGTTCTTCTTGGCGGGATGGTCGATCCGGATCAAACGTACGCCAGGCGAAAGGGATACTGATTCGACGTTCACATGATTTCCCTCTCGATCAGTGCGTCGGCGACGACCGCGCGGCCGTCGGCCGTGAGGAAGACCGGGTTGGTCTCGGCGGTCGGTGCGTCCAGCGCGGTCATGGTTTCCACGAGGCGCGCGACGGCGGTGGCGTGTTCTTCGGTGGCCGGGCGCGGCAGCGCCGCGTGGATGTCTGCTGTGGACACCGGCGCCCAGTGCCAGCGGACCGCGCCGGCGTGCTCGACGTCGCCGCCTCCGGGGCCGATGCCGACCAGCGTGCCGAGCGTTGGATGGCGGACCACGCCGACGAAGACCTCGATGCCGGTGAGCTGTCGCTCGACGAGGACCACGTGCCCGCCGGGCGCTACGGCGTGGCCGAGGGCGTCGAGGTCGGCGTAGGCGGCGCGGACCGCGTCGGCGGTCCAGACGTTGAGCCGCACACCGCCGTGTGCGGCCTTGTGCGGCAGGCTCGGGCTGACGAGCTTGACGACGACGGGGTAGCCGAGTCGTTCGGCGCTGCCGACCGCGGCGTCCGCGTCGGTGGGGACGTCGCCAGGTGCGATGGTGGCGCCGCCGGCTTGCAGCAGCCGCTTGCCGGCGACCTCGTCGAGCAGGGTCACCTCGCCCGGCGTCGTCCCGGCACGGCGCCCGGCGGGTGTGCGGGTGGCGAAGGCGGCGCGGCGGACCGCGGAGTCCGCGGCGGCGCGCAGGGCCGCGGTCAGCTCGACCGGCTCGGTGAAGACGCTCACGCCCGTCGCGCGCAGGGCGGCGGCGGCATCGGGGGTCAGCACACCCAGACCGGCGAGGGCCTTCCCGGGCCGCTGCGCGGCGGTGTCGGCCAGCGTGGTCAGCGTGCGGTCCCCGGCGCCGGCGAGGCCGTGCGCGATGAACACGGCGAGCACGTCGAGCTCACCGGAGTCGACGCAGTCGGTGAGGATCCGCGGCAGCGCGTCGGGGTCGTTGATGACCTGCGCCGTGGTGTCGACGGGGTTGGCGGGGTGGGCGAAGGGGGCGTACGCGCGGATGCGCTCCTGAACTTCGGTCGAAAGCCTGGGCATGGCGATGCCGTGGCGCTCGGCGGCGTCGGCCATCAGCACGCCGATGCCGCCGGAGGTCGACACGAGCCCGAGCCGGGGCGCGGGCGGCAGTGTCGGGTGGTCGAGGGCGACCTGCAGGACGTTGACGAGACCGGCGATCGAGGTGGCTGCGTACGCTCCGGCGCTCTCGACGAGGTCGCCGAGCAGGTCGGCCTCGGCGCCGATGAGTGCCGCGGTGTGTGCCTGGCTGGCGATCCGGCCGATTTCCGAGGTGCCGGCCTGGAGCACGGCGGTGGCTATGCCGGCGCGGGCCAGGGTCAGCAGCGTGTCGTGCAGGTCGTCGAGGTCGCGCAGCGACTCGAAGCTGAGCGCGAGCGCGCGCACGCCGCCGCGCTCGGCGAGGGCGCGGGCGATCTCGAGGACGGTCAGGTCGGCCTCGTTGCCGGTGTGCAGCCAGTGCCGCACGCCGACGCCGAGCTGGCGGCACCAGTTGATCAGGTAGGTGCCGATGGCGGCGCTCTGCGTGACGATCGCGAGGTCGCCGGGCACGGGTCGGGCCGAGTCGATGACCGGGGTGAAGGCGAAGTAGGCGCCGGAGGCGACGTTCATGAACCCGTTGCTGTTGGGTCCGAGCAGCCGCATCCCGTGCGCGGCGGCGATGTCGGCGAGGCGGCGCTGCAGGGCGTGGCCCGCTTCGCCGGTCTCGGCGAAGCCGGCGGCGACGACGGAGACGTTGCGGGCGCCGAGCCGGCCGGCCTGCTCGACGGCGTCCGCGACCCGGTCACGGGGCAGGGCGACGACCACCCAGTCCGGTGTCTCGTCGAGGTCGGCGAGGCTCTTGCGGACAGGCAGGCCGAACAGCTCGTCGCGGTGCGGGTTGACCGGGATCACCCGGCCGGCGAAGCCGGACTCGACCGAGTAGCGGATCAGCCGGCCGCCGATGCGGCGCGGGTCGGCACTGGCGCCGACGACGGCGACGACGCGGGGGTCGAAGAGGCTGTCCCAGTCGGTCGTCATGCGGGGGCACCGAGCCGTTCGACGGCGCGGATCAGGCCGACCCGGGTCATGGTCGCGTCGTACGAGTCGGTCTGCGCGGCCCGCAGCAGGGCTTTGGTGTGGCGCAGCAGCCGGGCGTCGGCGGCCAGGAACGGGGCGATCGCTCTCTCGTGCGCGGCTTCGAGGTCGGCCACGGGGACCAGGTCGTCGACGAGGCCGAGCGCGGTCAGCTCGCCCGGCTCGACCGGGCGCGGCTCGGCGCAGAACCGCAGTGCCCGGCCGAGGGTGGTCAGCCGGGGCAGGTACCAGGCGGCGACGCTGGGCGCCATCCCGTTGCGCAGGTGGCCGTCGTAGAGCTTGACGCGGTCGGTGGCGATGCGCAGGTCGCACTGGAGGGCGAAGCCGAGCCCACCGCCGACGACGGCGCCGTCGAGCAGGGCGACGGTGGGCATCTCCAGGTCGCGGAACATGCCCGACTCGTGGCCGCCGGCGGCGGGGAGCGGTCGCCCGGAGTCGCGGGCACCGACCTCGGACAACTCGGCCCGGTCGCGGCCGGCGCAGAAGTTGCCGCCGGCGCCGGTCAGCGTGACGACCTTGACGCCCGGGTCGTCGTTGAGGGCCTGAGCGCAGTCGGCGAGCTCGCGCAGCATCGTGTCGTCGAAGGCGTTGAGCCGGTCCGGCCGGTCGAGGGTGATCCGGGCGGCGCCGCGCGGGTCGCGGTCGAGGCGGATCGTGGTGTAGGCCATCGGGTTCACGCCCGGCCGGCGACGAACGTGTTGCCGATCCGGCCAACCTCGGCGATCTCGATGTCGACGCGGTCGCCGTCGCGCAGCCAGCGCCGCGGTTTCATGCCGCCGCCGATGCCGGCGGGTGTGCCGGTGAGGATCACGTCGCCGGGTTCCAGGGTCATGATCGCCGAGAGGTACTCGACGAGGAACGGGACGTCGAAGAGCATCTCGCCGAGGGTGGCCGACTGCCGCTGCTCCCCGTTGACGTGCGTGGTCAACGACAGGTCGCCGAGGTCGCCGGGTTCGCGTGGCCGGGTGATGACCGGCCCCAGTGGACAGAACCGGTCGAACGACTTGCCCTGCAACATCTCCTTGGTGCGGAACTGGTAGTCGCGGGCGGAGACGTCGTTGGCGACCGCGTAGCCGGCGATCGCGGCGCCGGCCTCCTCGCGGGTCGCGTACCGGGTGCGGCGGCCGACGACGACGGCGAGCTCGCCTTCGTAGTCGATGCGGTGCGAGGCGCGCGGGATCGGAACGTCGTCGTGCGGCCCGGTCAGGGTGTTGGCGAACTTCGCGAACAGCACGGGGTATTCGGGGACGGCGCGCTCGGCCTCGTCGGCGTGGGAGACGTAGTTGAGGCCGACGCCGATGATCTTCTCGGGCCGGCGCACCGGGGGCAGGAACGTGACGTCGGCCCGGTCGTGGTGCGGTGCCGCGGCCGCAGCGGCGGCGACGAGGTCGGGCCAGGCGTCGAGGGCGAGGAACAGCTCGAGCCGCCCGGGCGCGCGCAGCCAGTCGGCGGCGCTGGGGTCGTCGAGCTGGTCGCCGATCGCGGCGACCAGGTCGATGACGTGGTCGCCGACGACGACGCCGGCCCGGTCGTGGTGGGCGTCGCGCGGGCGGTAGGAGGCGAGTCCGACGCCGCGCGGCAGTGCTGCGCTTCCACCTTCTGAGGCCATCGAACTCCCTCCACGTGATCCGCTGCATGCATTGTATGCAGAGCATATGCCGCGTCAAGCAGGGATTTCGACGGCGCGCGAATTGCCCGTTACTTACCGTTCGCGTCGTTCGTTGCCCACGTCAGGCACCTCCGAACGGGGAAGAACACATGAGACATCTGCGGCGGGCTCTGCTGGTTCTGGCGCTCACGGGACTCGCGGGCTTCGGCCCGCCGGCCACCGGCGCCGCGGCCAACGAGGTGGCCAACCCGAACAGCACGCAGACAACCGTGCCCGCGCCGATCCTGGGTATCGACTCGGTCACCCCGGAGAGCGGGTCGACGCCGGGCGGCTTCGTCGTCACGGTCACCGGCGTCGGATTCGCGCCGGGCCAGACCACCGTCCGGCTCTGCGACATCGACATCCCGCCGGCCGGCGTCCAGGTCAACCCGGCCGGGAACGTGCTCACCTTCACCGCGCCGCCGTGTGCGGCCGGTCCGACCCAACTGCGCGTCACGACATCCGAGGGATCGGCCTCGGTTTCCTACCGCTACTACGCCCAGGGTTCCCTGCCGGTCACCGGCGGACCGGTCTGGCTGCCGCTGACCGGGATCGCACTGGGCGTCACGGGCGGGCTCGCGCTGCTGCTGACCCGCCGCCGGCGCGTCTGAGGTGCCCCGGCATCCCGGGGCACCTGCGCGCCGCGCTCAGTGGACGACGAGGTTGCCGCCGGCGAGCCTGATCTCCTGGGTCTTGGCTCCGTTCCAGTCGGACGAGAACAGCAGCGTGCTGCCGCTCCAGAGGGTGATCGCGACCGAGTCGGCCGTGCCTGGCTGGCCCCGGTCGGTCGCGGTCACCTGCAGGGTCACGCCCGTGGCGACCGCGGTCGGCCGGGCCGGGTTGGTCACGTCGGTCAGGGTGGCCGTCGCCCGCAGGTCAGCCCGTCCGGTGCTGCCCACGCTGCTCACACCGAGCGACTCGAGCGCCGTGCTGCGGATCTCGTAGGTCCTGCCACCGCTGCGGAAGCGCACCGTCGCGGACCTGGCGCCGAGTTCCACGTCGGTCTCTGCACCCACGGTTGCCGGGTAGGCGCCCGCGGACCGCAGCGACCGGATGTTGCCGCTGCCGGTGACGAAACTGCCGTCCGGACGGGCGACCTCGACCAGGGCAGTGCCGCTGCCCGTGTAGTAGTCGCCGACCACGGCGGTGATGGTGTGCGAGCCGAGCGACAGCGACGCGCCGCACGACGCGGACCCGGTCGTCGTCGCACCGGCCAGCAGGCCGACCGGCGCGCTGCACAGCGTCGTGGCACCTTCCTTGAAGGTCACCGTGGCGTTGCGGACGTCGCCAGGTGCGTTGTCGACCACGCCGCCGGTGAGCACCGCGCTGTCCCGGACGGTCGCCCGCAACAGCACGGTGGTGCCGCTGCCGCCGGGCGCGGTGAACGCGAGCGTGTCACCGGTGTAGGTCGCGTCGGCGTCCTCGGTGGTCACCGTGATGGTGAACGACGTGGTCCGGGCGACGCCGGTGTCGTCGGTCACCGTGACCGTGACCGGGTAGGCGCCCGGTGCCGCCGTCGTGGCGCCGTTGACGGTCCACGTCCGGGTGCCCGGCCGGGTGCTGTCACCCGACGTCGACGCGACCGCGAGCGAGAGTCCCGACGGCAGGCCCGTGGCGGTCGCCGTGAGGCCGGTGCCGGCGGTGTCCGGGTCGCTCGCGCTGACCCGCACCGTCGGCGACAGGCGGTCGCTGTATTGCACGCTCGCCCCGCCTGCCGGTGCGTCGTCGGTGACCACCGGAGCGGCGTGTATCGCGATGTCGGCGTCGTTGAGGTCGAAGAAGACGTTGCCGACCGCCTCGATCCTGATCCGGCCGTGGGCGGTCCCGACGTTCGGCAGCACGACGGACTCGGCGCCGTCGTTGGCGGTGCTTTCGGCCAGGACGTGCGGGAAGGTGGCTCCGCCGTCGACGGACAGCGAGATCCGCACGTCGGTCGCGTTGACGGGAGCCACGTCCGTGCCCGCGACGTCCCAGGTGATCGCCTGTGCGCTGCCACCCTCCACGGTGGACGCGGAGGCGTGGGAGGTGACCAGGAACGGCCCGGCGCCCGGTGCGAGCGTGACGGCGGTCTCCGCGTTGCTGACACCGCCGCCGCCCGAGTGCCCGTCACGGGCGGTGAGCCGGAAGTGCATCGTCCGGTCGTTGTTGAAGCCGACCCAGTCGGCCGTGGGCAGGAACTCGGAGTAGCAGTCGCGGACGTCGGCCGGCACGTTGGAGCCGCCGCTGGTCGGCGGCGGTGGCGCCGCCGGGCAGGTGCCGCTCTTCGCGTTGGTGTTGCCCGCCGCGATCTGTGCCAGGTCGGGGAACACCCGCGTCGGGTCCGTCGACACCGCGTTCTCACCGGGCGAGTAATACTCCAGCGTGTCGGTGGGGCTGACGATCGCCGCGGTGCCGAACTGGCGGAACAGCGGGCCGTTGGTCTTCACGTTGCTGACCAGCGCGGTCCCGGCGGTGCTGCCGCCGGAGATCCCGCCGCGGTCGTTCTGCTCCCACAGGTAGGTGACGGTGTCGCCGTCGGAGTCGGTGGCGCTGCCCGTGAGGGCGAACGGCGTGCGCACCGGGATGGTCACGGCGTCCGGGACGGTGACGACCGGTGCGTGGTTGCCGGTCTCCTCGACCTGGTTGCCGCCGTTGTCGATCGCGCCGCCCTTGGCCGTCTCGCCGACGAAACCGGGGTTGCCGGTGATGGTCAACGCGGCCACGTTGGTGGCGGCCACCGGACCGCCGTTGAACGCGACCTGGAACCCGTCGTCGGTCAACGTGCCCGTGCCGCCGAACGCGGCCACGGTGACGGTCGCGCCGGCGGGCCACCCGGCGATCGCCTCGATCGCGGCCTTGATCCCCGCGGTCGAGTAGTTGACGCCGCGGACGATCGGTGCGGACTCGTTGCCCTCGAAGCCGATGGTGAACGACTCGCCGTCGGTGTCGAACTCCCGCAGCGAGACCGTCTGGACCTCGTTGATCGCCGGACGGATCGACGTGACGTACGTGGTGATCTCGGTGTAGCTCCGCTGCGACCAGTACGGGTCGCTGTGCGGCTGCAGGTCGTCCTGGCGGCAGATGCCGGCGTACGCCATGATCGACGATCCGCTGCCCGGCTCGACCGAGTTGGCCGCGCTGCGGTTGCCACCAGAGCAGTTGAGCTGTGTGCCGTTGAAGGTGTGGTTGCCGCCGAACTGGTGACCCATCTCGTGCGCGACGTAGTCGACGGCGTAGAAGTCGCCGATCGGTGTCGGCAGGCCGGTGCAGCCACGCGCCTTGCCGTCACCGCCGACGACGCCGAGCCCTGCCACGCCGCCGCCGTTGACGCCGAGGCCGAGGTGGCCGATGTCGTAGTTGCTGGCGCCGACGAGTTGGCCGAGCACGATCCGGTTGCGGTTGAGCGTGCCGCCGGCGCAGCCGGCGAGCTGGGCCGGCGTGAAGCAGGCGGAGGCGCCGCACGGCCCGTTGGGCTCGGTCGCGAGCGCCGGGGTGTTGAGGTTGGTCTTCTCGGTGTCGTTGACCAGCACCAGACGGATGGCCGTCTCGTCCTCGTAGACCTGCGTCACCCGGTTCATCAGCGTGACCTTCGCGGCGGTCACGTTGGCCGCGCCGAAGAAGTTCGCGTACGACGGGTCCGTGACCAGCGCGACCCGGTAGGTGCGCAGCGACACCGGCGCGCCGGCCAGCGCCTCGACCTCGTCCGCCAAGGCTTCCGCCGCCGACTCGACGTCGTCGCGCTCGACGAGGTCGCCGTGGCTGTTGGCCAGGTCGCGGCCGTAGTAGCTGACGTAGAGGCTCTGGTCCTGGTTGTAGTAGGGGTCGATGTACCAGGCGCCGTGCGGTGAGCGCACGGAGGCGTGGAACCCCAGGGGCGTCAGGTCCGCCCGGATCGTCGCCGTCGGGTCGTCGATGCCCTTTCCGGCGTACGTCTTGATCTCGGGATGTCTGGCGGCGAGGCCGGCCTCCATCACCGGCGAGTCGGCCAGCTCGAAGCGTTGGAAGCCACCGGCCGGCGTCGGCAGCGACACCACCTGCTGTGCCGCGGCGCGGCGCTGCCTGGCGCGCTCGCTGGGCGCCTTGGCCAGTGCCGAGGTCAGCGCGGCCCGGTCGAGCGTGTGTGCGGCGACGCGCTTGGCCCGGATGTCGGCCCTGTGTGCGCCCTTGGTCGGCGCCGGCTTGCCGGCGACCTTCGTCCAGGGCCCCTTCGGGTCGGCCGGGGCGGCGGCTGCGGGTGCCGGCGTCAGCGCCGGCAGCAGGGCCGCCGTGAGTATGGCGACGACGATGGCGGCGAGGCGTCCGCGCCGCCTGCCGTGACCGCCGTGTGGACTGTGGACATTGCGGGTCACGGCCATCTGGACTCATCTCCTTCGACGGGCAGACGCAACGACACCCTACGGCGAAGAAATCGAGCAATGGAAGACTTCGGATGTAACGGTGCCGCGGGCCTGTCCCAGGGCCCGCGGCACCCCCAACGGCGTCAGCCCCTCAGGTTGCTCATGCCGTTGGCACTGATGATGCTGAAGCGCAGTGACTGGCCCGGGTCGGCGGACCCGCCCGGTGCGTTGTCCTGCTCGTAGTTCGGGTTGTGGAAACCCTTCGCGCCCATGCCGCTCATGAAGCCTTGGTAGTCGATGTCGCTGCGGGGGTCGCCGAACGGCACCATGTTGTAACCGTTGCCCACGCCCACCGGGTCGGCGGTGCGGTCACCGTCCTTGGCGTGGAACAGCGCGTACCGCTTCGTCTGCTTGGCGACCGTGGCCATCGGGTCGAAGATGTCCTCGACCCGGTTGCCCTCCCAGTCGTAACGCCAGCGGTGCTGGTGCTGCGCGACGTGTGCCCAGAAGACGTCCATCTCCACGACGCACAACGCCGGGTCGGTGACGTCGAGGTAGTGCTGCATGAGCCGCTTGCCGGACTCGCCGCGGACGACGGTCGGCGCGATCGGCGCGCCCGTGACGCGGTCCTGCGTGACGGTCACCATCGGGCCGTCCTGCAGGAAGTGGTACGCCGGAGCGTGGTTGTGCGGGTAGAGCTGGATGCCCCACTGGGTGCTCAGCCGGTTGAGGGCGTCCCACTTCTCGCCCGCCACCGTCCACGGCTCGATGTTGCGGTTGTTGGCGCTGGTCGGGTCGCTGCCGGTGCCCATGTAGGGCATGCCGAGGACGGACGCGAACTCGAGCTCGAGCTGGAAACGCTCGTAGTCGTTGATCGTCATCACGCCGCCGGCGCTGCTCGGGCCCGGCCAGGTGTTCGGGATGAAGCCGTGGTTGCCGATCGCCTCCAGGTCGAACTCGTCGAGGAAGCCGCGCAGCGTGTTGGCGTAAGCGATGTACGCGGCCCGCGACGCCGCGGTGACCACGCCGCCCGGAGCCGGGTTGGGTGCGGCACCGCCGGGGTTCGCGGCGTTCTGGCCGTACCCGGCGAACTCGATCTGCTTGAAGCCGGCCTTCGCCAGGAACTCGAGCAGCTCGCGCCACCCGCCCGGCAGCGGGACCAGCGGACCGAGGTCGGTCGGGTCGTTCGGGAAGTCCGGGCCGCCGAGGTAGCCCATGGTCGGCGCGACACCGAGCGCGGCGCTGGCAGCGATGCCGACGCGGGTCGGCACGTCGCGCTGCGTGTAGGTGATCGTGCCGGTCTTGCCCGGCGGGATGAGCCGGCCGCCGGCCGCGGACGCGGCGGGGGCGATCACGGAGGCGGGGCCCCACGGCATCACCGCGGCGGCGGCGGTCGCGCCGGCGCCCGCGACGAACGTACGACGGTTGATTCTCTTGCGTGAAATCACGGTCGTGCCTTTCTTTCGGTGTCAAGGGTGTTGCTGGGGGTGGGTGGGGCTGCCGCCGTGGGGGACGGCGGCAGCCCCGGGCATTACGGCGCGCTCACCCCCTGCCCCCCGAACTCGACGTAGTTGAGGTTGAAGAAGTTGTTCGTCGGTCCACCCGCCACCGGCCGGAACACCAGGTAGATCCGGTGCGCACCGCCGGGGTTGGTGACAGGGAAGGTCTGGCTCGCGTAGGTCGTCGCGTTCGCCGTGGCCGCGATCGGATAGGTGCCCAGGATCGGGCCGTCGACCGCGTCGAGGTGCACCTCGACCGCGCCGCTGCCGCCGGAGGTCCGGAACGTCAGCGAGTCGATGTTCTGGAGGTTGTAGGTGCCGTTGAGCCTGATCCAGTCACCGTTGCCGAGGCTGCCGCGCTGCAGCCCGCCGCCGGTGTCGGCCGTCGCCGCGGTGTTCGTGCCGCTCTGGTCGACGGCGTGCTCGACCTCCTGCTTCTTCTGCAGGATCGTCACCTGGTCCACGGTGGTCAGTGCGGGTACGCCGCCCGGACCGCCGAGGTCGGTGTACGAGGCGCTGATGACGCCGAACACGTTGCCGCCGTGCGACACGTCCTCGGGGTTCGTCGGCAGCGTGCCGTTGCATCCGTTGACCGTGGTGTCCGCGTGGCCGTGCGAGTCGTGACCGAGCACGAACGTCACCTCGACACGGGAGCAGTCGATCGGGCCGTCCTGCGGGTCGCTCACGTTCACCGAGAACGGAATGGTGTCGCCGAAGGCGAACAGCCCGCCGTCGGTCGGCACGGTGACCTCGACGGTCGGCGAGGTGTTGCCGACGGTGATCGTCGTGTTCATCGCCGCCGTCTTCCCGCTCGAGTCGGTGACGGTCAACCGGGCCGTGTAGACGCCGTTGGTGGTGTAGGTGAACGACGGGTTCGGGTCGGTGGAGTCGGTCGTTCCGTTGCCGTCGAAGTCCCACGCGAACTTGATGGAGTCGGCCGGGTCCGGGTCCCGTGAGCCGTCGCTGGAGAACGCGACGGTCAGCGGCGCGACGCCGTCGGTCGGCGTAGCGGTCAGCACCGCGATCGGCGCCCGGGTGCCCTTGACGTAGCTGAACTTCACCAGCTGCGCGTCCGGGTTGGGGTTGAAGAAGCCGTCGCCGTACGTGAGGAGGTAGAAGTTGCCGTCGTCGCCCCACATCATGTCCATGGGGTTGTCGCAGACGAACGGTCGTGCCGGGGTGGTCGGCGAAGCTCCGCAGTTGAGCAGGTTATTGATCTTGAAGACGTCGCCGGACGAGTCGAGCCGGATCTCGCGCAGGTAGTCGCGGGTGAACTCGCCGAAGAAGATCGCCTCGTCGTAGTACTCGGGGAACTTCGTCGGGTTGGGGTTGTCGGCCTTGTAGTCGTACTTGGCCGCGCCGTGCGGGCCGACGCCGCCGGTGCCCAGCTCGGGGAACAGCTGCGGGCAGGTGCCGGCGGGGCTCTGCATGTAGTACGCCGCGCACGGCGTGCCCAACGGGTTCGCGGCGTTGTTGTCCTGGAACGAGTACCAGAGCTCGGACCGCTCGATCGGGGGTGAGTAGGTCAGGCCGGTGTTCCACCGGGAGGTGTTCGCCGGGCCCCGGGTGGGGTCGTCACAGGTGTACGCCTGCGGCGGGTTGTCCAGCGGCGTCGAGGTGTTGAAGTTCCAGCGGTAGTACGGCAGGTCGGGCTGGTAGCACAGTGGCCAGCCGTAGTTCGCCGGCTTGTCGACGACCATCATGCGGCCGGTGCCGGCCGGTCCGCGGAACACCTGCGGGGTGCTGGAGTCGGGCGAGTAGTCGGTCACGTAGGCGACGTCGTTGTCGTCGACCGTGAGCCGGAACGGGTTGCGGAAGCCCATCGCGTAGATCTCGGGACGGGTCTTGCCGCCGCCTTCCTCGTTGCCGGTGAACAGGTTGCCGGCGGGCGAGGTGTAGGAGCCGTCCGCGTTGACCGTGATGCGCAGGATCTTGCCGCGCAGGTCATTGGTGTTCAGCGACGAGCGGCGCGCGTCGACGAACGGCGCGTTGTACAGGCCCTGCGCGTTGATCATGTCGTTGTGCGGCGAGAAGCCGCCGGAGTTGCCGCCGCCGGCCGGCGTGTCGTCACCGGTGACCATCAACAGGTTGTTGTGCGAGTCGAAGTCGATGTCGCCGGCGATGTGGCAGCAGGCACCGCGGTTGACCGGCACCTTCATGATCTTCTGCTCGGACGCCACGTCGAGCGTCGGCGTCGCGCCGTCGACGAACTTGAAGCGGCTGAGTTGGAAGTAGCCGTTCCAGGGGTCCCACACGCTCGGGTCGGCCCCGGTCGTCGGCGCGTTGGCCGTCGGGGTGGTCTCCGGGTACGGAGCTTCCTGCGTCAACGGGGAGTAGTAGAGGTACACCCACTTGTTGTTGGCGAAGTCGTTGTCGACCGCCGGGCCGTACATGCCGTCCTCGCTGGCCATGTAGACCGGGATCTGGGCGAGCACGTGGGTGGTGTTGGCCGCGGGGTCGTGCAGGCGCACGCCGCCGCGCCGGTCGGTCTGGATCACCCGGCCGTCGGGGAACACGTCGAAGCCGATGGGCTCGTTGACGTTCGGCGGCGCCGCGACGATGTCCATCTGGTAGTTGGCGAGGACGGTCGCGCCGCAGTCGCCGTCGGTGACCCCGGCCGCCCACTGGATGGCACCGCCGAGGTGCGCCCGCAGGTCGGCCGTGCCGTAGCTGTCCGCGGTGCCGCCGAGGCCGGTGTAGAACGAGCGGCCGCCGTTGTAGTCCTTGCACCAGGTGATCGGGTGGTCGACGCCCATCGAACCACCGGTGTACGTCTTCTCGTCGACGGTGGCGAGCACGTGGGAGAGGCCGCGCACGTTGGACGCGAAGTTGTACCACCGGTCGGTGCGGTTCCACCGCTCCGGCAGTTCCTCGGAGGCGGGGTGGACGCGGTCAGCGACCTTGATCGTGGCTGGCGCGACCGCCGAGGCGCCGGTGGCGCGGGTGCCGAGCACGTCGGTGAGGAACGACCACTGCGGTTCCGCCTCGATCGCCGAGTGGACGGCCACGAAGCCGCCGCCGTCGCGGTAGTAGTCCTCGAAGGCGGTCTGCTGCGCGTCGTTGAGCACGTCACCGACGGTGTTGAGGAACACGACCACCCGGTACTGCTTGAGGTGGGCGTTGTCGAACTTGCGGGGATCGTCGGTGACCTGCACGGTGAACCGGCGCTGTTGCCCCAGCGCCTGGATGGCCGCGATGCCGGGCTCGGCTGACGGCGAGGTGGGGTCGGCGGACTTGGTGAAGATCAGGACCCGGAAGTCGTTGCCGTTGTCAGTGGCAACCGCGATCGGGTTCGCGGCCTGCGCGGGAACCGTTGCCTGCGCCGGGGCGGAACCGGCGACCACGCTCGTGGTCGTCAGCGTCAGCGCGCCGACGGCGGCCATGATTCGTCTCAGGGGTTTTCGGGGTACGACAGATCGCATCGGCACTGTCCTTCAGACATGGCGGAGTCATTCTCGGGGCGCTTTCGCACGTGGAATGGCCAGTCGCCCATTCCACATTGTGCGAAGCGCGTGAATGTCGGCGCTACGACCATCGCCGCCGAGCGAGATGTCGTGGTCCGACCCGATGATGGCGACACCGCCGATGCGCCACCGAATGTGCCGAAGGTGTGCCAAGGCTCCGGTGTCGAAACCGTACAACGCCTTTCGGTCCAGCGAAAGAGTGCGTCGTGCATTCTTCCAAGAGAGCGCTCCCTGAGTCCCGCTGCGAAAAAGAACCAATTAAAGCGTCGTCCGGCTCTGAAACGTCACACTGAAACGCCGGCAGATTCGGATGTCGCACATTGGCCCACGGCGTCCGACACCGCGGCGGCCATCACCGGTGGTCGCGGGCGACCGCCGGGGAGGCCGCGCCCGACAGGAACGGACAAATCGCCCGGCCGGGTCGTTGTTGCCATATGCTCGATCTGCCTACTGCGGGGGTGCATCACGGGCACGACCGCTGAAATATGAAAGACGGTCATCTTATGCGCGTACGACAATTCCTGGTGGCGACGATCGTGTTGGGTGGGGTTCTGTCGGGCCAGCCCGCGAGTGCCTATCCAGGGAATCTCGTGCGGTGTAATGCGGCCGCTTTGCAAGCGGCGGTGGCCAAGGCCGACAACGCCGGCGGCGGCACGCTGAACCTCACTCCGCGCTGCACCTACCGACTCACCGCGCCCGCGAGCGACGACAACGGTCTGGCGATTGTCACCACGCCGGTTCGCATCAATGGCAATCGCGCCACGATCACCCGTACGTCCGACACGGCCTTCCGGTTCTTCCAGGTCGAGGCGTCGGGCAGCCTGACCCTCAACGGCCTGACGCTGCGCGACGGACGCACCGAGAACGGCGGTGCGATCTTCGTCAACGGCGGCCGCGTCACCCTGGTCGACAGCACCGTCACCGGCAACACCGCTACCGCCATCGGCGGCGGGATCTACAGCCTGGGCACGCTGAAGGTGACCGGCAGCACCCTGCGCGACAACACCGCGGTCCAGGGCGGCGGGCTCAACAACCAGGGCGTCGAGGCCACCTTCGCCCGCAGCACGGTGACCGGAAACCGCGCGGTCACCGGCTTCGCCGAGGGTTTCGGCGGCGGCATTCTCAGCGCCGGCCCACTCACCCTCGACAACACCCGGGTCGCCGGCAACGAGGCGACCGGTGCGGGCGCGTCCGGCGGAGGTTTGTGGAACTTCGACTCGGCGACCGTGACCCGCGGCTCATTCCTCGGGAATGTCGCGAGCGGCGCCGAGGCGAGCGGCGGCGGCCTGTGGAACGGTGGCTCCGCGAACGTCACCGGCACCCGGTTCCTCCGCAACGCGGCCACCGGCACCGACGCCCGCGGCGGCGCCGTCTTCAGCATCACGGGCACCACGACCCTGACGGACGTCAAGGTCGTCGCCAACCGCGCGACGGAAACCGGCGGCGGCATCTTCCGGGAGGCCGGCACGGTCACACCCACGCGGACCGTGGTGACCCGCAACCGGCCGGACAACTGCGGCAACCCCAGCACGGTGCCAGGTTGCGCCTAGCCGCCGTTGGCTGAGAAATGCATGTAGTCCTTCAGCGATCGGTAGTCGCCGCCCCACGGCCAGCCGATCGAGGCGAACGCCCGTACTGCCGCGTTGTTTGGCTGCGCCATTCCCGGACGCGCGTCGCCCCGGTCGAGGTAGGCGGTGGCGAGCTCGGGCAGGACCACCTGCCCCTTGTGGTACGGGTTCTGGAACGGGTTGATGTCCACCGCGAGCCCGTATGCGTGCTGGGACCAGCTCTTCTGCCCCCGCACGGGCCGGCAGGCGAACGCCTCGGTGGTGTTGCCGTCCCCGGTGGGCGGCCCGTTCAGCTCGGCGGCGCTGGAGATCCGCATGCGCTCGATCGGGAAGTTGGCGCTGAACAGCTGCCGGAACACGCTCACGAGCCCGTCGGCGGCGCGGGCGTTGACCAGCAGCTCGCCGGTGTGCGCAAGCCCGTCGAAGCCACGGAAGCTGACGGTGAGGTAGCGGAGGTCGGTCGCGGCGACCGGACAGGCCTTGGTCCAACTGGACCGCGCGAGCACATCGGCCGGCACGGTCCTGACGGTCGGGTGAAAACGACCGTCGGCCGGCGGCGGCAGCTCGTCGACGGTGACGATGGACCGGTCGCGCAGCTCCGGCGGGGTGGTCTGGGCCTTCGCGGACCCGTCGGGCCCCACGGGCAGCACCCGGGTTCCCAGCCACGGCGGCGCGGCGGTGGCGTTTCCCACGCTGGTGGCCGCGGGGCTCGGTGACTCGACGCGCGGCGCCGACGAGGTTGGCTGGGCAGCCGAGGTCGGCGGCGTCGCCGACGGTTGGCGCGATCTCGCGCCGGCCGAGGCTTCGGAACAGGCCGCGACGGCGAGGCCGAGGCAGGCGACGAGCAGCAGAAGCACGACCGCCCGGACCCGACTGCGCCACACCATCCCCATCCGCCTCCTCCGCACCCGGCCAGGCCGGTCGGGCCTGGAACACCGGTGGCAAAGCGTACGTGGCCCGCCGGCGCTAGACGGCACGGCTCGAATCGGCCACTACCGAACGCGTTCGACGGGTAACCCTCCGCTCATTTCTGCGGGCCGGGTGCGACCTGGTCGCCGATCGCCACGCCCAGCGGCGCCTGGGCGAGCAACGCCGCCATCCGCAGGGCGAGGTCGCGGTGTGGGGGAATCGTGGCCGGTTGGCTCCACGCGGCGCTCAGGGCATCGCTGAACGCCCCGAGCGCGGCGCCGTCGTCTTCCCTCAGGACGGCGCCCCCGCCCGACCATCGACTGGTGGCCTTTTCGGTGTCCTTGCTGGCCGTGAAGGTTTTGCCGTTCACCGACAGCGTGAACGTGGTCCGCACCGGGGTTTCCGTCGTTGCCTCGAAGGTGATCGTCGATGCGGCATGGACGAACGTGCCGGCGTCATGGCTGGCCGACGACCCCGTGATGCTGAGGCCGGGCGGGCTCGACGGCGACACGCCCACCGGACCGCCGGTTGCCTGGCCCGCGCAGGCCGCGTTGGCCGCGCCCAGCAGGAGAACGACCCAGGCAACCGCCAGGGACTTGACCAGAGCGCTTCGGCTCATCGCGTCTAGCTCGAGACCGGCGCCGGTCGCGAGGAGATCGACGCGATTGCCGCGGCGCCCAGCAGGAGGGCCGGAATGAGGAACCAGAATCCGATGCCCAGGCCCAGGATGAGACCCCACGCCAGCATCACCAGCGCGCCGACCGTCGTCGCGGCTCCCACGGCTCGGCCGGACAGGTCCGCGAGGAGGACCGCTACGGCCACGACGACGGGCACGCCCAGCAGGTAGCTGGCGGCGGCGCCGCTGTCGTCGAGGGTGAACGGGAGCAGGGCGACGGCGATGCCGATCGTGGCGGCGAACGCCAGCAGGCGCAACAGCCGGCCGATCGCAGGCTGCCTGCGGAAATATGCGAACGCCGCCAGGGCGATGAACAGCGCGAGAACTGCGCCGATGAGGGTAGCCACGGTCATCTCGACTCCTCCGTCGCGATGAGATCAGCGAGCCGGGTCTCGTAGATGTGGACTGGCCACTTTTCGCGCAACGAGTCGGCGAGCTGGCGCAGATGTTCCGTCTGACGATACGCCGCCAGCGCCGATTTCACGCGGTAGGTCAGCGCCTCGTCCCATGTGGTCAGTTTGAAGGATATCCGCTCGACGCGGACCACCCACCATTGCTTGTTCACCGGGTCCGCGGACAGGCCCACTCCCCCGGCCGCGGCGACCGCGAAGGCCGCCCGCGCGATCATCGGGTCGGCGCCCTCGGCGTGCTCGTCCACTGTGGCCGACCCGCTCTTGGTGGCGCCGTCCTGCCGGGCCAGGCCGAGGAACGCCGACGGGTCGGCGTCGGCGACCCGCCGCATGGCCTTCCTGGCCTCCGCGGCGTCGTCGAACTCCGCCCACGTCACCTCGGCTTCCGCCACGTTCCCGAACATGGCGCGGCGCTGCGCGTACCACGTGTGCGCCTCTTCGTCCGTGATGGTTTCGGGGGTTGCCCGCTGCTCGCGCGTGATGAGCGTGGCGATCTGCTCCGCTCTGGTCGCGGCGTCGATGCCCCGGCGGGCCGCTTCGCGTGCCAGGAGCTCGTCGCGGACGGCCAGGTCCAGTGCTTCCCGCCACGGGCCGGAGTAGCCGCCCGCCACCAGCACCGGTGGCAGCGGATCGTCCGGAATCAGCGCGCGTACGTGTTCGACCGTGATCTGTGCGTCGGCCACCGTGGCCAGGACGTTCGGCGGCGGGTCCACGGGCTTGTCCGTGGACCCGCAGCCTGATGCCGACAGAGCGAGCATCACGAACGCCACGGCGAGGAGACGTGGCTTCATCGGGCGGCTGATTCGGGCGCTAGCCGCACTGGTTGCTCGACCACAGGAAGTCGTCGTCAGCTTCCCAGTACTCGTCGCCGCACTCGCTGTCCCACGGGTTCGTCGATCCGCCGTGGGCGCGGCCGCAGCGATCGTGGTCCGCACAGTCGTAGGTGTAGCCGGTGATGATGAAGCATCCGCCGCCGCACTTGCCCATGCAGTCGTAGGAGGCCGGGCCGACGTAGATGACCTCGCCGAGGAAGCAGTGGCTGTCGGCGTCGTGCACCACCCAGGCGTTGACGTTGCATCCGGTGTAGAGGATGCCGTCCTCGTTGCTCTCCTGGCACGCGGCGACCATCGCGCTGCGTTCCGCGCTGTTCGGCTCCGTCGCGAAGGCGCCCTCCTTGAGGCACGACTCGACCGCCTCGGCGCCGTCCGGCAGGGGCCGCTCGCCGTATCGCTCGGCCGGGCGGGGCACGTCCTGCGTGCCGATCCTCGTGCCGACGGGCGCCTCGGCGAGCAGCATCGCGAGCCGGATGGTCAGGTCGCGATGCAGCGGGATCGGCGCCTTGGTGAGGTTGGCCGGCTTGACCCACTTGGTCTCGAGGTCCTTGGTGAAGGCGGCGAGCGCCAGACGGTCGTCCGGCTGCAACGAGGCGTTGGCGCCGGACCATTGGGCGACGCCCTTCGCGATGTCCTTGCTGGCGGTGAACTTCTTGCCGCCGACAGTCAGGCTCGTCTCGGCCGCCACGGCGGTCCTGGCCGCCGCCGAGAACTCGATCAGCGTGGACGAGCGGGCGAACGTGCCGGCGTCGCGGTCGGTCGCCGACGCGACGACCCGGAAGTCGTTGCTGGCCAGCGGCGCGATGGGCGCCGCCGCGGTGGCGGGCGCGGCCCATGGCGTCGCCAGGACGAGCGCGAAGCCGACCGCCAAGATCTTGGTGAGTTGAAGGGGTGAAGAGAGATTCTGTCTCACGCGGTCCCCCAAAGGCCCAGTTTGTGGGCCACATCATCATCCATCGATGCGATGGATGTCAATGCGGGGTGATCAGTTCGTGCATCCGGCGGCGGGCCAGCTCCATGCGCGCATCGCGGTCACGGCGAGGATCGGTGGTCGTCGGGTCGATGGGCTCGCCGACGACGATGACCATCGTGGGTTTGCGCCGGAACCCGGTCGGCGGGTCGAACCGGACCGACAGCGGCACGACGGGCACCCGCGCCTGCGCGGCGAGGTGGAACGCGCCGCGCTTGAACTCCCGCAGGCCCGTGTCGTAGGGCTCCAGCTCCCCTTCGGGAAAGAAGTGCACGCCCTTTCCCTTGGCGAGCAACAGTTCCAGCTCGGCGAAGAAGCCCGGCAGTCGCGAGGCGGAGGCCGGAACCGCCACGCCGCCGAGCAGGCGCACCATCCAGCCGTACCCGCGATTCTGGAGGTTGATGGGCGCCGAGGTGAACACGAGCCGCCGCGGGAACGCCGCCAACGCCACCAGGACGCTGTCGAGCGGATGCACGTGGTTGCACACGGTCACCACACCGCCCACCCGGCGGAGCGGGTTCACGCCCTCGCTGCGGACGCCGAGGGCCACCCGGGTCCAGAGGAACATCAGCGGCGCGAAGACCCCGTAGTAGAACGCGTTCGACAGCAGCCGATACACGCTGCCCGTGTAGCCGGCCGGTGGCTCCGGCGGGTCGCCGGCCCGCGCGTAGACGCGTTCGATCGCCTTGACGCTGCGGTCGACCGCGTAGAGGTCCGCGTATCGGGCGTAGGCCTCCGACGCCTCGGCGAGCGCCTCCGGATCGTCGATCCAGCCGTCGATGCGCTCGGCGAGCGACGTGGAGTCGCCGGAGCGGAACAGGTTCTCGGTACCGAGTGCGAACTGACCGGTGGCGCTGCGCCGGCTGTCGGAGATGACCGGCACGAGCCCGCAGGCGAACGCCTCCAGGCAGGAAACACCTTCGATCTCGACATCGGACGCGTGTACGTAGAGGTCACAGCTCTGGATGAGCGCGATGAGCTCGGTCTGGGAGTAGTAGCCGAACCGCGCCGGGTTGGGCAGCTTCTCCGCCATCCGGCGCAGCCGTTTCTCGCGGTGGCCGTACCCGGCGAAGTGCAGTTGGATGTCTGCGGCGTGGCGTGATTTCCGCGCGGCCCGGATGAGCACCTCCTGCCGTTTCTCGGGGGAGAACCGGCCCACCATCAGGATCCGGAACGGCTCGCCGGCGCCCCGCACCCGGGGCGGACCGGGCCGGAAGGCACTGCTGACACCGTTGGAGATCACGTGCAGGCGCGCCCGGTAGCCGTGGTGGCGCAACTGCGCGGCGATGGCGGTCGACGGGCAGTGGAGGTCGGCGAACCGCCCGTAGAACAGGACGCGCAGCAGGAAGTAGACGAGGTGCGCGGCGGGCGGGAACCAGCCCAGGCCGAGGTTGTAGGTGATGTTCTCCGGCTGGATGTGGAACCCCGCGATGGCCGGCACGCCGACCTCCCGGGCGATCCGCTCCGCGGCCCGGCCGAGCGGCCAGGGTTGGTAGATGTGTACGACGTCGGCGTCCTTGATCGCGGCGACCAGCGTGTCCCGGTCCGGCTTGCCGAACGCGGTGTTCTGGCGGTGCGCGAGGCGGCTCGCGATCGGCACCACGAGCTCCGGCACCCAGAACATCTCGGGGCCGTCGCGCTGGGGGCCGGTCGCGTCGCCGGGGCCGCCGCACGCGACGACGCGTACGGTGTGGCCGCGCGCCATCAGGTTCGCGGCGAACCGCATCGCGGAGACCGTGATGCCGTTGTTGCCGACATCGAACGTGTCGGTGACCAACGTGATGATCATTCGCCGCCCCGCCGCTCCCCGGGTTGTCCCGCGCCGGCCGACCGGACCGAGCGGGTCTGCCTTCCCCTACCCAGGGATCTTGGCACGAAGCGCCGCCGCACGGCTCGCCTGTGATGTACGCGATCGCCGACCGCGCGGTGGCGTTGTACGCGGTCACGACGCCCGTTCATCTCGGTCCGCAGAATGGACTCGATGACCGCTAGGCGGACGACGAATAACTAACTATCTGGTACGTTCATAGCCGTCGCGGGCACCATGGCGGTGCTCTGCCCCCGGTGGGAGGCACGGTTCGCATGGCGCACGACATCGCTCACCATCCCGCGATCGCCACGGTCTGCCTCTCGGGCACCCTGGAGGACAAGCTGGCCGCCGCGGCCGCCGCCCGTTTCCGCGGCGTCGAGATCTTCGCCAGCGACCTCGTCGCCTCCGCGTGGTCGCCCGAGCGGGTGCGGCAGGAGTGCGCGCGGCGCGGCCTCTCGATCGACCTCTACCAGCCGTTCCGGGACTTCGAGGCGGTGCCGCCGGACGTGCTTGCCGCCAACCTCCGCCGGGCCGAACGCACCTTCGACGTGCTCGAGCGGCTCGGCGCCACGACCTTGCTGGTCTGCTCGTCGGTGTCGCCGGACGCGGTCGACGACGACGACCTCGCGGCCGAACACCTGCACGAGCTGGCGAGCCGCGCACACCGGCGCGGGCTGCGCATCGCCTACGAGGCGCTGGCCTGGGGCCGGTTCGTCAACACCTATGCCCATGCCTGGCGGATCGTCCGGCGGGCCGGTCATCCCGCACTCGGCCTCTGCCTCGACAGCTTCCACGTGCTCTCGCGCGCCGACGACCCGGCGGGCATCAGGGTCGTGCCGGCCGATCGCATCTTCCACGTCCAGCTCGCCGACGCGCCGCGGATGAACATGGACGTGGTCGAGTGGAGCCGCCACCATCGCCTGTTCCCGGGGCTCGGCGCGTTCGACCTCGCCGGTTTCGCCGGCCACGTGCTGAGCACCGGCTACACCGGGCCGCTGTCGCTGGAGGTGTTCAACGACGTCTACCGGCAGGCCGATCCGCGCCACGCCGCCATCGACGGCATGCGCTCACTACTCGCGCTCCAGGAGGCGGTCGGCGGCTCGGCGGCGCCGGCGGTCCGGCCCGACGGTCTTCCGCCGGCACCCGCTCTCGGTGGCCACGTCTTCACCGAGCTCGCGGTCGACGAACGGTCGGGGCCCTCGGTCGCGGGCGCGCTGACCGCGCTCGGGTTCGCCCACACGGGGCAGCATCGCTCGAAGCCGGTGGAGCTGTGGGAGCAGGGCGCGGCCAGGGTCCTGCTGAACTTCGCTCCACACAGCAGAGTCGCGCCCGGCACGGCGACGATCTGCGCGCTGGGCCTGGAGAGCGCCGACCCGGCGCGGTCCGCCCGCCGCGCCGAACGGCTGCTCGCCCCTGTGCTGCCCCGGCTCCGGCAGCCCGAGGAGGCCGAGCTCGTCTCCGTGGCAGCGCCCGACGGCATCGCGGTCTTCCTCGTCGGCACCGATGGTCACGACTGGCTCGCGGACTTCGTGCCGACCGGCCACACCGCCCCCGGCGACGGGCGGATCACGGCCACGGACCACGTCTCGCTGACCGACTCGGTCGACGACTTCGACGAGACGACGTTGTTCTACCGGGCGGTGCTGGGCTTGCGGGCCGACGAGTCGACCGAGATCGCGGCGCCGTTCGGGCTCATCCGCGGTCGCGCCGCCCGCGACCCGGCCGGCCTGGTCACGATCGCGCTGAACACCGCGCCGCTGCGCCGCGGCGACTGGGCGCCCGCGACACCGAGCCCGCAGCACATCGCGTTCCGCACCGACGACGCGGTCGCCAGTGCCCGCGCGATGCGCGCGCTCGGTGCGCCGGTGCTGACGATCCCCGACAACTACTACGCCGACCTCGACGCCCGGCTCGACCTGCCGCCCGACCTGCTCGCCGCCCTGCGTGCGCACTCGATCCTCTACGACCGGGACGAGACCGGCGGCTATCTGCATTTCTACACGGAGATGCTCGGCTCCCGGCTCTTCTTCGCCGTGGTGCAACGCGTCGACGGCTACCGGGGTCACGGTGACCCTACGAGTGCCCCGGTGCGGATGGCGGCGCACCGCGAGCGCCGGCTGCGTGGCCTACGGGACGCTCCGGAGCGCGACCGGCGGCGGCACGACTACTCGCTGGCTCACCTGACCGCGCTGAGCCTCTCGCCGCCCGAGCTGGTCGACGCGGCCGCCGCGGCCGGCTACCGCTACGTGGGCCTGCGGCTGACCCGGGTCACGCCGCAGGAGCCCCACTATCCACTCGCGACGGACCCGGCGTTGATGCGGTCCACCAGAGCTCGCCTGGCCGCCACCGGCATCGAGGTCCTCGACGTCGAGCTCGCCCGGATCAGCCCCGACGAGGATCCGCGGGACTTCGAGCGGTTCCTCGAGACCGGCGCCGAGCTGGGCGCCAGGCACGTCATCGCCCAGCTGCCCGACCCCGACCGGGCGCGCAAGGTCGACCGGTTCGCGCGGTTGTGCGAGCTGGCACGGCCGCTCGGGCTCACCGTCGACCTGGAGTTCCCGTCGTGGACCGAGACGCCGGACCTGCGCGAGGCGGCACGGGTGCTCCGGGGAGCCGAGCAGCCCAACGCGGGGTTGCTCGTCGACCTGCTGCACTTCGCCCGATCCGGATCGAGCGTCGCCGACCTGCGTGCGCTACCCGCGCACTGGTTTCATTTCGTGCACGTCTGCGACGCGCCGCCCGGCGTGCCGACGACCAACGAGGAGCTGATCCACACGGCGCGGTTCGAACGACTGTTCCCCGGCGAGGGTGGGATCGACGTCCGCGGCATCCTCGACGCGTTGCCGCGCGGGCTGCCGTTCGCGCTGGAGATCCCGCGCGCGACGCTGGTCGCCCAGGTGGGTGCCACCGAGCACGCCCGGCTGGCCATCACGGCGGCCCGCGACTACCTCGACATCCCGCACGAGGCGCCGGCGGCCGCCTAGGGTCCGCTCAGCGGCCGGAGGCGAGGAGCTCGGCGGAGTGGGCGAGCATCGCCTCCGGGTCGGCGGGTCGGCCGGTGAACAGTTCGAACGCGGCGACGGCCTGGAAGGCGTTCATGCCACCACCGTGCAGGGTCGGCGCGCCGACCGCCCGCGCGGCACGCAGCAGGGCCGTTTCGATCGGCCGGTAGACGATGTCGGCCACCCACAGGTCGGCGCGCAGGTCGGTCTCGGGCACGGGCGAGCCGGGGTTGTGCGCCATCCCGACCGGGGTGGCGTTGACCAGCCCGTCCGCCTCGGCCAACAGGCCCGGCAGACGGTCGTGGGTGGACGCGGTGACGCGGTCGGCGCCGAACTCGCGGGCCAGCGTGTCGACGAGCGGACCGGTGCGGGTCGCGTCGGTGTCGACGAGCGTCAACCGCCCGATCCCGAGGGCCAGCAGCGCGTGGGCGACGGCCGCGCCGGCACCGCCCGCGCCGAGTTGGACGACGCGGCGCCGGGCGGCGTCCGGGAACGAGCGGGCGAAGCTGAGGCGGAACCCCGAGGCGTCGGTGTTGTAGCCGCGGCTCCCGTCGCCGTCGAAGACCACGGTGTTGACGGCGCCGAGCACCGCCGCGTCGCCGCACAGCTCGTCGAGGTGCTCGGCGACCGCCTGCTTGAACGGGTGGGTGACGTTGAGCCCGCGGTAGCCGAGCGTGCGTGCCCACCGGAGCAGTTCCGGGAGGTCGTCGGCGGTCAGGCCCCGCTGCCGGCTGTCGATCGTGGCGTACAGCAGGCGGATGCCCTGCCGGTCGCCCTCACGCTGGTGCAGCAGTGGAGCGTGCGACTGCTGGATGCCGTCACCGACGAG
This sequence comes from Asanoa iriomotensis, assembly GCF_016862515.1. Taxonomy (GTDB): domain Bacteria; phylum Actinomycetota; class Actinomycetes; order Mycobacteriales; family Micromonosporaceae; genus Asanoa; species Asanoa iriomotensis. The sequence goes on from NZ_BONC01000012.1 coordinate 133,945, forward strand.
TCCGATCAGGACGGACGTCACGCTACCTCCTGTGAGACGGAGGGCCGGCGTCGCCGCCGGCCCTCCATCGATTGACCGGTCAGGCCGCGGTCGCCCGGATGCTCTTGTAGAGCTCGAGGTCGGCGCCCTTGTAGTAGGTGTTGAAGTAGGCCTCGGCCTTGGCGATGAACGCCGCCCGGTCGACCTGGTCGATCTCCACGACGGTCCGGCTCTTGTCGCCCCGCCAGCCGTCGATCACCTTCTCGGTCTCGTCGTCGACGCACTTGCGGTTCTCGGCACGGATGTCGTGGATCGCCTTGAAGAGGGCGTCCTTCTGGGCCTGGCTCATCTTGTCGAGGGTCTTGTCGGAGACGACGACGTAGTGCGTGCCCACCTGGTGGTTGGTCAGGCTGGCCACCTTCAGGATCTCGTCGAACTTCTGGGCGTGCGTCGCCACGACCGGGTTCTCCTGACCCTGGGCGACACCCTGCTGCAGTGCGAGATAGAGCTCCTCGAGCGCGATGGCCACGGCGTTGGCCCCGAGGGCCTTGGCGTTGGCCAGGAACTGCGGCGTGTTCGGGAATCGGATCTTGAGGCGGGCGAGGTCCTCCGGCTTGCGGATGGGCGCCGTTGTGGTGAACGTCCGCATCCCGAAGTACCAGGCGTCGACGATGGTCGTGTCGGTGGCGGCGTTGAACTCGGTGAAGAAGTCCTTGCCGTTGGAGTCGACCCACTTGAAGAAGTGGTCGATGTCGTCGAACGCGTAGGCGGCGTCGAGCACACCGATCTTCGGGAAGGCGGTGGACATCGCCGAGCCACCCTGCAGGTCGATGTCGATGTCGCCGGCCTGGACGCCGGCGAAGCGCTCGGCGTCGGGCCCGAGTTGGCTGTTGGGGAACAGGTCGAGCGTCAGGTTCAGGTTCTGTCCCTCGACCCGTTCCTTGAGCAGCTGCATTCCACAGTAGAAGTTCGGTTGGCTCTCGGGTTGCGAGCTGCCGATCTTGATCGTGAGCTGGGGGTTCTCGCCGGCCGTCGGTGCGGTGTTGTTCTGGGTCGTGCACCCGGCGGCCAGCGCGCTGGGCAGAGCGAGGGCGAGCGCCGCGGCGATCCGGCGCCAGCCGACGAAGCGTCGATGCATGGGTCTACCTCTCTTGTCAGGACAGCGCCCGGGTCAGAAACCGAGCAGCCCGGGCAGCCACAGGGCGAGGTCGGGGAACGCGGTGATCAGGACGAGGACCGCGACCAACGGGATCAGGAACGGTGCGACGCCGCGGAAGACCTGGTCCACCGGGCGGCCGGTCACGGAACTGGTGATGTAGAGGACGCTGCCGACCGGCGGGGTCAGCAGACCGATCATCAGGTTGATGATCATCACGACGCCGAAGTAGATCGGGTCGACGCCCAGGTCGGTGGCGATCGGCAGCAGCACCGGCACCGTGACCAGGATGATCGCGGTGGCGTCGATCAGGGCGCCGAGCACGAGCAGGATGAGGTTCACCAGGATCATGAACACGACGGGGCTGTCGGAGACCGAGGTGAGGAACTCGGCCACGTCCCGCGACACGTGCGCGCGGGTCAGGATGAGGCCCAGCAGCGCCGCCGCGCCAAGGATGAGTGCGATGCCGCCGGTGATGACCGCGGTCTCCCGCAGGGACTGCAACAGCACCCGCACGTTGAGGGAGCGGTAGAACACCCCGAGGACCAGCATGAACAGGACGGCGACGGACGCGGCCTCGGTCGGCGTGAACGTGCCGGACAGGATGCCGCCGAGGAGGATGACCGGCGTCAGGCCCGGGCCGATGGCGCCGATCGCGGCCCGCACGAAGCGGCGGCGGTCGAAGGGCACGGTGGACAGGTCGCGGCGGCGTGCGGTCCAGATGAAGATGTACGCGCAGAGTCCGGCCGCCATGATGAACGCGGGCACGACCGAGGCGGCGAACAGCGCGCCCGTGGACACCGTCGCCGTGGCGGCGTAGATCACCGCGGGGATGCTGGGCGGCATCACCGGGCTGATGAGCGACGACGAGGCGGTCAGGCCGGCCGCGAAGCTGAACGGGTAGCCGGCCTTGACCATCTGCGGGATCTGCATCTTGCCCAGCCCGGCCACATCGGCGAGCGCGGAGCCGCTCATCCACGAGAAGCCGACCGCGGAACCGACGTTGACGTAGGCGAGGTTGCCGCGCACCCGGCCGAGCGCGGCGAGGCAGAACTCGTAGAGCCGGTCGGCGATGCCCAGCCGGTTGGCCATCACCCCGACGAGGATGAACAGCGGCACCGCGAGCAGCGGGAAGCTGTTGAGCCCGTCGAAGGTCGTCTTGAGCGCGAAGCCGCTGGACGTGCCGTCGGCCAGCGCCCACCACAGGCTGGGCCCGAGGAACGCGAGGCCGACCGGCACCCGGATCAGCAGGAGGAGGGCGATCACGACGCCGACCATCCAGAGCTCGAGGATCATCGTGCCTCCGCCGCGTCGAACACCACGTCGTCCCGGTTGGCGTAGAAGATCCGGACGACGGCGCGCACGGCCCCCGAGGCGAACCCGAGAAGCGGGAACGTGTACAGGATCCAGATGGGGATGCCGAGCGCGGCGGTCCGGCGGGAGGGAAAGGCCCGGATCAGCGCGTAGGCCTCCCAGACGAGCAGGGCGCAGATCACCGCCGTACACACCGCGGACACCGCCCGGACCACGACGAGCGCCCGGCCCTTGGCGACGTAGTCGATGATCTGGATGGTGATGTGGCCGTTGTTGCCGATCAGGTAGCCGACCATGATGAACGTGAGGGCGATCAGCGAGTAGCCCGCGAGCTCACTCACCCCGGGCCAGTTGAGCGCGGGCACGAACCGGCTGACGACCTGCCACAGCACGCTGACGAAGATGAGGACCAGCGCCGCGCAGGCGATGGCCAGCTCCACCGACGCCCAGGCCCGCAGCGCCGCCGGCTCCCGGCGCCGCGCGGGCTCGGTGCCGGCGGCGGGCGGATCCGACGTGACCGGCACGGGCTCGCCCGTCACCGGCTTTCCTTCGATCGGTGCGTGCTCACGACGGCCTCACTCTCCAATAGGGATGGTGCGCGCCGTGGACCGGGCAGGGGCAGGGGTCGGTCGGTCCGGCGGACGCCCTGATGCGAAGAAGCTGGAGGACCACCAGACGGACCAATTGAACCATCTCGTGGACTGGCCTGTAACCTACGTGGCGACCCCGCCGCTGGCAAGGCATTGAGTCCTGACCGTTACGCATGCGTGAAAACGGCGGCACCGTACGGTGCGCCGCCGGTGCACCGCTCTCCGGTGCGGTCGGTACCATGGCGCGGAGCGCGAGGAGGGTGTGTCCTGGTGGAGGCCGCTGACCAACAAGGTGTCCGCAGCGTGCAACGCGCGCTGGACATCCTCGGCCTGCTCACTCCCGACCGGCCCGCCATCTCGATCCGGGAGATCGTGGACGCCACCGGTCTGGCGAAGACGACCGTGCTGCGGATGGTCTCGACGCTGGAGCAGAGTGGACTGCTCTGGGCCACGCCCAGCGGCTACATGGCCGGGCCCGGGCTCTGGCGCTGGGCACACCTGGCACAGCGCAGCTGGGAGCTGCCCCCTGACACCCAACGGGTGATGCGCGAGCTGGCGGCGCGCCGGCGCGAGACGGTCAACGTCTACGTCGCGCGCGACATCTACCGGGTCTGCATCGCCCAACAAGAGGGACCGCAACCGCTGCGGCACGTCGTCCACGTCGGTGACGAGCTGCCGATGTGGGCCGGCGCGTCGGCCAAGGTCCTGCTGCGCGACGCCTCCCCCGCCCTGCTCGATCGCATCGCCAAGAGCTCGCCCTACGGCCCGAGCCACGTCAAGCGGCTGCGGGAATGGATCGACGAGGCGACCGTGCGGGGTTATGCCGAGAGCCACGGCGAACGCGAGGACGGCCTGTCCGCCGTCGCGGCGCCGATCCTCGGCCAGTCCGGCAGCGTCATCGCGGCGCTCGGGTTGAGCGGGCCGACGATCCGCTTCACCGAGGAGCGGGTGGCCGAGTTCGCCGCGGACCTCAAGCAGATCGCCCGGGAGCTGTCCGAGCGCGGGTTCGCGCACCCGTTCAGCGACGGTCGCTGATCCCGGTTCGCCCACCACGGGTCACCTCCCCGCGTGCGGTCGGCGCTAGTTATACGAACTGGTACGTTAGTTAGCCACCCTCGACAACCCGAAGTCAAGAGCCGAGCCCGGAGGATGCGATGGCAGGACCGCGGACCGTGGACACACCGGAGCGGGTACGCGACAGCGCCCGCACCCGCGCGGAGATCCTCGACGTCGCCACGGCCGAGTTCGCGGCCAACGGGTACGACGGTTCCCGGGTCGACGAGATCGCGGCGTTGACCCGCACCACGAAGCGCATGATCTACTACCACTTCGGCGGCAAGAAGCAGCTCTACATCGCGGTGCTCGAACGGGCCTACGCGCGGATCAGGGCCGCCGAGCGTCAGGTGGAGCTCGACGACCTCGACCCGGTCGCCGCGGTGCGCCGGATCGCGGAGGTCACCTTCGACCACCACGGTGCGCATCCGGAGTTCATCCGGCTCGTCAGCATCGAGAACATCCACCACGCCGAGCACGTCAAGGAACTGGTCGAGATGGTCGACCTCGGCGGACCGATCGTGGCGCTGCTCGAGGACATCCTGCGCCGCGGCCGGCAGGAGGGGCTGTTCCGGTCCGACGCCGACGCGATCGACGTACACATGATGATCAGCGCGTTCTGTGTCTTCCGGGTCGCCAACCGCCACACCTTCGGCACCATCTTCGGCCGCGACCTGGTCGATCCGGCCCGCACCGACCACTACCGGGCGATGTGCGGCGACATGATCGTCCGCTACCTGGCGGCTTAGACGTCCACCCAGACCCCCGTGCGGGACGGTGCGCGCGGGCGAAGCCGGCGGCTCTGGCCACGTCGAGGTCGGCGCCCGCGGCTACCTCCACGCCGGGGATCGTGCTCAGGGGGCGGAGGTGGTTGCGCGCGATGGCGCCGCGCCCTCGCGGAGCACCCGCACGCCGTGCATGCCCAGTTCGTAGCCGGCGGCGCCGAAGCCCGCGACGAACGCGTCGGCGGCGCGGGCCGTCACCAGGTCGCTGTGGTAGATCGGCTCCCGGGCGAAGACGTTGCTCAGGTGGACCTCCACCACCGGTTGCGCGATCACTTTGAGCGCGTCGAGCACGGCTACCGAGCGGGTCGACAGGCCGGCCGGGTTGATCAGCACCGCCGCCGCATCGTCGTGCGCCTCGTGCAGCCAGTCGACCACCTGACCCTCGTGATTGGACTGGCCGAAGAACACCTCGAAGCGGAGCTCCAACGCCAGCAGGCGGCAGCGTTTCTCGATCTCGGCCAGGGTGACCTGGCCGTAGACGTGCGGCTCGCGGCGACCGAGCATGTCGAGGTTGGGTCCATTGAGGATGAACAGCCGGTCGGTCACCGGTAAACTTCGATTTTTCCGGTGGACCGTGGGCTGCCGGGGTCGTTGAAGAAATACTCGCCTTCCCGGGTGAACGTGTAGGCGAACGACTGCCCTGGTGCCAGGCGCACGTCGAACAGACCCTCGAAGAACTGCGTCACACCGCGCTCGCCGGCGTTGCCCGCATGGTTGACGAACGTCACGGTGGTGCCGACCGGCACCCGCAGGTGGGTGGGAGCCATGCTGCTCACGCCGAACGACTCGGTGCCGCTGACGCTGCCGCTCGCGCTGTAGGTGCGGCCGATCACCACGGTGTCGGCGACCGCGGCGCCCTCGACCGCGCCGCCCGAGACCGGCCGGCGGATCACGGGCGGCGGCGGGGTGGGTGCTGGGCCGACGTCGCCGTCGATCTCGAACGCCCAGAGGAAGTCGCCGCGCGGCGCCGAGTTGCCGTACGGGATGCTGGTCCCACCGGCGTAGACAGCGAGGTACTGCTTGCGGCCGACGCGATACATGATCGGGCTGGAGCTGATCGCCGCGCCGGTCTGGAAGCGCCACAGCTCCCGGCTTGTGCGCGCGTCCAGCGCCAGCAGGTTGCCGTCAGGCTGACCGATGAACAGCAGGTCGCTGGCGGTGGTGAGGATCCCGTTGCCGTGCGCCAGCGAGTACGGCATGCGCCGCTTCCAGCCCACCCGGTTGGTGCTGACGTCGACGCCCACGATGGCGCCGGTCTGGTACTCCCCCGGCGGCCGCAGGCCGTTGCTGCTTTCCGTCAGCGAGTGCGCGGCCGCGACGTACCCGAAACCGGTGTAGATCAGCCCGGTGCGGTGGCTGAACGACATGTGCGACCAGTCGGCACCGCCGCCGTGTCCCGGGATCGACAGGATCGGCACGTCCCAGTGCGGGTCGTAGAGCGACCCTTGGACGTAGTTGGGCACCGCCCGGTTGGGGTCGCCCGGCACCGAGGTGCCCAACGGCTGGTCGACGACCCGCTGCTCGGTCCACCCGCCCTGCACCGGGAACGGCTGCGTCGGCCAGGTCTTCTGCCGGGGCTCCTGCGGCACGGGCCGCTCGACGACGCCGAGCGGCGCGGTGCCGTCGGTCCGGTCGAGGACGAAGAACATGCCGGACTTGCTGCCGTAGACGACGACCTTCCGCATGCGCCCGCGGATCCGGACGTCGGCGAGCACCGGCGCCATCACGTTGTCCATGTCCCAGATGTCGTGGTGGATGGACTGGAAATGCCAACGACGTGCTCCGGTACGCAGGTCCAGGGCGACGATCGAGTTGGCGAACAGGTTCTGCCCGCCCCGGGCCGAGCCGTCCTGCGACGAGTTGTTGCCCCGTGCGTTGCCGAAGGTCCAGTAGGTCAGTCCGAGCTCGGGGTCGACGGCCGGGTGGATCCACGGCGTGGCTCCACCGTCCATCCAGGACTCGCCTTCCCAGGTGTCGTTGCCGAACTCCCCTGGGCCGGGAGTGCCCCAGAAATGCCACCGCACGTCCCCGTTGCGCGCGTCGAGCGCGAGGGCGGCGCCGCGCGGGCCGTCGTTGGTGCCGCAGAACAGCAGACCGTCGTGGTAGACGACGGCGACCTTCTCGATGTTGCCGAACCCCTCGACCTGGCGCTCCCAGGCGACCTGGCCGGTTTCCTGGTGCAGGGCGATGACGTAGTTCTCGTTGGACTTCGTGAACACAAAGCCGCCGCCGACGGCGACACCGCGCCGGGTGAGGCTCCCGCGGACCTGGTCGTAGCGCCATTTGGTCCGTCCCGTGACCCCGTCGACGGCGACGACGTTGCCGAGCGCGGACTCGATGTAGAGGACGCCGTCGACCGCGACCGCCGTGCTCTGGCTGTTGCCCGTGGTCAGGCCGCCCTCGATGCGGTTGACCCAGGCGCCCCGCAAGCGGCGGACGTTGCCGCGGTGGATGCCGTCGAGCGAGGTGTAGTTCTGGTTGCCGAGGTTGCCGCCGACCTTCGGGAAGTCCTCGTCGCCCGGTGTGTCGAAGCGCGCGAGCGCGGCGGCGCCGGGCGGGCGGTGCGCCGCGGCCGGTGTGGCGACGGCGGGGGCGGCGGCCGCGCCCACTGTGGTGGCCGCGGCGGCTTTGAGCACGGTTCTGCGGTCGACGTGTGCCATAGGTGCACCTCTTCCTGTCCGCGCGATGGCGTCTATTCGAATACGCCCTGGTAGATGTCCTTGATGTTCCAGTGCCCGGGGGTCGGCACCGGCTCGTTGACCATGGGGACGTCCAGCACCGCCGGGCGGCGGGCGGCCAGCGCGGCGCGCAGCGCCGCACCGAAGCTGGCGGCGCTGTCGACGGAGTAGCCGTCGGCGCCGCAGGCCCGGCCGTAGGCGGCGAAGTCGGGGCTGTACGGCGCGCCGTCGGGGCCGAGGAAGTCACAGCCGAAGCTGCGCCCGAAGTTGGCCGCCTGGAGGTCGGAGATGGTGCCGTGCGACCGGTTGTTCATGACGACGAACAGGACCGGGGCGTTCTGCTCGACCGCCATCGGCACGGCCGGCAGCTGGGCGCCCATGCCGCCGTCGCCGATCAGCGCGACCACGGTCCGGTCGGGTTGGGCGACCTGCACGCCCACCGCGGCGGCAGGGCCGAAGCCCATCGTCGACGCGCCGCCCGGTGTGATGAACCGCCCGTCGTCGGGCAGCTCGTAGCACTGCGCGACGCCGTTCTTGTTCCATCCGACGTCGGTGACCAGGATGGCGTCCGGCGGGAGGATCGCGCGCAGGTCGGTCAGGATGCGCTCGGGGCGCAGCGGGAACTGTTCGCTCGTACCCCTTTCCCGGCTCTCGGTGAACAGGGTGTGGCGGGTGGCGGTGATGGTGTCGCGCAGGCCGGGCCGCTGTTTCCCGGTGGGCTGCCGGTCTTTGACGGCGCGTTCGATCGCCTGGGCGGCGTCCGAGACGTCGGCGACCGCGCCGATCGTCACGGGGAAGTTGCGGCCGATCTCGGCCGGATCGATGTCGATCTGGACGAGCCGGGCCGGCGGGAACTGCCAGGTGTAGCGCCGGTCCCAGGAGCTGGCGTCGGTCTCCGCGAAGCGGGTGGCCAGCGCCAGCACGACGTCGGCCTCGCGGGTGTATCGGTTGGTCAGCTCCAGACCCCAGAAGCCGGGCATGCCGAGCAGCAGCGGATGGCTGTCGGGCAGCGTGCCCTTGGCCATCAGGGAGTGTGCCACCGGGATGTCGAGGTGCTCCGCGAGCCGCCGCAGGGCGTCGAGCCCGGGCCCGCGGCGCAGACCGCCGCCCAGGTAGACCAGCGGCCGCTGCGCGTCGACGAGCAGGTCGGCGATGCGCGCGGCGACGTCCGCGGGCAGGCCAGGGCGTTCCGGCACGGCCAGCGGGTACGCGGCGGCGGTGTCGCCCGGCACCGGCCGGGAGAAGTGGTCCATCGGCACGCTGAGCAGGACCGCGCCCGGACGCCCGGCGGTCGCGGTCCAGAAGGCACGCTCGGTGTAGCGCGCGAGGTCGGCGGCGTGGTGGACCTGCCACGCCCGCTTGACGAACGGCCGGTAGATCGCGGTCTGGTCGGCGTCGGAGTGGAGGTTGACCTCCTGGTGCGGGTGCCGTCCGTGGTAGTAGGACGGGATGTCGCCGGAGATGACGACCAGCGGGACGGAGTCCATGGCGGCGGTGAGGACGCCGGTGACCGCGTTGGTCATGCCGGGCCCGACGTGGACCAGCAGCACGCCCGGCCGGCCGGTCGCGCGGGCGTAGCCGTCGGCCGCGTGCGCCGCCGCCTGCTCGTGCCGGGCGATCACGAACCGGATCCCGCTGCGGCCGATGGCGTCCAGCAGCGCGATGTTCGTGTGTCCACAGAGGCCGAAAACGACCTCGACGCCGTACGACTCGAGTTGCGCGACCATCGCTTCCGCCGCGGTCACCTCGTCGTGCCGCGTCGAAGCGCCCGCGAGCTGGTCGAGGCTCATGAGGTGCCTTCCTGGTCGCCGAACAGGGACATGCCGCGCAGGAGGAGCGTCCGGACGACGGTGTAGTCGTCGATCATCCAGCGGGGCGACTCGCGCCCGAACCCGGAGTCCTTGACCCCGCCGAAGGGAACGTGGTCGAGCCGGAAGTTGGACGAACCGTTGACCACCAGGCCGCCGACCTCCAGCTCGCGCCAGGCCGTCACGATCCTGCGGACGTCGTGCGTGAACAGGCCCGCCTGCAGGCCGTAGCGGCTGTCGTTGCACACCGCGATCACGTCGTCGAACTCGTCGTAGGGCAGCACGCTCACGGCCGCACCGAACACCTCGTCGCGGACCAGCCGCGAGTCGGCGGGCGGCTGCGCCACGACGGTCGGGAACACGGTCGCCCCGTCGCGCCGGCCGCCGGCGGTGATGGTGGCGCCGGCCGCCGCCGCCTCCCGGGCCCAGGCGACCACGCGTTCGGCCGCGTCGTCGTCGACCA